>NZ_AP019700.1:2660000-3260000 GCF_006738645.1 Stella humosa | reverse complement strand
GCCCTCCGTACGCCCTACCTCATGTTCATCGGCGACTCGCACGACCAGCTCGCGGCGAAGGTGGCCGACGGCGTCGTGTACTGGCGCCGCGACTGGTGTGTCGGGCAGTTCCGGCTGCCCGGCTGCAAGGCCGACCTGAAGATCCCCGACATGTCGATCGAGGAGGCCGCCAAGGCCGGCGTCGGCACCGTCATCGTCGGCGTCGCCAATCGCGGCGGCAAGATCCCCGATAGCTGGGTCGCCAGCCTCGAGAAGGCGCTCGACCTCGGCATGGACGTGGCGAGCGGCCTGCACAAGCGCCTGGCCGACATCCCCGAGCTGGCCGCGGCTGCCAAGCGCAACGGCCGCATCCTGCTCGACGTCCGCCATCCGACCCAGTCCTTCGACGTGGCCGACGGCAAGAAGCGCTCCGGCAAGCGCCTGCTGGCGGTCGGCACCGACTGCTCGATCGGCAAGATGTTCACCGCACTCGCCATCGAGAAGGAGCTGCGCGCACGCGGCAAGAAGGCCGATTTCCGGGCGACCGGCCAGACCGGCATCTTCATCGCCGGCTCGGGCATCGCGGTCGATGCCATCGTGTCGGACTTCATCTCGGGCTCGGTCGAGTGGCTGTGCCCGGCCAACGACGATGACCATTGGGACATCATCGAGGGCCAGGGCTCGCTGTTCCACGCCTCCTATGCCGGCGTCAGCCTGGGCCTGTTGCATGGCTCGGCCGCCGACGCGCTCGTCATGTGCCACGAGCCGACGCGCAAGCACATGCGCGGCCTGCCGACCTATGCGCTGCCCGACCTGGCAGAGTGCATCCGCGTCAACGAGGAGATGGGTCGCCTGACCAACCCGAACTGCAAGGTGATCGGGCTGGCGATCAACACCTCGGCACTCGATGCGGCGGCGGCCGAGCGCTACCTGAAGGAAACGGCGGACAAGTTCGGCATGCCCGCGGTCGATCCGGTGCGCACCGGGGTCGCCGCCATCGCGGACGTGCTGAACTAAGGCTGGAAGCAAGCGGAAATGGCCACCCTTTCGATCAGCCGCGAGCTCTTCAAGCTGGCGCAGGTCTTCACCATCTCCCGCGGCAGCCGCACCCATGCGGAGGTCGTCGTCGTCGAGATCCATGACGGCGGCCATCGCGGCCGCGGCGAGTGCGTGCCCTATGCGCGCTATGGCGAGAGCGTCGACAGCGTGATCGCGCAGATCGAAGGGGTGGCCGAAGCTGTGCGCGGCGGGGCCGACCGGCATGCGATCCAGTCGCTGCTGCCGGCCGGTGCTGCCCGCAACGCCGTCGACTGCGCCTTCTGGGACCTGGAGGCCAAGCGCTCGGGCCAGCCGGTCTGGCGCCTGGCGGGGCTGGATAAGGCGCCGGGGCCGCTGACCACGGCCTACACGTTGAGCTTGGACACGCCCGAGAACATGGGCCGGGCGGCGGCGGCCAACAGCCACCGCCCGCTGCTGAAGATCAAGCTGACGGGCGAGGGCGACCTGCCGCGGGTCGAGGCGATCCGTGCCAATGCCCCTTCCAGCCGCCTGATCGTCGACGCGAACGAGGGCTGGACCGAGGCGCACTTCCCCGAATACGCGCCCAAGCTGGCCGCACTCGGCGTGGTGATGATCGAGCAGCCGCTGCACGCCGATCGCGACGGGCCGCTCGCCCGCATCGCCCGGCCGATCCCGGTCTGCGCCGACGAGGCCTGCCACGACCGTCACTCGCTGCCCAAGCTGGCCGGCAAGTACGACCTGGTGAACATCAAGCTGGACAAGACCGGCGGCCTGACCGAGGCCCTGGAACTGGCCAAGGCGGCACGCGCCGCCGGCTACGGCATCATGGTCGGCTGCATGGTGGGCACGTCGCTGGCCATGGCGCCGGGCGTGCTGGTGGGCCAGGGGGCGGAGTTCGTCGACCTGGATGCGCCCTTGCTGATGGCGCAGGACCGCGAGGGCGGCCTGCGCTACGAGGGCAGCATCGTCTATCCGGCCTCGCCGTCGCTCTGGGGCTAGTCCGGTCCAAACGGAACGTGGGTAGGGACGGCCGCCCCGGCGGCCGTCACACCACCAGGAAGTCCGCCGCCGAGAGCTGGGCCCGGGTCACCCCCTCGATCACGATACCCTGGCCGTCGAGAGACAGCAGGACCCCGCCAGGGATGTCGAACAGGCGGTCGGCGATGTCGTCGAAGCCGCCGATCGGCACACCGTCCAGCAGCCCGCCGGGCCCGACCTCCAGCCGTATCACGTCGCCGCCGGCCGCGTCGAAATCCAGGATGCGGTCGAGGCCGTCGCCCGCGCGATAGACGAAGCAGTCGTTGCCGGCGCCGCCCCGCAGCAGGTCGTCGTCGGCACCGCCCGCCAGCGTGTCATCCCCTTGGCCGCCATCGAGCACGTCGCGGCCGCGTTCGCCCAGGACGATGTCGTCACCCTGGCCGCCCCAGGCGTGGTCATTGCCCTGGCCACCCTGCACGGTGTCGTCGCCGCGGTCGCCCAGCACCCAGTCGTTGCCGGGCCCGCCCAGGACGCGGTCGCGGCCCAGGCCGCCCCAGACGACATCCTCGTCGCCATCGCCCATCACCAGGTCGTCGCCGGCATTGCCGTTCAACTGGTCGCGTCCGCCGTCGCCGGTGATCGTGTCGCTGCCATCCATGCCCTGGATCGAGTCCGGCAGATAGGTTCCGGACAGCCGCTCGTTGCCGGGACCGCCGGTCACGACGAAGGGTCGCGGCCAATCCCCATCGGGGTCATCGTCCGGCTCGGCGCGGGGAGCGACCGTCAGCGTCACCCGCACGGCGGTCGTGCCGAACCGCCCGTCGCTCAGCGCGTAGGTGAAGCCGTCGGTGCCCGTGAAGCCCGGCTCGGGGGTGTAGGTGAAGCCACCTTCCGCATTCCATTCGAGCGCGCCATTGGCCGGCTTCGACAGGATGCCCTGGACCTGCAGGCCATCCCCATCGGCGTCCCGGTCGTTGGTGAGCAGGCCCGGTCCACCGACCCGCAATACGCCGCCCGTCACCACCTCGTAGGCGTCGGCGGTGCCAGTCGGGTCCCGGTTGGCGGGCTTCGTACCGGCTGACGCTGCCCCGGCGAAGTCGGCTGCGGTCAGATCGCGGCCGATACCCTTGAGGGTGATGGTGACCTGGTGGGCGGTGCCGTCGCTATGGACGATGCTGCGGTCGTCCCCATCGGCTGTCTGGCCGTCCAACACCTGGTCGCGCGTATCGTCGTCGATGCGAATGCCGCCGACCGTCAATGCCAGGGCGTCGCCGGAGAAGTCCCATACTCGGTCGGTATCGTCGGCGCCGGCGTCCTCCAGCTCGAAGACGAAGGTGTCGGCGCCGCCCATGCCGACCAGATCGTCCGAGCCGCCGCCGCCGTCGATCACGTCCGCGCCACTGCCGAGGGCGGCGAAACCTTCGCCGGAGATCAGGCTGAGCATGTTGTCGACGCCGATGCCCTGCATGACGCCGATGAGGAAGGCGAGCACGTCCGGATCGGTGACGACATGGAAGTTCTCGTCACCGGCAGCACCGGCCGTGGCCGAGGTGGATTCGTTGGCACTGCCGCCAGCCCCGCCGGCACCGCCGGAGCCCAACCCGGCGCCGCCACCGCCACCGCCGCCGCCATAGCCTGGGTCGGGGAAGCCGTCGACGCCGCCGGTGCCGGGTACAGCGGTTCCATCGCCTCCACCACCCGCACCACCGTCAGCCAGCACGGCGTCTGTCCCGCCCGACCCACCGATGCCGCCGCTGCTGCCGCCCACGCCGGGTACCAGCATCCATGTCGGATTGTAGGTGCCGCCGCCGCCGCCGCCGCCGGCGCCGAGGCTGCCGCTGCCGCCCGTGCCGCCGTTGAAGCTGACGCCGCTGCCGTTCTGCCCGGCATTGCCGCCGCCACCGCCGCCGCCGCCGAATCCGCCGCCGCCGGCATCGGTCGTTTCTCCGCCGACCACGGTATCAGCAACAGATAGCTTGCTATGCCCGCCGCCCAGGCCATCGCCGAAGATGATGTCGTTGCCGCCGCCGCCGAGCAGCGTGTCGGCCCCGCCGCCGCCGACCCCGCCCGGCGTCACCAGGGTGGCGTCGAAGGTGAGGAAGGCGCCGCCGCCGCCGCCGGCCCCATCGCCGAAGATGACGTCGTCACCCGCCGAGCCGGTGACGAGGTCGTCGCCACCGCCCCCGGCGCCGCCGGCCCCGGCATTGGTGAAGGATCCCTGGCCGCCGCCGCCGCCGCCGCCGCCACCGGCGATGATGAGTTCGCCGGTGGCCGTGGTCGCCGTGTAGGTCGAGCCGGCGATTTCCGCCAGCGCGTGCGGATAGGCATCGGCTGCGATGACCGAGGCTTCGACCGTTCCTGCGCGATAGTCGAGGCGCCAGTTGCCGCCGGCGCCGGTGCGGTCGATCGATGCGGCGACGGCCACGCCGGCGATATCGGCCACGCTGTCGATCAGCGCGGCACCTTCGTCCGATCCCGCCAGCGCGCAGGCATAGAACAGGATCGCGCCGCCGGGGGCCAAGCTGCCGCCGATGCCGGACAAGGTGGGGGCGTAGCGATCCAGCGTTGCGGTCGACAGCCGGCCGGTACCCAGCATCGCCAGTCCGGGGGCGCCGTGGCCCAGGACATGGACCGCGCCGGCCGGGCCGTTGACCGCCAGATGGTCGGCAAGGCGGCTGAACCCGTCCTGGCACGGCTCGATGACCAGGACGCGGGCGCCATCCGGGGCGGCTGCCGCGAGCATGGGCCAGTCGGCCAGCGTGGCATCGATGACGACGAGATCGGCGGCCTGGTACGGGTTCGCTCGGTCGCTGCTGCTGTCCGGCACGGTCGGGCATCCTCCTGCGGCGGAAGCATCCGGCTTCCCTGCGTCTAGGGGGATGGTATCGAGCGCCCGAGCGGCGACAACGAACCGGTTGCGACCGGATTCGACGAAATCCGACAGTCGGGTGGCGGGACGTTCAGGTCCGCCGGATGGGCGCGGTAAAGGCGTAGCCGACGGCGTGCACGGTTTCGACGGGCAGGGTGCCGCCGGTCCTGGCATCGACCTTGGCCCGCAGCCGGCGGACCATGATCTCCATGCGCCGCGGGTCGTAGCTGTCGGCCGGGACGCCGAGGCGTTCGATGATGGCGGCGCGGCCGACCGCCTGGCCCGGCCGCTCCGCCAGCGCGGCCAGGAAGGCCAGTTCCGAGCGCGTCAGGGCGACGTCCCGGCCGCCGGGCGCGACCAGCCGCCAGGCAAGTGCGTCCAGCATCCAGCCGGCAACCGCGTCCTGGCCGCGCTGCCGGCCGACGGCGCCCAGCACCGCCACCAGCTCGCGCAGGTCGACCGGCTTCACCAGGTACTGGACGGCGCCGGCCTGATAGCCCTGCAGCCGGTCGTCGAGCCGGCCGCGCGCGGTCATCAGCACCACCCCGCAGCGGTCGCCATCGCTGAGCACCCGGGCAAGGTCGAGGCCGTCGCCGTCCGGCAGGCCGAGATCGAGCACGGCCAGGTCGCAGCGATGGGCGCCGAGCCAGGCGTCGGCGGCGCTTCGGCTGCCGACGCCCGACGCCGCGAACCCGGACAGGTTGAGGTAGGACACGATGGTGGCATTCAGCTCGTGCTCGTCCTCGACCACCAGGACGGACAGGCGCGGGGGGCTGGCGGCCGCTGCGGTCACGCGGGGGCGGCGGCAGGCAGGGACAGCCGGAACCGGCTACCGGCCCCGGGCGCCGTCTCGACGGTGACGTTGCCGCCATGGAGGTCGGCGATCCGGCGCACGAGGAAGAGGCCGAGGCCCGAGCCGGGAATGTCGCTCTCCGGCCGGACGCGGAAGTTCTTGTCGAAGACGCGCGCCACATGGCGGGCGTCGATGCCGATGCCGTGGTCGTGCACCGTGATCGTCACCGACCCGTCCTCGGCAGTCACCGCCATGTCGATGGCGCCGCCGGCCGGGGAATACTTGACCGCGTTGTCGACCAGATTCAGCACGGCCAGCCGCAGCAGGGTCTCGTCACCCTGCACCGCCAGGCGATGGTCGACCGGAGCCAGCGCCAGCGGGTGGCGGGCCGAGGGCAGGGCGGTGTCGAGCACCTGCTGCATCAGGCCGGCGACCGATACCGTCTCGATATGGAAGGGGATATCGCCATCCTCGATCTGGTCGCTGGCAAGCCACTGGTTGAAGAGCGTGTCGAGCCGGTCGACGGCGCGCTCGATCGCCGGCAGGGCATCGGCGTCGGGCGGCGCGCGCAGCCGGGCCGCCAGTTGCAGCAACTGGGCCTTGCCCTTGACGATGGCGAGCGGGTTGCGGAACTCGTGCGCGATCAGGGCGGCAAACTGGCGATACTGGCCGAGCGTCGCCTGCTCGCGGCGGAAGCTGCGTTCGAGCTGGTCGCGCTGGATCGAGAGGGAGCGGGTGGCGGCTTCCAGCTCACACTGCTTCCAGAACAGGGCGCGGAGCGTGCGCTGGCCGGCATTCACCCCGAACAGGCCCACCAGATTGAGCACCAGCAGCCACAGCACGAGGCGGTATGCGTCGTCCGGCGTGGGTGCCGGCACCCGCAGCCACGCCCATGCGATCCAGCCGCCGAACGACATGGTGGCGGTCAGCAGGACCACCAGCGCGAAGGGCAGGGGGGCGAAGAAATAGATCAGCGCCACCGTGCAGGCGACGGACGTCGCACCCATGATGCCGATGCCCGGATGGGTTGCCAGCAGCACTTGGCTCAGCAGCACGATGGTCATGCCGTAGGCCGCCAGGCCGATGTCGAGCCACAGCGGCCGCTGTTCGCGGCGAAGCCACAGGAAGACGCCGACCCCGATCGCGAAAGCCAGGCATCGCAGCGCCACGATGCCGGCCAGCGAGCGGTCGCCCGCGAGGAAAAGGGGCAACTCGGTCACCAGGTTCAGCGTGCCCGCGAAGGTGGCTGAGGCGACGACGATCATGGCGCGGCGACGCTGGTCGGGCAGGTGGTCGGCGCGAAACTCCGCCTCCAGTCCATGGTCGCGAAACCGGGCCAGCCAGGGATTGACCTGGCCGGCCGGCGCTTCGTCCGCGGATAGCTCGATCGTCGTCATCGATCCCTGGGCGTAGGAGGGAAGGAGGCTGCGGCTCAGCCGCCCTTCACCCCCTGGACGTTGACGTAGAGGGCATAGAGCGACTTGCTGGCCGTCATGAACAGGCGGTTGCGCTTGATGCCGCCGAAGGCGACGTTGGCGCAGCGCTCCGGCAGCATGATGCGGCCGATCGGCTCGCCGCCCGGGTTGAAGACGACGACGCCGTCGAGCCCGGCCTGGCCCATGCCCCAGCCGCACCACAGGTTGCCGTCCACGTCGCAGCGCATGCCGTCGGGCGTGCCCGGGCCCGCATTGATGTGGACACGGCCGCGTGCCAGCCGCGTGCCGTCATCGACCACGTCGAACGCCTGGATGTTGCGCGGCGTCTCGCGCGAGCCGACGACGTAGAGAATGGACTCGTCCGGCGAGAAGCAGAGGCCGTTGGGCCCGAGAATACCCTCGGCCACCGCGGTCATCTCGCCGGTGACGCCGTCGACGCGATAGACGTTGGTGGGCAGCTCGGGGTCCGCCCGATCACCCTCATAGTCGCTGATGATGCCGAAGGGCGGGTCGGTGAACCAGATCGAGCCGTCGGACTTCACCACCACGTCGTTGGGCGAGTTCAGGCGCTTGCCGTCGAAGCGGTCGGCGATGACGGTGATGGTGCCGTCGATCTCGGTCCGCACCACCCGCCGGCCGCCATGCTCGCAGGTGACGAGCCGGCCCTGGCGGTCGCGGGTGTTGCCGTTGGCGTTGTTGGACGGCCCGCGGAAGGTGGAGACCGCACCCGTCTCCTCCTCCCACTTGTACATGCGGTTGCCGGGCACGTCGCTCCACAGCAGGAAGCGGCCGTCGCCGAACCACACCGGCCCTTCGGCCCAGCGGCAGCCGGTATAGAGGCGCTCGACCGAAGCCAGCGGCAGGCGGTAGCGCGCGAAGCTGGGGTGAAGCTGCTCGATCAGCGGGTCGGGATAGCGGCGCTCCGGTTCCCACCGGGCACCCGAAGTATCGGGTGCCGGCGGCAGGGCGGTGGGCGCCGGACCGACCGGACCCTTGATGGCGTCGGCCTTCTTGACGGCGGCCTTCTTGGCGGCCGTCTTCTTCACGGCGGCCTTTTTTACGGCAGTCTTCTTGACGGCCATGGGCGTGTCCTCCGGGTTGTCGTGGCGCCGTGTTGTCGTGAAGCTGGATCAGGCTTGGCCGGTGATGCGGTCGATCTCGGCCATGTCCTCGGCGGTCAGGTTCCAGTCGACGGCCTTCACGTTCTGGTCGAGCTGCTCGGGCTTGGTGGCGCCGGCGATGACGCTCGACACCGGGGGTCGCCGGGCGAGCCAGCTAAAGGCCAGTTCGAGCATGGTGTGGCCGCGGGCGGCCGCGAAGTCGCCCAACTGCTGGACGATGCCCCAGTTGGCGTCGGTCATGTAGCGGTCGGCCAGGCGCTGGGTGACGGTCAGGCGGGCGCCGGCCGGCAGCTCGGCATTGCGCTTGTACTTGCCGGTCAGCAGGCCGCTCGCCAGCGGGAAGAAGGGCAGCAGGCCCATGCCGAAGCGCCGGGCGGCGGGGATCAGCTCCTTGTCGATGCCGCGTACGACCAGGCTGTACTCGTCCTGGCAGGACACGAAGCCGTTGATGCCATTATGCAGCGCCGTCCACTGCGCATCGGCCACCTGCCAGCCGGGCAGGTTGGAGCAGCCGACATAGCGCACCTTGCCCTGGTGGATCAGGTCGTCGAGCGCGCGCAGCGTCTCCTCGATCGGGGTGCGCGGGTCGGGCCGGTGAAGCTGGTAGAGGTCGATCCAGTCGGTCTTCAGCCGGCGCAGGCTGTCCTCGACCGCGCGCATGATGTAGCGCCGGGCGCCGCCGACGAGCACGCCGTCATCGGACATCTCCATGCCGAACTTGGTCGCCAGCACGATGTCCTTGCGGCGCGAGCCCAGGATCTCGCCGAGGCATGTCTCCGAGCCGCCCCGGTTGCCGTAGATGTCGGCCGTGTCGAACAGCGTGATGCCGAGGTCGATCGCCCGGTCGACCACCTTGCGGGAGGCTTCGAGGTCGATGCGGCCGCCGAAATTGTTGCAGCCCAGGCCGACCACCGAGACCAGCAGTCCCGACGTTCCGAGATTCCGGATTTCCACTGGGGGATACTCGCTTCTAGGGTGAGGAACCGCCATCCTGCCACGCCGGCGCGCAGCCGGGAACCGGCCTTGGCGAGGTGTCTGGCGCTTTGTCCCGAATGCGAAAGGGCCGGGGGATTTCTCCCCCGGCCCCGGTCGCGTTCGGTTCGACGCCGTCGACTAGAGAATGACGAAGTCGCCCGAATTGTGGCCGGTCGGGCCTTCGTTCAGCTTGTCGAGCTGGCTGACCGCCGTGATGTTGTTGAACGTCGCGATCAGGACCGCCCCCTCCGTGCTCGTCATGTCCGTGTCGAAGTACATCTCCGCCCGGTTCGTGTCCGAGTTGAAGAAGATGTAGAAGCCGGGCTTGTTGTTGTCCGCATCCCCTTCCGACAGGAAGCTGTCGAACTGGCCAACGCTGGAATAGCTCTGGCCGGTGGCGATCAGCAGGTTGTCGTTGGCGCTGGAGCCGACGCCGGTCGTGCCCTTGTAGCCGTCGATCGCCGACACGTCGCCGAACAGGTTCCCGTTGAAGGTCGCCTTGTCCGAGCCGCCCGTGAAGTCCGTCAGGACGTCCCGATAGCTGTTTCCGTTCCAAATGTCGGCGAACTGGAACGTGTCCGATCCGGCGCCGCCGGTCAGCTGGTCCTGCTCGCTGCCACCATTCAGCTTGTCGTTGCCGGCGCCGCCGATCAGCGTGTCGTAGCCGCTGTCGCCGTTCAGCGTGTAGCCAGCCGAGGTCTCGCGGGCGGCACTGAGGTAATCCTCGCCGTCGTTCCCGTTTACGACTTTGACGTTGTTGCCATCGGCGAAGACGACATAGTCGCCGCTATTGCTGAAGGTCACCGTCTCGATGTTCTCGAGCGACTTGTCGCGCAGCGTCAGGATGGTCGCCTGGTTGAAGTAGATCCAGTCATCGTCGCTGCCGCCGTCGTTGGCATCGGTGATGAACAGGCCGCGTTCGTAACCGATCGAGTCGGCGCCCTCGCCGCCCGACACCGTGACATGCGTGTTCGGCAGGATCTGGGAGCTGGCGTTGCCCGAGTTCTCTTCGACCTCGTGCTGGTCGTCGCCAAAGCCGCCGATCAGGACCTTGTCACCGACGGAACCCTCACCGATGCCGACATAGTCGTTGTCGTTGCCGCCGTCGAGGGTGTCCGAGCCCGAGTTCTGGGCCCAGATGTCGTCATTGCCATCCTGGCCGAAGACCTGGATGTTGCCCGAATTGGCTTCGAGATCGGTGGCGTCGTTGTTCTCGCCCAGGTAGACGACATGGTCGCCCGTGGTCGAGATGATGTTCACGAAGTCCTGCAGCTTATCCATGTAGACAAGCTTGTTGCCGGTGTCGCTGTCGCCGAGGGTGAGCGTGTCGTTGCCGTTGCCGGCGAAGATCGTGTCGTTGCCGGTATCCGGGTCGATGACGTCGTTGCCCGCACCGCCGTACAGGATGTCGTTGCCCGAGCCGCCATTGACCTGGTCGTTGCCGGCATCGCCAGCGACGTTGTCGTTGCCGCCGCCGCCGGAGACCGTGTCGTTCTCCTGGCCGCCATAGATGCTGTCGTTGCCGGCGCCACCGCTGATGCTGTCCGCACCCGTGTTGCCATAGACGCGGTCCGCACCGTCACCGGTGGAGATCGTGTCGGCGCCACCGAGGCCCCACACCTGCACCGACTGGAGCTGCGTCGAGAGCGCAGTGGCGTCGTTGCCGGCATCGTCCGTCAGCGTGTCGGTGATCCGGTCGCCGATGTAGAGCTGGCCGCCGTTCGACAGCACGATGTTCGAGCTGACGGGCGAGCTGTCCGTGCCGCCGACCTGGCGCAGCAGCATGTTCGGGATGTAGGCATAGGTGACCGAGGCGGCCGGCAGCGGCGCGCCCGTCGCGTCGCGCGACTTCACGATCACCAGGTCGGTGCCGTTCTCGACCAGGTCGAACTGGTTCGCCTGCAGCGACGGGTCCGAGATCTGCAGCACGTCCGAGCGGAAGTCGAACGTCTGACCAAGGATCTTCAGGTCGAGATTGCTCGCCCCATTCCAGCTGATAACCGCCATGACTTGTACGTCCCCCGATTGCAAAGGGGGAACAGGTTAGCCAGCGGACGCAAGGATTTCAACAGGCGCATCGGCCGGCCGGACGACGATGTCCGGCCGGCCGATGCCCTGCCTGGAACGTCAGATGATGACGAAGTCGCCGGAGTTGTTGCCGGTCGGGCCTTCGTTCAGCTTGTCGAGCTGGCTGACCGCCGTGATGTTGTTGAAGGTCGCGATCAGGAGCGCGCCGTCCGTGCTCGTCATGTCCGTGTCGAAGTACATCTCCGCACGGTTCTCGTTGGTGTTGAAGAAGATGTAGAAGCCGGGCTTGTTGTTGTCGGCGGCACCTTCCGACAGGAACGTGTCGAACTGCGCCAGCTGGGAATAGCCCTGGCCGGTGGCGATCAACAGGTTGTCGTTGGCGCTGGCGCCGACGCCGGTCGTGCCCTTGTAGCCGTCGATCGCCGACATGCCGCCGAAGCTGTTGCCGTTGAAGACCGCCTGGTCGACCGTGCCCGTGAAGTCGCCAAGCACGTCCGGCGTGTCGAACTCATCGGCATACGCGAACACGAACTGGTCCTGCCCGGCGCCGCCGACCAGGTAGTCCACGTCCTCGCCACCGATCAAGGTGTCGTTCTTGGCGCCGCCGATCAGTGTGTCGTCGCCGAAGAAGCCGTACAGCTCGAAAGTACCGTTGGTCTCGCGAGAGCCGTCGATATAGTCGTCGCCATCCTGGGCCTCGACCACCAACGACTTGCCGGCGGCCACGTTGCCATCGGCGAAGACGACCGAATCCTCAGAGTCGCTGAACAGCACCGTCTCGAAGTTCTGGATCGACAGATCGCGCAACGTCAGGATCGTCTGGTCGTCGAAATCCAGATGATCATCGCCGTCGCCGCCGTCGTTGGCATCGGTGATGAACAGGCCACGATCGTACTCGACCGTGTCATCCCCTTCGCCGCCGATGACGGTGACCTGCGTGTTCGGCAGGATCTGCTGGCTGGCGACGCCCGAGGTGTCCTGGATGTCGATCTCGTCGTCGCCGAAGCCGCCGATCAGCACCTTGTCGCCGACCGAGCCATTCAGGATCGCGATCTCGTCGTCGTCGTTGCCGCCGTCGAGCGTGTCGGAGCCGGAGTTCTGGGCATAGATCTCGTCGTTGCCATCCTGGCCGAACACCTGGATGTCGCCCGAGTTGGCTTCGAGCTCGGCGATGTCGTTGTTCTCGCCCAGATAGACGACATGGTCGCCCGTGGTCGAGATGATGTTCACATAGTCCTGCAGCTTATCCATGTAGATAAGCTTGTTGCCGGTGTCGCTGTCGCCGACCGTCACGGTGTCGTTGCCGTTGCCGGCGAAGATCGTGTCGTTGCCGGTGTCCGGGTCGATGACGTCGTTGCCGGCGCCGCCGTACAGGATGTCGTTGCCCGAGCCGCCATTGACCTGGTCGTTGCCGGCGTCGCCGGCGACGTTGTCGTTGCCCGACCCGCCGGAGACCGTGTCGTTCTCCTGGCCGCCATAGATGCTGTCGTTGCCGGCACCACCGCTGATGCTGTCCGCACCCGTGTTGCCATAGACGCGGTCCGCGCCGTCACCCGTCGAGATCGTGTCGGCGCCACCGAGGCCCCACACCTGCACCGACTGGAGCTGCGTCGACAGCGCAGTGGCATCGTTGCCGGCATCGTCCGTCAGCGTGTCGGTGATCCGGTCGCCGATGTAGAGCTGGCCGCCGTTCGACAGCACGATGTTCGAGCTGACCGGCGAGCTGTCCGTGCCGCCGACCTGGCGCAGCAGCATGTTCGGGATGTAGGCATAGGTGACCGAGGCGGCCGGCAGCGGCGCACCCGTCGCGTCGCGCGACTTCACGATCACCAGATCAGTGCCGTTCTCGACCAGGTCGAACTGGTTCGCCTGCAGCGACGGGTCCGAGATCTGCAGCACGTCCGAGCGGAAGTCGAACGTCTGACCCAGAATCTTGAGGTCGAGATTGCTCGCCCCGTTCCAGCTGATGACTGCCATGATGATTGTCGCCCCAAAATTAGATTACCGGGTACCATATCCAGTAGCTTTGAGACCTTCAACATTTGAATGATCCGGTGCGGCGGCATCGGCCGACGAAGCGGCTTTGCGGATTGTCCGAACAAAAAAGCCGGGCGCCATCCCGGCCGGACAACGCCGCCTTTCCTTATCGGGGCGGGCTGCCTAGATTGCCGCCCAGTCAGGATCGGACCAGTCAGGCAGGATCGGAGGAGCAGGCGGATGGACGGGCACGACGCGAACCAGGAAACCCATTCGGAGATCCGCGCGGCGGTGCGGGCCCTGTGCGCGCGCTTCCCGGGCGAGTATTGGCGCGAGAAGGATCGCGAGCGGGCCTATCCGACCGAGTTCGTCCAGGCGCTGACCGAGGCCGGCATGCTGTCGGCGCTGATCCCCGAGGAATTCGGCGGCAGCGGACTCGGCATCTCGGCCGCGGGCGCCATCCTGGAGGAGGTCCACCGCAGCGGCTGCAACGGTGCTGCCTGCCACGCCCAGATGTACACGATGGGCACGATCCTGCGCCATGGCAGCCCGGAGCAGAAGGCGCGTTGGCTGCCCGGGATCGCCGCCGGCGACCTGCGGCTCCAGGCCTTCGGGGTCAGCGAACCGACCAGCGGTACCGACACGCTCAGCCTGCGCACGACCGCCGTCCGGCGCGGGGACCGCTATGTCGTCAACGGCCAGAAGGTGTGGACCTCGCGCGCCGAGCATTCCGACCTGCTGCTGCTGCTGGCCCGTACCACGCCGCGCGACCAGGTGGCCAAGCGGACCGACGGGCTGTCCGTGCTGGTGGTCGACATGCGCGAGGTACGGGGCAAGAGCCTGACGATCCGGCCGATCCGCACCATGTTCAACCATGGCACGACCGAGATCTTCTTCGACGACATGGAGGTGCCGGCCGAGAACCTGCTGGGGCAGGAGGGCAAGGGCTTCCGCTACATCCTCGACGGCATGAACGCCGAGCGCATCCTGATCTCGTCCGAATGCATCGGCGACGCCCGCTGGTTCATCGCCAAGGCCCGCGACTATGCCAAGGAGCGCATCGTCTTCGGCCGGCCGATCGGCCAGAACCAGGGCATCCAGTTCCCGATCGCCAAGGCCTATGCCGCCAGCGAGGCAGCCGCCCTGATGGTGGAGAAGGCCGCTCGCATGTTCGAGGCCGGCCAGCCCTGCGGGCCGGAAGCCAACATGGCCAAGATGCTGGCGGCCGACGCCTCCTGGCAGGCGGCCGACATGTGCGTGCAGACCCATGGCGGCTACGGCTTCGCCGAGGAATACGACGTCGAGCGCAAGTTCCGCGAATCCCGCCTCTACCAGGTGGCCCCGATCTCGACCAACCTGATCCTGGCCTATCTGGGCGAGCACGTGCTGGGCCTGCCGCGTTCCTACTGAACCATGGCCTCCTGAACCATGGCCTTTCCGGAGGAGATCCGTACCGACCGGCTGGTCCTGCGCCGGCCGGGCGAGGCCGACGCCGAGGCCATCTTCGCCGGCTATGGCCGCGACCCGGAGGTCTCGCGCTACCTGACCTGGCGACCCCATCGCAGCATCGACGACACGCGCGCCTATATCGCCTGGCTGGCGCAGAACTGGGCAGCCGGGACGCACCGGACCTATGTGATCGATGCGCCCGCGCGGATGTGCGCCGGCGGCATCGACCTGCGCATCGCCGACGAGGGCCGCAGTGTCGTCTTCGGCTATGTCCTGCGGCGCGACCTGTGGGGGCTGGGGCTAATGACCGAGGCGCTGTCGGCCTGCGTCGAACTGGCGCTGGCCCAGCCCGGGGTCTGGCGCGCATGGGCCTATTGCGACATCGACAACCCCGCCTCGGGCCGGGTGATGGAAAAGGCGGGGATGACGTTCGAGGGCATCCTGCGCTGCTGGTCGCTGCACCCCAACGTCGACCCGGTCGTGCCGCGCGATTGCCGCGTCTATGCCAAGGTACGGCGGCCCAGCCCGGCCCCCGGCTATGTCGGCACTACCCGCCTCGGTCCGGCCGCGCCGCAGAATGTGATCGGGCAAGCCTGAAAGTCGCGGGCACCCGCCGCCATATGGCTCAATGGAGCATGCCGGCGCCAGCACACACCCGGCAGCAGCGGGAGACGCCATGACGCCCTTGTCGATCCTCGAACTCGTCCGCATCACCGAGGGGACCGACGCGCGCGGCGCGCTCGACAATGCCCGCGACCTGGCGGCCCATGCCGAGGGCTGGGGCTATCGGCGCCTGTGGGTGGCCGAGCACCACAACATGCCGGGCATCGCCAGTGCGGCCACGGCGGTCGTCGTCGCCCATATCGCGGCCGGCACCAGCACCATCCGGGTCGGCTCCGGCGGCATCATGCTGCCCAACCACGCGCCTTACGTCATCGCCGAGCAGTTCGGCACATTGGCGCGACTCTTCCCCGGCCGTATCGACCTTGGCCTGGGGCGGGCGCCCGGTACTGACCAGCACACGCTGCGCGCCCTGCGCCGGCCGCCGGAAGCGGCCGAGACCTTCCCCCAGGATGTGCTCGAGCTCCAGGCGTTCCTGGCCCCCGCCGTGCCGGGCCAGCGCATCCAGGCGGTCCCGGCGGCCGGCACCGAAGTGCCGCTCTGGATCCTCGGATCGAGCAATTTCGGCGCGATGCTGGCGGCCGAGCTGGGCCTGCCCTACGCGTTCGCCTCGCACTTCGCGCCCGACCTGCTGCTGTCGGCGCTCCACCTCTATCGCACCCGCTTCAAGCCGTCGGCACAGCTCGACCGGCCCTATGCGATGGTCGGCGTCAACATCATCGCGGCCGAGACGGATGCCGAGGCGCGACGCCTTGCGACCACCCAGCAGATGGCGTTCGCCAACATCTTCCGCGGCGCCCGCGGCCTGGGCCGGCCGCCGATCGACGACATCGAGAGCTACTGGTCGCCGATGGAGAAGGCGCAGGCGATGCGCATGCTGGCCCGCTCCATCGTCGGGTCGCCGGCTACGGTCCGCGCCGGAATGGAAAGCCTGGTCGCCGAGACCGGCGCCGACGAGCTGATGATCGTGTCGGACGTGTACGACCATGCGGCGCGCCTGCGTTCCTTCCAACTGATCGCCGGGCGGCAGTGACGGGCAGGGGCTATCGTCGTCGGCGGGAGAGGATGCGCACCAGCCCGTAGCCGGCCCTGGCCACAACCAGGGCCAGGCCGAACAGCCAAGCGGCACCCGCGACGACCCAGGGCACCATGCCGGCCACGAAGGCGGCGATCCCCAGCACGGCCGGCCCGAGCAAGGTCAGCACGCCCAGGAACTTGCGCCCGTACCGGGCCGACAGCCCTTGCAGCTTCGCCAGGTCGGCGCTCTTGCCGGCCATGGACATGCCCTTGTTGACGGCGCGGATGCCGGAAGACTTGTAGATGCCGCCGACATTCTCGGCGATCCCGGTGACGAGGCGGACCGGCTCGGGCCGCAGCACCTGGCCGAGCGGCGTGGCCGCCTCGCGCAGCCGGCCACGGCCGGCCAGCGAGAGCGCGCTCTTCAGGGCGGTGCCGTCGATCGCCCCCTTCACCGAATCCGCTATCTCGCGAACGATCGCGGGCGGCAGCTTGCCCGCCTTCTTGGCCGCCTTCAGCACCGTGACGCCGACCCGGACGGGAAGGGCGGCACCCCCCGACAGGATCGTGGCCGAGGTGACGGCCAGCCCGACCGTCGCCATCGCCATCGTGAAGCCGTCATGGTCCTGCCCTTGCAGGTAGCGATTGCCCTCGCGGGCAAGATCGCGAATGTCGCCGGCGCCGGTCATGTCGACGGCCAGCACGCAGGCAAGGCCGGCCTCGCTCTCGATCGCCCCGTCGACGACGCAGCCCAATGCCTCGCTGCCCAGGGCCGCCAGGTTGAAGCCCTGGATCGCCACCACGCCCGCGCGCAGGGCGGCCGGCACGGCGATGCCCCGGCTGTCCGCCAGGTCCAGCAGGGATTGCGCGGTTTCGGCGTCGTTGGCGGCGATGGCGCCGCCGATTGCGCCCTCAAGGTCGGCCGGCGGAACGCGCCCGATCATGTAGTCTAGAATGGCGGCCTCGTCCGGAGCCCGGACGACGATGAGGGCCTCATGGGCGCGTGGCAGGACGACGATCCCGCTGAGGACGAGCAGAACGACCAGGGATCGAAAGAGTATCGCCATGCAGGTCCGTGCCGGGGATGCCCGGATAGTTCAATCCTGGCTCGCCGGCAAGCATGGCACCCGGCGCTAGGGAGCCATCGTGCGTCGATGCGCTGGTCGCCGACTTTGGCGTGCGGCTCGCGTGGGCCGAGCCGGAGGCAGCGGCGCCGGCAACCATCGCCGGCTGGCATGATACCCTCGACGCGGCAGAGCGCGCGCGCGCGGACCGATTCCATTCCGGGGCCCAGCGCCGGACCTTCATCGCCGCGCACGGCCTGGCCCGCGCCATGCTGGCAGAGGCCGGCGGCATTCCGGCGCGGGAATGGCGCTTCGTGACCGGCCCGCACGGCCGGCCGGAGCCGCACCCCGACCATGGCCGGCCCTGGCTGCGCTTCAACATCTCGCACACGCGCGGCCTCGTCTGCTGTGCGGTGGCGCGCAAACATGACATCGGCGTCGACGTCGAATACCTGGCCCGCCGGCCGGTGGAGCCGGCGATGGCCCACCGCTGGTTCGCCCCCTGCGAGGCGGCGATGGTGGCCGCGGCACCGGCGGACCGGCGGCATGAGACGTTCCTGCGCATCTGGACGCTGAAAGAGGCCTTCATCAAGGCGACCGGCGACGGGATCGCGCTCGGCCTGTCGCGCTTTGCCTTCACGCTCGACCCGCCGGCCCTGCGCTTCGCGCCGGCCTCCACCGGGCGACCGGGCGATTGGCGGTTCGCGGCGGCGCGGCCGACACCCGGCCACCTGCTCGCGCTGGCGCTACGGCCCCATTGATCCCCCGGCGGATGCTGTCTAAGGATCGCCCGCGCACCGCCCGCGACGAGCGATAAGGAATCATGACCATGGTCGACCCGCATTGCCGCCCAGCGATGCCCAGCCGGGTGCCGGCATGACCCGCGCGCCCGCCGCCCTGGCGCGGATACTGGCGGCCGACCCCGCCCAGGCGGCCGAGCTCGAGGCCGGCGTCGAGCGGGCGGCACTCGCCTGCGGGCTGGATGCCCCGGCCGCCGCCCGCCTGGCCCAGGCGGTCGAGGAGGTGTTCGTCTTCGTCGCCACCCGCGCGCCCGGCACGTCCTTCGGCGTCGAGCTGCGCGACCGCCGGCACCGCATCGACGCCCGCCTGCGCTGCCGCCTGCCGACCGAGGCGCTGCACTGGTTCAACATCACCCAGGCGATCGACGTGTCCGACCCGGACGCCCTCGACGCGCTGGGCCTCCTGCTCGCATCGCGCCTGGTCGACCGCCTGTCGGTGTCGCTCGATCCCGATGGTGGCATCCTGCTGACGCTGGAGCAGGCCCGCCAGTACCCGATCCCGGCCGAGGGTGACGGGCCGTCGCCGGCCCCGGCCGCCCTCGTCGATGCGCCGGCCGCCGCTGTCGGGGCTTCAGTCCCGGGCCTGGCGCGGCTCTTCCGCCAGCGCATGGGCATTTCCGTCCCCCGCCAGTTCCAGGCCGACGGGCTGGTCCGCGACCTGGTGGAGGCTGGCGACCTGTCGGCGCTGGTCGTCCATGACGCGGCCGGCCACGTCCAGGGCGGTGTCGCCTGGACGCAGCGCCAGCCCAAGCTGGTCGAGATGCTGGGGCCCGTGACGGCGGGTGACGACCCGGCAGTGGCGGCCGTGCTGGTGGAGGCGGCGATCCTGGCGCTGGCCGGCAGCGGCGTCGCCATGATCTATGCCGAGGAGCGTGGGCCGGGCTTCCCCGAGGCGGAGTTCGACTGCCTTGGCCAGCTCGGATCCCGCCCGCTGCATTTCCGCGTCATTGCCGAGGATGTGGGGGCGGTCACCTGGGCCGACAGCGTGACGCGGCCCTTCCTGGCGGTCTTCTACGAGGCGCTGGGCCTGGCCCGCGGCGTGTCCGATGCGCCGGCGGCCGCGGTGGACCGGCCCGAGCGGGCGCTGCTGGCGGCCGAGATCGACCGCGTCGCCAGCCGGGTCACCCTGCGCCCGCTGCTCGACGGCACGGATCTGCCGACGCTGATCGCCGAGCATGTCGACCGCTTCGCGGGCGAAGGCCTGGACGACTTCCGCTTCGAGACGGACCATGGCGTGCCATGGCAGGGCGGCATCGGCCGCGACCTGATGCAGGCGGGGTTCTTCCCGCGCGTCGTCCTGCCCCATGGCGGGCTGGGCGACGTCATCGTCTGGGAGCGTGACTGGATGCCGATGTAGGGTGGCCCTGCATCGGCTGCCGGGTCATACGGGCCGGCTGTCGCGCCACTGGTACCAGCGGATCGACGGCGCCAGGAACCACGGGTTGCCGGTGTAGAACGGCCGGGTCGGAAAGGGCAGGTCGTCGAAGGCCGTCTTGCCCTCGGCCAGGCCCAGCACCTGCTGGCCCATGCGCATGCCCAGATAGTTCGCCATCCCCACGCCAGAGCCGCAATAGCCCATGGCGTAGTGGATGCCGTCGTGCCGGCCGCAATGCATCACCTCGTCGAAGGTGTAGGCGACGAAGCCGCACCAGGAATGGCTGATCCGGGCCGTCTCCAGCTCGGGGAAGAGCCGGACCATCTCGTTGCGCAGCAGCGGCCCGCTGACCCGGGGGTCGGTCTCGGAATGCGACACGCGCCCGCCGAAGACGACGCGCCGGCCGTCGGGTGAGGGGCGGTAGTAGTAGACGACCTTGCGGCTGTCGCTGGCGATGCGACCCGTCGGGAAGATGCGCCGGATCGTCTCGGCCGGCAGTTCCTCGGTGGCGATGACGTAGCTGCCGATCGGGATGACCCGGCGTTGCAGCCAGGGTGTCAGGCCCTTCGTGTAGCCATTGGTGGCCACGACAACATCGCGCGCTGCCACGACACCGCGGCTGGTGGTGACGCGGAAGCCGGTGCCGTCGCGCTCGATGCCGGTCGCCTGGGTGTGCGGCACGACGGCGGCGCCGGCCGCCAGCACGCGATCCAGTACGCCCTGATGCAGGCGGCCGGGGTCGACCGAGGCGTGCTTGGTGAACACGGCACCGCCGAAGTAGGCGTCGGTGCCAAGCTCGCTGCGCTGCTCGGCGCGGGGGACGAGGCGCATCGGCACCTCCAGCCCCTTCATCTGCGGCTCGCGCGACTTGGCGACCAGGGCATCGTACTGGGCCGGGTTGTGGGCGGCGTGGAAGCGCCCGACGACGCGGAAGTCGCAGTCGATCTTCTCGCGCGCGACCAGCTCGGCCGCCCAGGCCAGCGAGTTGTGGCCCTCGCGCAGGACCTGGAAGGCCCGGTCGGGGCCGTGGCGCTTGGCCAGCGCGGCATAGCCCGGCTTGATGCTGGTGGAGATCTGCCCGCCGTTGCGCGTGCTGCACCCGAAGCCCGCATCCTCGGCATCGATCACCACCGTCGACCGCCCGGCCCGCTGGGTGACCAGGGCCGCACCCAGCCCGGTATAGCCCGAGCCGATGACCAGCACATCGACACGGGCCGGCAGGCTGTCGGACGGCAGGACGGGCCGCGGCGTCGTTTCCCACCAGTAAGGGTGCAGCTTCAGGTCGGCGTCGAAGGCGGGCGCGTTCATGGGGCGGGGATTCCCGGCATTAGCGGCAGCGAGGGGGGGCGGCGGTCAGGTGTCGGCAAGGACTAGGTCGGCGCCCTTCTCGGCCAGCATGATGGTGGGCGCATTGGTGTTGCCCGACGTTACCGCGGGAAAGACCGACGCGTCGATGACGCGCAAGGCCGAAATTCCATGCAGGCGCAGCCGGTGGTCGACGACGTTGCTGCCGTCGTCCGGCCCCATGCGGCAGGTGCTGACCGGGTGGAACACGCTGGAGGCGCGGCGGCGGATGTCGGCGAACAGGTCTTCGTCCGTCTGGATCGCAACGCCCGGCTCGATCTCCTCGGCGATGATCGCCGACAGGGACGGGGTGGCGGCCAGGCGGCGCAGGAACTGCGTGCCTTCCAACAGTTCCCGCCGGTCATGCTCGGTCGCCAGCGAGTTCGGCACGATGGCCGGCGCCTGGAACGGGTCGGCCGAGCGGATCGCCAGGTGGCCGCGGCTGGTCGGGCGGCAAGGCTGTGCGCTCAACAGGAACCCGGGGAAAGGGTCGGGCCGCAGCAGGGCGCGCTTGCCCGGGACCCCGCGGGTGTAGCTGAGCGGCGAGAAATAGAGCTGGACGTTG
This sequence comes from Stella humosa, assembly GCF_006738645.1. GTDB lineage: Bacteria > Pseudomonadota > Alphaproteobacteria > ATCC43930 > Allostellaceae > Allostella > Allostella humosa. Next base: position 3,238,589 of record NZ_AP019700.1, on the reverse strand, counting down.
GGACGCGGCAGGTCGGGCCGCGTGCGCACGAAGCCGCCGCCCTGGTTGACGCTGATGGCGAGCGGCCCGCGCCGCAGCGCCAGGTACGCCAGCCCCGCCCGCAGCTTGCCCCACCACGGCCGCAACTCGTCGTTCAGCGTCGGCACGCGGGAGCGATACAGGTGGTCGATGCAGAGATGGTCCTGGAGGTTGCGGCCGACCCCGGCGCGGTCCAGCACGGGGGGGATACCATGGGCCAGCAGCAGTTCGGCCGGGCCGACGCCGGACAGTTGCAAAAGCTGCGGCGAGTTGATGGACCCCGACGACAGGATGACCTCGCGCCCCGCGCGGGCTGTCCGAATGGTGCCGCCCTGCCGGTACTCGATACCGACCGCGCGCGTGCCCTCGAACAGGATGCGGGTGGCGTGCGCGCCGGTCTCGACCTGCAGGTTGGCGCGGCCCATTGCCGGCCGCAGGTAGGCGCGCGCGGCCGACAGGCGCAGGCCCCCGCGGGTCGTGATCTGGTAGAGCCCGGCGCCCTCCTGCCGCTCGCCGTTGAAGTCCGGATTGTAGGGCACGCCCGCCTCGGTACAGGCAGCGATGTAGGTGGCGCAGACGGGGTGCCGCTCACGCTCGATGCCGGTGATGTGGAGCGGCCCGCCGGTTGCCCGCCAGGCGTCCGGGCCCGCGCCATTGTCCTCCGACCGCTTGAAGTAGGGCAGAACGCCGGACCAGCCCCAGCCGGGATTGCCGGCCGCCTCCCAATCGTCGAAGTCGGCCGCCTGGCCCCGGATATGGACCATGGCGTTGATGGCGCTGGACCCGCCCAGCACCTTGCCGCGCGGCCAGTAGCCCTGGCGGCCGTCCAGCACCGGGTCCGGCTCGGTGCGGTACATCCAGTTGACGGCCGGGTTGAAGAAGGACTTGCCGTAGCCGATCGGCACCTGCAGCCAGAAGCGCCGGTCGCTGCCGCCGGCCTCCAGCAGCAGGACGCGGAAGCGACCGCTGGCGGTCAGTCGGTTCGCCAGGACGCAGCCGGCCGAGCCGGCGCCGACGATGATGAAGTCATGTTCGCTCACCGCGGCAGGATTGGTCGGGATTGGCGGCCCGGCGAGGTCCAATCTCGACATTCGGCCATACCAATCATCCGGTGGCGCGTCGCCGTGCCGGCCGGGCCAGGTCTTCCAGGACGCGGGCCAGAACCTCGACCCCGGCGCGGATCGCGGGTGGCTTCACGCCGCCGAATCCCAGCACCAGACCGTTCACCGCCGTGGGCTCGATCGAGAAGCGGGCGATCGGCGACACGGTGATCCGCTGGGCGTCGGCGGCGGCGGCGACGGCCAGCTCCGACAGGTGCGGCGGCAGGTGCCCGGTCGTGTGCAAACCGCTGTCGGTCGGCACGACGTCCAGCAGGCCCCCCAGTTGGCGGGCGGCAGCCTCGCAGAGTGCGCCATGCCGCTCCTGGTAGATGCGGCGCATCCGGCGGATGTGGGTGGCGAAATGGCCCTCGTCGATGAACTCGGCCACGGCCGCCTGGATGCTGGACGGCACGCCCGGCACGAAGGCGGCGGCCACCCGGCGGAACGTCTCCACCAGGTCGCCCGGCACCAGCATGAAGCCCAGCCGCAGCGACGGGAACAGCGACTTGCTGAAGGTGCCGACATAGATGACGAGGCCGGTGCGGTCGACGCTCTTCAGGGTCGGCAGCGGCCGGCGGCCGAAGAAGAACTCGCCGTCATAGTCGTCCTCGACGATCCAGGCGCCGGCCTGCTCGGCGGCACTCAGCAGCGCAAAGCGGCGCTCCAGGCTCATGATGTGGCCCAGCGGCTGCTGGTGCGAGGGCGTGACGAAGGCCAGGCGGAAGTCGCGGGCCAGCGCCAGCCCGTCGTCGACCCGCAGCCCCTCGCGGTCGACCGGCACCGGCACCAGGTCGGCGCCGCAGGCGAGCAGGCTGTTGCGCGCACCGATGGCGCCTGGGTTCTCGAACCACACCCGGTCGCCCGGGTCGAGCAGCACGCTGCCCACCAGGTGGAACGCCTGCTGCGCGCCGCCGACGATGAAGATTTCATCCGCTTCGCAGGGGATGCCACGGTTCGAGCGCAGGTGGCCGGCGATCGCCCGGCGCAGGCCGGCATGGCCGGACGGCTCGCCATAGCCCATCACCTCGGTGCGGTCGGCCCGCCAGTGCTTGGCCATCAGGCGCGCCCACTGCGCCATCGGGAAGGCGTCGAAGGCGGGCAACGCGGTGACGAAGGGCCTTGGCTGGTGGGGCAGGCGGGGACGGGGGCCGAAGCGGTCGACCGCCCAGGCCATGGCCCGCGACAGGCGCGGCTCGCGCCGGCTGGTGCCGCTGCGGCCGGCGTCGGGCGGCTGCTGCGGCCGGTCGGAATTGAGGGCGCCACTGACGAAGCTGCCGGCGCCGACGCGGGATTCGATCAGCCCCTCGGCGATCAGCCGGTCGAAGGCGTGAATGACGGTGGTGCGCGACACGCCCAGCTCGTTCGCCAGCGTTCGCGTCGCGGGCAGCCGCTCGCCGCCAGCGATGGCGCCCGACAGCATGAGCTCGCGCAGCGCCGAATAGAGCTGGGTCCCGACCGGTCGCGGGGAGGCATGGTCGATCTCGATCGACAGCAGCAACGCCCCGCCCGCGCGCTTGACCATCCGCCGATCCTCCGCGGCCATCCAGAATGGTATCACGATAGGTCGAGAGTGGACCTTTTGTCCCGTCCATTCCGGCGAAAGGATCGCGGCTTCCGGTTACCCAGGCGGGCGCGGGTCAAGCCATGAAGATCAGCAGCATCGAGACCTTTTGCAACGAGTTCGTCGGCTTCGTCCGTGTGACGGGCGACGACGGCGCCCAGGGCTGGGGCCAGGTCTCGCCCTACAATGCCGACATCACCTCGCTGGTCATGCACCGCCAGGTCGCCCCCTGGTCGCTGGGCCAGGATGCCACCGACATCGACGGGCTGATGCGCCGCATCCCCGAGAAGGAGCACAAATTCCCGGGCTCCTACCTGCGCCGGGCCATGACCGGGCTCGACACCGCGCTGTGGGACCTGCGCGGCAAGGTGGAGGGCAAGAGCGTGTGCGAATTGATCGGCGGCAAGCCGCGCGCCATCCGCGCCTACGCCTCGTCGATGAAGCGCGACATCACGCCCGAGCAGGAGGCCGACCGGCTGCTGCGCCTGCGCGACGCCCATGGGTTCGACGCCTTCAAGTTCCGCGTCGGCGCGGAATGCGGCCACGACATCGACGAATGGCCGGGCCGGACCGAGGCGATCGTGCCCACGGTGCGCAAGGCGCTGGGCGACGATGTGGCCCTGCTGGTGGACGGCAACAGCGGCTTCAGCCCGGCCCGCGCCATCGAGGTCGGGCGGATGCTGGAAGACCATGGCGTCTGCCATTTCGAGGAGCCGTGCCCCTACTGGGAACTGGAGCAGACCAAGCAGGTGCGCGACGCCCTGTCGCTCGACGTCACCGGCGGCGAGCAGGATTGCATGATCCCGACCTGGCGCCACATGATCGAGATGGGGGCGGTCGACATCATCCAGCCCGACGTCTGCTACCTGGGCGGGCTGACGCGGACGATGCGGGTGGCGGCGATGGGGGCGGCGGCCGGCCTGCCCTGCACGCCGCACAGCGCCAACCTGTCGATGGTGACGGTCTTCACCATGCACCTGCTGGGCGCCATCCCGAACGCCGGCGACTATCTGGAATTCTCGATCGAGGGGCTGGACTACTATCCCTGGCAGGATCGCCTGTTCCGCAATCCACCTTTCGACGTCGTCGACGGCAAGGTGACGATCCCGAGCGAGCCCGGCTGGGGCGTGGAGATTTCGCCCGAGTGGCTGGAGCAATCCACCTACCAAGTCAGCCGCCTCGCCTGATAGCCCTGGCGGCTTAATGGTATGCCGGCCATTTCAAAATGGCCCTTTCGTCCAGTCCAAATAGCTATCGATCATCAAGGTCGCAGTCCTTGCGGCGGGGAGGCCGCTGGGACCGGACATTTCAAGGGGAGAGGCGCATGCTGAACAAGTCCCTACCGGCGGTGGTCGTCGCCGCATTGCTGGCACCGGCCGCCCTGGCATCGGCCCAGGCCCAGGACCTGACGGTCGTGTCCTTCGGCGGCGCCTACCAGGCGGGGCAGAGCAAGGCCCTGTTCCAGCCGGCTGCTGCCGCCATGGGCATCAAGGTGAAGGAAGAGACCTACACCGGCATCGCCGACCTGCGCCTCAAGGTGCGGGCCAATGCCGTCACCTGGGACATCGTCACCAGCGGATCGGGCAGTGCGGCCCGAGCCGGCGCCGAGGGCATCCTCGAAAAGCTCGACTACAAGGTGATCGACGCTTCGTCCTTCATCCCGGGCACCGCCCAGGAATACTGCGTCGGCGGCGACGTGTTCTCGACCGTGCTGGCCTGGAACACCAAGACGTTCGGCGACAAGGGCCCGCAGAGCTGGGCCGACTTCTGGGACGTGAAGAAATTCCCCGGCAAGCGGTCCTACCGGAACTCGGTCGCGGGCTCGCTGGAGCCGGCGCTGATGGCCGACGGCGTGCCGGCGGACAAGGTGTACGAGACCCTGTCGGCGCCGGGCGGCATCGAGCGGGCGATCAAGAAGATCAAGGAGCTGAAGCCGCACATCGCAGTCTGGTGGTCCTCGGGCGCGCAGCACGCGCAGCTCATGAAGGACGGCGAGGTCGACATGATCAACGGCTGGAACGGCCGTTTCGACGTCATCGCCAAGGACGGGGCGAAGGTGGCCTACACCTTCAACCAGGGTCTGCTCGACTATGACTGCTACGCCATCGCCAAGGGCGCGCCCAACAAGGACCGGGCGATGAAGTTCCTGGCCGAGATTTCCAAGCCGCAGTATCAGGCCGAATTCACCAAGTACATCACCTACGGCCCGACCAACAAGAAGGCCTACGAGCTGGGCACGATCGAGGCGGCCTATGCCAAGCAGCTCCCGTCCCACCCGGACAACGCGGCCAAGCAACTGCCGGTCAACCTCGAATGGTACATCGCCAACGAGGCCAAGGCGGCGGCCGCCTACCAGAACATGCTGACCGAGTAGGGTCCGCCGTCCGATGATGCGGGGGAGGGCGCTTGCCGTCCTCCCCCACCCGATGTGAAACCCCGAAGGCTGGTCCAGCATGGCGCGCGGCGCGGCACTCCCGATCACCATCCGCCAGGTCACCAAGACCTATGGCCGCGTCCATGCGCTGGACCATGTCGACTTCGATATCCGCAGCGGCGAGTTCCTGACCCTGCTGGGCCCGTCCGGGTCGGGCAAGACCACCCTGCTGATGGTGCTGGCCGGCTTCACCCGGCCGGACCACGGCAGCCTGCTGTTCGGCGAGGAGGAGGTCATCCGGCGGCCGCCGCACAAGCGCGACGTCGGCATGGTGTTCCAGAACTACGCGCTTTTCCCGCACATGAACGTGGCCGGCAACGTCGCCTTTCCGCTGAAGCTGCGCGGCACGCCCAAGGCCGATGTCGGCCGCCGGGTCGAGGCCGCCCTCGATCTGGTCCAGCTTGGCGGGTACGGCGAGCGGCGGATCGACCAGCTTTCGGGTGGCCAGCGGCAGCGCGTGGCGCTGGCCCGTGCCATCGTCTTCGAGCCGCGCATCCTCTTGATGGACGAGCCCCTGTCGGCGCTCGACAAGCAACTGCGCGAGCGCATGCAGATCGAACTGCGCCGGCTGCACGACCGGCTCGGCATGACGACCGTCTACGTCACCCACGACCAGCGCGAGGCGCTGACCATGTCGGACCGCATCGCCGTCATCAATGGCGGCGGCATCATGCAGCTCGACCAGCCGCAGCGCATCTACGAGCGCCCGGCCAACCGCTTCGTGGCCGAGTTCATCGGCGAATCCAGCTTCCTGCCGGTCACGGTGACGGCGGGCGCCGCGGCTCATGCCGGCCGCGCGCTGCGCACCGAGGCGGCTCCGCCCGCCGGCACCAGCCATGTGCTGATGGTGCGCCCCGAACGGCTGCGCATCCTGCCGCCCGGGGGCGAGGAGGGGGCCAACCGCTTCGACGGCACGGTCGAGGAGGTGGTCTACCAGGGCGACAGCATCCTGCTGCAGGCGGTGCTGGCCGACGGTATCCGCTTGTCGGTGCGGGCGGCGGCGACGGCGGGCGCCATCGCGGCCACGCCGCGGCCGGGCGAACCGGTGGCGCTGGGCCTCAGCCCGGCCGACACCGTCATCCTCGCCGACGCATGACCGCCGCCACCGACCCGCCACCCCAACGCGGCCGGCCTGCGCCGGGATGCCGCGCTGGAGCGGCTGGCCCTCTTCGGCCTGGGCTCGCCCGCGCTGCTGCTGGTGCTGGTCGCCATGGTGCTGCCGGTCGGCTGGCTCTTCTGGCTGTCCTTCCTGGCCGACGACGGCAGCCTCAGCCTGGAACACTACAGGCGGATGCTGGCCGAGCCGTCCTACGGCCGGACGTTCGTCACGACGTTCCAGGTCAGCATCCTGACGACGGGCATCTGCATCCTGCTGGGCTACCCGCTGGCCTATGTCCTGGCGCAGTTGCCGCGGCGGGCCGCCAACTTGTGCATGATCGGCGTGCTGCTGCCGTTCTGGACCTCGCTGCTGGTGCGCACCTACGCCTGGCTGGTGCTGCTCCAGCGCCAGGGGCTGGTGAACCAGTGGGGCATCAAGCTCGGCCTGTGGACCGAGCCGGTGGCGCTCGTCCACAACCTGAACGGCACGCTGATCGGCATGGTCCACATCATGCTGCCGTTCCTGATCCTGCCGGTCTACGGCTCGATGCGCGCGATCGACCGCGACTATATCAAGGCGGCCGCCAACCTTGGCGCCGGGCCGGTGGCGGCCTTCTGGAAGGTGTTCCTGCCCTTGTCGCTGCCGGGCCTGTTCGGCGGCGCGCTCATCGTCTTCATCCTGTGCCTGGGCTTCTACGTCACCCCGGCGGTGCTGGGCGGCGGGCGGGTCATCATGGTCTCCAACCGCATCGCCACCGACATCGAGCTGTTCTTCAACTGGGGGGCGGCGAGTGCGCTCGGCGTCGTGCTGCTGGGGCTGACGCTGGTGTTGCTCTACCTGGCCTCGCGGCTGGTCCGGCTCGACCGGGTGCTGGGCGGCGGGGGGCACTGACATGGGCTGGCTCAGCCGTCCGGCGACCGAGACGCAGATCACCCACCGCGCTCGCCTGTGGCTCTACGTGGTGGCGGTCCTGGTCATGGCTTTCCTGGTGCTGCCGACCCTGATCGTGGTGCCGATGTCCTTCTCGGCCTCGCAGTACCTGGAGTTCCCGCCGCGCGAATGGTCGCTGCGCTGGTACCGCAGCTATCTCGATTCGCCCGAATGGATGCAGGCGACGGCGACCTCGCTGAAGGCGGCCTTCCTCACCATGCTGGTGGCCACGCCCATGGGCACGCTGGCGGCCTATGGGCTGTTCCTGTCGCGCATGCGCCTGGGTCGACTGGTCTTCGGGCTGCTGGTGACGCCGATCATCGTGCCGGTGATCCTGGTCGGCATCGGCGTTTTCTACGCCTATGTGAAGTTGAAGCTGGTCAACAGCCTGGCCGGCATCGTGCTGGCCCATTCGATGCTGGCCGTGCCGATCGTGCTGATGATCGTCACCTCGGCCCTGAAAAGCTACGACATGAGCCAGGAGATGGTGGCGCGCAGCCTGGGCGCGTCGCGCCCGCGTGCCTTCGTGCTGGTCACCCTGCCGCAGATCCGCTTCGCGGTCGCCACCAGCGCGGTGCTGGCCTTCCTCACCTCGTTCGACGAGGTGATCGTCGCGCTCTTCGTGTCGGGCGGCAGCAACTCCACCCTGACGCGCAGCATGTTCAACGCGCTGCGCGACCAGATCGACCCGACGATCGCAGCCATCTCGACCATCATGATCCTGGTCACCTCGCTGCTGCTGGCGCTGGCGCAGACGGTCGGGCAGCCGAAGAAGCGGGAATAGCCTTCAGCTAGGGGGCGGGGTCGGTCGGCCGACGGCCAATATCCCGGTGGCCGGGTCCGCATCGAATTCGACGACCGCCTCAACCCCGGACGGCGCGAAGCGGACGGTGCTGTGGCCGCGCAGGTTGTACACCGCTTCGCGTTCCACCAGGCGCAGGCCGAAGCCCCGCTGCGGCGGCTCGGCGGCGGACGGGCCGCCGCTCTCCTGCCAGGTCAGGGACACGTGGCCGCCATCGTCCCTGGCCGCATATGTCCAGGCGATGGCGACGCGCCCCGTCTCCACCGACAGCGCCCCGTACTTGGCGGCGTTCGTGGCAAGCTCGTGCAGGATCATCGCGATCGAGACCGCGTGGTGCGGTTTCAGCCCGACATCGGGGCCGGCGATCGTGACGCGGTTGCCCGCGAACGGCTCCATCTCCTGCCGCACGATGTCGCCGAGGCTGGCCTCGGTCCAGTTCTCGGCCGCCAGCACGGCGAAGGACCGTGCCATCGAATGCAGGCGGCCGACGAAGGCCGTGTTGAAGGCAGCCGACGACGTGGTCGTCTTCATAGTCTGCTGGGCGATGCTGATGACCACGGTCAGCATGTTCTTCACCCGGTGCTGCAACTCGGCGATCAGCACCTCGAGCTGGATCTGGGCCTGCTTCAGTTCGGTCACGTCGATGAAGGTGGCGACGACGCCCTCGATCGGGCTGGACGCCGTCCGGTACGGCACGATGCGGACGAGATAGTGGTTGCCCAGCGTCCGGTGGTCGATCCGACGCTCGATCACCTGGCCCGTCGACAGGACCGTCTTCAGGTCGTCCTCCATGCCGGGAAAGTCGACGCGGGCGGCAAAGTCCGTGACCGGGCGGCCGCGGTCGCCGGGCAGGACGCGGAAGATCTCGGTAACGGCCGGCGTGAAGGATCGGATCGACAGGTCGCGATCCATGAACACCGTCGCGATCCGGCTGCTCTCGAGCAAATTGAGGATGTCGTTGTTGGCGGTGTCGAGCTGGGCCAGCTTGCTCGCCAGCTCGGTGTTGACCGTCTCCAGTTCCTCGTTGATCGACTGCATCTCCTCCTTGGAGGACTCCAGTTCCTCGTTGGTCGATTGCAGCTCCTCGTTCGCCGACAGCAGTTCCTCGTTGGATGCCTTCAGTTCCTCCAGCGCGGTCTCGTACTCCTCGATCAGCGACTGCAGCCGCTCGCGGGTGGTCTGTAGCTGGGATTCCAGATAGTCCGCCTGGGCCAGGGCGGGGCTCGCAACGGTATCCGGGCTGGTGTCGTCGGCCGGCATGCCGGTCTCGGTGAACACCGCGATGTAGAGCCGGGCTTCGTCGCCGTCGGTCAACAGCGGCTCGACGGTAATCCGCGCGTGTTGCACCCGGCCGTCATCGTCCTGGAAGGCGACCCCGTCGCGGGCCGCGGACCGCTGGGTATGCACTGCTTCGTGCAGCAGGGTCCGCAGGTCCAGACGCAGGCCTCGGCGCGCCGCGGTCAGTAGCTGCCGGCTGGGAGGGCCGGGTGCCGCTTCCAGATATCGGCCGGTGCGTGCCGAGTAGAAGACGATCTCCGCGTCGCGGTTGATGACCACATGGGCGGGCGCGAACCGCTCGGCGATATGGCTGTCGACCGCCTGGCGCAGCGGCACGCCACTCAGGCCGTCGCGTGCATCGCGCATGTCCCCCACCATTCGCGCGCGGGCGACGGCGGGCAGCAGGCTCGGCACCCGCACCTCCGCCACGCGATTGGGGTGGGTGCGGAAGATCCGCTGCTTCTTGTCGACGGGCAGGAACAGTTCGCTGAACTCGCCGATGTTCTCGGCCACGCCCAGGAACAGGAAGCCACCCGGGCGCAACGCGTAGTGGAAGGTCGGCAGCACCTCCCGCTGGACCTGCGGGCCGAAATAGATCAGCAGGTTGCGGCACGAGACGAGGTCCAGGCGCGAGAAGGGCGGGTCGCGGATGATGCTGTGGGCGGAGAAGACGCAGAGTTCGCGCACCGCCTTGTCGATGACATAGCTGCCATTGTCGCGGTGGAAGAAGCGCGCGCGCCGCTCGGGCGAGACGGCGTCCATCAGCGCCTCGGGATAGCGCGCGGCCCGCGCCGCGGCCAACGCCATCTCGTCGATGTCCGTGGCGAAGATCTGCACCCGGGGCCTGGCGGCAAGGCGGGACAGATGCTCGCTGAGAAGGATCGCCAGCGAGTAGGCTTCCTCGCCGGTCGCGCACCCCGGCACCCAGATGCGCACGCTGTCTTCCGCCCCGCGGCCCTCCAGCAACCGGGGCAGCACCAGCCGGTCGAGCGCCTCGAAAGCCTCGTTGTCGCGGAAGAAGCTGGTGACGTTGATCAGGAGGTCGCGGAACAGGGCGACCGCCTCGTCCGGGTCGCGTTGCAGGCGCTCGACATAGGCCTCCATCGTTGGCGTCTGCGTCACCTGCATCCGGCGCTGGACGCGGCGCACGAAGGTCTTCGTCTTGTAGCCGCTGAAATCATGTCCGACCTGGTTTCGCAGGATGGCATAGATCTCCTTCTCGGCCGTGTCGTCCCTGTCCTTGTCGGCGGTCGCCACCGCGTCGCCGGGCCCGGTCCTGGCCGCGGCGATGGACAGGCTGCGGGCGAACTCGGCCAGCTTGCGTCCCATCTCGTCCGCCGGGACGGCAAAGTCGATCAGTCCCGTCGCGATCGCGCTCAGCGGCATGTCGGGATGGCGCGGTCCATGGCCGTCGGGCGTCTGGGCCAGTGTCAGCCCGCCGCGCTCCTTGATCGCCTTGACCCCCAGGCTGCCGTCCCCGTCGCCACCGGACAGCACGACGGCGGCGGCATACTCCTCCCGTTCTATCGCGAGTGCGCTGAAGAAGACGTCGATCGGCTTGCGCGAGCGCCCATGCGCGGGCTCTATCTCCAGGCACCCGTCGGCGATGCCCAGCACGGCGTTTGCCGGCAGGACGTAGACATTGCCGGCAACCACCCTCGCGCCGTGGGTGGCGACATGGACCGGCATCTCGGTATAGCGGCCGACGATCTGATGCAGGAGGCTCTCACGCTCCGGGCTCAGATGGGTGACGATGACGTAGGCAGCGCCGATGCCGGCAGGAAGCCCGCCGAAGAACCCTTCCAGCGCCTCGATGCCGCCGGCGGATGCGCCGATGGCCACGATGGGAAAGGGTTCGTCCGGTCTGGTCATGGAACCTCCGGTTCCGACCGGCGCGCCGTCGCGGCGGTGGATCCTGGTGGATGCGGCAGCACCGTCACCTTGCGCGACGAATGTCGCACGCGGGCAAGCCGGGTGGCTACCTATCCAACGCGCGACGACGCAGAATGGCCATGCAGCAGTCGGCGGATCGTCGGCGCTTCCTCAGTTGGCGAGGCTGCCGGCCGGCACGGAGCGAATGAACAGCCATTTGCCGTCGGCCGCGAAGGTGTTCTGCGGGATATGCTGGGCCCAGTGGTGGGCGACGTTGGCATCGTAGTTGAGATAGAGCCGGTCATCGACGATCCGCCACTGCTGCGGGTCACCATCCACCTTGCGCCCCAGCGCCGTGCCCATCGCGCAGAAGCCGCCATAGGCCGGCAGGTAGCGGGCGGGATCGGTCCGGAACGCGTCACGGTTTCCGGCCGAAGCAAACCGGTAGGTGGCGCCGGCATGGTCGGCCGTGATGTCGGCCCGGCCCGGCGTCGGCGCGCCTTGTGTGAAGTAGGCGACGGGATCATAGCCGCGGATCGCCAGGCGCGTGGCATCCAGATTCAGATGGACGGGCGGCATCTCCGGATCCGACCGCGCGGGGCCGGCGATCGGCAGTGCCAGGGCGAGCAGCAGGAAGGCGATGGCAGGAGAGCGGCGCATGGCGATCGGTCCTTCGGTTGGGCGCAGTTCGATGGCCAGATGGAGTTTGTTACATCGGCAAGAGAATAAATATTAGTTCTCCCAATGTAACAAATGCCCCCGTTTCCATTCCGATGGTGGAATGTAGAGTTCTGGCATCAAAGCAAATTCGATGGATAGACGGCCGAATATTACATCGTGCGTCCTCACATATATTTGAGTTTTGTGATCGCAGCATAAGGCGTAGCAGGAAATTCTCTGCAACCGGCCCGTCGGGCCAGCAGGCTGCGGGTTCTTCCGCCGCCGCTGCAACAGGGGAAGTTCCATGACCGCGATCGCCGCTCGCCCCGTGCTTCCGACCATCACTTCCGCACTCGTCGTCACCGCGGTGATCGCGGGCGTCGCGGCCGACGTGACGTGGGAGGTGTGGGCGCGTGCCATCACCCCGCTATGGATCGGTGGCCCGCTCGAGCCGGCTGCCCTGGTGCAGAGCGTGTTCGGCCTGCAGAGCCGCTTCCTGGCCGAGATCATCCACCTGGTCGTCGGCGTCCTGTTCTACCCGCTGGGCTACCTGCTGGTGGCCCAGCCGATCGCGCGGGCAATCCTCCCCGGCCTGCCCTGGTATCTGGTGGCGCTGGGCTACGGGGTCGGGCTGTGGGTGTTCGCGCTCTACGTCATGGCCCACCTGATCGCCGGCCTGCCCGCCTTCCTCGGCTTCATCCCGCTCGCCTGGGCATCGCTGGTCGGCCACCTGTTGTTCGGCCTGGTGGTCGGCGCCGTCGTGCGCTGGCGCGGGCAGTGACCGCCATGGCCGCCCGGCAGCGCGACCCCAGGCTCGACTTCTTTCGTGGCCTCGGCATGTTCATCATCCTGGTGGCGCATATCCCCGACAACGGCTGGGCGCAGTGGATCCCAGCCCGCTTCGGGTTCAGCGACGCGACCGAGATATTCGTCTTCTGCTCCGGCATGGCGTCGGCCGTCGCCTTCGGGCGCGTGTTCGACGCCCATGGCTGGCTCCAGGGCACCGCCCGCATCCTGCATCGCTGCTGGCAGGTCTATTGGGCCCATATCGCCTGCTTCCTGGTGGTGCTGGGCATGCTGGTGGCGATCGACCGCGCCGGCGGCAATAGCTGGTATGTCGACGACCTGGGGCTGGCGCCCTTCTTCGCCGACACCGCCCGGGCGACGGAAGGCCTGCTGCGGCTCTCCTATGTGCCCAACTATTTCGACATCCTGCCGATGTACCTGGTCATCCTGGCGATGGTGCCGCTGGTGATGGCGGCCGCCCGCTTCGGCGGTCCCGGGGCGGTGGCGGGCCTGGTCCTGGTGGTGTGGGGGCTGGCCTTCCTGCGGCTGGCCGACCTGCCGGCCGAGCCCTGGTCGGATCGCACCTGGTTCTTCAACCCCTTCGCCTGGCAGCTCGTCTTCTTTGCCGGGTTCGCCTGGATGCGCGGCTGGCTGCCGGTGCCGGTGGTTGATCGACGGCTGGTCGTCGCGGCGGCGGTCATCGTCGTCGCGACGATCCCGTTCGCCTGGCATCGTGGCTTCTTCACCGTGCCGGAGTTACGGGAATGGAACGCCTGGCTGGCGCCCGCGATCGACAAGACCCATGTGGGGCCGCTGCGCTTCGTTCACTTCCTGGCGGTGGCCTACCTCGCCTATGTCGCGGTTGGGCCGCGCGGTGCCCGGCTCAAGGGGGCGGTGGTGGACTTCATCCGCCGCGTCGGCCAGCAGTCGCTGGCGGTGTTCCTGACCGGGATGGTGGCGGCCCAGTTCCTGGGCGTCGTCCTCGACCGCATCGGCCGCGACGTGCCGCAGGAGGCGCTGGTGAACCTCGCCGGCTTCGCCATCCTGGCGGCGGCGGCCTGGATCACCGCCTGGTTCAAGGCCCCGCCCTGGACAGGCAAGCCGCGGGTCCAGCCGGCGCAGCCGGCGGCCTCGACCCGCACCGGTGCCATGCCGATGTTGGCCGGCGCCAACGGTCCATGAGGTGGGCGGGGCGGCTGGCCGCCGGGGCACTGGCCAGCCTGGCCCTGCTCCTTCAGCCGGCCCGTCCCGCCTCTGCCGACCCGGGCATGGCGGGGCGGGTCGTGACCGACCTGTCCATGCCCAGCCCACGGCTCGGCCGATCGATCCCCTACAACCTCTATCTGCCGGCCGGCACCGGGCCGTGGCCGGTCCTCTATCTGCTGCACGGGTTGGGCGGCAATCAGGGGGACTGGATCGGGGTCGGGCGGCTCGCCGCCACGATGGACCAGGAGATCGCCGCCGGTCGGGTGGCACGGCTGGCGGTCGTCATGCCCATGGGGGGTGACAGCTGGTATGTCGACGATCCGGCCGGCGCCGGCCCGGTGCATGCCGCCTTCGCGACCGATCTGGTGGACGGCGTCGAACGGCGCCATCCGGTCGGCGGCTGCCGCCTTGCCCGCGCGGTGGGCGGCCTGTCGATGGGCGGTTATGGCGCGCTGCTGCTGGCGTTCGCCCATCCCGACCGCTATGCGGCCGCGGTCAGCCTCTCTGGCAGCCTGTTCCCGCCGATGCCGGACGATCCCGCCGCGCGGGCGGCCCGCAACGTCCGCATGTATGGCAGCGTGTTCGGGCAGCCCTTCGACTGGCAGCGCTACAACCGCTGGAACCTCTTCCTGATGGCTCCGGCCCTGGGGGCGAGCCCGACGCCACCGCGACTGTGGCTGCAGGCCGGCGACCAGGACTTCCCGGCCATCCTGGACGGCACGGTCCAGCTTCACCAAGCGCTGCGCCGCCTCGGCATCGGCAGCACATTGCGCGTCGACGACGGACGCCATGACTGGCCCAGTTGGGCCAGCCATGTCGTGCCGGCCCTGCGCTGGCTGTCGGGCCAGGTGCAGGCGGACTGTGCGGTACCTACGCGGTGAGCCGCACCACGCTGTCGAAGAAGATCCGGTACTGCACGCCGCGCGGCTTGTCGGCCTCCTCGGCCGTCCAGGGCAGGAAGCTGCTGCGGCCCAGATAGTCGGTCGGCAGCAGGATGGTGCGGACGAAGGCGCTGGCCGGCGCCACGTTGCGCCCGACCACGGGGTCGCGGCCGGTCTCGAACCAGGCTTCGCCCGGCTCCACCCGATGCACCTTGTCGGCGATCTCGGCCACCAGGCGGCCGTGCAGCAGACGACGGATGCCAGGGCCGCCATGGCCGTGCTTGGGCGTGACGATGCCGGGCGGGAAGTCCACCCGGTCGCTGCGCATCAGGATCGGGTAGCGCGGGTCGATCATCAGGGCGTGGGCGGCGATCAGGCGCGGCCGCTCGGCGTCCGTCACCATCGGGCCCCAGTCGTAGGGCGTCGCCTCCCAGCTCCAGGCCTCGCCGGTCCCCGACAGTTCCAGTTCGCCTTCGAACAGGGTGCAGCTATCCTCGGCCAGCGTCACCGTGCCCGTCTTCTCGCTGGTGCCGGTAAGCGTGCCGTGCCGGACATAGACCGCGCGCGGCGCGGCCGGCAGGTGAAGCGGCCGGCCGCCATCGAAGGCGTCCTCGAAGAGTGCCAGGCGCACGGGCATGGTGGGCGATCCTTTGCGAACAGACGAGGCGGGGCGGGGCGGCCGGCTCAGCGCCGGTCGAAGCGCTGCTGCAGCGTGCGGCCCAGCACCATCACGGCGAAGGCCGATCCCAGCAGGAATAGTCCCGGCCACAGCGACATCCACCAGGCCGAGAAGATGAAGTTCTTGCCCTGCTCCAGGATGGCGCCCCAGTCCGGCGTCGGCGGGGCGACGCCGAGGCCGAGGAAGCCCAGCGCCGCCTCGATCTGGAGGGCCAGCGGGAACAGGATGACATATTGCAGCAGCACCAGCGGCAGCACGTTGGGCAGCACCTGGCGCAGCATGATCGAGGCCTCGCCGAAGCCCAGCGCGCGCGCGGCCTCGACATAGGTGCGCTGGCGCTCGGCGAGCGCGCCCGAGCGCGCGATGCGGAAGAACATCGGCACGTAGACCACGGCCAGGGCCAGGATCAGGTTGCGGGCGCCCGGCCCTAGCACGCCGGTGATGACGACGCCCGCGATCACCGGCGGGAAGGTCAGGATCATGTCGACGAACCGGCCGAAGACCAGGTCGGCCGCCCGCCCGTAGTAGCCCGCGACCAGCCCCAACAGCCCACCCACCAGGGCGGATGCTGCCAGCGCGCCCGCCACCAGCCCCAGCGTGATGCGCGTGCCGTGGATGACGCGGGCGAAGAGGTCGCGGCCGACATCGTCGGTGCCGAACCAATGGGCGGCCGACGGCGGCCGCAGCGCGCGGGCGACGTCGATGGCGTAGGGCGACTGCGGCGCGATCAGCCCGGGCACCAGGATCAACACGGCGAAGATGGTCAGCAGCACCGCACAGAGGATCTGCAAGGGCGTGGCGAACAGCTCGCGCAGGAAGGCCGCGAGCGCCTTCACGACCGCAGCCTCGGGTCGATCAGGCCGTAGAGCAGGTCGATGGCGAAATTGACCACGATCGCGATCAGCACCACGAAGAGCAGGGCGCCCTGGACCACCGGATAGTCGCGCCCTTGGATGCCGGACAGGATCAGGCGGCCCAGGCCCGGCAGCGAAAAGAGCGATTCGATGACGACCGCCCCGCCCAGGATCTGGATCAGGATCAGCCCGATGAAGGTGACGAGCGGGATCAGGATGTTGCGGAGCGCGTGCTTGAAATAGACCTGACGCGGCGCCAACCCCTTGGCGATGGCGGCGCGCACATACTCGCGGCGCAGCTCCGTCACCATCGTGTCGCGCACGAAGTGGCTGTAGGCGGCGGCCTGGAGCAGCGACAGGCTCAGCACCGGCAGGATGATGATGTTGATGTTCTCGGCCAGGTCGACGGTGGGCGGCATGTAGGCGAAGGGTGGCGACCATTCCAGCAGCGCCGAGGCGCCGACCATCAGCATCAGCCCGATCCAGAAGACCGGTGCCGACAGGCCCAGCAGGTTGAAGGCCTGGATCGCGGCATCGGTGCGGGTGCCCTCGCGGATGCCGGCCAGCACGCCCAGCGGCACGCCGATCAGGGTGGCGATGACCAGGGTGGCGACGGCGATCTCGGCCGTCACCAGGAAGGCGTCCCAGACCAGGGTCGCCACCGGCCGGCCCTGGTACCAACTGCGGCCGAGATTGCCGGTGAAGGTGTTGGCGAGCCAGTCGCCGAACTGCGCCCAGAGCGGCCGGTCGAGGCCGAAGAAGCCGCGCAGTGCTGCCTCGGCCGTGCGGTCGTTGCCGGACTGGCCCAGCATCTGGCCGA
Source organism: Stella humosa (assembly GCF_006738645.1). Classification (GTDB taxonomy): domain Bacteria; phylum Pseudomonadota; class Alphaproteobacteria; order ATCC43930; family Allostellaceae; genus Allostella; species Allostella humosa. The sequence continues at coordinate 3,221,609 of NZ_AP019700.1, read as the reverse complement.
CGATGTCGCCCGGCACGGCGCGCATCAGCAGGAAGACGGCCAGGCTCGACAGCAATGCGGCGACGGCAGCACTGGCCAGGCGGGTGGCGAGGAATCGGAACATGGGGGCAGGGCGGCGGGGGATGGGCGGGCGAGGGCCGGGCGGCACCGCCACCCGGCCCGTCAGCTCAGTTCGCCAGCCATGCCTTGATCAGGCCGAAGTACCAGCCCGTGGCGTGCTGGTCGTAGTTCTTCAGCCGGTCGCGCTGGCCGGTGATGAGGTCGGCCGAGAACATCATGATCGACACCGGGTCCTCGGCCAGCAGCTTCTGGAACTCGGTATAGATCGCCTTGCGCTTGACCGGGTCGGTCTCCTCCTGGCCGCGGTCCAGCAGCTCGGACGCCTTGGCGTTGTTCCAGTTGCGGAAGTCCGCACCCTGGGGGGCGGCGCGGAAATGGCGATAGAACAGCAGGCTGGGGTCGGGCGTCGTGCCCCAGTCGTTGAAGGTGAAGCCCATCTCGCGCGCCCGGAAATTGCGGATCCAGACGCCGAGGTCGATCTTCTTGATGTTGACGCGAATGCCGATCTGCTTCAGCTGCTCGGCGATGGTGACGGCACCCGCATCCATCCAGTCGTAGCCGATGATGGTGGTCAGATCGATGTCGAAGCCATCGGCCAGGCCGGCCTCGGCCAGCAGCGCCTTGGCCTTGGCGATGTCGACCTTCTGGTTGGCGAGCTGGGCGATCGGCACGCCCCAACTGTCCTGCATGCCGATGACCATGGTGCCGATGACGGTGCCGTAGCCGGCGATCGAGGCCTTCAGCACCGCTTCCTTGTCGACCGCCAGCGCGATCGCCTGGCGCACCCGCACGTCCTTAAGCTGGGCGTATTTCACGTCGAGGTCGATGGTCTTCTGGTTCAGCGACGGCCAGCGCTTCACCTCGACGCCGGGCGCCGTCTTCAGTTGCTCGGCATCCTGCGGCCGCGAGAAGAGGGCGAGGTCGATGCGCCGGTTCTGCAGGGCGACCACGACGGCCGCGCTGTTCGGCATCGTCGCGAACGTCACCTCGTCGATGTAGGGCAGGCCCTTCTGCCAGTAGTCCTTGTTGCGCTCGAGAACGAGGACCGAGTTCGGGCGGAACACCTTCAGCTTGTAGGGGCCGGTGCCGACCGAGACCTCGTTGAACTTGGTGCCCGCGTCGGCCGCCGCGAAATAGCCGTTGGGCACGACCGCGCCGTACTTGTTGGTCAGCGTCATCGGCAGGGCCGCGTTGGGGCGCGACAGGTTGAAGACGACGGTCGTGGCGTCGGGCGCGTCGATCGAGGTGACGGACGACAGGTCGCCGGCGCCGGGCGAGCCGTTCTTGCTGTCGCGCATCCAGTCGTAGCTGTACTTCACGTCGGCCGAGCTCATCGCCTGGCCGGTGTGGAACTTGACCCCCTCGCGCAGCTTGAAGGTGTAGGTCTTGGCGTCGGGTGCCACCGTCACGCTGGCCGCCAGAAGGGGCCGCGGGATGCCGGCCTGGTCCTCGAAGAACAGGCCCTGGTACATCAGCCCGCTGACGCGGATGCGGGCGTCGGCCCCTTGCAGGAAGGGGTCGAGCGACGGCGGCTCGATCAGCGAGCCGACCGTGATCTTGCCGCCGGCCTTGGCGGCCGGGTCGGTCTTGCCATAGATCAGGGAATCGTCGGCCAGCGCCGGTGCGGCGGCGGCAAGCGTAGCGAGTAATCCGGCGATCAGCCGCAGGCGCGATCCAGGCATGGCGTGTCCCTCCCAATCAGGCGGAAATGGCGGCAACGAACTCGATCTCGACCGGCACGCCGCGCGGCAGTTCGGCGACGCCGACCGCCGAGCGGGCATGGCGCCCGGCCTCGCCGAAGATCTCTCCCAGCAGCGACGAGGCGCCGTCGACTACGGCCGGCTGCTCCAGGAATCCCGGTGCCGAGGCGACGAAGCCGGTCACCTTGACGATGCGCTCGACCCGGTCGAGCGATCCGATGGCGGCCTCCAGCACGGCCAGCCCGTTCAACAGGCAGCAGCGCGCGATCTCTCGCCCGCGGGCGGTGTCGATCTCGGCCCCCAGCTTGCCGCGCGCCATCAACTCGTCGCCTTCCCAGGGCAACTGGCCGGAGACCCAGGCAAGGCCGCCATGAACGGCGACCGGGACATAGGCAAAGGCGGGCTTCTTGGCGGCCGGCAGGGTGATGCCGAGATCGGCCAGGCGCTGGCGATAGCTCATGGGGCTCGAACTCATGGGGTGGGGGTCCGTTCGTTCAGCATGTCGGCAAGCGTGGATCGCAGATCATGTGCCAGATCGAGACCGATATCGGCCTCGATCCGGCGCTGGTCCTGCAAGGGATAGAAGACGGCCGGCGGCACCTCGGTCAATGGCGCCTGCCAGCCGGGGACGATCGCGGCCAGTGTGGCGGCGATCTCGCCATAGGAGGTGGTGTAGCCGGCCAGGTTGTAGGTGTCGGCCAGGCCCTTGGGGGCATCGAGCGTTCGACCGATCAGGCGGGCCAGGTCGTCCACATGCATCGCGTCGAACCGGCCGGCCGGCACCTCGGCGGCGAAATCCTCGCCCCGTGCGGCGGCTGCGATCATGCGCTTCAGCACGGCGGCGGCGCCGTCGTACCAGAGCCCCGGCCCGATCATCAGCGGAATGCGCAGGGCCACGGTCTCCAGCCCGCGCACGCGACCGAACCAGCGCGCGACATCCTCGGCCAGGACCTTGGTCAGGCCATAGACCTGGACCGGCCGGCGCGGCGCATCCTCGGCGACCCGGCTTTCCGGGTCCTCGGCCGCCCCGAAGACGACGGTGGAACTGGTCCAGACCACCCGCCGCACGCCGGCCTCGGCGCAGGCTTCCAGCAGCCGGCGAAACCCCAGCACATTGACGGCGAAGGCGCCCTCCGGGTCCCCGTCGCCCGACCGCGCAAGGCCGACGGCACCGGCCGAGAAGGCGGCGAAACTCACCACCTGACGGGCGCCGGTGGCGGCAAGGGCAGCCGCTATCTCGTCCGGCCGCTCGATGCTGCCGACGATCTCCCGTGCGCCGTCGGGCAGGGGCACCGGGCTGGCCGGGCCGAACACGGCGACCGGCCGGCCCTCGGCCAGCAGCCCGCGTACGGCGGCCGAACCGACGAAGCCGCGGCCGCCGACGATCAGGACGGGCGCGTCAGAAGGAGAGGTCATCGCGGATGCAGGCCATCTGATGGTCGGGGCCCAGCGCCCGCGGGGCGGGAACCTCGGTCGCGCAGGCCGGCAGGACGAAGGGGCAGCGGGTGCGGAAGACACAGCCGCTGGGCGGGTTGGCCGGGCTCGGGATCTCGTCGCGGAGCACCACCTTGGGTGGCTCGGCGCCGGCCAGGCGGGGGGCGGCCGCCAGCAGGCCGGCGGTGTAGGGGTGGCGCGGCCGGGTGAATATGGTGCGCGTCGGCCCCACCTCCATGACCCGGCCCAGATAGAGCACCATCACCCGGTCGGCCATCACCTCGACCACGGACAGGTCGTGCGAGATGAACAGCATGGCGAGGTTCAGCTCGGCCTGGAGACCGCGCAGCAGGGCCAGGATGCCGGCCTGCACCGATACGTCGAGCGCCGAAACCGGCTCGTCGGCCACCAGGAAGCGGGGCTCGACCGCCAGCGCCCGGGCGATCGCGATGCGCTGGCGCTGCCCGCCCGAGAACTCGCGCGGCATCCGGCCCAGGTCGGCCGAGGCCAACCCGACCTTGGCCAGCAGGGCGGCTGCCCGGTCGCGCCGGTCGGCCCGGCTGCCGATGGCGTGCAGGCGCAGCACCTCGCCGATCGCCTCGCCGACACTGCGCCGCGGGTTCAGGCTGGCATAGGGGTCCTGGAAGACCATCTGCATCGACCGCCGCAACGGTCGCAGCGCGCGCAGCGAATCCCGCGTGATGTCGCGTCCCTCGAAGCGGACGGCACCCCGCGTCGGGTCGAGCAGGCGCAAGGCCAGCCGGCCGACCGTGGACTTGCCGGAACCGGATTCCCCCACCAGCCCCAGCACCTCGCCCGCACCCACCTGGAAGGAGATGCCGTCGACGGCCCGCACCGCCCCGCGCGGCGCGAAGCCCTTGCGCGGCAGCGGGAAGTGCTTGGCGAGGTCGCTCACCTCCATCAGCGGTGCCGCCATGTTCATGCCATTTCCGCCCAGCGCAGGCAGCGGCTCGAACGGTCGTCGGGCACCGGCTCGAGCGAAACCGGGCCTGCCGTGCAGCGGGCCTCGGCCATCGGGCAGCGCGGGGCGAAGCGGCAGCCGGCGGGGATCTCGGTCGGCCGCGGTGGAGCGCCCGCGATCGGCCGCAGCAGGCGGTCGTCCGGCTGCCCGTCGTCGCGGTAGCGCCGCTCGGGCCGGCATTCCAGCAGGGCGCGGGTGTAGGGGTGGCGCGGCCGGGCCAGGATGGCGGCCGTGGCGCCGGTTTCCACCACCTGGCCCGCATACATGACGACGACGCGGTCGGCGATCTCGCCCACCAGGGCCAGGTCGTGGGTGATGAACAGCAGGCCCATGCCGCGCGCGGACTTCAGGTCTGCCAGCAGGCGCATGATCTGGGCCTGGATGGTGACGTCGAGCGCCGTCGTCGGCTCGTCGGCGATCAGCAGGCGCGGCTGGCAGGCCAGTGCTATGGCGATCATCACCCGCTGGCGCATCCCGCCCGAAAGCTGGTGCGGGTAGGCGGCCACGCGCCGTTCCGGGTCGGCGATGCCGACGTCGCGCAGCAACTCGACCGCGACGGCATCGGCGCGCGCGGCGTCGCCCGGGCGGTGGCGGCGGATCGCCTCGCGGATCTGCTCGCCGATGGTGAAGACCGGGTTCAGGCTGGCCGACGGGTCCTGGAAAATCACGGCGATCTCCCGCCCGCGCACGTCGCGCAGGGCGGGCTCCGGCAGGGTCAGCAGGTCGCGCACGCCGCCTTCGCGGCCATGCAGCAATATGCTACCCGCGATCGAAGCCCGGTCGGTGCGGCCGAAGAGGCGCAGGATCGACATGGCCGTGACCGACTTGCCCGAGCCGGATTCGCCGACGATCGCCACCGTCTCGCCGCGCGCGACGGCAAAGGCGACGCCGTCCACCGCCTGGAGCATGCCGCGGCGCGTGCGGAAGCCGGTGCGGAGATCGCGCACTTCCAGCAGCGGACCGGCATCCATGGCCAGGGCCTCAGGAGACGGTGTAGCGCGCGACCACCTCGGGGTTCAGCGTGACACCCAGGCCCGGCCCCTTCGGCACCTCCAGATAGCCGTCCTTGAACTGGATGGGCTCCTGGAAGATGTCGTTCTGGAGGGCATTCCGGCCCATGTCGTATTCGACCATGGTGGGGAAGGGCACGTTGTCGGAATGGGGATAGTTCGGCAGCGATGCCACGAAATGGACGGCCGCCGCCAGTCCGACGCCGGTGCCCCAGACGTGCGGCGAGATGCGCAGATGCTCGGCCGCGCACAGGATGCCGACGGTGCGCGCCACGTCCAGGCCGCCGCACAGCGCCAGGTCGGGCTGCACAACATCGGCCAGGCGGCCGTCGATCAGCCGCTTCATGTCGAACACGGTATAGAGCGCCTCGCCGGTGGCGATCGGCACGGTCGCCCGCGTCTTCAGCTCGGCATAGCCCTTCCAGTCCTGCGGGGCGAGCGGCTCCTCGTACCAGTGGATGCCGTAGGGGGCGATGCGGCGGATGCTCTCCATCACCCCGTCGAAGGTGTAGTTGCCGTTGGAATCGACCGTCAGCAGCGCGTCGTGGCCGATGATGCGGCGGGCCAGCGCGACGCGCTTCTCGTCCTCGGCCGGGTTGCGGCCGATCTTGATCTTGAAGGCCAGGAAACCGCGGTCGACATGCGGCTCGAGCTGGGCTGCCAGCGTCGTCTCGTGGTTGCCGGTGGCCGTGAAGTAGCCGCCTGAGGCATAGGCCGCCACCCGCTCGCGCTGCCGGCCGCCGATCAGGTCGGCCACCGACAGGCCCAGCACCTTGCCCATGGCGTCGTGGCAGGCGACGTCGATGCCGCTCAGCAGCGAGACGAGTTGGTTCTGGATGCCGAAATGATAGTGCTTGGCGAAGATCGTCTGGGCGACGCCGCGCTGGGCGAAGATGCTGGTGCCGACGAAGTAGGCCTTCACCAGCCGCAGATACTCCGCGGTGATGCGCGGCGGCCCCCAGGATTCGCCGATGCCCTCGATGCCCTCGTCGGTCTCGACCACGATGATGGCGCCGCCGCGCCGCGCGGTCAGGCCGCGGGCCATGCCATAGGCCTGGTCGTCGGGGACGGCGAACTCCAGGGCGACGATGCGGATGTCGCGGATACGCGCCATGGCGGGGCCTCGATCGGCAGGGGATTGGGCAGGACGGGACGCGAGGATCGCAGAGGCCCAGGCCAGCGGCAATATCCCATCTGGGCAAATGGGCGCCGGCGCGAAGATCGCCGGGGCGCCGACCAATAAGGCAGGCCTATAGTCGTGCGGCCGGCGCTGGGGCCGGCATTGCGCGGGGGCGCGACCCATGGACCTGTCCACACTGACGACCATCCATACCGGCCTGAGCCTGATCGCCCTGGCAGCGGGCGTGCCGGTCATCGCCAGCCTGTTGCACGGCCGCATCGCGACGGCCTGGACCGGCGTCTTCCTGTGGACGGCGGTGGCCACGAGCGTCACGGGTTTCATATTTCCCTTCAACGGCTTCCTGCCGTCGCATGGGGTCGGCGTAATTGCGCTGGCAGTGCTGGTACCGACGCTGGCAGGCCTCTACCTTTTCGGCCTGCGCGACAACTGGCGGCGGATCTATGCGGCGGGTGCGGTCGCCAGCGAATATTTCCTGGTCTTCGTCGCCGTTGCCCAGGCTTTCCAGAAGGTCCCGGCGCTCCGCGCCCTGGCGCCGACCCAGGCCGAGCCACCCTTCGCCATCGCCCAGGCGATCGTGCTGGTCGTCTTCCTCTGGCTCGGCTGGCGCGTGCTGCGTGCCGCCCGCCCGGCGATCGTCACGCGACGAGTGCCGCGCTGACGGCGGCCAGCGCGCGCACGGCATCGGCGGGCGCCATTCGCACCTGGAGCCCGCGCTGCCCGCCATTGATGTAGACATAGGGCAGCTCCAGGGCGGACACCTCGAAGGCGGTCGGCACCTGCCGTTTCTGGCCGAAGGGGCTGATGCCGCCGACATGATAGCCGGTCAGGCGCTCGGCATCGGCCGGCCGCATCATCTGCGCCGACTTGCCCCCGAACGCCGCGGCCAGCCGCTTCATCGAGACCTCGCGGTCGGACGGCACGACGGCACAGACCGGCCGCCCGTCGACCTCCGCCATCAGGGTCTTGAGGACCCGCCCCGGCGCCTCGCCCAGCGCTTCGGCGGCCTGCAGCCCCACGCGTTCCGCGCCGGGGTCATAATCGTAGTTTGCGGTCGTGAAGGCGATCCCGGCCTTCTGCAGGGCGAGTGTGGCACGGGTCGTCTTGGACATGGTCTCGTCCAGTGTATATTGATGATGTGGATATGGATATCAGGAGGCGTTCATGGCCGTTCAGATAGCGAACCCCGAAGTCGTGCGAAAGATCGAACGACTGGCGTCGGTGACGGGGCTGAGCAAGACGGCAGCGGTGGAGATGGCGGTCGATCGCATCCTTCGTGAGAAAGGACGGCCGGACCTGGAGGCACAGATCATCGCATTGTTGAAGCAGGTCGATGCGATCCCCGACCGTCCTGACTGGGTGGATCCACTCGAATGGGACGAACATGGGCTGCCCCGATGATCGTGGTCGACACATCGGCCCTGGTGGCGATCATATTTGCAGAGCCTGAGAGGCAGGCGTTCGTCGCCGCCATTCATTCGACCCCTCTGGCGCTCCTGAGCAGCGTATCTGCCGTCGAAGCCAGAATGGTCGTTCACGCTCGACGTGGCGAGCGGGCCGTCGTTGCGCTGGACGATCTGATCCGGCTGCCGGTCTTCGAGGTTGTTCCGCCGGGTGAGCCGGAAACGGCGGCTGCATTTGCTGCATTCATTGCGTTCGGGCGGGGCAGCCGGCATCCCGCCCAGCTAAATTTCGGCGATGTTTTCAGCTACGCGCTGGCGAAGGTTCGAGGGCTTCCATTGCTGTACAAGGGCAACGATTTCGCCCTCACTGACATTCGACCGGCGATCGAGTGACATCCGGGGCATGACGGCCGCGTGTCGCTGCTGCTAGGTATCGACGCGATCCTCCCTTTCAGTCGCGCGCGAGGCAGCAAAGCCATGTCGTCCAGTTCCATCCGCTTCCATCCCGAAGGTCCCGGCGGTGCCGGTCTCGAAGACTGGGGCAGCATCCCGGCCGAATCGCTGGAGAGCGGCGAGGGCGTCCAGCGCGGCGCCTTTTTCTTCGAGGACGAGCGCCTGGGGCTGTCGGCCGGGGTGTGGGACTGCACGCCGTTCACGGGCAAGGTGCGGCCGCACGCCAACAACGAGTTCATGCTGCTGCTGGAAGGCGCGGTGACGATCGAGCCCGAGGGCGGCACGCCGGTGACGGTGCGCGCTGGGCAGGGGTTCTACCTGCCCAAGGGCCTGCGGATGCGCTGGCGGCAGACGGGGCGCGTGCGCAAGTATTTCGTGATCTTCGACGGCCCGGCCGATGCGGCGCCGCCCGCCACGGTGCCGGCGCTGGTCGTCGACCCGGCCGTCGCGCTGTCGCCGTCGACGCCGCCCGCGGCCGAGACGCTGCACGGGCCCGTGCCGGTGCAGCAGGGCAAGCTCGCCTTCGCCGACACGACCGGCCAGTTCACCGTCGGCGTGTGGGAGACCAGCCCCTATCACCGCCGGGTCACGCCCTTTCCGCGCTTCGAGCTGATGCACGTGCTGGAGGGCGGCGTGTCGGTGGGCGACGGGGCGGACCGGCAGGAATACGGGCCGGGCGAGACCTTCTTCATCGCCCGTGGCATGGCCGGCGACTTCCAGGTCACCACCGGCCTGCGCAAGATCTACTGCATCTTCATCGAGAAGCAGGCGGCCTAGGTCGAAGCCTTACTTGCCAAGCGCAGGACCAGGCGCAGCACATCGCTGTCCGGGTCCTGGTACTGGTTCATGATGTCGAAATGGTTGAAGCCGGGCGTCACGCGCACGCCCGGCCCCAGCCCGTGCGTGGCCAGGTGGTGGGCATAGCGGAAGGACTGGTCGATCCAGTGGGTCGGCTCCTGGCCGCCGGCCACGATCTCCACCGGGCAGCGGGCCAGCACGGGTGCGCGTTCATAGTCGTGGCGCCGGGCCAGTTCCTCGGTCAGGCGGATGTCCTCGTTCACGCTGGTGCGCATGGCGGGCGTCGGGTCGTAGATGCCGCTGATCAGCACCGCCCCCTTGATGAGGTCGGCAGGCAACTCACGCAGCGTCCAGTCGGTGGCAAGGGCGGCCGCCCCCAGATGGGCGCCGGCCGAATGGCCCGACAGCGTGATCCGCGCCGGGTCGCCGCCCATCTCCTGCGCGTTCCAGGCGACCCAGGCAATGCCGTTCAGCGCGGATGCCACCACCCCGTCCAGCGTGGCGGCGGGGCACAGCGCATAGTTCAGGACGGCCACGGCGATGCCGTTGGCCACCAGATGCTCGGCCACGAAGGCGAAATTGGCCTTGTCCTGCGCCCGCCAGTAGCCGCCATGGATGAAGATGTGGACGGGTGCCCGGTCCTGGTCCGGCACCGGGTAGAAGTCGAGGTCGTGCAGGCGGCCCGGCCCGTAGGCGAGGTCGCGGCGGCAGGCCAGCGTCTCTCGCGCCCGGTCGTTGGCCGGCTGGCGGCCGGCCTGGTAGTCCTTGAAGTCCGGCACGGCGCGCTGCGGGTTGTACTGCAACTCGTGCTCGTCGGCCGACAGTCCGGTCCAGATCGCGGTGGCTTCGGGCATGGGCTCTGGTCCGGTCGGTTGGGAGGTGGCGGCGAAGGTGGGCTCGACTGGCTCTGCGGCCGGCGCTGCCGCCGGGCGGGTGCGCTTCAGGCGATGGCCGAAGATCGCATAGGCGAATGCCAGCGTCGACAGCAGCACGCTGCCGGTCAGCACCGACACGGTCGGCCAGGCGTAGGGCGCCTGGATCGAGGCCAGCAGCAGGGTGGCGAGCGCGCTCACCACCATCTGGATGAAGCCCAGCAGGCCCGAGGCGGCGCCCGCAATGTGCGGATGGACGCTGATGGCACCGGCCACCCCGTTGGGCTGCGCCATGCCCTGGCCGAAGGTCAGGATCATCATCGGCACGAAGAGCGCGAAGGGGTTGATCGCCACCAGCCCGGTCCAGACGGCCAGCAGGGCCGTGCCGGCGACCCCGATCGCCGTCCCGGCCACGATCATCCGGTCGACGCCCAGGCGCTGCGACAGGCGCGATGCGCAGAGATTGCCGGCCGTGTAGCCACCCATCGCCAGCAGGATCCAGGTGCCGTAGGCGCTGGGGGCCAGCCCCATGGCCGACACCAGCAGATAGGGCGCGCCGGCCGTGAAGACGTACCAGGATGCGGTCGCCAGCCCCGTGCCCAGCGTGTAGCCGAGGAAGGCGGGGGATCCCAGCAGCAGGCGATAGTGGCCTACCATGGCCCTGGGCGCGATCGCCACGGGCTGGGCCAGGGTCTCGTTCAGCTTGAACCAGGCCGACACCAGCGTGCTCGCGCCCAGCGCCGACAGCAGCAAGAAGCCGACGCGCCAGCCGACCCACACTTCGAGCCAGCCGCCGATGGCGGGGGCGAACATCGGCGCAAGCGACATCGCCATGGTGATGTGGGCGATCAGGCCGGCGGACTTCTCTCGGTCATGGATGTCGCGGACGATGGCGCGCGCCAGAACCATGCCGGCGCAGCCGCCGAAGGCCTGGATGGCGCGGCCCACCAGCATCATCTCCAGCGAGCCGGCATAGACGCAGGTCATGGTGCCGAGCAGGTAGCCCGACAGGCCGAGCAGCAGCAGGGGGCGCCGGCCGAAACGGTCCGACAGCGGGCCATAGACGAGCTGCGCGGGCGCCATCGCCGCCAGATAGACGGTCAGGGCAAGCTGCGCCGACCCGTAGTCGCTGCCGAAATCGAGCGCGACGCGGGGCAGCGAAGGCAGGATGATGTGGAGGCTGGCCGCGCCGACGGCAGTGGCCGCTATGAGGAGCCAGAGCGGCGGCAACCGGCGCGGGCCTTGGGATAACCGCTGCATGGATGGCGCGATGCTAGTGCGCGGCGCGCCATAGTGCCAGAGCCTCCCGCAGGCCGGTCCGATTGCGTTCCCTAGGCGAGGTCGACGCCCAGGACCCGGACCGACCAGCCGTCGCCCAGCAGCAGGGAGTCGTTGCCCTCATGGGCGATGGTGTAGGCGCCGCTGGCGACGATGCGGTCGACCGTCTTCTCGAAGTCCGTGATGATGTCGTTGCCGGCACCGACATGGAACACGTCGCGGCCGGCGCCGCCCGTCAGCAGGTCGTCGCCGGCGTCGCCATAGAGCTCGTCGTCGCCGATGTCGCCCGACACCAGGTCGTTGCCCTTGCCGCCGAAGACGATGTCGTTGTCGCGGCCGCCGAACAGCCGGTCGTCGCCCGCATTGCCGAACAGCACGTCGTCGCCGGGGCCGCCCAGGAGCTGGTTGGCGCCGTCGCCGCCATGGATCTCGTCGTCGATCGCCTTGTCGCGCTCCGGCCCGTAGAGCGCGTTCAGGGCCTGCACGTCCCACTCGCCGAGCATGCCGTCGCGCTCGGCGAAATAACCCATGATGGTGGACTTCGCCGTCACCATCTCGGCCGGGGCGTGCGGGCCCTGGGAGGCGGGCGTGAAGTCGAGCCGCGTCGGATGCTTCAGGCCCAGGGCGTGGCCCAGCTCGTGGGTGACGACATAGGCGATGCGGTCGGCATCCAGCGTCGTCGGCAGTTCCACCACGGCATCGGTGATCTTGGTCTCGTCGGCGTCGTCGACCAGGATGTAGGTGTAGCCCTCATAGCCGACGCGGGTCGAGACGATGAGCTTGATGTCGGCATTGTCGAACTCGGACGGGCCGACCTCGACCATGTCGAGGTCGCTGGCATCGTCCCACTGGGCGATGGCCGCGCGGATTTCCGTGGCATAGGGCGCCAGCTCCGGCACCATCGCCCAGGTCAGCTTCTCTTCGGTCCAATGGTAGCCGGCCTTGTAGAGCAGGACGTCCGCACCGGTTACTACGTTTGCCATGGCCCGAATTCCTTGCGATCCGAAGAGCGATCGGGGGAATTCGCGGCCGCCCGCCGGACGCTGCCCCCGGCAAGAGGGATTGCAACCGGGGGGCCGCGCCGTTTCGGGGCGATGCCAAGTGAGGAATCGTTATTTTACAATGAGTTATGCGACTGGCGTGGACGCTGGTCCGGTTTTGCATTCCGCCCGGATTCGCAATCCGCATTGCGCTATGCGAAAGCCGCAGGAAGCGCGCGATGCCACTTTGCAATGTGCGATGAAGTGGAATTGCTTATGGTGCGCTGCACCAAAAGCGCCGCTCTGGTGTGAACCCACTGGGCTCAGTCAGGGCTAAAAACAACTATATTTCAGTAGGTTATTGAAGGCCGGCCAACGCATGGAGCGACTGGCACGGTGCGCTGATCGAATAGCCAACCCATTCGGTGCCGTTCGGTATGGAGCGGGGTCCGACACTGGTCGCTTAATGCATGCAGTTAATCCGTACATGCGAGGGGCCCGTGGCAACCATTCCCGGCGGTATCTTCGACCAAGGCGGGCTAGATCCCGCCGCGCTCGTCGCCATCGACGCCCTGCTGGCACAACAGGGTTTGAGCGAAGCCGACTTCCAGCCGCACGATGGCAGCTTCTCGCCGGTCGGGAGCCCATACATCTTCCTCGAGGGGCCGGGTGATGGTGCCATCATCGGCGGCGAGGACGCGAACTTCTTCGTGGCCAACGGCGGCAGCAACTACCTCGATGGCGGCGGCGGTGCCGACAACATCTTTGCCGGCGACGGCCAGGACATCGTGCTGGGCGGTGCCGGCGACGACGGCGTCTTCGGCGGCGAGGGCTTCGATATCGTGCTGGGCGGCGAGGGCGGCGACTTCGCCCAGGGCGGCAATGGCGGCGACTTCGTCGATGGCAACCAGGGCGACGATTCGGTGAATGGCAATGCCGGCGACGACTTCGTCAGCGGCGGCCAGGGCAATGACATGGTGAATGGCGGCCAGGGGGCCGACGTCGCCGTCGGCGGTCAGGGCGATGATTCCGTGTCGGGCGACCTGGGCGACGACCTCGTGGCCGGCGGCACCGGCGACGATACGGTCAGTGGCGGCGCCGGCGACGACATGGTCTATGGCGGCCAGGGCGACGACGCGGTCGAGGGCGGCGAGGGCAACGACGTGCTCTCCGGCGATCGCGGCAACGACTCTCTGGCGGGCGGCGCCGGCGACGATGTCTTCGTCTTCAAGAACGACGGCGGCGCCGACGTGATCGTCGACTTCGCCAGCGGCGACGTGCTGCAGATCCAGGGCGGCATCAATGGCCTGGAGATCGGCGCGCCATCGGACCTGCTGGCCCTGATCAGCAGCGACAGCCTGGGCAATGCGGTGATCAGCCTGGGCGACGGCAACTCCGTCACTCTCATGAACCTCAGCGAGGCCGACCTGCGCGCGCGCATCGACAGCGTGGTGGTGATCGTCTAGCCGCCCCAGGCGAGCCGGGCCCGTGTTCACCACGCGGTTTTCCGAGACCGACATCCGGCGGGCGGTCGACGCCTGCCGGAGCGGTCGCCACCCCTCAGACGTCGGCCGGGATTTCGGTGTCAGCGAGCGGACGATCCATCGCTGGCGCCGCCGGTTTCCCGACGATGTCGCCGAGGCGGACGCCGTCGCCACGCCCTCCCTGGCGACGGCCGTCCTGCCGCCCTGCCGCATCTTCACCGCGATGGGCGACCTGGCGCTGCTGACCGCGCCGATCGCCGAGCCGGTGCCGCTGGCCGACGCCGGCATGCGCTGGGGCGGGTTGGCCGTGCCGGAGCCGCTGGTCTTCTCGGTCGTGGGCGACCCGGAGCAGGGCTACCATCTGTTGGTCCTCGGCCGGATCCCATCCCCTGGCCTGGCTGCCGGCAGCGATGCCCCGGCGGTCGAGGTCCGCACCGCGGCGGGGGACATCGTTCTGCAGGCGACGGGCATCGCCATAGAGCCGCTGGTGCCGGCCGACGGGCTGGTCCTGCCGCAACTGCCGGACCTTGTCCGCCAGCGCGCGCTCCGCGTCCTGGCCGAGACGGGTGGCACCTTCCTGAAACTGCACGAGGACCCGTCCTTTGCCGGCCTGTGCCGGGCGCTCGTGCTGGGCGTGGTCGGCCGGCCTGCCGGCTGGGGCACGGTCCTGTCGCTGGGTGGCCGCCTGCAATATTGCGTCGGCGACGCCACCTTCGACCCCGACGACGTGCGCGGCGTGCTGCTGGTCGGCTCGCGCGGGGTCCGTCGCAACCCGTTCCTGCCCCAGCGCCGTGCCGCGGCCGGGCGGCGCATGCAACTCGTCATCGACCGCGCCGAGGCGCTGGGGCCGGGCCGCGTGCTGGTGCTGTGCATCGGCTACGGCCCGCCCGCCTGCTTCGTGCTGGAGCCCGATGCGGCCGCGCCCACCACGGCCTTGCACCGTCACTTGCAGGAAGAGCCGGACGAGGCCCTGGCGGCGCGGCACTATCTGCTGCGCTGCCTGCGCCCCTATATCCGCGCCAATGCGCCCCTGCGGGCACTGCTCCGCGAATCCCTGACGCTGATCCCGCAGACCCCGCCCGCGGTGGCGGCCGGACGCGGCCTGGCGGGCGAGATCGACCTCGCCATCGGCTTCTCCGATGGCGGCCTCTTCGTGCGCGGCTGGCTGGCCGACCCGCAAGGCGTCGTCGCCGACCTGCAACTCGTGTCGGCCTTTGACGAGGTCCGTACCATCGCCCCGGATGCGCTGGCCTTCCCGCGCACGGGCGCCGATGGCCGCCGCCGTCCCGGCCCGGACGACGGCTTCGTCGCCTATTTCCCCAACCTCCAGCCGGTGATGCCGGACGCACCCGTGCGCCTGCGGGCACGGCTGTCGAGCGGCGCCATGGTCGAACTGCCGGTCGCGTCCGTCATCGGCGAGGCCGAGCGCGGGCGCCAGGAACTGCTGGCATCGGTGCCGCCGAACTCGGCCGGCGAGGCGATGCTGGAGCAATGCCTGGCGCCGGCCATCGCGGCGGCGATCCGCGACGTGGCGGCCGATGCGGGCGAGAGCCGGATGGAACGGCTGGGACCGGTCGCCGCCAGTGTCGACTGGTCGATCGTGGTGCCGCTCTATCGCAGCCTGGAGCTGCTGCCGGCCCAGTTCGCAGCGCTGTCGGCCGACCCGGACATGGCCCGCGCCGAGCTGATCCTGGTCTTGGATTCGCCCGAGCAGGAGGATGACCTTCGCCGCGCGCTGCATGGTCTGGGATTGATCTACGGCCTGTCGGTGACGCTGGTCGTCAATGGCCGCAACCTCGGCTATGCCGGCGCGGTCAATGCCGGGGCGGCCCATGCCCGTGGACGCTGGCTGGTGCCGCTCAATTCCGACGTGCTGCCGCGGCGACCGGGCTGGCTGTCGGCCCTGCGGCGCGGCCTGCTGCCGGGCATCGGCGCGGTCGGCCCGCTGCTGCTGTTCCCCGACGACACCATCCAGCATGCCGGCCTCTACTACGACCGCGGCAGCGATGGCGCCTGGCTCAACCGGCACTTCCTGAAGGGGCTGCCGCGCGCATCCGCCGGCGCCTTGCAGCCGCGCGAGGTGCCGGGCGTGACCGGCGCCTGCTTCGTCGTCGCGACCGAGACCTTCCACAAGCTGGGCGGCTTCTGCACCGACTTCGCGATCGGCGACTACGAGGATTCGGACTTCTGCCTGCGCCTGCGCGAGGCGGGCCTGCGCCTGTGGTACGCGCCCGAGGCCGAGCTCTATCACCTGGAGCGCCATTCCATCCAGCAGCACGCGTCCTACCTGCGCGGTGTTGCTTCGCGGCACAATCGCTGGCTGCACGGCCGGCGCTGGGCGGCGGCGATGGCCCGCCTGATGGACGATCCGTCGCGCTGGGCGCTGGCACGCCGCGGCGACTGGCGGCGGTCCCTGCTGGCCGCGCCCGACGCCCCGGCGCCGGCCGCGGCCGACGTCTCGATGGTGGCGTGATGATCGGCCCGCGCGGCGCCGCCACGGCGTCCGACGGCATTCCGCTCGGCCTGAACGGTACCTTGGCGCGCTGCGTCCCGGCGCTGCTGATCTCGCTCCTGATCAGCCTGTTCGTGACGCTCTCGGTCCTGGCCGTGCCGATCTACATGATGCAGGTCTATGACCGCGTGCTGACCAGCCGCAGCATTCCGACGCTGATCTGGCTGACCGTGGTGGTCGTGGGCGCGCTCGTGGTCCATGGCGTGCTCCAGCTCAGCCGCAGCCTGGTGCACCAGCGCCTGGGCGAATGGCTGGGGGAGCGGCTGGGCGAGGTGGCGATCCCGGCCACCGTCGGCCGGGCGCTGCGCGACGGCAATGGATCGACCCAGAGCCTGCGCGACGCCAACGAGGTGCGGAGCTTCTTCGCCGGACGCTCCCTGCCGACGGCCATGGAAATGCTGTGGACCCCGCTTTTCTTCATCGTGCTGTTCCTGCTGCATCCGGCCTACGGCCTGATCGCGGTCGGCGGGGCGGCGATGCTGGCGGCGCTCGGCATCCTCAACGAGGTCGTTTCCCATCGCAGCCTGGTATCGGCCAGCGACGCATCGGTGCGCGCCCACCAGCATATCGGCTCTGCCGTCCGCAACGCCGAGATCGTCGAGGCGATGGGGCTGATCGACCGCATCGTCGCCCGCTGGCGCCAGGCCAATGCCGAGGCAGCCGTGATGGCCCGGCGCGGGCATCTGCGGTCTGAGGCGATTTCCGCCAGCTCGCGCTCGCTGCGCCTGTCGTTGCAGGTGCTGCTGATCGCGGTGGGTGCCGCCCTCATCATCGAGCGTGCGGTGGGGCCGGGCACGCTGTTCGCCGCCATGATCATCCTCGGCCGGGCGTTGGCCCCCTACGAGCAACTGATCGACGGCTGGCGGCAATGGCTGTCGGCCTGGGCTGCGGTGCGGCGCCTGCGCGGGATCGAAGCGGATGCGGCGCCGGCGCGCTCGACCATGGGGATGGCCCGGCCGAGCGGCCCGCTGGAGATCGACCGGCTGGTCTATGTGCCGCCCGGCGCCTCTCGGCCCACCATCCGCGGCGTCAGCCTGGTGGTGGAGCCGGGCGAGGTGCTGGCGATCATGGGGCCGTCCGGCGCCGGCAAGTCGACCCTGGCACGGCTGATCATGGGCGTGTGGAAACCGACCAGCGGCGCCGTGCGGCTCGACGGGCAGGATGTCCACCAGTGGGACCGGGCTGCCTTCGGCAGCGTGTCGGGTTACCTGCCGCAGCAGGTCGGCCTGTTCGACGCCACCATCGCCGAGAACATCGCCCGCCTGACCGAGGCCGCCCCGGAGGACGTGGTGAACGCAGCCCGCCGTGCCGACGTGCATGGCCTGATCGGCCGGCTGCCCTATGGCTACGACACTGAGATCACCGACCCCGGCTTCCTGTTGACCGGTGGCCAGCGGCAGCGCATCGGCCTGGCTCGCGCGCTATTCGGCGAGCCCCGCCTGCTGGTGCTGGACGAGCCCGACGCCAACCTCGACCAGGCGGGGTCGGAGGCGCTGCTGTCGGCCATCGCCTGGGCACGCTCCACCGGTGCCATCATCATTCTCATCTCCCACCGCAACACGCTGCTGTCGATCGCCGACCGCATCCTGGAACTGCGCGACGGCGTCGCGGTCCGGGTCGCCGACGCCGTGACGGAGCCGGTGCCGGAGATCGTCCGCCGCGGCCCCGCAGCCCTGCCGGCGGGCCGGCGATGAGCCGCCAGCTCGAGCGCCCCGGCAATGCGCGGCTGCCGACCCTGCGGGGGCGCGAGGTTGTCCTGCCCCACGTCACGCGACCGCGCATCGGCGGGCCGGCGCTGATCGCGCTGGCTGCCGTCGTGCTGACGTTCGGCGGCTTTGGCGGCTGGGCCGCCGTGGCCGAGCTCGACAGCGCGGCCGTGGCCCAGGGGACGGTCAAGGTCGAGAGCCACCGCAAGACGATCCAGCTACTGGAGCCCGGCATCATCAAGCGCATCCTGGTGTCCGAGGGACAGACGGTCCAGGCGGGCCAGGTGCTGATCGAGATGGATGAGACCCAGGCGCGCGCCAGCCATTCCATCGTCCAGGGCCAGCACCGGCTGGCCATGGCGCGCCTGGCCCGGCTCCAGGCGGAACTGGCCGATGCCGACCAGATGCCCGTGCCGGCCGAACTGGCGCGGCGCGCCGACGAGCCCGAGATCGCCGACATCCTGGCCGGCCAGCGCAACCTGTTCACCGCCCGGCGCGAGGGCTATCGCGGCCAGGTGTCGATCCTGGAGCGCAAGGTGGCGCAGCTCCGCGAGGAGATCCAGGCGATGCAGTCGCAGGAGCGCGCGGTCAGCCAGCAGATCGGCTTCATCGCCGAGGAAACCCGCGGCATCGAGGATCTGGTGCAGCGCGGGTTGGAGCGGCGGCCGCGCCTGTTGGCGCTGCAACGCGCCAACGCCGACCTGGTCGGCCAGCGCGGCCGGTTGCAGAGCAGTGCGGCTGCTGCCCGCCAGACCATCAGCCAGACCGAACTGCAGATGGTCGACCTCCGCAATACGCGGCGCAATGACATCGTCGCCCAGGTCGAGACGACGCAGAAGGAACTGGGCGACCTCTCCGAGCGGCTGGTCGCCATGGCCGATCTGCTGCGGCGGATGAAGGTGCTGTCGCCCCATGACGGCACGGTCGTCGACATCAAGGTCTTCACCCAGGGCGGGGTCATCAAGGCGGGCGAGCCCATCCTCGATATCGTGCCCCAGGCCGATCTGCTGGTGGTCGATGCGCGCCTTTCGCCGACCGACATCGATGCCGTCCGCACCGGGCAGCGTGCCGACATCGCGCTCGTTTCCTACAAGCGCCGCGTGGTGCCGCACGTGACCGGCACCGTCGTCAACGTTTCGGCCGACCTGCTGACCGATCAGCGCTCGGGCGAGGGCTACTACACCGCGCGCATCCGCGTCGACGCGGCCGAGCTCGAGCGGCTGGTGGGGGTCGAACTCTATACCCGGCATGCCGGTGGACGCCTTCATCCTGACCGGCCGCCGCACCGCGCTCGACTACCTGCTGTCGCCCATCACCGAGGGGCTGCGCCGGACCTTCAGGGAGGAATGAAACGAATGGCCGAGACCGCCATCAGGACCGGGGAGCCCGCGGCAACGGCGGTGCGCGACAACGTGCATGTGCTGCCGGCACGCTATGCCGGCCATGTCGACACGATCGACGGCGGCTATGTGCGCGGCTGGGCGCGCGACGAGGCCGCGCCGGGTTCGCGCACGGATGTCGATATCTTCCTGGGCGATCGCCAGTTGGGCTCGACCACGGCCGACCGCTATCGCGAGGATCTCTTGACGGCCGGCATGGGCGACGGCCGTCATGCCTTCGCCTTCAGCCTGCCGGTCGACGCGCGCGACGTGCCGGCAGCGGCCATCGGCGTCTACTTCCGCGGCACCCGGATTCCGCTGGTGCGCAGTCCGGCGACGACGGGCGTGCAGGAGCCTGGCCCGGCGGTGGCGGAGTTGCAGGAATTGACGCTGGCGGTCCGCGCCGGCATGGAGCGGGTCGCCTCGCGCGTGGCCGCTCTCGGCCGCGAGCAGACCCAACTGGCCGAGCGGATGACCGCATTCGAGCGCGAGCGCGAGCAGCGTGCGGGCCATCTGGAGGGCGAGCGGCGCAAGCAGCTCGAAGCCGCCGCCCAGGCGGTGCGCGAGGAAACCGCGGTTCTGGCCGGTCGGGTGGCGGCGATCGAGAAGTCGTTCGCCGACGTCGATGCCTTCCTGGTGCGGATCGACGCCAACCTGCGCAAGATGGCCCAGGCCCCGGCGCCCAAGCGCGCGGGCTCCGGCCTGGCGATATCGCTGGCGATCTTCGCGATCCTGGCGTCCGGCTTGGCGATCCTGGCGGCGGTGGCGCCCGCCGCCTTCCACGGTCTGCTCAAGCCCGTGCTGGGCTGACCCCTTCGCCGCGGACCAGCGGGCGACGCCGTTTGGCTGCGGTGTCGGCCGCCGGTTCGGCGATCGCGGCGACGCGGGGCGTGAGCAGTTCGCGGTAGAGGGCCATATGCTCGTCCGCGGCATCGGCTACGGTGCGCACAGGCCCGATCCCGCCCGACAGCCGCTGCCACAGGCCGTCCTCGGTCGCGGCCCGCGCCATCGTGTCGGCCAGCGCCAGGGGATCGCCCGCGCGAAAATGCAGCCCGTCGATGCCATTGCGCACGCGCTCGGCCATGCCGCCGATGCCCGAGCACAGCACCGGGCGGCCGTGATGCATCGCCTCGTCGATGACGAGCGGCGCATTCTCCCACCAGATCGACGGCACGATCACCCAGTCGGCCGCGGCCAGGATGCCGGCGACATCGGCCGGCTCGTAGGCGCCGTGATGGCGCGCGCGTGAGCCCAGCGCCCGGACATCGGCCTCGATGCGCTGGGTGAAGGCCTCGGTCTGGTAGCGCGGGGCGCCATGGATATCGAGCGAGAAGTCGACACCCGCGTCGGCCAGCCGGCGCGCGGCGTCCAGCGCCACGGTCGTGCCCTTGTAGACGCTGAGGTTGCCCAGCACGGCGAAGCGGTTGCGCGGCCCGCTGCCCGCCCGCGGCGGGGCTGGCAGCGGCCAGTCGCGCCCGTTGGCGATATGGACGAGCCGGTCGGCCGGCAGGCCCCAGGCGAGATAGCGGTCGCGCAGGAAGCGGCTGGGCGCGACGAAGCGGTCGAAGCCGGTCAGGTGCGCCTTCAGCATCAGGTCGCGGACCAGGAAGCTGCCCGGCGAGATGTCCGGGAAGCAGCCGTTGCAGGCGTTGGGCGAGGGGCCGTCGCAGCGCTCGTTGCCCGGGTTGCGCAGCAGGACGCCGTCGCGATGGCACAGCGGATAGTAGTCGTGCAGCGACAGCACGAAGCGCGCTTCCGGGCATACCCGGCGCAGGAAGGGCACGGCGTTGGCGCCGAAGCGCAGCAGGTGGTGGAAATGGATGATGTCCGGCCGGAAGCCCTCGGCCAGCTCGCCCAGTTCGAACAGCGTGCCTTCCGTATCGGCCTGATTGAGCTGGAAGCGGTCGAAATGTCCGGCCCACAACAGCAACTCATCCGCGCCGGCACCCGCCGACTGGAAGCGGGTGCCCGGATGCGGGCGCCGGTGCAGGTCGTCGACGGCGGCCACGAGGAGCTGGCGGTTGTCGCCGTCGGCGCGCAGCGCCTGGAACAGCTCGCGGGCGAAGATCTCGGTGCCGCCGGGATGGAGGCTCGGATGATTGTGGACGAGGTGAAGGACGCGCACGCGATCGGTCTCCGCCGGCTGCTCGGGGATGCAACCCAACTCTAGGGCGACCGTGCCGCCGGGCCGCGCCCAATCCGGTTCGTATCGACCCGTTCCCGCGTCCCTTCCGGGGACTGATCGCCCGATTTGGGGTGGCCTATGCTGCGATGCAGCGCAGGCGGTGTGACACTTGCCCCAGCGCGGTGCCGCATTGCCCCAATGTGGTCCCAAAGCGCCGGATTCCGCGCTTCTCCGTGCCAATACCGCGCCAAGTTGGGGGCGGCCATGCGGCTCGAATAGGAGAACCGGCGCTTATACTTCGGGACAAGGGCACAGGGGGCCTCGAAGCAAGGCCCCCGGCCGGGAGTCGACGCCAAGGGGGCTCGGGTTCCCTCAACTCGAACGGTGTGAAGATGCTGATGGCCAAGGATGCTCAGAGGGCGCCCGCACCGCGGGCCCCGGAAGGTTTTCGCGGGGGATTCGCCAAGCCCATGGATGTCGCCGGACCATACAGGCTGGGCACCATCCTGCGTCTTCACCGCGGCGAACCGCTGCCGGACGTCTTCACGCGCGGGTGGTGCGAGGTGGACGATGGCGGCTTCGTGTGGATCGACGGCGCGGTGGGCGAACTGGGGTTCGAGCTGCCGGTGCTGATGCGCGATCTTGTGTTGGAACTCGATTGCTTCCCGGTGGGCTTGGTCGGTGCCGCGCCGCAGCGCATGAGCGTGTTCGTCGAAGGTTCTTTCGTCGACGCGATTCTGCTGCGCGAGCGCGCCGTGGTCCACATCCCGATCCCGCGCGAACTCTGCCCCGGCAAGCGCATCCGCATCAGCCTGGTTCCGGCGGAGGTGCAGGTGCCCAAGCTGGCGACCGACAGCAGCGACGAGCGGCCACTCTCCATCGGCGTCCATGCGGTGGCGCTCGCCTATGAGGGTGACTGAGCCGATGGCACGGCCCAGCGTCCTGGTGGAGCGGGCCGACCGGCAGGCCATCGCCGGATGGGCCTATGATCCCGAGCGGCCGGGGCGCCATGTGCGCCTGGCGCTCTATGACGGCCCGAGCCACGTCGTCACCTTCACCGCCGACATCGTCCGCGACGACCTGCGCGAGGCCGGGCTGGGGGAGGGGGATCACGCGTTCCATCTGAATCTGCCGGGCCACCTGCTGGAGCGGCCGGTCGTCGATTTCCGCCTGGTCGATCCCGGCACGAACGAGGAACTGGCCGCCGTCACCATCGCGACCGAGGACGACAAGCTGGCGGCGATGCGCGACCTGCTGCTGGCCAAGCTGCCCTGGCTGTTGCGCCAGCATGAGGACGTGCGCGACCGCGCGCGCTGGGCCAGCGCCTATCTGCCCATGCTGATGTCGGCCTGCGTCTCGACCTATCAGGAACTGCGGCGGTCGCTGGAGGCCCAGGCCGCCATGCGCCGCGAGCCGCCGCCCGCGATGGAGGGGCTGGGGTTCGACCGGGTGGTCGAGGGGGTGCTATCGCGCTTTCCGATCCTGGAGGCGCCGGTCTTCGATCAGCCGCTGGTGTCCATTGTCATCCCGGTCTACGAGAAGTTCGACTTCACCTATGCCTGCGTGAAGTCGATCCTCGATACCAACGTGCGCGCGTCCTACGAGATCATCGTCGTCGACGACTGCTCCAAGGACGAGACGCTGCTGGCGCCTATGATCCTGCAGAACTGCCGGGTCCTGCGCAACGAGCGCAACCAGGGCTTCGTGCTGAACTGCAACCGCGGCGCCCGCGAGGCGCGCGGGCGCTACGTCTTCATGCTGAACAACGACACGACCCTCTATCCCGACGCCATCGACGCGCTGGTCGAGACCTTCTCGCTGCATGAGAATGTCGGCGCCGTCGGGTCCAAGCTGCTGTTCGGCGACGGCAAGCTGCAGGAGGCGGGCGGCATCATCTGGCGCATGGGCGACGGCTGGAACTATGGCCGCGGCCAGGACCCGGACGATCCGCGCTACAACTACCTGCGGCCGGCGGACTACATCTCGGGTGCGGCCCTGATGCTGCCGCGCGAGCTGTTCCTGGAACTGGGCGGCTTCGACACGCACTACGTGCCCGCCTACTACGAGGATACCGACCTTGCCTTCCGCGTGCGGGCTGCCGGGTATCGCGTGCTCTACCAGCCGCGCTCCAAGGTCACGCATTTCGAGGGCGTCAGCTCCGGCACCGACCTGACCCAGGGCGCCAAGCGCTACCAGGTCGTGAACGGGCGCAAGTTCTTCACGCGCTGGAAGACGACGCTGGAGGCCCACGCGCTGAACGGCATCGAGCCGGAGCGAAGAAGGACCGCGGCGCCCGCTTCCGCGTGCTGTTCGTCGACGAGACGACGCCGACGCCCAAGGAAGATGCCGGCTCCAACGCCGCCGTCACCCATATGCGCTGCCTTCAGGCGCTGGGCGGCAAGGTCACCTTCGTGCCGGCCGACAACATGACCCATCTGGGCGCGGCCTCGACGGCGCTGCAGGACATGGGTGTGGAGTTCCTCCATCACCCCTACTACTGGTCGGTGGAGGAGGTGCTGCGCAAGCGACCGGGGGAGTTCGACCTCATCTATCTGCACCGCTTCAACACCGCCAGCCGACATCTCGGCGTCTGCCGCGGCTTGGCCCCCCAGGCGCGCATCGTCTACAACGTCGCCGACCTGCATTATCTGCGCTACGAGCGCGAGGCATCGGTCGGCGCCGCCGGCGCCAGGACGGCGAGCGAGATCGCCGCCACCAAGTCCGGCGAGATGCAGGCGATGCGGTCCAGCGACGTCGTCCTGGTCCATAGCGACGTCGAGCGCGAACTGCTGGCGGCCGAGGGGATCGACAATGTCGTGGTCGTGCCCTGGGTGATCGAGGGCAAGCCGGCACCCACCCCGTTCGAGAAGCGGAGCGGCCTCTATTTCATCGGCGGCTTCCGCCATGCCCCCAACGTCGATGCCGTCGCCTGGTTCTGCGAGGAGATCTGGCCGCTGGTGCGCAAGGCATGCCCCGACCAGACCTTCGGCATCATCGGCAGCCACATGCCGGACCAGGTGCGGGCGCTGGAGCGCCATCGCGGCGTGCAGTGCATCGGCTTCGTGGACGAGCTGCAGCCGATCTTCGACGGCGCGCGCCTGACCGTCGCCCCCTTGCGCTACGGGGCGGGCCTGAAGGGCAAGGTGGCGTTGAGCCTGGCCCACGGCGTCCCCTGTGTCGGCACGGCCGTGGCCTATGAGGGGTTCAGCGACGACAGTCCCGACCTGATGCAGGTGTCGGACGACCCCAAGGGGATGGCCAAGCGCATCGCCACCCTCCTGACCGATGGCGCGCGGTGGAAGAAGGCCAGCCTGAGTGCGGCCCGCTTCGCCGAGCAGCATTTCTCGCAGGCGGCGGTGACGGCCAAGATCCGCCTGCTGACGATGACGAACAGTGGTGCCGCCTAGCGTGGCCACCTTATCCGCCGGGCGGGCGCATGCGGCGCAGCGTGCCGATCATGTCGGGCACGTCCATGTCGACATGGCAGCCGGTTGCGGCGTCGGCGAGCGGCCAGGGGAAATAGCCCAGCGGGTCGCGGCCGTCGCCGCGGCCGAGCGCCTGGCGGACGCGGCCGATCAGGCCATCGTCGGCCTGGATTTCGCCCACCAGCAGGCGGGCGCCGCGGGCGGCGGCAAAGTCGCGGAACCGCGCCAGCGTCCCCCCGTCCGGCCCGGTGCCGCGGCCGCGATAGACGTGGATGTCGAGCACGTCCAGGCGCACGCCCGTGCGGCGCAGCACCTGGTCCAGGATCGCCACGCGCTCGTCCGCGCGGTTGCCCTGGGTCGACACGACGATCCGCGGGGCCGGGCGCAGGGCCGCGATGGTGGCAAGGCAGGTGCCGAGATATTCCATCATGGCGGCGCGTACCGGCGGCTTCAGCGCCTCCGACGGCACCCCCTCGTTGAAGCCGTCGACGTAGAGGGCTGGTCCGGCCGCGGCATTGGCGACCTGGGTCAGGAACCCCATGGCCGCCTGCGTGCCCTCGGGCCGGAAGCAGTCGCCCCACTCGACCTTGCGGCAGCCGGGCACGCTCTCGCCGACCGGCGACAGGGCAAGGAAAAGCTGCTCCAGCCCCGCCCGCCGCATGTCCTGGGCAAACTGCCCCATGCGATCGGCGGCCAGGCCGGCATCGGCGACGCGGAACACGTCCTGCGGCGCGCGGTCGCCGCCGATGAACCAGAGATTGTGGCGGATTGCCGTCACCCCGCTTTCGCGCAGGCGGCCGAGCGAGGCGCGGACGGCGTCGCGCACCCCCGCCTCCTGGTATCGCTTCAGGAAGCCGCGGCCGCCGATCGAGGCGTTGCGGCCCTTGGTGTTGCAGGTCGCGACCTTGGCCCGGTCGACGTCGACGAAGGCGAAGTTGACGCCGCGGATCTCGGTCGCAGCGGCCGCCCTGGCCCGCCCTGGAAGGGCGGCGTGGACGATGCTGGCGCCGGCCAGGCCGAGGAAGGAACGGCGGGAGAGCTGCAGGCGGCTGTCGTTCCTGGGCATCGGTCGGCTCCGTGGCGGCGAAAGTCGCCCCAGGAAAGGGCCGCATCGCATCGTCGTCGATGGCCAACCCGGTTCGCATCGAACGGATCGCCGCCCAACGGATGGCGATGGCCGGTGGTTCTGGCGGGGACGCTGCCGGGCAATTCTGCCCTTCCGCCGATGCCGACCGTCATCGGCGTGACAATCGCGCCGATCTGGCAGTCACCGGCGCCATCGCCGCCACTTGCCGTCAATACCGCTGGCAAGTTGGCGGCTGGCGCCCCCACGCGCGCCAGCGCCCCCCTGTACTGTGCGGCCATGGATGGAGTTCAGATGCAAAATCGCGCGTTGGCCGGGCTCCGGATGCTGTCCGCCCCGGGGACCCGGTCGTGAGCGCGGCGGTGGCGGTCGAAATGCCGGTGGTGGAATCGCGCGACGACGCCGGGGCCGAGGCCGCGGTCATCCGGCTCTATGAACTGTTCTTCTGCCGCCGCCCGCGGCCGGAGGAACTGGCCCATTTCGTCGGCCACATCCAGCGCGGCGAGCCGTTCGACGCGATCATCGACCGCTTCGCGACCTCGCCCGAGTTCACCCCGCGCCAGGCTGCGCTTTTCGTGCCCCCCGGCCATTTCTATTCGCCGGTGGTCGACCCGGCCAGCGTGGTCGAGCGCATCCGCACGGTGCGCACGACCGCGCCGGAACGGCTGCCGGACATCGACATGGACCCCGCCCGCCTGGAAGGGGTCTGGCGCGGCCTGCTGCCCTATCTGGAGACGACGCCGTTCCGCGAGGCAGCCCATGCCGGCGCCCGCTACCACTACCGAAACAGCGCCTTCGGCTTCGGCGACGCGGCCATCCTCAGGGCGATGATCCTGGCGGCCGAGCCGCGCCGCATCATCGAAGTGGGATCGGGATATTCGTCGGCCTGCATGTTGGATACCGCGCTCGGCGAATCGCCGCGACCGGCGCAGCTCACCTGCATCGAGCCCTATCCGGAGCTGCTGCGCTCGCTGCTGCGGCCGGGGGACGAGAAGCATCTGTCGATCCTGCCCCTGCCGATCCAGCAGGTGCCGCTGGAGACGTTCGACGTGCTGGAGGATTCCGACATCCTCTTCATCGATTCCACCCACGTCTCCAAGACCGGCAGCGACGTCAACCATGAGCTGTTCGAGATCCTGCCGCGGCTGAAGCCCGGCGTGATCGTCCACTTCCACGACATCTTCTACCCCTTCGAATACCCCCATTCCTGGGTGGTCGAAGAGAACCGCTCGTGGAACGAGATCTACGCGCTGCGCGCCTTCCTGGCCTACAACCGGCGCTTCGAGATCCTGTTCTTCAACGACTATTTCCTGCTGAAGCAGCGGGCGCTGATCGAGGCGACGTTCCCGTCCTTCCTCATCAACACGGGCGGAAGCCTGTGGCTGCGGGTGCGATGAGCGCACCCATCCCTTCACGATCTGCATGAGGGATCCGCCGATGCTTCCCTATCCGATCCTCGTCGTCTCCTACAACCGGCCGCAATACCTGCGCCAGTTGCTGGCCAGCCTGCAGGTGGCGCTCGACCGGCCGTCGCAGCGCGGGCGGTCGGTCGTGCTGTTCCAGGATGCCGCCCACAGCGCCTATTTCGGCCGCGACAAGACCGATCGCGCGCTCATCGAGGAATGCCGCGACCTGTTCCGCGATGCCTTCCCGACCGCGCCCATCGTCGACGCGACCGACAATCTCGGCATCGCTGCCAACATCGACCGTGCCGAGCGCTACGCCTTCGTCGAGCACGACCATGCCGCCGCCGTCGTCTTCGAGGACGACCTGGTGGTGGCGCCGCGCTACTTCGAGGTGATGGACGAACTGCTGACGATGGCGCTCGACGACGAGCGGATCGGCATGGTTGCGGCCTATGGCTCGAATGCGGTGGCCTCGGTTGCGGGGCAGGGCGCCGCGCGCCGCCGGCTTGGCCGGATGCACCACAACTGGGGCTATGGCATCACCCGCCGGCACTGGCGCGAGCGCGATGCGCTGGTGCGCCCGTACCTGGAGGCGATCGCGCCCTATGACTACATGGACCGGCCCTATCCGCCGGTGCTGGACTTCTATCGGCGGCACGGCCTGCCGGCGCTGGCCAGCAACCAGGACCTCTTCAAGAACATCGCCACCAGCCTGCTCGGCCGCGCCCGTATCAGCAGCGTCACGGTCAACGCGCGCTATGTCGGCGACCAGGGCGAGCACTTCACGCCCGAGATGTTCGCTTCCATCGGCTTCGACCGCACCAACGTCTTCGACTATGGCGACGAGGCGATCGCCTTCGACCGGCCGACCGACGAGCAACTGGCCGAGATCGTCCAGACCGAGCGCAAGGAACTGCTGAAGAAGCGGGTCGATGCCGCCTTCCAGGTGTCCCAGGGCGTCCATCTCGATCCGCCGCGGGCAGACAACCCCTACCTGGCCGGCGCCTTCGTCGATCGCGGCGACGTGCGCTTCCACTGCCCAGGCGGGCTCTATCATGACGGCTGGGCCAAGGCGCGCGTGCGCATCCCGTTCTCGGCCGCCAGCGCGGTCAAGGCCGTGCGCATCGTCGGTCGTGTCTTCCCGTTGGGCTTCCCGATGTGGCGGCCCTTCCCGGTCACGGTCGAGGGGGTGGGGCTGGGCCGGGTGCACACGATCCTGGCCGAGCCCGCCTTCACCGTCACCGCACCGGTGACCGGGCCCGCCGCGCACGACATCTATCTGGTCGACGTGCGAACCCGGCCGGTGCAGTCGCCCAACGGGCTGGGACTGGGGCCGGAGCGCCGGCCGCTTGCCTGGCATCTGGCGGCAATCGAGGTCGAGACGGCGTCCGGCACGGCCCGCCTGCTGCCGGGCGACCTGCCCGGCCTGTTCAAGGCGACCGAGGCCGGCTTCACGGCTGCCGCGGCACAACTTTCCGCGGCCTAGAGGGGCGGGGGCACATCATGAGCGGCCTGGATCTGGTGCTGGAGCGTCCCAAGAGCTGGAGCAGCCCGGCGGAGGCGGCCGCGGTTGGGCTTGCCATGCGCAAGGCGGGCGACCTGGTTGGCGCGGCCACGGTGTTCGTGGCGGCGGCCGAGCAGTTTCCCGATCATGCCGACCCGTTCCACCATCCCTTCTTCGCCAAGGAGGCGTTCCGCACCATGCTGCTGCAGGGGCGCCGCGCCGAGGCGCTGACGCTGCGCGAGGCATGGGAGAAGCGGACCGGCAAGCGCGCGGTCTGGTCGCCCATCCTGCTGGCCCGCCACCTGGTGCAATACGGCACCCGCGAACAGGCCGTGGCCGCTTGGCGAGCGGCCCTGGAAGTCGAGCCGCGCCATCCCGAGGGCCTGGCCTATGTCGCCGCCAATGCCGACATTCCCCCGCCGCCGCCGGCGGCCGATCTTGTGCCGCGCATGTCGCCGGCCGAGCGCGACCTGCTGCTGGCGACCAGCCGGTCGCGGCCGCGGATCGTCGAGTTCGGCTGTGGCGGCAGCACGCTGGCGCTGGCACGCAACGGCGCCGAGCGCATCGATTCCGTCGAATCCGATCGTGGCTGGGTCGACAAGCTGGCCGGGGTGCCAGAGATGGCGCACCTGATCCAGACCGGCCGGGTCGGCCTGCACCACGCCGACATCGGCCCGGTCGGCGAGTGGGGCACGCCCACGGACACGACCGGCATCCGCCGCTGGCCCGACTATTCCAGCGCCGTCTGGAGCCGGCCCGAGGCCAGGCTGGCGTCGCTGGTGCTGGTGGACGGGCGCTTCCGCGTCGCCTGCGCGCTGGGTGCCAGCCTGCTGGCGCAGGAAGACTGCCTGATCGCCTTCCACGACTTCGCCGACCGGCCGAACTACCACGTCGTGCTGGAGTTCCTGGAGCCGGTCGCCGTCGCCGAGACGCTGTCGGTCTTCGCGCGCAAGCCGGGCGTCGAGACGGGCAACCTGCTCCGCGCCTACCTGAAGCACGCCTTCCTGCCGGGCTGAAGCGGCCGGCAGGAAGGCCTCAGGCAACCAAGCCCCGCGCCCGCAGGTAGTCGACCACCTCCTCGGCGCTGCGCTCGGGCGAGCGGCCGGTCGTGTCGATGCGCACCTCGGGATTCTCCGGCGCCTCGTACGGGCTGTCGATGCCGGTGAAGTTCTTGATCTGGCCCAGGTCCGCCTTGGCATAGAGGCCCTTGGGGTCGCGCTTGCGGCACTCGGCGATGGGCGTGTCGACGAAGATCTCGATGAACTCGCCCGCCTCGACCAGATCGCGGGCCATCCGCCGTTCCGAACGGAAGGGCGAGATGAAGGACACCAGCACGATCAGCCCGGCATCGACGAACAGTTTGGCCGTCTCGGCCACGCGGCGGATGTTCTCGATGCGGTCGGTCTCGGTGAAGCCGAGGTCGCGGTTCAGGCCGTGGCGGACGTTGTCGCCATCCAGCACATAGGTGTGCCGGCCCTCCGCCAGCAGCTTCTTCTCGACCAGGTTGGCGACCGTCGACTTGCCAGCGCCCGACAGGCCGGTGAACCACAGGATGCCGGGCTTCTGCCCCTTGATGACGGCGCGTGCCTGCTTGTCGACGTCGAGTGCCTGCCAGTGGATGTTGGTCGCCCGGCGCAGGCCGAAGCTGATCATGCCGGCGCCCAGCGTCGCATTGCTGAGCCGGTCGATCAGGATGAAGCCGCCAGTCTCGCGGTTGGCCTCGTAGGGGTCGAAGGCGATGGGGGCGGCCAGCGACAGGTTGCAGAAGCCGATCTCGTTCAGCTGCAGTTCCTTGGCCGCCAGGTGGCTGAGGTTGTTGATGTCGACCCGGTGCTTGATCTCCGACACGGTCGCCGTGACCGTCCGCGTGCCGGCCTTCAGCAGGTATGGCCGGCCGGGGAACAGCGGCGCCTCGTTCATCCAGACGATGTGGGCGGCGAACTGGTCGGATACTTCGGGCCGGGCGCCGGGGGCGGCGATGACGTCGCCGCGCGAGGCGTCGATCTCGTCGGCGAAGGTCAGCGTGATCGCCTGGCCGGCGTCCGCCTCGGCCAGGTCGCCGTCGGCGGTGACGATGCGCGCCACCGTCGTCGCCTGGCCGGACGAGGCCACCACCACCGGGTCGCCCGCGCGCAGGCGACCCCCGGCGATCGTGCCGGACAGGCCGCGGAAATCGAGGTCGGGCCGATTCACCCATTGCACCGGCATGCGGAAGGGCAGGGCCGCCATGTCCTGGCCGACCGGAACCGTCTCCAGATGACCCAGCAGGGTCGGGCCGTCATACCAGGGCGTGCGCGGGCTGGGCTCGGTCAGGTTGTCGCCGTAGCGCGCCGACAGCGGGATGGCGACGACGCCGGCGAAGCCGAGGTCGGCGGCGAACGCCGTGAAGTCCGCCACAATCTGATCGAACCGCGCCTGCGAGAAGTCCACCAGGTCGATCTTGTTGATCGCCAGCACGACGTTCCGGATGCCCAGCAGGTGGACGATGTAGGCGTGCCGGCGGGTCTGCGTCAGCACGCCCTTGCGCGCGTCCACCAGCAGCACGGCCAGGTCGGCGTTCGACGCCCCCGTCGCCATGTTGCGGGTGTACTGCTCATGCCCCGGCGTGTCGGCGACGATGAATTTGCGCCGGGCGGTCGAGAAGTAGCGATAGGCGACGTCGATAGTGATGCCCTGCTCGCGCTCGGCCTCCAGCCCGTCGACCAGCAGTGCCAGGTCGACATCCTCGCCGGTCGTGCCGTGGCGCCGGCTGGCCCTCGTGACGGCGTCGATATGGTCGTCGAACACCACCTGCGTCTCGTAGAGCAGGCGGCCGATCAGGGTCGACTTGCCGTCGTCGACCGACCCGCAGGTCAGGAAGCGCAGCAGCCCGCGCCCGGCGGCGGGTTTCGTCGGAACGGGCGCCATCAGAAGTAGCCCTCGCGCTTCTTGCGTTCCATCGATGCCTGCTCGTCATGGTCGATCAGGCGGCCCGATCGCTCGGAGCGCCGCGCGGCCATGATTTCCTGCACGATCTCCTCCAGGGTGACGGCCGAGGATTCGCTGGCGGCCGTCAGCGGGTAGCAGCCCAGCGTGCGGAAGCGCACCAGGCGCGACTGCGGCTGCTGGCCCGGCTCCAGCGGCAGGCGCGCG
This sequence comes from Stella humosa, assembly GCF_006738645.1. Lineage (GTDB taxonomy): Bacteria > Pseudomonadota > Alphaproteobacteria > ATCC43930 > Allostellaceae > Allostella > Allostella humosa. The sequence continues at coordinate 3,189,744 of NZ_AP019700.1, read as the reverse complement.
TCATCGGCCATGATCAGCATGCCGTCGCGCTCGACCACCGGCCGCTGGGCGGCGAAATAGAGCGGCACGATCGGGATCGCCTCGGCCAGGATGTATTCCCAGATGTCGAGCTCGGTCCAGTTGGACAGCGGGAATACGCGGATCGATTCGCCGGGCGCGATGCGGGTGTTGTAGAGGTGCCAGAGTTCCGGCCGCTGGTTCTTGGGGTCCCAGCCATGGGCGGCCGAGCGGAACGAGAAGATGCGCTCCTTGGCCCGGCTCGCCTCCTCGTCGCGCCGGGCGCCGCCGAAGGCGGCATCGAAGCCGTGCGCCGTCAGCGCCTGCTTCAGGGCCTCGGTCTTCATCACGTGGGTGTAGTAGGACGAGCCATGCTCGAACGGGTTGACGTTGCGGGCCAGCCCGTCCGGGTTGGTGTGGACGATGAGGCGCAAGCCCAGGCGCGCTGCCGTCTCGTCGCGAAAGCGGATCATCTCGCGGAACTTCCACGTCGTGTCGACATGGAGCAGCGGGAAGGGCGGCTTGGCGGGATAGAAGGCCTTCATCGCCAGGTGCAGCATCACCGACGAATCCTTGCCGATGGAATAGAGCATGACCGGGTTGCGGAACTCCGCCGCCACCTCGCGCATGATGTGGATGCTCTCGTCCTCGAGCCGCTGCAGATGCGAACTCCGGTCGATGGTCACGTCCTACCTCGCCTGAAAACCCGTTGTCGGCTGCTTCTATGCGGCAAGTTCGCCCGGCAATCCAGGAAAGCCGTGTCGGCGCGCGCGACCTGCACCGCGATCAGGCGCGCCCGCCATCGGCGAACAGCGGCAGCAGCACCTCGAACTCGGCACCATGCTGCCAGTTGCGCGCCTCGATATGCCCGCCCAGGTCGCGCACCGTGCCGTGGCAGATGGCCAAGCCCAGGCCCAGGCCCTTGCCGACCTCCTTGGTCGTGAAGAAGGGCTCGAAGGCGCGGCGCAGGATGGCGGGGTCGAGGCCGGTGCCGGTGTCGCGCACGCGGATCGACACGCGGCGCTCGGCCGGCCGCTCGCTCGCCAGCACCTCGATCCGGTCGCCGCCTTCGGCGCTCGGCCGGTCCTCGGCATGGCGCTGGTAGATGGCGTCGCGCGCGTTGATGACGAGGTTGGTCGCCACCTGCTCCAGCAGCCCCGGCTGGCCGACGACCCGGCACCCCAGCCCGTCGCCGGCGACGGTGAGCAGGATGCCGAAGGCGCGCAGCTCGGGCTCCAGCGGCCGCAGGACGGCTTCCAGTGCGTCGCCGACGCGGATCGGCGTGGGCGGTTCCGCCTCCTTGCGGCCGAGCTGGCGCATGCGGTGGACGATGCCGGCGGCCCGGTGGGTCTGCTCGACGATGTCGCGCAGCTTGATCACCGCGCGTTCCGACACGACCGCGGTCGTCGCCACCTGGTCCAGCAGGTTCTCGGCCGCCAGGCCGATGACGTGGAGCGGCTGGGTCAGCTCATGGGCGACGGCGGCCGACATCTCGCCCAGCGCCACCAGGTTGGCGGTCTCGATCAGGCGAGTCTCGCTGTGCTTGCGCGGCGTGATGTCGATCATCACGCCGACGGCCTCGCGCGGACGCCCGTCCGGCCCGTCGATCACGCGCAATTCCTGGTAGACCCAGCGGTAGGCGCCGTCCGGCGCGCGCAGGCGGAACTCGCCGTTGAAGCTGCCATGGCTGGCCAACTGCTCCAGCCCGCTGCGGACCCGCGGGGCGTCTTCCGGGTGGAGGTTTGCGGCCCACCAGGCCGGTGTCAGCGCACTGTCAGGCGGGTGCCCCAGGATCGGCTCGATCGAGCGGGTGACGAAGGAGGGCGCTGGCTCGTCGCCCGACAGGTCGAGGATGTAGATGACGATCGGGGTGTGGGCGGCGATCGTCTCCATCCGGCGGCGCATCAGCGTGGCTTCGGCCGCTTCGCGCTCCAGCGCCTCCGACAGGCGCACGATGTCGGCCTCGAGCAGGCGGATCTCGGCGATGCCCGACTGGGTGCGCGGGGCGAAGCGGAAGCCGGGGCCGGCGGCCAGCGCCTCGCGCATCACCTCGATCCGCCGGGCCGTCGCGGCCGACAGGACGCCCGCCGCCAACACGCCCAGGCCGCAGATGCCGACAACCAGCAGCATGGTATCGAGCACCGCCCGGTGGTGGCGCTCGACGATCTCGGTGACGGCGGTCGCGGCGGTCAGCGACAGGCCAGGAAAGGCGGTCGCCGGGCCGCTGGCGCAGAAGAGCGGCGCCGACCAGCTCAGGACCGGCGCCACCAGCGGCCGTAAATCTGGTGCCTCCGGCCCGGCCGACCGGTCGGTCGTCGGCTGCAGGCAATGGGCGTCCAGGTCGCCCAGCCGGGTCGCCAGGCCCGAGGGGTCGGCGTGGGCGGTGCCCGAGGAATCCCGCAGGATCAGCGCGGACCCACTCATGCCCGGCCGGTCGAGGCGTTCGGCGATCGCCCGCGGGGCAATGGTGGCAATGGCGGTGGCGCGCTGGCCCGCGCGGTCGACCGGAATCGAAATGGAGATGGTCGGGGCAGCGGCGCCGGATGCGGGCGCGGTCCAGGACCAGATCGGGTTGCCTTGCTCGTCGCGCAGGGTGATGCCCGCCAGCAGCCGCGTGGCCTCGCTGGCAACCCCGGACACAGGCCCGTCGGCCGGGGCGGCGGCCACCATGGCCTGGGTCATCATCTGCGCGTCGTCGCGGAGGCGCTGGAGGATCGTGTCGGCGCGGTCGCGGATATGGACGATGCCTGCGGCGCGCTCCTCCACCAGCGTGCGCCAATAGAGGCGGGCGTCGACGCCCAGGATCATGATGCCGGTCGATATCGCCACCACCGAGACGATGGCGCTGATGGCGGCGCGCAGCGGGATCGCCGGCGTGTCGCCCGGCCGGGGATGGCCCAACTGCACCAGCATCCCGGCGACGCAGGCGAGGCTGACCGAGAAGAAGCTGCCCAGCCCCTGCTGCAACCCGGCCAGCACCGCCGGCACGGCCTGTAGCCCCGACAGCAGGTGATATCCGGCGATGGCGGCGGGCAGGCCGATCACCGCCCAATAGGCTGCGTCGGCGGTGACGAGATCGGTGCCGACGCGCCGCCGCAGCAGTGCCACGGCTGGGATCTCCAGCGCCGTCACCGCCCAGGCGAAGGGGTGGTTCCACACCAGCAGCAGATGGAGCGGCGCGATGGCGCCCGCGACCGTGGCCCCGGCGACCGAGCGCGGCAGCAGCAGGAAGGGCAGGAACGCCCCGACATGGAACTCCACCCCCCAGCCGATCGCCAGGGGCAGGCGATTGAGCCCGTAGCCCAGGATGCCGGTCAGCACGCCCAGAAGCAGGTCGAGGGCGAGCGCCCGCCGTTCGCGCGGAAAGATCACTTTGGCGGGCAGGGGGCGGTCAGGCGCCCTTCTGTTCGCGCGGCGGCGACATGCTGATGACGCCCAGATAGCGCAGGATGCGCTGCATCGCGTCTTCGGTCAGCTCCACGAAGATGCGGCGGCGGTCGTCGCGGTCGCGGCGGCGACGTACCAGTCCGGAACGCTCGAGGTCCTGGAGGCGGCGCAGCGCGGTCGATTGCGGCACGCCGGCGGCCAGGCAGACGGACGAGACGGATATCTCCTTGCTCGACAGCTTGGCCAGCGTCAGGTCCAGCAGCATGTCCCAGGCGGGATCGGCGAACAGGTGCTGCGGGAAGTGGCGGTCGCGCGCCTGGCGCGACTGGATGACCTGGACCACGCGGGACTTCATCTCGGCCATGCGCTCGGGCGAGTTGTCGGCGGGGCCCGTCGGGGCCGGCGTCGGCGGGATCGGCCCCGGCTCCTCCAACTGCGGCACGCCTACCAGGGCCTGGCGCTGGGTCGAGGCGGCGGTCGCCTGCCAACGGGCGACGATCGGCAGCAGCGACTGGATCGAACTGATGGCGCGGTCGGCCTCGACCCGCTGGACGGCACGGCGCACGGCCGACAGGAAGTCCGAGCGGCGCACCGGCTTCAGGAGGAAGTCCGAAGCCTCCAGGCGGAGTGCCGCCAATGCAGCGCTGATCTCGCCATAGCCGGTGATGAAGATGAATTGCGGGGAGGGGCCGGTGCGCTTCATCTGCCGCACGATCGAGGCGAACCGCAGCCCGTCCATCTCGGGCATGCGGATGTCGGCCACGACCAGCCCGATTTCGGGATGGTCCTCCAGCATCGCCAGGCCGCGCACGGCACTGGTGGCCGAATGGCTCTGGATGCCGATCGATTCCAGCATGTCGACGTACTCGCGCAGGATCTGCGCGTCGTCGTCGAGCAGCAAGACCGGTACCGACGTCGTCGTTTCCGGCATGCCACCGCCGCCCTGGGCATCGGCGCCCGGGCCGTTCTCCGGCGCCCGGTCGGGGCCGCGGTCGGATAGCTCGCTCAAGGCGGCGTCTGGAAAGCTCAACGCGCGCTCCCGTCGTTCGGCTTCTGAGGCGTCATCATAACCCAACGCCATGCATAACGCAGAATCTACATATGAGGCCCGCATGTTGCGGCGCAACCGACACAGATCTGGTTGTGTCCGGCCAGATTGAACCCAATCTGGCGGCGATTCCCCCTCTCGATGTCACGAATGCTGATGCCGGCTCGTCCTGTACGCGGAACCCCTTCCGATATGAACGGAGACGCAACGATGCAGCCCAGGCTGAACTACTTCAAAGCCGCCCCCGCCGCTGTCCAGGCCATGCGCGACCTCGAGGCCAAGGTGCAGGGATTCGGCTTCGAGCCGCTGCTGGTCGAACTGGTGAAGATCCGGGCGTCGCAGATCAACGGCTGCGCCTATTGCCTGAACATGCATACGGCCGACGCCCGCCGCCGCGGCGAGACGGAGCAGCGGCTCTATCTGCTGAGTGCGTGGCGCGAATCACCGCTGTTCGATGCGCGCGAGCGCGCGGCCCTGGCCTGGACCGAGGCGCTGACCCTACTCGCCCGGACCGGCGCACCCGATGCCGACTACGAGCTGCTGAAGGCGAATTTCTCCGAGGCCGAGCAGGTCGAGCTGACGCTGCTGATCATCGCGATCAATGGCTGGAACCGCCTAGCCGTGGGTTTCCGCAGCATCCATCCGGTGGGGCCGGCGCGCGCGACCGGCTGAACCGTCCGAAATCACGGTCTCCAGGTCATCTCCAGGTCCGGCAACCCTTCTTCGTTGCCGGACCCGTCGCTGCCGCCGGTGACGGCAAAGCCGTGGCGGCGATAGAGGCGGATGGCCGCCGCGTTCTGCGCGAAGACGTGCAGGACGAGACTGGGCTCGGTCGCCTGCGCCGCCTCCAGCAGGGCGCTGCCCAGGCCCGCCCTCTGCGCGTCGGGGCGGACGTAGAGATGCTTGAGCGTGCCGGGACCGATGGCGGCGAAGCCGGCCGGCTGGCCGTCGCTGGTGGCGACCAGCACGCGCGAGCCGCCCAGCACGACGTGCTCCATCCACCAGCGCGTCTCGGCGTCGGTATGCAGGGCGGGCAGGTAGGTCATGCCGGCGCGGGCGGCCAGGAAGATCGCCGTCAGCGCGTCGGCGTCGGCTGCCGCGCCGGTGCGGACGGCGGTCAGCGCGCGCGGCACAGCTCCACCAGGCGGTCGAGCGGCAGGGCGTGGACGACGCGGCCCTGCTGGCCGGTCATCGTCTCGGCCATGCACATGGCGTTGATGATCGCCTCCTCGACGGCCTCCGCCACGCCGGTGAAGAGCTGGGTCATGTGGGCGTTGGGCAGCATGCGCAGGCCCTCGACCGGGCGCTCCGGCTGGGACGGCACGCGGTTGCCGGTGGAGAAGGCCAGGAACAGGTCCCCGCTACCGTTCGACCCGGTGCCGCCGACGCGGCCGAGGCCGACCGTGGCGCGCTGGGCCAGGCGCGTGCACTGCGGCGGCAGCAGCGGCGCGTCGGTCGCCACGATGATGATGATGGACCCGTCCTCGTCGCGCGGCAGCGGCACGACGGCGCGGGTCAGCGTGCGACCGACCGGCACGCCGGCCACCGTCAGCTCCACCCGCTTGCCATAGTTGGCCTGCACCAGCGCGCCCACCATGAAGCCGCCGGACGGCGTCTCGACCCGGCGCGAGGACGTGCCGATGCCGCCCTTGAATTCGTGGCAGATCATGCCGGTGCCGCCGCCGACATTGCCTTCCGCCACCGGGCCGGACTTCGCCGCGGCCATGGCGGCATGCAGGTGGTCGGCGGTCACCAGGGGGCGCGAGCCGTCGCTGAGCCAGGCGTCGCTCGTCTCCGCCACCAGCGGCTGCACCCCCGTCGCATGCGGGGCATGGACGAAGCGGTCCAGGATCAAGGCGTCGCGCATGACGCCGACCGAATAGGTCGAGGTGATGGCGATGGGCGAGGCGAGGATGCCCGATTCCTCGACCCAGTGGACGCCGGTCATCTCGCCGAAGCCGTTGAAGCGGTGGAAGCCGGCGAAGACCTGGTTGCGATAGGGCTCGTCGGATGTCGGCAGGACGACGGTGACGCCGCTGCGCGCCTGCGCCGGTGCGTCGGCGATCACGGTGGCATGGCCGACGCGCACGCCGGCCACGTCGGTGATGGCATTGTGGCGGCCGGTCGGCAGGCGGCCGACGACGATGCCGAGGTCGCGGAGGCGGGCGCGGGCGGTCATGGGGACTGGTCCGTAGCAGCGGTGGGGGCGAAGCCATAGAGGATGCGGGGGCCGCCATAGAAGACCCCCTCGCCGATCGGCACCATCCCGATCCGGCGGGCAACCGCGATCGAGGCGGCGTTGCCGGGGTCGATGATGGCGACGAGCGGGCCATAGCCGGGTGTCGCTTCGGCGTGGCGAACCAAGGCAGCGGCGGCTTCGGTGGCGAGGCCCTCGCCCCACGCCTCGCGCGCCAGCCGCCAGGTCACCTGGTTGCCCAGTCCGTCCGGCCGTGGGCGGATGGTGGCGAGCCCGATCAGGCCCGGCCGCTCGCGCCGCTCGATCGCCCAGAAATCGGGTTCGCCGTCGGTGATGTGGGCCGTCACCTGGGCGCGGTGTTCATCGGGATCGACCGGGCCCAGGAAGCGGCGCACTTCCGGGTCGGTGTCCATCGCCACCATCGGCTCGACGTCGGCCAGGGTTCGGATGCGCAGGCGCAGGCGGGAAGTGAGGAGTTCGGGCTGGGGCATCGGCTCGCCAGGGAATATACCGGATGGCGGAATAGACACGACCGGAGGGGCCGATGAAAGGGATCGTTGTTTGCCCGCAGCCGCGGGCAGCCGATGTCGGGGCCGATGTCCTGCGCCGGGGCGGCACGGCCTTCGACGCCGCCATAGCGACGGCCTTCGCGCAGATGGTGGCCGACCCCTTCATGTGCGGGCTGGGTGGCATGGGCACGCTGCAGTTCTTCCGTGCCGAGGATGGCGCGTCGGGCATGATCGACTTCCACACCCGCGCCGGATCGGGTGTGTGGCCGGACATGTGGACGGCCGACATGCGCGGCCGCACCGAGGTATCGGGCTACACCATCTTCGACGACCTGCGCAGCGACATCGGCTACCGCGCGATCATGACACCCGGTACCGTCGCCGGGCTGTGGGAGGCCCATCGCCGGCTTTGCTCGCGCCCCTGGGCCGAACTCGTCCGCCCGGCCGCGGCCATGGCCCGCGACGGTCTGGAGGTGACGCCCTTCGTCCATGACTTCTGGGCCCGACCGCCGATGCCGGGCGTGGCCGACGGGCTGCGGCGCATTCGTGCCAGCGCGGCGTCGGCCAGCATCTTCCTGCATCCCGAGGGCCGGCTGTGGCGGGTGGGGGAGGTGCTGCGCAACCCCGACCTGGCCACCACGCTGGAGGCGCTGGCAGAGGGTGGGGCCGATCTCTTCTATCGCGGCGAGATGGCGGCCCGGATGGCGGTCGACCTGGCCGCCAACGGCGCCTATGTCACGGCCGAAGACCTGGCCGGCTATGCCGTCCGCCACGGCGCGCCGGTCGAGGGTCGCTATCGCGGCTTCCGCGTGCTGTCGAACCCGCCGCCCGGCAGCGGCGTGTCGCTGATCCAGATGCTGCACATCCTGGAGCATTTCCCGCTGGGCGGCTTCGAGCATGGCTCGCCCCATCATCTCGACCTGGTCGCCCGTGCCATGGCGGCCGCGCACCTGGACCGCGAGGAATGGCTGGGCGACCCGGACTTCGCCGACGTGCCGGTCGAGATGCTGACGGGGGCCGAGCGCGCGGCCGAATGGGCGGGCCGCATCCGCGGTGGCGAGTTCCCGGCGCCTGCACCCGCCGCACCGCCATCCTGCACGACGCACCTGTCGGTCCATGACGAGGCCGGCAACGCCGTGTCGCTGACCCACACGCTGGGCACGGGGGCTGGGGTGGTGACGCCGGGGCTGGGCTTCGTCTGGAACAACTCGATGAAGCTGGCCGACCCGGTGCCCGGCCGGCCCAATTCGCTGGCGCCCGGCAAGGCGCGCACGACCGGCATGGTGCCGACGATCCTGCTGCGCGACGGCCAGCCCTTCCTGGTGGTGGGGGCGCCGGGCGGCAGCGTCATCATCAGCTCGGTCCTGCAGACCATCCTCAACGTCGTCGATTTCGGCATGTCGCCGGTGGAGGCCGTGTCGGCGCCGCGCATCCATTGCGAGGGCGGGCCGATCCTGGCCGAGGCACGGATCGAGGCGGCGACGGTGCGCGAGCTGGTCGCCATGGGCCACAAGGTGCGCCACAGCCCGATCAGCTACGACCCGCAGCAGTCGCGCGCGCATGCCATCGTCATCGAAGGCGGGGTCGCGCGGGGCGGCGCGGACCCGCGGGCGGCGGTGGGGTGGCCCGGGCCTGACCTGCCTAAGAAATCAGCAGTCAGTCATACAATAATGCAAACTGCCTCGGATCGTCGTTGTCACCTGCCGGCCGGCTGCCTAGAGTCCCGCGCCGGGAGGAAACAAAACCAATGACGATTCCAGCATCCAGCCGCGCGTGGCGCGCCACGCGCCGTGCCTTCATCGCCGCCGCCACGCTGTCCACACTGGCCATGGCGGTCCCCGCCCAGGCGCAGGACACGGTGCGAATCGGCCTGCCGACCAAGACCTACTGGCCGACCATCGTGGCCGAGACGGCGCTGCGCCAGAAGCTTTTCCAGAAGGAAGGCATCAAGGCCGAGCTGACCGTCTATCGCGGTGGTGCCGAGTGCTTCGAGGCGCTGGCCGCCGGCGCCGCCGACGTCATCCTGAACTCCGCCTCGTTCATCTCGGCCGGGCAGAAGAAGGGTGTCATGTCCCGCGGCGTGGCCGGCGGGGCGCTCGGCTATTACGGCTGGCACCTCGTGGTGCGTCAGGACTCCAAGATCACCAACGCCTCCGAGCTGGAAGGCAAGAAGGTCGGTATCACTTCGGCCGGGTCGGGCTCCGACATGCTGGCGCTGTGGACCTTGCAGGACCGCAAGCTGAAGTTCACGCGCGTGCCGCTGGGCGGCGGCGGGCTGGTGCCGAACCTGCTGTCGGGCAATGTCGACGCGGTCGTGCTCTATTCGCCGCTGACCTTCCAGTTCATGAAGTCGAAGGAGGTCCGCAGCCTCATCGACTACGGCGCGGCGGTGCCGCCGCACCTGACCTCGGCCTGGATCGCATCGGACAAGATCATCAAGGAGAAGCCGCAGGTCGTGCAGAAGACGGTGAACGCGCTCTATGGCGCCGTCGCCTTCCTGTCCGACCCGAAGAACCGCCAGGAGGCGGTGAAGCTGATCGCCGAGATCGACGAGATCCCGCCCGAGATCGCCGAGCTGGAACTGGACGGCAACATCAAGAAGCTGTCGGCCGACGGCGACATCCAGAAGGAATGGATGGTCCGCGCCATGGACATGGCCAAGCTGATCGGCATGACCGACCTGGCGCCGGTCGAGGACAGCTACGTCACCACCTTCAAGGCGGTGCCGACGAAGCCCTGAACCATCTCCTGGCTTCGTAGCGATCGGGGGCGCGGGTGAACCGCCTGACGACCGTGCTGGTGCGGCTGGCACTCTTCCTGGCGTTCGTTTGCGCCTGGGAGGTGCTGCCGCGCCTGGGCATCCTCAACGCCCGGCTGCTGCCGCCGTTGAGCGACGTGCTGGCCATGCTGGGCCAGCTCGTAGGCCGCGCCAACGTGCAGGAGGCGATGATGGTGACGGCGGCCGAGGTCGTCGTCGCCTTCGTCATCGCCGTGCCGCTGGGGGCGGTGATCGGCGTGGCGGTGGCCGAGAGCGAGTATTTCGGCGAGATCTTCAAGCCGATGCTCTTCTATGTCTTCAGCGTGCCGAAATCGATCTTCCTGCCGATGTTCATCCTGGTGCTGGGCATCGGCTTCCACCAGAAGGTCGCCTACGCCGTCTTCTCGACCCTCTTCATCGTCATCATGAGCGCGTCGGCGGCGGTGGAGTCGGTGAAGCCCGAGCATGTGCTGGTGGCCCGGTCCTATGGCGCCACGCGCCGGCAGATCCTGTTCCGGGTCTATGTGCCCAGCATGGTGCCGATCCTGCTGGAGACGCTCAGGATCGCCATGATCTTCAACTTCACGGCGGTGATGATCGCCGAGATGTATGCGTCCCGCACCGGGATCGGCCACATGATCGCCAACTGGGGCGAGAACTTCCAGATGCGCCAGCTATTCGCCGGCGTGATCCTGCTGGCGGTCGTGGCCATCCTGTTCAATGAAACCATCCGCTGGCTGGAGACCCGATGCAGCACGTGGCGAACATGAGCGGCGTGACCGGCGCAGTTCCAGGGCGGGTCGGCGGTGCCGGCGCGTCCGTCGAGGTCGCGGGCGTCAGCCACGTTTATTCCGGCCGCGACGGCCAGGTGCCGGCGCTGGAGGATATCGACCTGTCGGTCGGCGCCGGCCGCTTCACGGTCATCGTCGGCCCCAGCGGCTGCGGCAAGACCTCGCTGCTGATGATGATGGCCGGGCTGCGGCGACAGACCGAGGGCACCATCCTGTGCGCCGGCCGGCCGATCCTCGACCCTGACCCCGAGCGCGTCGGCGTCGTCTTCCAGGAGGCGAGCCTCTTCCCCTGGCAGACCGCGATCGAGAACATCGAGTTCCCGCTGGCCCTGCGCCATGTCCCGGCGGCCGAGCGGCGGCGGCGGGCCGAGAGCATGCTGAAGCTGGTCGGCCTCGACGGCTTCGCCGGCCGCTACCCGCACGAGCTTTCGGGCGGCATGAAGCAGCGCGTGTCGATCGCCCGCGGCCTGGTGCAGGACCCGCCGGTGCTGCTGATGGACGAGCCGTTCGCCGCACTCGACGAGCAGACGCGCATGACGATGGGCCACGAGCTGCTGCGCATCTGGTCGCAGACCAGCAAGACCGTGGTCTTTATCACCCACAGCCTGACCGAGGCGGTCTACCTGGCCGACGAGGTGCTGGTGATGTCGGCCCGGCCCGGCCGCATCATCGACCGGATCGAGGTCGACCTGCCGCGCCCGCGCACCTACGAGATGATGGCGACCGACCGCTTCGGCCGCCTGCGCGAGCGCATCTGGCAGCAGATCCGCAAGCCGGACTGAGCGGGAAGGGACCACCGATGCGCCGACCCGCCCCCGCCACCGTCCGCTGGCTGATCCTCGTCGTGCTGCTCCTGGCCTGGGAGTTCGTGCCCGGTACCGGCCTGGTGCCGGAGCTGTTCCTGCCGGCCCTGTCGAAGACGCTGACGGTCCTCTGGCAGGGCCGGGTCGAGTATGGCCAGAACCTGCTGGTGACGCTCTACGAGGTCGGCTTCGCCATGCTGATCGCGTGTGGCGTCGGGATCTTCGTGGGGGCGCTGGTGGGCGGCATCGCGGTCCTGCGCAACCTGCTGCTGCCGGTCTTCTCCAGCCTCTATGCGGTGCCGATCGTCATCCTTTATCCGATCTTCACCGCCTGGTTCGGCATCGGCTCGGAATCGAAGATCGCATTCGCCGGCATCTACGGCTTCTTCCCGGTCATGCTGTCGACCGCGGCCGGCATCCGCACCATCGACCCGCAACTGCTGCTGGCCGCGCGGAGCATGGGCGCCACCATCTGGCAGCAGATCACCCGCGTCATCATCCCGGCTTCGATCCCGACCGTGCTGGCTGGCCTGCGCCTGGGTGGCGCCTTGACCATCATCGGCGTCGTGGTGTCCGAGATGCTGACCTCGGCAGCCGGCATCGGCTACCTCGTCAGCCGCTACCGCACCATCCTCGACAGCCCGCGCGTGTTCGCGGCCGTCCTGCTGATCCTGGTCCTGTCGGTCCTGTTCGACCTGCTGGCGCGCTTCGTCGAGCGGCGCACGCTGGTCTGGCAGACGGCCGGCCGCCAGGGCCGCACGATGTCCGTGGCCGCCCGCCGGCCGACCGCGGCCACGCCGGCCGTCGCCTGAATTTCACCAAGGAGCCTTCGCCGATGACCCAGCGTCTCTTGCCGACCACCGTCGTCGGCAGCTACCCGCAGCCCGACTGGCTGGCCAACCGCCTGCTGCTGTCCAAGATCGTGCCGCGGGTGCGCCTGACCGACCTGTGGCGGGTGCCCGAGCAGTATCTGGAACAGGCGCAGGACGACGCCACCGTGGTCGCCATCCGCGACATGGAGCGGGCCGGCATCGACATCATCACGGACGGCGAGATCCGCCGCGAGAGCTACTCCAACCGCCTGGCGACCGCGCTCGACGGCATCGACGCCGAGAACCCGGGCGAGATCATCAGCAAGGCCGGCGCCGTCACTCTGGTGCCGCGCGTCGTCGACCGCATCCGCCGCACCCGCGCGGTCGAAGTGCGCGATATGGAGTTCCTGCGCGCCAACACCGACAAGACGGCCAAGATCACCCTCCCCGGGCCGTTCACGATGAGCCAGCAGGCCAAGAACGAGTTCTACAAGGATGAGGAGGAGATGATCATGGACTTCGCCGCGGCGGTGAACGCCGAGGCGCGGGACCTCCAGGCGGCGGGCGCCGACATCATCCAACTGGACGAGCCCTGGCTGCGCAACAACCCGGAACTGGCCAGCCGCTACGCCGTGAAGGCGATCAACCGCGCGGTTGAGGGGCTGACCGTGCCGACCATCGTCCATCTCTGCTTCGGCTATGCCGCCGTGGTGCCGGGCGAGAAGCCGACCGGCTATTCCTTCCTGGCCCAGTTGGCCGACTGCAATGCCGACCAGATCTCCATCGAGGCGGCCCAGCCCAAGCTGGACCTGGGAGTCCTTGCCGACCTGGCGCCCAAGAAGGTGCTGTTGGGCGTCATCGACCTCGGCGACGGCAGCATCGAGACGCCGGAGACGATCGCCGGCCGCATCCGCGAGGCCCTGAAGTTCGCACCGGCCGACCGCATCATCCCGGCACCCGACTGCGGCATGAAGTACCTGCCGCGGGCGACCGCCTTCGGCAAGCTGAAGGCCCTGGCCGACGGTGCCGCCATCGTGCGGGCGGAGATTTCCTAGCAACGGAACGGTCGATCCGGGGTCGCTCTACCCGAAGCACCGGACGCGATCCTCGCCCGTTCTCACCTCTTGCATCTTCTTTATAGCCCTCCACATACCATCCACATGGATGGTATGTGGAGGGGATGAATGGCCGCGCCGGATAGCGAGAAGCTGACGATCAACCTGGGTTACGTCGACCTGGGCCATATCGACCTCCTGGTCCAGGAGGGCTTCTATTCCAACCGCTCCGACTTCATCCGGACCGCGATCCGCCACCAGCTCGACCGCCACCAGGATACCGTCCGCAAGTCCGTCGAGCATCGTCAGCTCGACCTGGGCCTGCGGCGCTATGGCCGCGCGGACCTGGAGGCCGTGCGCGCGTCCGGGCGGCAGGTCCACATCCAGGTTCTGGGGCTGGCGATCATCGCTGCCGACGTTTCGGCGGAACTGGCGATGGCCACGATCGCTTCCATCCAGGTCCTGGGTGCGCTGCAAGCGCCGCCCGCGGTCAAGGCCGCGCTGGCCGACCGTATCCGCTAGCCATGCCGTCCAAATCCCCCCGCAGGAGCGCATTCGATATGAGCGGCAGATCAGGCGTCGACATGATGGAGGCAACCCGCCTCACGCGGGAGGGCAGGCTGGATGAGGCCATGCGGCTGCTGCAGGGCGCGCCCGCAGGAGCTTCCGCCGATCCCGGCGTCATCGACACGGCGCCGCCGGCGCCCGGAAGCGATGGCGCATGGACCGCAAGGGCGGCCCGTTCGGAACTGGATAATGCCGAGATGTCCGGTATTTGGAGTGGATTGCTCGATCGCTTTCGCAAGTTTCGGCGACGCGACGATGGTGCCGGCAGTCGGCCCGCGTCGCCACCGCCGGCCGGGCCGGTCACGCCGCCGGGCGGCACCTTCGAGGCTCACTCGCATGTCAGCGCGGCCGGCGCCCGCGGCTACCGCCTTTATCTCCCGTCCGGCTATCGCGGCCAGCCGGTGCCGCTGGTCGTCATGCTGCATGGCTGCACCCAGTCGCCGGAGGATTTCGCCGCCGGCACGCGGATGAACGAACTGGCGGAGGCCGAGACCTTCCTCGTGGCCTATCCCGACCAGCCGCGCAGCGCCAACCCGTCGCGCTGCTGGAACTGGTTCAGCGTCGCCGACCAGCAGCGCGGCCGGGGGGAGCCCGCGCTGATCGCCGGAATCGCCCGCCAGGTCATGGGCGAGTTCGCGGTGATGGAAGGCCAGGTCTATGTTGCCGGCCTGTCGGCGGGCGGGGCGGCGGCGGCCATCATGGGGGCGACCTATCCCGATCTCTTCGCTGCCGTCGGCGTGCATTCGGGCCTCGCGCCTGGGGCCGCCCGCGACATGCCGTCGGCCTTCGCGGCCATGCGCCAGGGCGGCGTGCCCCCGGCGCCTGGTGCCCGATCGGTGCCGACCATCGTCTTCCACGGCGACCGCGACCGCACCGTCAAGCCGGTGAATGGCGACCAGGTGCTGGCCCATGCCCGGGGCGGTGCGCCGGCCGCTGGCCTGTCGACCCGCACGGAAAAGGGCGTCGGGTCCGGCGGCATGGGCTTCACGCGCACGGTCCATGCCGCGCCGGATGGCCGCTCGATGTTCGAGCAGTGGGTGCTGCATGGCGCCGGGCATGCCTGGTCGGGGGGCAGCAAGGACGGCTCCTACACCGATCCGCGCGGCCCCGACGCCAGCCGCGAGATGCTGCGCTTCTTCCGGCAGCACGAGAAGCGATAGCAGGGTCAGCCCGGCAGGCGGGCCTCAAGGGCTGCCCATGCGGCCGGGCTGTCGGTCCAGTGGACCGTGGCCCAGCCCGCAGCGGCGGCAGCCAGGACGTTCTCCTTCAGGTCGTCGACCAGCAGGAGTTCCGCCGGCTCAAGCCCCAGCTTCGTCGTAGTGGCGGCGAAGAAGGCGGGCTCGGGCTTGCGCCAACCGAGTGCGGCCGAATGGAAGATGCCGTCGACATGCGCCGACAGGCCTAGCTCCTCCATCAGGTGGCGTGCCCGCCGGTGCTCCTGGTTGGTGGCGAGATGGACGGTCATACCGTGCCGGCGCGCGCGGGCGACCCGCTCCAGGAGCCGGTGGTCCAGGCGCGAATCCTGGGCGAACCAGTATTCGGTCAGCCGATCGACGGTCAGATGCGGCGCGATGCGGGCCAGCACCGGGGCCAGGCGCTCGTCGAGCGCGGCCCTGCCGGTCAGGACGTCGTCCCAGTGGGTCGAAAAGAACTCTCGCTGCAACACCGCGATATCCAGGCCCAGATCCTGGTCGATCGTACTCGACCAGTAGCGACCGTCCGACGGCCGGCCGCGGACGAGGACGCCGTCGACGTCCAGCAGAAGGGCGCGCAGCGTCACTGCAGCCGGTCCAGCACCCCGTACCATGCCGTCATCACCGGCAGCACCGCCCGGCGCATGCCGTGAAACGGGATCGGCCGCAGGGGGGTGATGGGGAAGGCGATTTTCGCGGCCGGGACCCCGGCCGCGAGGTCGGCCAGCAGCGCCCCCATGCGCGATGCCATGGCGACGCCGCGGCCGTTATAGCCGAGCGCGGCCCAGACCCCTGGCGCCAGCGCGTGCAGGTGCGGCCAATGGTCGAGGTTGACCGCCACGTTGCCCGACCAGTGATACTCGTAGGCGATGTCGGACAGGGCCGGGAACAGCTCGCCCACCCAGCGGCGCAGGCGGGCGGTGTCGCCGGAATCGATGTCGTTCTTGAAGGTGCCGCGACCGCCCATGACCATCCGGCCCTGGGCGTCCAGGCGGAAATAGCGCAGCAGGCGGCGCGTGTCCGACAGGACATGTCCTTCCGGCAGGATCGTGCGGCGCAGGTTGTCTGTCAGCGGTGCCGTGGCGACCTGGAAGCTCGACACCGGTACGACGCTGGCGGCCAGCCCCGGCCAGAAGTCCGTCGTGTAGGCGTTGGTGCCGATCAACACCTTGGGCGCGGTGACGGAGCCCGCCGCCGTCGTCACCTGCCAGCCCGCGCCGCGCTGCGTGACGCGCGTGACGGGGGAGCCGCCATGGATGCGGGCACCCAGCCGCTGGGCGGCATCGGCCAGGCCGCGGGCATAACCCAGTGGGTTGAGCGCGCCGTCGCGGGCGTCGACCATGCCGCCGACATAGTCGCCCGTGCCCAGGATGCGGGCCATCTCGGCCCGGTCCACCATGCGCACCGGGGCGTCGTGCGCCTGCCAGTCGGCGACGCGGCCGGCCACGGCGGCCAGCGCCTTGTCGGAGTGGGCGGCCTGCACCCAGCCCTTGCGCTCGGCATCGCACTCGATGCCGTGGCGTCGGATCAGGTCGAACAGGAAATCGGCGGTGCCGCCGACCAGGTCGACGATCTGCTTTCCGCGCTCGCGCCCATGCTTGGCGATGATCTCGGCCGGCATCGCCTTCAGCCCGGCAATCACCTGGCCGCCATTGCGCCCCGACGCGCCCCAGCCGGGCTCGGCCGCTTCCAGCAGCACCAGCTTCAACCCGCGCTCGGCCAAGTGGAGCGCCGCCGACAGGCCGGTGAAGCCGCCGCCGACCACGACCACGTCGGCCTCGGTCTCGCCGGCGAGCGGCAGGGCCGGGATCGGCGGCCGGGCGGTGGCAGCCCACAGCGAGCGGGGCAGGGGGGCCTTGCCCGACAGGACGATCCGGTCGCTATCCGCCATGGCACAGGGCTCCGCCGACGAAGGTCATGTCCACCCTGAGGTCGCGCAACTCGTCGGGCGGGATGGTATAGGGGTCGCGGTCCAGCACGGCGATGTCGGCCAGCTTGCCCACCTCCAGCGACCCCTTGATCGTCTCCTCGCGGCCCGACCAGGCGCCGAGGATGGTGTAGGCCCGCAAGGCCTCGTCGACGGTGATCGCCTCGCGGATGTCGAGGTCGCCGCCGCTGTCGCTCTTGCGGTTCACCATCGACCAGATGGCAACGAAGGGGTTGGCCTGGCACACCATGGCGTCCGAATGGCCGGGGGCGGGGATGCCGGCGTCGATCAGGCTGCGATGGGGCCACATCCAGCGCATCGCCGCCTGGCCGCGGTTGGCGATGTAGCCTTCGCCCAGGTCGTACATGAAGCCGGTGGCCGAGGAATCGACCACGCCCAGCCGCTTGATGCGCTCCAGGATCGGCGGGGTGACGTAGCAGCAATGCTCGACCCGCATGCGGTGGTCCGGCATCGGATGGGCTTCCAGTGCAGCCTCGATGGCGTCCAGCGCGAAGTCGATGCCGCGGTCGCCCAGCCCCTCGATCATCACCTGCAGCCCGGCGCCATGGGCCTGGATGGCGCGCCGCTTCAGGTCTTCGCCCTCGTAGAGCAGCATGCCGCAATTGTTGTCGGGCTCGCCCTCGATCTTCCGGCCGACATAGGGCTCGTAGTAGGCGGCCGTGCGGCCCGAGGTCGAGCAGTCCGGGCACCATTCGACGCCGATCACGCGCACCCAGTCGCTGCCGAAGCCCGAGCGGATGCCGGCCGCGATATAGCTTTCGACCAGCCCCTCGTCGCGCCCGCTGACGATGATGCCGACGCGCATGGTCATGCCGCCCGCGGCCTCCATCAACTGGTAGGCGCGGATCGAGCGGGCGCCGGCCAGCGAGTTGTAGACCGACGTGATGCCGTAGCGGTTCCAGTCGGCGAAGACCTTTTGCAGTCCGCCCGCGATCTGCTGCTCGGTGTCGCCGGCATGGATCTCCGACAGGAAGATGTGGGTCGCCGTCTCGCGCAGCAGGCCGGTGAAGCGGTTGGTCGCCGGGTGGCGGTCGAAGCGGCCGAAGGGCGGGTCCTCCGCATTGTCGGAGATGCCGCAGGCCTGGAAGGCGGCGCTGTTGGCGACGCCCAGATGGCCGTCGGTGCGCAGGATGAAGACGCGCCGCCCGCCGGCCGCCGCGTCCAGCTCCTCGCGCGTCGGGAAGCCGCCGCTCTTGTGGTCGTTGAAGCGATAGCCGGCAAACCAGCCATCGGCCGGCAGGTCTCGGCAGGCGGCCGCGATGGTCTTCAGCAGCGCCTCGCGGCCATCGACCGCGGCCGGCCCGACATCGTGCCAGCGCGCCAGGCGGGCGGCATAGCTGTCGGGGTGGCAGTGCGAATCGACGATGCCTGGGATGGCGGTGCGGCCGGCCAGGTCGACGACCCGCGTGCCCGGGCCGGCCAGGGTGGCGATCTCGTCGTCGCGGCCGCGGGCGACGATGCGGCCGCCATGGACTGCCAGGGCCTGGACGATGGTGCCGGTCGCATCGAGCGTCGCGATGCGGCCGTTGCGGAGGATCAGATCGGGATGGAGCGCCATCGCCGCCTCAGCTCGCCATCAGGTAGTCGTAGGCCGACAGCGCATGCGTGCGCACGACATGGAGGAATTCCTCGATGTCGACATGCTCGTCGTGCGAGCCCATGCCGTGCGGATAGACGCCATAGACGTAGGCCGGGATGTTCCGGTAGCGCCAGAGCCGCGCGTCGGTGCCGCCCAGGCCCACGATCGGCGTCGGCTTGTGCCCGGCCAACGCCTGCACGTTGGCCTGGAGGATGCCGACCATCTCGCCATAGGGATCGCAGTAGGAGGGCAGGTTGCAGCCCGTCTCCTCCACCTCGACTCCGGGATGGTTCCCCACCATGCGCTCGACCTCGGCCATCACCCGTTCCCGGCTCATGCCGGGCGGCAGGCGGATGTCGGCCTCGAAGGTGCATTCGCTGGGGATCATGTTCACCTTCACGCCCCCGTTCAGCAGGCCGACATTCAGCGTCACCTTGCCGACGATGGCGCCCGCCCCCTGGCCCATGGCGACGTCGGCCGCGGCCGACGCCTCGTCGATCGCCGCCATGACGTTGTGCGGCAGGTCGACCGGCAGGTCCTCCAGCCGCTCCAACTCGCCGATCAGCCGGGTCGCGGTCAGGGTGGCGCTGCCGGTGTGGGTGTAGGCGCCATGCGCGCCCGGCGCCCGCACGGTGAAGCGCAGCCAGAGCGGGCCTTTTTCGCCGAAGCGGATGGTATTGGGGCCGGACGGCTCGCCGTTCAGGCAGCAATCGCCCAGCACCTCTGGCTCGTGGTCCATCAGCCAGCGCGCACCCCACGGCCCGAACGTCTCCTCGTCCGAGACGGCGGTCAGGGTCAGCCGGCCCTTCAGCCGGTCGCGCAGGCGGTGCAGCAGGGCATAGGTGACGATGGAGGCGGTGGTGCCCGGCTTCATGTCGGCGGCACCCCGGCCGTAGAGCTTGCCGTCGACGATGTCGCCGCTCCAGGGATCTCGGCTCCAGCCATGGTCGCTGGCGACGGGGAAGACGTCGATATGGCCGTTCAGCACCAGGTGGCGGCCCTTCAAGCCGCCGTCGAAGGTGCCGACGAAGTTCGGCATCACCGGGTTGGGGTCGATGATGCGGTAGGGCAGGGCCTCGGCATCCAGGCGCTCGCGCACGATAGCCGCCGCCGCCAGGGTATCCCCTGGCGGGTTGGGGCTGCGGGCGCGCACCAGGCGCTGGAGGAGCGCGACGATCTCGTCCCGCTCTTCCTCGATCCAGAGCAGGATCTGGTCACGATCGGTGGTCATGGGGGCTCAGAACCTTCGATCAGACGGCGATATGGTATTCAGGCGTCAGGCGGCTCAGCACCTCGGCCCCGGTCTCGCCGACGACGATGGTGTGGCCGAGCGACATGGCGAGGTTTGCCGGCGCGTCGATCAGGATGGCGTGCAGGAACAGCACCATGCCGGCCTGCACCGGGATGACGTTGCCGCTGTAGAGCATCGGCGGCACGTCCATCCAGCTTGGGCGGAAGTTGGCGCCTAGCGAGTAGCCGCAGGCCGACATGCGGAAGTCCCCGAAACCCGCCTCGTCATAGACCCGCCGGTGGGCATCGTCGATGTTGCCCAGGATGTTGCCCGGCCGGGCGGCCGCGGTCATCGCCGCCATGGCATCGCGCGTCACCTCGAACATGCGGCGCTGGCGGTCGTTGCCCTGGCCGACAGCGATCGTTCGCATCAGGCAGGCGCAGTAGTGGCGATAGCTGCCGGCGAACTCCATGGTCAACTGGTCGACGGCGTCGAGGTCGCGATAGCCAGTCGCACTGCGCACCAGCAGCGCCCGGTCGCCCGATCCCAGCACTGGGCCCGACGGGGGCATGTCGCCGCCGCCGGCCAGGATGGCGGCCACGCCCGCGGCCGCGATCTTGCCCTCGAAGACGTTGGGCTTCGCCGTCTCCAGCATCGCCTCCAGCGACTGGTCGGCCAGTTCGGCCGCGCGCCGGACATAGGCGATCTCGCTCGGCGACTTCACGAGGCGCAGGAAGCGCACGACATCGCAGCCCGGCACCAGCCGGCACCATTCCGACAGCCGCACCCGCACCCGTTCCCAGTTGGTGCCGGTCAGGCCGTAGGTGGTGGTCTCGATGCCGACGCGCCCGCCCTTCAGGCCCAGCTCTTCCAGGATCGCCTGCAGCTCGCGCGACGGGTCGGCACCCTCGGCGTCGTACCACAGGCGGATGTCCTCGAGGATCGAGGTGCGGCGGGCCTGCTCCAGGTCGGGCCGCCGGGTCAGCAGCACGATCGGCCGCTCGTCGCGGGTCAGCACCGCGCACTGGAAGAAGACGAACCCGCTCGTGTCGAATCCGGTGAGGTAGTAGAGGCTCTCCTGCGCGAAGAGCACGACCGCGTCGAGATCCTCCTCGCCGAG
Source organism: Stella humosa (assembly GCF_006738645.1). GTDB lineage: Bacteria > Pseudomonadota > Alphaproteobacteria > ATCC43930 > Allostellaceae > Allostella > Allostella humosa. Next base: position 3,168,749 of record NZ_AP019700.1, on the reverse strand, counting down.
CCGCTTGCGGGCTCGTGCGATTCGCTCCGCGAACTCCGACCGATCGAAATGCAGCGCCATCTTGCGTGACCTTTGATTGCCTGATCAGCGGCGATGGTGGCACGGGACGGCCGGCTTCGCCATCGCTTGCGCGCGGCCGGGCGCCGGGTCTAACGTCGGGCGAGAAATCCGGCCTGACAGGGGGCGAGACATGACGGCAAGAACAGGCGCATTGGCGGTGCTGGCCATCGGCGTGATGGCGATTCCCGCAGCGGCCCAGCAAACGATTACCATCGCGTCCTGGGGCGGCGCCTACCAGGACGCCCAGCGCAAGGCATGGTTCGAGCCGGCCGCCAAGGCGCTGAACCTGACGATCAAGGAGGACACCACCTCCGGCATCGCCGACGTGCGTGCCCAGGTGAAGTCCGGCCGCGTGACCTGGGACCTGGTGCAGCAGGGCACCAACGGCTGCATCCTGCTGGAGCGCGAGGGCAACCTCGAGAAGCTGGACCCCGCAATCGTCAAGACCGACGGCATCCCGGCCGACATGAAGTCGGACTATTGGGTCGCCAACCTCGTCTATTCCAACGTGATCGCCTGGAACACGAAGACGTACAAGGACAAGAAGCCCCAGGGCTGGGCCGACATGTACAACTTCAAGGACTTCCCGGGCGGCCGGTCGATGCGGCGCAGCCCGATGTACAACCTGGAGGCCGCCCTCATCGCCGATGGCGTCGACCCGCAGAAGCTCTACCCGCTGGATGTCGACCGTGCCTTCAAGAAGATGCGCGAGCTGAAGCCGCATGTCGTCGCCTGGTGGCCGTCGGGTGCGGCTTCCGCCCAGCTCATCAACGATGGCGAGATCGACATGATCGGCCTGTGGAACGGCCGGGTGCAGTCGGTGATGAAGGAGGGCGCCAAGGCGGACCTGACGTTCAACCAGCAGATGATCCTGGCCGACTGCTGGGCGATCCCCAAGGGCGCGCCCAACAAGGACGCCGCGATGAAGGCGATGGCGCACATGCTGACGCCGACCGCCCAGGCCCAGTTGCCGCTGCACATCAACTATGGCCCGTCGAACGCCAAGGCCTACGAGACCGGCATCATTTCGGCCGACCTCGCCAAGGCGCTGCCGTCCTCGCCGGATAACCTGAAGACCGCCTTCACGCTGGACGTGAAGTGGTGGGCGGACAATCTCGACGCCGTCACCAAGCGCTTCGACCAGTTCATCCAGGAGTGAGTTCGACCCGTCCCGGACGGGCGGCGGGCGGGGGGCGGGCATGACCGTCTCCCGCACCGCGCCCACCGTCACCATCCGGGAGGTGACCAAGACCTATGGCAAGTTCCGGGCGCTGGACGCCGTCAGCCTCGACATCGCGGCCGGCGAGTTCGTGACGCTGCTGGGGCCGTCCGGCTCCGGCAAGACGACGCTGCTGATGGTGCTGGCGGGCTTCGTGCGGCCGGATTCGGGCTCAATCCGCTTCGGCGACGTCGAGATGATCCTGAAGCCGCCGCACCAGCGCGACATCGGCATCGTCTTCCAGAACTATGCGCTTTTCCCGCACATGAACGTGGCCGGCAATGTCGGCTATCCCTTGCGCCTGCGCGGTGTCGCCAAGGCCGACATCGCGCGCCGGGTGGAGGCCGCCCTGGCGCTGGTCCAGCTCCAGGGCTATGGCGAGCGCCGCGTCGACCAGTTGTCGGGCGGGCAGAAGCAGCGCGTGGCGCTGGCCCGCGCCGTGGTATTCGAGCCGCGCATCCTCCTGATGGACGAGCCCCTGTCGGCGCTCGACAAGAAGCTGCGCGAGCAGATGCAGATCGAGATCCGCCAACTGCACGAGCGGCTTGGCATCACGACCGTCTATGTCACCCATGACCAGCGCGAGGCGCTGACCATGTCGGACCGCATCGCCGTCATCGATCAGGGCCGCTTCGCCCAGATCGACACGCCGAGCCGGCTCTACGAGCGCCCGGCCAACCGCTTCGTCGCCGACTTCGTCGGCGAATCGCACTTCCTGCCGGTCACCGTGTCGGGCGGCGGCGCGCGGCTCGACGAGCGGGCGCTGGTCCTGGCCGGCCCGCCCGGGGTGAGCGATGGCCCGGCCCTGCTGGTGGTGCGGCCCGAGAAGCTGGACATCCTGGACCAGGCGTCGGTCGGCGGCGTCAATCGCATCGACGGGGTGGTCGAGGGCTCGGTCTATCAAGGCGAGAGCTTCCTGCTCCAGGTGCGGGTGGCCGGCGGCCAGCGCATCACGCTGCGCCAGCCGACCCGGCGCGAGGCACTCAGCCGGCTGCCGCGCACCGGCGAGCCGATCGCGCTCGGCCTGCATCCCGAGGACACGATCCTGGTCGGCGTCGAGGCCGCGCGGTGAGCCAGGCCGCCAACGCCGACCAACTGGCCGCGGCCGAGCGGCGGGAGGCCCGCGGGCTCTTCCTGCTCTGCTCGCCGGCAGTCCTGATGATCGCCTTCGTCATCTTCCTGCCGATCGGCTGGCTGTTCACGCTGTCGTTCATGAACGAGCAGGGCGCCTTCACGTTCGACCACTACACGCGGATGCTGCACCCGGCCTACACCCGCAGCTTCCAGACGACATTCGAGCTGAGCTTCCTCGTCACCGCCATCTGTGCGGCGCTGGGCTATCCGCTGGCCTACCTGATGAGCCAGGTGTCGACCGTCTGGCGCGCGATCATCTTCGTCTCGGTGCTCTTTCCGTTCTGGACCTCGCTGCTGGTGCGCACCTATGCGTGGCTTGTGCTGCTGCAGCGCCGCGGCGTGGTGAACACGTGGCTCCAGAGCTCGGGCATCATCGACGATCCGCTGCGGCTGGTGCACAACTTCACCGGCACGGCGATCGGCATGACCCACATCATGCTGCCCTTCATGGTGCTGCCGCTCTATGCCGCCATGGCGGCCGTCGACCGCGACTATGTGAAGGCGGCCGCCAGCCTCGGCGCCTCGCCGCTGAAGTCCTTCTGGCAGGTGTTCTTCCCGCTGACCCTGCCGGGCCTGCTTGCCGGCACGGTGCTGGTCTTCGTGCTGTGCCTGGGCTTCTACGTCACGCCGGCGGTGCTGGGCGGCGGTCGCGTGCTGATGTGGTCCATGTCGATCGAGCGCAGCGTGGCGGTCTATTCCGACTGGGGTGCTGCCAGTGCGCTGGGCGTCGTCCTGCTGGTGGTGACGCTGGCGATCCTGTGGGTGATGAACCGGCTCTTCGGGGTCGACCGCATCATCGGGGGGCGGTGATGGCCGATCCCGTCTCGGGCGTGCCGATCGGGCGCGGCCGGCGCCTCTGGCTCTATGCGCTGGGCTTCCTCATCGTGCTCTTCCTGGTGCTGCCGACGATCATCGTAGTGCCGATGAGCTTCAGCGGCACCCGCTTCCTGCGCTTCCCGCCGGACCAGCTCTCCGTCCGCTGGTACATGACCTACTTCAATTCGATCGAGTGGCGGGATGCCACCTGGGTCTCGCTGAAGGCAGCCGTCCTGACCATGCTGGTGGCGACGCCGCTCGGCGTGATGGCCGCCTACGGGCTGCATTCGACCCGGTCCAAATGGGCGCGGGCGGTCGAGACGGCGCTGATCGCGCCCCTGATCCTGCCGCTGATCCTGGTCTCGATCGGGATCTTCTTCCTCTATGCCCGGCTCGGCCTGAACAACACGCTGTCGGGCCTGGTGCTGGCCCATGCGTGCCTGGCCATGCCGTTCGTGTTCGTCACCGTGCTGGCCGGCATGAAGGGCTACGACATGAACCAGGAGCGGGTCGCCCGCAGCCTGGGTGCCTCGCGCCTGACCGCCTTCTTCACCGTCACCTTGCCGCAGATCCGCTTCTCGGTCTTCTCGGGCGCTCTGCTCGCCTTCATCACCTCGCTCGACGAGGTGGTGGTGGCCCTCTTCATCAGCGGCGGCGAGAACGCGACCCTGACGCGGCGCATGTTCACCGCGCTGCGCGACGAGATCGACCCGACCGTTGCCGCCATCTCGTCCCTGCTGGTGGCGCTGACCCTGACCTTGCTGGCCCTGGGCCTGGTATTCGGCGACCGCCGCGCCGGCGCCCGATAGGAGATCCGATGTCCGTTACGCTTCCCGCCCGCGCCGATGTCGTCATCGTCGGCGGCGGCATCATCGGCTGCTCGATCGCCTATCACCTGACCAAGCTCGGCATCCGCGACGTGGTGCTGCTGGAGCGCCGGCAGCTCACCTGCGGCACCACCTGGCACGCGGCCGGCCTGATCGGCCAGTTGCGCGCGTCCCGCAACATGACCGAGTTGGCTAAGTACACGTCGGAACTGCTCTACGAGCTGGAGCGCGAGACGGGGCAGTCGACCGGCTTCAAGCAGAACGGCTCCGTCTCGGTCGCGCTGAACGAGGAGCGCTTCCACGAGATGAAGCGCGGCGCCTCGATGGCCAAGATGTTCGGGCTGTCGGTCGACGTGATCGGCCCGGCCGAGATCAAGGCGAAGTATCCGCTGCTGTCGCTGGACGGCGTGGTCGGCGGTGTTTTCCTGCCCAAGGACGGCCAGGCCAACCCGGTCGACGTGACCCAGGCCTATGCCAAGGGTGCGCGCATGGGCGGTGCCCGCGTCGTCGAGGGGATCGAGGTCGAGCGCATCCTGCTCGAGGGCGGGCGCGCCGTTGGCGTCGTGACGGAGCAGGGGGAACTGCGCGCCGACACGGTCGTGCTGGCGGCCGGCATGTGGTCGCGCACGCTGGGCAAGGCGGCCGGCGTGTCGCTGCCGCTGCACGCGGCCGAGCATTTCTACATCGTGACCGAGGGGATCGCCGCCGTGCCGCGCGACCTGCCGGTGCTGCGCGTGCCCGACGAGTGCGCCTACTACAAGGAGGACGCCGGCAAGATGCTGGTCGGCGCCTTCGAGCCGGTGGCCAAGCCGTGGGGCATGAAGGGCATCCCGAAGGACTTCGCCTTCGACAGCCTGCCGCCCGACATGGACCATTTCGAGCCGATCCTGGAGCGCGCCATCGGCCGCCTGCCGATCCTGGCCGACGCCGGCATCCAGACCTGGTTCAACGGGCCGGAGAGCTTCACGCCGGACGACCGCTACCTCCTGGGCGAGACGGCGGAGGTGCGCGACCTGTTCGTCGCCTGCGGCTTCAACTCCATCGGCATCCAGAGCTCGGGCGGGGTCGGCAAGGTGCTGGCGGAATGGATCCGCGACCGCCACCCGCCGATGGACCTGGCCGACGTCGACGTGCGCCGGATGCAGCCGTTCCAGTCCAATGCGGGCTACCTGCGCGACCGCACGACGGAGACGCTGGGCCTGCTCTATGCCATGCACTGGCCCTTCTACCAGGTGACCAGCGCGCGCGGCGCGCGGCGCTCACCCTTCCACGACCGGCTGGTGGCGGCCGGTGCCTGCATGGGCGAGATGTCGGGGTGGGAGCGGCCGAACTGGTTCGGCGCCCCGGCCTCGACCCCCGCCTATGCCTATAGCTGGCAGCGCCAGAACTGGTTCGCCAACACGGCCGCCGAATGCCTGGCCGTGCGCGACCGGGTGGCGCTGTTCGACCAGGCATCCTTCGCCAAGTTCCTGGTCGAGGGGGCGGACGCCCTGGCCTTGCTCGACCGGGTCAGCGCCAACCGGATCGACGTCGCCGCCGGCCGCGTGGTCTATACCCAGTGGCTGAACGCGCGCGGCGGCATCGAGGCCGACCTCACCATCACCCGCCTGGCCGAGACGCGCTTCCTGGTCGTCACCAGCGGGTCGGCCCAGACCCGCGACCGCGCGTGGCTGCAGGGGCAGGTGCCGGACGGCGCCCGCGTCACCATCACCGACATCACGTCCGGCCTGCCGATGCTGGGGCTGATGGGCCCGCGCTCGCGCGAACTGATGGGCCGCCTGACGGGACAGGACATGGGAAACGACGCCTTCCCCTTCGCCACCTCGCGCGAGGTCGAGATCGGCTATGCGACGGTGCGCGCCAGCCGCATCACCTATGTCGGCGAACTGGGATGGGAGCTTTATGTGCCGGCCGAGTTCGCGGTCCACGTCTTCGACCGCATCGTGGCAGCGGGGGCGGAATTCGGGCTGGGCCATGCCGGCTACCACGCAATGAACGCCTGCCGGATGGAGAAGGCCTATCGCCACTGGGGCCACGACATCGGCGGCGAGGACGACCCGGTGGCGGCCGGCCTCGGCTTTGCCGTGGCGTGGGACAAGCCGGGCGGCTTCGTCGGCCGCGACGCGCTGCTGCGGCGGCGCGAGCAGGGCACGCCCACCCGCCGGCTGGTGCAGTTCCGCCTGGCCGACGACCGGCCGTCGCTGCACCACGAGGAGCCGGTATGGCGCGACGGCGTCATCGTCGGCAGCACCACGTCGGGCATGTACGGCCACCGCATCGGCGCCTCGCTCGGCATGGGCTATGTCCACAACCCGGACGGGGTGACGGCCGAATGGCTGGCATCCGGCCGCTTCGAGATCGAGGTGGCCTGGGAGCGGCATGAGGCCGTGGCCCAACTGAAGCCGTTCTATGATCCGGCGGGGGCGCGTATCCGGGGGTAGGCGGAGCGAGCATCCCGTCGCGAGTTGATGGCGATGCGGCATTCTGATGGTCGTGGCGGGAGTCCCCATCGAACCCCCGCCACGAACCGGAGCTACGCCACCTTGGGCTGGCGCAGGATGTTGGCCTGGGCGCCGCACAGCAGCGCCTGGGAGACGGCGACTTCCAGCGTCGTCGGCTCGAACGGCTTGGAGACGAGGAAGGCCGGCTCGATGCGCTCGCCCGTCAGCAGTCGCTCGGGATAGGCGGTGACGAAGACGACCGGCACGGACAGCAGCTCCAGGATCTTGGTCGCGGCCTCGATGCCCGTGCTGCCGTCTTCGAGCTGCACGTCGGCCAGGACCAGGCTCGGGTTGCGCGCCTTGGCGAGTGCGATCGCCTGGTCGGAGGTGGAAGCGACGCCAATCACCTCGTGGCCCATGTCCTTCAGGATGCCGGCGATGTCGAGCGCGATGATCGGCTCGTCCTCGATGATCAGCACCTGGGCGCTGGGCTGGGCGCGGAGCGCTTCCCAGGCACGGTTCAGCAGGTCGACCGTCATCTCCTGGGATTCGCCGATGATGCGGGCGACCTCGGGGATGGGGAAGCCTTCGGTGTGGGTCAGCAGCAGGACCTGGCGGTTGCGCTCGGACAGGCCGCGCACGCGCTGGGCGACGCCGCGGTCGAGCGGATCGTCCAGGTCCTCGTCCGCGAAATCCTCCTCGTCCTGAGCCCAGACCAGCCGCTCGTGGACCTTGTGGAACAGCACGAACAGGTCGGTGCGGCTCATCAGCTGCGCGCGGTCGCGCGTCGGGTCGGCCAGCAGCGCCTCCAGGCAGCCGCGGACGCAGGCATCGCCAGCCGCCTGCGACCCGGTCAGGGCGCGGGCATAGCGGCGCAGATAGGGCAGATGGGCGGCGACGGTGGCACGTCCGTGGTCGGTCATGGTCCTAGATCCCTGAACTGCTGGACAGTTGACTGCAGGCCTGGCGGCTGCGCGAAGCCGTCGAAGGTCGGCCGTCCACATGGGGCGGCAAGCGCGCTATTATTGAAAAACAACAGCTTATAGCTTGATGGACTGGGCTGGCGACCGGCCACCGCCGCGTTCGCGCGCCCCTCCTCGTGGTTTGGTATACTCGCATCCCGCTGCGATAACGCGAGCCGGCGGCCAGGGTTCCGCCTCGAACGACAAATTGCCGCGATCGGCGTGCTATCCCGAGCGGACGATATCGGCCCCGCAGGCGGCCAGCTTGCCGGTCATGCCGTCGTAACCGCGGTCGATATGGTCGAGGCCGTCGAGCGCCGTCTCGCCGTCCGCGCCCAACGCCGCGATGACCATAGCGGCGGCGGCACGGATGTCCAGGCACGTCACGGCGGCACCTTGCAGCCGCGGCACGCCGCGCACCAGGGCGGTCGACCCGCGCACCAGGATGCGCGCGCCCATCTTGCGCAGCTCGTCGACATGGCCCAGCCGTTGCTCGAAAATGGTCTCGGTCACCGCGCTGGCGCCCGAAGCCGTGGCCAGCATGGCCATCACCGGCGACTGCAGGTCCGTGGCAAAGCCGGGATAGGGCTGGGTCACGAAGTCCGTGCCGACGAGCCCGGATGCGGCGCGCCGTGCCATCAGCCCGCCTTCCACGGGTTGCAGCACGACGCCGGCCGCTTCCAGCAACGGCACGGCGGCGGCCAGCAGGTCGCGCCGGCCGTGGCGCAGAAATAGCTGGCCGTCCGTGATCGCCGCCGCGCAGGCCATGGTGCCGAGCTCGATGCGGTCGGGCAGGACCGTATGCACCGCGCCGGCCAGGCTGCCGCCGCCCTCGATGGTCAGCACGTCGGTGCCGGCGCCCGCAATGCGGGCGCCCATCATGCCGAGGCACTGGGCCAGGTCGGCAATCTCCGGCTCGCGCGCGGCATTGCGGATGACGGTGGCGCCGTTGGCCGCGACCGCCGCCAGCAGCAGGTTCTCGGTCGCGCCCACCGACGGCATCGGCAGCCGGATCTCGGCGCCATGCAGACCCCGGGGGGCGGTCGCGTGGATCATGCCGCCGCTGAGGTCGATGACCGCCCCCATGGCGCGCAGCCCGTCGACATGAAAGTCGATGCCGCGCAGGCCGATGGCATCGCCGCCCGGCATCGGCAGGCTGGCTTCGCCGCAGCGGGCCAGGAGGGCGCCCAGTAGCAGCACCGATGCGCGCATGCGGCCGACGAGCGCGCGGTCGATCTCCGGCGGATGCAGCCGGTCGGCGCAGATCGTCAGGGACAGGCCGGCATCCGTCGAAGACCAGTGCAGCTCCGCCCCCAGACGCTTCAGCAGCGCCGACAGCACCGCCACATCGAGGTTGGCCGGCACGTTGTGCAGGGTGACGAGGTGCGGCGTCAGCAGGGCCGACACCATCAGCGGCAGCACCGCATTCTTGGCGCCGCTGATCGGATAGGTGCCGACCAGCGGCCGCCCGCCGCGGATCGCCAGCCGGCGACCGGCGTCCGGCCGATGCCAGGGGGCGGCCCCCCGCAATGCCTGCGTCGAAGGATGCGTCATGGGGCCGCCCGCCTGGATCGAATCGTCATTGCCGCCAGGATAGACTAGGCGACCACCCGCCGCTGCCGCAGATCGCCGATGGCGTGGTCGGGCAGGCCCAGCACGCCCGACAGCACCTCGTCGGTATGCTGGCCCAGCGCCGGTGCGGCCAGGGCCGGCAGGCGCTCGACCGCCGCGAAGTCCAGGGTCGAGCGCGGCACGCGGTAGGGGCCGATCCCGGCCTGGTCGACGACGCCGAACAGCGGGTTGGCGGTGGAGGCGCGGGCGTCCTCGGACAGCAGTTGGGCCATGTCCTGGTAGGGCCCCCACAGCACGTCGCCGGCATCGAACAGGGCGCGGACCTCGTCCAGCGTGCGCGCGGCGATCCACGGGCCCAGCACGGCGGCGATGCCGTCGCGCGCGGTGAAGCGGTCGCCCTCCTGGCGCAGGTCGACCTCGTAGAGCTTTTCCACCAGCGCGAACTTCTCGGCCATGCCCGTGGTGGCGACCAGCGCCTGCCACTGCCGCGGGCTGATCGCGGCCACCATCACGCGGCGGCCGTCGCGGGTCGGGAAGTCGCGGCCGAAGGCGCCGAACAGGTCGTTGCCATAGGCCGGGCGAGGGGCGCCGTTCACCTCCACCTCGGCGATCATGCCGAGCGCCCCCACCACCGCCAGCGCCACGTCCGACAGCGGCAGGCGAATGAGCTGGCCCTCGCCGGTCGCGCGGCGGTGGCGCTCGGCCGCCAGCAGGCCGACGCAGGCGGTCAGGCCGGCCGCCACGTCCCAGCCCGGCATGACATGGTTTACCGGCTTGGCCGCGCCGTCGCGGCCGGTCATGGCGGGAAAGCCCACCGCGCAGTTGACGGTGTAGTCGACGGCCGACGAGCCGTCATGGTTGCCCAGCACGTTCAGCATGATGAGGTCGGCGCGGGCCGCCCGCAGCCGCTCGTAGTCGAGCCAGCCGGTGCCGGGGAAATTGGTCAGGAACAGGCCAGCCTGGGGGCCATCGGCGGTGATCAGCGCGGTTGCCAACTCGCGCCCCTCGGGCGAGCGCACGTCGATGGCGATCGAGCGCTTGCCCTTGTTGAGGCCCACCCAATAGAGGCTGTCGCCGGAATCGGCCAGCGGCCAGCGGCGATAGTCGATGCCGCCGCCGATCGGGTCGAAGCGGATGACGTCGGCGCCGAGCTGCGCCAGCGTCATGCCGCCCAGGGGGGCCGCGACGAAGGCCGATCCTTCGACGATCCGCATACCCGACAGAATTCCCGCCATCCGCCCGCACTCCTGGTCCCGAGATTTTTCCAGCCAAGGTAGAACCGCTCTCCGCTTCGTGGCGACGACAGCAGCTCACGGCCTTCGGAGTGGATGGATGGCATCTCTGGGCGCGGCTTCCAATCCCCCATCGGCATTGCTGGCGGCAATGCTGTCGCATGGGCCCGTCATTCGCTATGCGGCGGGGATCGCGACCTCGTCGCCGGTCGTCTTCGTTTCCGCCAACGCGCCCGGCTTCGTGGGCACGCGGGCACGGGCCGGCCGCCGCTGGGCCGACCTGATCCATGTCGACGACCGCCCGGGCTACCGCGAGGCGATTCGCCAACTTCGCCATGGCGAGGTGGCCGAAGCCGAGTATCGGCTGATGACCGACGGCGGAGCGCGCTGGGTCCGCGACACGCTGGGGGTCGCCGACGGGCAGCTTATTGGCACCGTCGTCGACATCTCGCGCGAGCGCCAGGCGGAGGATCGGGCCCGCGACGCCACCGCCACGATGGCGGCCATGGCCGGGTCGGCGATGGATGCCGTGATCACCATGTCCGGCGACGGCTGCGTGCTGGACTTCAATCCGGAAGCCGGGCGCATGTTCGGCTACAGCCGGGCCGAGGCGCTGGGCACGGCACTGCGCGACCTGATCCCGCCGGCCGAGGCCAGCGACGTCGGCATCGCGCAGTATCTTTCCGGCGACTGCGCCGATGGCGCCGGCCGGCGCATCCAGGTGACCGGGCGACGCCGCGACGGCTCGAATTTTCCGGCGGAGTTGACGATCGCCTGTGCGCGCGCCGGCAGCCGGCCGATATTCGTGGCCGAGATCCGCGACATCAGCCGGCGCCTGGCGGCGGAGGCGGAGCGCGACCGCACCATGCGGCTCCTGCGCGAGGCGATCGAGAACCTGCCGGCTGGCTTCACCATCACCGGCCCCGACGATCGCATCCTGCTGTGCAACAGCGCCTATGCCCAGGCGATGGGACGTCCGGTGGATGCCCTGGTCGGCCGGCTCCGGCGGGAACTCATCGCGGAATGCCTGGGGCTGCTGCGCAGCGTCGACGGGCAGCCTTTCGACGGCTCGCCCGAAGGGGCCGAGCGCATCACCCGCCGGCTATGCCAGCCGGGCAGCAAGCCGATCGAACTCGAGCTGGTATCGGGCGACGTCACCATCATCGGCTCGTCGCAACTGTCCGACGGCAGCCTCGTCTGCGTCCGCACCGACGTGACCGAGATCCGCCGCGCAGAGCGGGCGGTGCGCGCCAGCGCCGAATTGCTGCAGCAGGTGCTGGAAGCCTGCCCGGTCGCCATCAGGATGACGCGCCTGTCCGACGGGCGGATCTTCTACCAGAGCCCGGCCTCGCGCAGCCTCTATGGCGCCGATCCGCAGGCCGGACCGATCTATGCGCGCGATGCCTTCGTCGATCCGGGCGACTGCGATCGCCTGGCCGGGCTGATCGCGATCGATGGTGGCGTCGACGGCTTCGAGGCGGCGATGCGGTCGGGCGATGGCCGGAGCTTCCCCGCCGCGATCTCGGCCCGTGCGGTCGAGGTTCATGGCGAAGCCATGGTGGTCGGCTGCACGGTCGACCTGACCGAGCGCAACGCCGTCGCGGCCAAGCTGGACGAGCAGCGCGAGGCCTTGCACCAGAGCGAGAAGCTGGCCGCACTGGGCGAGTTGCTGGCCGGGGTGGCGCACGAGCTGAACAATCCGCTGTCGGTCGTGGTCGGGCAGGCGCTGCTGTTGAAGGAGACGACCTTCGACCCTGCCATCACCGACCGCCTGAACCGCATCGGCCGGGCGGCCGATCGCTGCGTGCGGATCGTGAAGACCTTCCTGTCCATGGCGCGACGCCGGCCCAAGCGTTCGGAGCCGGTCTGCCTGGAGCAGGTGATCCACGACGCGGTGGAGGTGGCCGGCCACGCGCTGCGGTCGAGCGGGGTCCGCGTCCGGCTGCGGCTGGCGGCAGGCCTGCCGCCCGTCGAGGGCGATATCGACCAGCTTGCCCAGGTGATGACCAACCTGATCTTCAATGCCGAGATCGCCATGCGCGAGGCCCCGGGCGAGCGGACCCTGACCATCTCGACGAGCCTTGCCCGGCATGCAGGCCATGTGGTGCTGCGTGTCCGCGATACCGGCCCGGGCGTGCCGCGCGCACTGCACGCCCGGGTTTTCGAACCGTTCTTCACCACCCGTGGCATCGGCGTCGGCACCGGCATTGGCCTGGCCTTCTGCCATCGGGTGATCGAGAGCCATGGCGGCTGCATCTCGCTCGCCGACGCCAAGGGTGGCGGTGCGCAGTTCACGGTCGAGCTGCCGGTCTTCGGTGCCGTCGCAGCGGCGGCCGAGCCGGCCCCGCCGCCGGACGCCGTGGCCTCTGGCCGGCATGTGCTGGTGATCGACGACGAGGGCGACGTCGCCGATGTCGTGGCGGCGATGCTGCGACACACGGGCGACCGGGTCGAGATCGCCATGTCCGGCGGCGAGGCGCTGGCCCGCCTGCGGGACGCCCCCTTCGACCTGATCCTGAGCGACCTGCGCATGCCGGGCCTGGATGGCGAGGCGCTGTTCGGCCTGCTGGCCCGCGAGCAGCCGCATATGCTGGCCCGGCTCGGCTTCATCACCGGCGATGCCATGGGTGGCCAGGCCCAGCGCTTCCTGGCCCGCTGCGGCCGGCCGTTCCTGGAAAAGCCGATCACGCCGGCCGACCTGTCGCGGCTCGTCGCGGCCATCGCCCCGCCGCCGTGACGGCCGGACCGGCCCATATCCTCGTCGTCGACGACGAGGCGGACGTGCGCTCGACGATTGCCGACTATCTGCGCCTGCACGGCTTGCGGGCCAGCACCGCCGATGGCGGACGGGCGATGCGCGCCATCCTGGCCGCCGATCGGGTCGACCTGGTGCTGCTCGATATCCGCATGCCCGACGAGGACGGGCTGACGCTGGCGCGCGAGCTGCGTGGCAGCCATCCGGTCGGCATCATCATGGCGACGGCGGCCATTGAGACCATCGACCGCGTCGTCGGGCTTGAACTGGGGGCCGACGACTATCTTGCCAAGCCGCTGGACTTGCGCGAGCTGCTGGCCCGGGTGCGGGCGGTCCTGCGCCGCCGCGGCGTGACCGCCACGCCGCGTCCCGCCCCGGACGTCCGCTTCGGCCAGTTCCGCTTCGATCCCGAAGGCCGGCGCCTGTCGGGGCCGGACGGCGGCCTGGTGCGGCTGACGCGGATGGAACTGGACCTGATGGCGGCCTTCGCCGCCAATCCCGACCGCGTGCTGTCGCGCGAGGCGCTCCTCGACTTGGCCCATGGCAAGGATGCCGACCCCTTCGATCGCAGCATCGACATGCGCATCAACCGCATCCGCCGCAAGGTCGAGGTCGACCCCGCCCGCCCGCAGATCATCCGCACGGTACGGGGAGCCGGCTACATCTTCGTCACCGAGGGGCATTCCGCGGCGGTCGGTCACAAGGCAGGCGCGAAACTGTTACCGGATTGAAACGCGATCGCGGCGGCGCGTGATCGGGCCGAAACTTCCCGCCGCTATCTCCTCGCCCCATCGAAGGCCGTGGCCCGTTGGCCCCGGCCGGCAAGGATGGGGAACGACATGCCCTCTATCGCGATCGACGGCGCCCGTATCGTCTACGAGGCGGCCGGCCAGGGCCCGGCACTGGTCCTGCTGCACAGCACCGCTTCGTCCCGCCAGCAATGGGCAGGCCTGCGCGAGGCGTTGTGCGGGCGCTTCACCCTGGTCGCCGTCGACGCCTACGGCCATGGCGACAGCGATCCGTGGCCCGGGCACCGGCCCATCACCCTGGCCGACGAGGCAGCCGTGGTCGCCCGTGTCATCGACCGTCTTCCCGGCCGCGTGCACCTGGTCGGCCATTCCTATGGCGGGGCGGTCGCCCTCCGGCTGGCACTCGGCAGCGACCGGCTGGCCTCGCTCGTCCTGGTCGAGCCGGTATCCTTCCACTTGCTGCGCGACGGCTCGGCGTTTGACGCCGGCCTGCTCGACGACATCGCGCCGGTCGCCGATGCCGTGCGCGGCGCGGTTGCGACGGGCGACCATGAAGCCGGCCTCGGCCGCTTCGTCGACTACTGGAACGGTGCCGGCACCTGGGCCGCCGTGAAGCCGGAGCGCCGGCAGGCGTTGTGCCGGCTGGCCCCGGCCGTCGCCCACAACTTCGATGCCGCCGAGGGCGACCCGGCGCGCCTGGCCGATTGTGCCGGCCTCCGCCTGCCGACGCTGATCATGGCGGGCGAGCTCACGACCCGGCCGGCCGCGCGCATCGCGGCCCGCCTGGCCACGGCCATCCCCGGGGCCGAGTGCCGGATCGTCGCCGGCGCCGGGCACATGCTGCCGCGCACGCACCCGGCCGCCTTCCTCGAAGCACTTTCCGCCCATCTCGATCGCGCCATGACCGGCCGGGCGAAGGTCCATCGCCTGGCCGCTGCCTGATTTCCCGGACCACTTCGCCGATCCACCCAACAAGGAGACGACCCATGACCCTCTCGAAGAACCCCGCCACCGTCGCCATCCACGGCGCCTTCCGCAAGGATCTCGCGACCAACGCCGTGGCCGTGCCGATCTACCAGTCCACCGCCTTCGACCTCGAGGGGACCGACAATGCGGCGGACCTCTTCGCATTGAAGAAGTTCGGCAACATCTACAGCCGCATCGGCAACCCCACCTGCGACGTGCTGGAGCAGCGCATGGCCGCACTCGAGGGCGGTGTGGCGGCACTGGCCGTCAGCTCCGGCCAAGCGGCAACCGCCATGGCGCTGCAGAACATCGCCCATGCCGGCGACAACATCGTCAGCTCGACCGACCTCTATGGCGGTTCGTGGAACCTGATGGCGAACACGTTCCGCACCATGGGGATCGAGGTGCGGTTCGTCGACCCGGCCGATCCGGAGAACTTCCGCCGCGCCACCGACGCCCGCACGCGCGCCTACTATGCCGAGACGCTGCCGAACCCCAAGCTCCAGGTCTTCCCGATCGCCGAGGTGGCCCGGATCGGCGAGGCGCTGGGCGTGCCGCTGATCGTCGACAACACCGCCGCCCCGGTGATCTGCCGGCCGCTCGACCATGGCGCCCATATCGTCGTCTACTCGGCCACCAAGTACGTGGGCGGGCACGGCACCTCGATCGGCGGCATGATCGTCGATGGCGGTCGCTTCGACTGGGAGAAGCATGGCGACCGCTTCCCGATGCTGACCCGGCCCGACCCCAGCTATCACGGGGCGATCTGGACGGAGGCCGTGAAGCCGCTCGGCCCTATCGCCTACATCATCAAGGCGCGCACCACGTTGCAGCGCGATCTTGGTTGCGCCATGAGCCCGTTCAACGCCTTCCTCTTTATCCAGGGGCTGGAGACCCTGGCCCTGCGCATGCGCGAACACTGCGCCAACGCCGCCCGCGTCGCCGACTGGCTGGCGGCCCGGCCGGAGGTGGTGCGCGTGATCCATCCGGCCCATCTGGGCGGCGAGCAGAAGCGCCGGGCCGAGGCCTATCTCCAGGGCGGCATGGGCGGGCTGGTCGGGCTCGAACTGGCCGGCGGGCACGAGGCAGGCCGGCGCTTCATCGACGCGCTCGGGCTCTTCTACCATGTCGCCAACATCGGCGACGTGCGCTCGCTGGCGATCCATCCGGCATCCACGACCCACTCGCAGCTCTCGCCGGACGAGCAGCGGCAGACGGGCGTGACGGATGGCTATGTCCGCCTGTCGATCGGCATCGAGCATATCGACGACATCCTGGCCGACCTGGATGCCGCCCTGACGGCGGCCGGCCGCCCGGCGCTGGCCGCCTGATCGCCTGCCGGGGCGGCGGCGCGCCCGCTGCCCCGGCACGCGACCGATCCCAAACGGAGGCGGATCATGCCGATCGTCCTGCCCGCGGACCTGCCCGCCGCGGCCCTCCTGCGCGACGAGGGGGCCGCCGTCGAACAGCCATCGGCCGGTACCCGCGAGCTGTCGGTCGTCCTCGTCAACCTGATGCCGGACCGACCGTCGACCGAGGCCCAGTTCGCGCGCCTTCTGGCTTCCTCCCGCCACCGGGTCCGGCTCACGCTGGCCGTTCCCGATGGCGTCGAGATGCCCGCTGGAACGCATCTCGCCCGGTTCTACCGGCCATGGGCCGAGGTGGAGCGGGCAGGGCCCGACGCGATCATCGTCACCGGCGCCCCGGTCGAGCGGCTGCCGTTCGACGAGGTGCGGTACTGGCCGGGCATCGTGCGCATCCTGGACTGGGCGGCGGCCGGCCGGGTTCCGGCCTACCTCGTCTGCTGGGCGGCCCAGGCCGGATTGTGGCACCGGCACGGCATTGCCAAGCGCGACCTGGCCGAGAAGGCATTCGGCGTGTTCGCCCACGAGGTCCGTATGCCGGCGGCACCGATCCTGTCCGGCATCGGCGATTGCCTCCTGGCGCCGGTTTCCCGGCACACCGCGACGGATCCGGCTGACCTGGTGGGGCAGGGGGGCTTGTGCGTGCTGGCCGCCAGCGCCGCCACTGGCCTGTGCCTGGCCGAGGATGCGGGCTTGCGCGCCCACTACATGCTGAACCACCCCGAATACGATGCCGACACCCTGCGGTCGGAGTTCGTCCGCGACCTGGCGGCGGGGCGGCCGACACGGCTGCCGTCCGGCTACTTTCCGCGCGGGGACGCTTCGGCCATGCCGGTGGCGTTCTGGCGGCCGCAGGCGGTGCGGCTGTTCCAGAACTGGCTGGAAGGGGTGGCGGCCGCGCGCCGCGATGGGCCCTATCGCGGCCCGGCGAAGAATTCCTGCATCGCCCGGTCGATGAAGGCGACATCGCGCGGCCGGCGGAAGGATGCCGCCATGTGACCCTCGGGCGACGGGATCTCCACATAGCGGCAGTCGGGAATGGCGGCGGCGGCCTCGCGCGCCGCGGCGATCGGGTTGTAGAGGTCGTTGTCGGCCGCCAGGATCAGCGTGCGGGCGCGAATGCGGGCCAGCGCGCCCGCCAATGTGCCATCGCAGCCGGGCGTCGTCGCCACGTCGTGGGCGTCATAGGCATAGGTCTGGTAGACCCAGTCGACCGCCTGGGCGCCGCTGTCGCGCATCGCCTGGGCGCGCTCGGCCAACATCGCCGGCATGCCGGCCGGGTCGGTGTTCTCCGCCGCCAAGGCGGCCGGCGTGCGGGCGGCCAGCACCTGCATGACGGCGACCCAGCCGTCCCATCCCCTCGTGACCTCGCCATCGGGCCAGGCCGGATCGGCCATCAGGGCGCCGCGCGAGGCGACGTTGACCGCGACCGACCAGGCGGTCGTGCGGGCCATCGGCACCATGGCGACGATGCGGTCCATCATGTCGGGGTGGCTGACGCCCCATTGCAGCGCCTGCATCCCGCCCATGGAGGCGCCGGCCACGGCATAGAGCCGGCGCACCCCCAGATGCTCGACCAGGCGGCGCTGGCTCTCGACCATGTCGCGGATGGTGAAGCGGGGAAAGGCCAGGCCCGGCTGGCTGCTGCTGGTGCTGGGCGAAGTGGTGAGGCCGTTGCCGATCGCATCCACCGCCACGATGCAGTCGCGGTTGGGATCGAGCGCCTTGCCGGGGCCGATCCAGACGTCGAGGCGGTGATGGGTGCTGCCGATCGCCGACAGCACCAGGATCACGTTCGAGCGGTCGGCGTTGGGCCGGCCATGGACGACATAGGACAGGCGGCAATCGCGGATGACCTCGCCCGATTCCAGTCCGAACTCGCCCAGTTCCAGCATCTCGTGCGGACGATCCACCCAGTTGGGCTGCATGGGCGGATGGCGGAACTCGATCATTCGGGAAACTCCACGACGGCGCGCACGGTCTCCCCGCGAATCATCGCGGCGAAGCCCAGGTTGATCTCCGCCAAGGAGAGCCGCATCGTGATCAACTCGTCCAGCTTCAGCCGCCCGTCGAGATAGAGGCGGGCGAGCCACGGGAAGTCTCGGCGCGGCCGGGCACCGCCATAGCTCGACCGGGTGATCCGCTTCTCGCCCATCAGCGAGCCCCAGCGGAAGGCAACGTCGCGGTCGACGTTCACCTTGCCGAGCCAGACCAGATCACCGCCCGGGCGGGTGATCTCCGACGACAGGCGATAGGCGTCGACATGGCCCGCACTCTCCAGCACGCAGTCCGCACCCCGGCCGCCGGTCAGTGCCTTCACGCGGGCCACCACGTCCGGTTCGTCGGCGCGGATGAGGTCGGTGGCGCCGAACTCCGTCGCCAGCGCGAGGCGGGCGGGATCGCGGTCGATGGCGATGATGCGCTCGGCCGATTGCAGGCGCGCACCCTGGATGGCGTTCAGCCCGACCGCGCCGCAGCCCAGCACGGCCACGTTCGATCCGGCCGGGATGCGGGCGACGCGCGCGGCACCGCCCACGCCCGTCATCACGCCACAGCCGATCAGGCAGGCCCGGTCGAACGGAATCTCCTTCGGCACCGGGATCGCCCCGGTCTCCGGCACCACGCAGTATTCCGCGTGGGACGAGACGACCGAGAAATGATGCAGCTTCTGGCCCCCGACCGTCATGCGCGAGGTGCCGTCCAGCAGGTGCCCCCGCGGCTGGTGGTGCGAGTAGGGCTCGCACAGGATCGGCTCGCCGCGGTCGCAATAGTAGCAATGGCCGCAGGACGGGTTCCAGGAGCAGACGACGTGGTCGCCGGGCTTCACCAGCGTCACGTCGGCCCCCACCCGCTCGACGATTCCCGCCCCTTCATGCCCCAGCACGATGGGCAGCGGGTAGGCGAGTTGGCCCTGCATCACCTCCAGGTCGGTGTGGCACAGGCCGGACGCGCGGATGCGGACCAGCACGTCGGTCGGGCGGAGGTCGCCCACGCGGACGACCTCCACCGACAGGGGGTCGTTCGTCCGGTGCAGGACGGCGGCATTGAACTCCATGGACGCGACCTCAGTTGAGCGACGGCAGCCAGAGCGCCAGGCCCGGGAAGAAGATCAGCAGCGTGATCGCCACCACCTGCAGGCCGATGAAAGGCCATACGGAGCTGAAGATCTCGTTCAGCGATATGTCGGGCGGCGCCACGCCCTTGAGGTAGAACGCGGCCGGGCCGAACGGCGGCGACAGGTAGGAGACCTGCATGTTCATGCAGAACAGGATGCCGAACCAGATCGGGTCGTAGCCGAGCGCCTTCACGATCGGCACGAAGATCGGCATGGTCAGCAGGCAGATGCCGATCCAGTCCATCAGGCAGCCGAGGACGAACAGGATCGCCATCATGATGAAGATGATGACGATGGGGGCGACCGGCAGGCCGATCATCATGTTGCGGATGAAAGCCGGACCGCCGGCCAGGTTGTAGACGCCGATCATGGCGGTCGCACCGAAGGACACCCACAGCAGGATGCCGCAGGCGGTCATCGTCTGGACCAGCGTTTCCTGGATCATCTTCCAGTTCAGCTCGCGCCGCAGGGCGGCTGCAATCGCGGTGCCGACGACGCCCATGCCGGCGGCCTCCGTCACCGAGGCGACGCCGGTGTAGATCGTGCCCAGCACGCTGGCCGCAATCAGCATCGGGAGCGCGATGCTCTTCAGCATCCGCAGCTTCTCGACGAGCGGGATGTTGCGCTCCTCCTCCGGTGCCGGCGGGCCGAGGCTGGGGTTCAGGTGGCAGCGGATCAGGATATAGGCGATGTACATGCCGGCCATGATCAGGCCGGGCACGATGGCGGCCGAGAACAGGTCGCCGATGGAGACGTTCACCGTCAGGCCATAGATCACCAGCACGATGCTGGGCGGGATCATGCTGCCGAGCGAGCCGCCGGCGCAGATGGTGCCGATGGCCAGCTTGCGGTCATAGCCCAGGCGCAGCATCTGGGGCAGGGCGACCAGCCCCAGCAGCACGATCTCGCCGCCGATGATGCCGGTCATGGCCGCCATGATGGTGGCCGCGATGGTCGTCTGGACCGCCAGCCCGCCGCGCAGGCTGCCCGACCAGACATGCATCGCCCGGAACAGGTCCCTGGCCACTCCCGATCGCTCCATCAGGGATGCCATGAGAATGAACATCGGTACGGAGACCAGCACGTACTCGTTCATGAACGAATAGATGCGGCTGGAGATCAGCAGCAGGCTGGGCAGGCCGAACAGGCCAAGGCCGAAGATGACGGCGATGATGCCGGTGACGAAGGCAAGCGGCAGGCCGAGCAACAGGAGGGCAATCATCCCCCCGAACATCAGGAAGGTGATGAGTTCGATCGACATTGGCCCTATCCCCGCGCCAGCCGGCGGATCGAGCGGACCAGCCGGTCGATCGACAGCACCACCATCAGCAGCGAACCCAGCAGCAGCATGGACTTGAGGATGGCCGGTATCGGCACGTCCCAGGCCCGGCCGCTGGTTTCCATCAGCATCACCGATCGCCATGCCTGGATGGCGGCCGCATAGGAGAGCGCCACGACAAAGCCCAGCGTCAGCACCGCATGCAGAACGTCCATCATCACCCGCGTGCGCGGCGAGAAGTTGTCGTAGATGCTGGTGATGCGGATGTGCTGGTCGTTCACCATCGCGTAGCCGCCGGCGAAGATGAAGGCCGTGGCGCACAGCGCGATCGCCATGTCATGCACCCAGATCGTGGGCTGGTTCAGCCCGTAGCGCATGATCACTTCATACGCGGTCACCAGCACGGCGAAGCCATAGAACCAGCTCAGCTTCAGGTTCAGGGCTGTCGTGAAGCGTCCGATCGGGTCGCGCTCGACCCCGATCGCAGGATTGGATTCGCTCATGCCTGCCTCGGCGAAAATAGGGGGCGGACGGCATCGGCCGTCCGCCCCTGGTCCTGTTTGCTCGATCTGTCGCTCAGTCCAGCAGCTGCAGCCGCTTCAGGAAGGCGAGCTGGCTGTCATAGACGCGCTTGGCCATCGGGCTTTTCTTCGACCAGTCGGCCCAGGCTGCCTGGGCCAGCGCGCGGAACTTCTTGCGCTCCTCGGCCGACCAGTTGATCAGCTCGACGCCCTGGGCCTTGGCCGCCTCGGCCGCCTTGTAGTCCTCGACCGCAACGCGCTGGATCATGTCGCGGGCGAAGTCGCGCGTCGCCACCTCCAGCATCACCTGGACGTCCTTGGACAGGGCGTTCCATTTCGGCAGGGCGACCGCCACCTCGGCCGACGGCATCGAGTGGAAGCCGGGATAGAGCGGGAAGCCCGCGATCTTGTGGTAGCCCAGGTCCTGGTTCATGCCGAGCGTGCCCCAGTCGGCCGCCTCGATCACGCCGCGCTCGAGCGCGGTATAGACCTCGCTGCCCGGCAGGGTGACGACGCCGGCACCGGCGCGGCGCCAGACCTCGGCGCCCAGGCCCTCGGGCACGCGCATCTTGATGCCCTTGAAGTCTGCCAGGGTTCGCAGCGGCTTCTTGGCCGGTACCGATTCCACGCCCCACCACACCGGGCCGACATAGTGGATGTCGAACTTCTTGTAGATCTCCCGCGCCAGTTCGAGGCCCCCGCCATACTCGAACCACATCTGCATCTGGTAGGGGTTGTCGTAGCCGCCGTTGAGGTCACCGATCAGGGCCAGCGCCGGCTCCTTGCCCGAGAAGTAGGGGCCGCCCGACTGGTGGGCGTCGAGGATGCCGTTCTGCATCGCGTCGACAGTCTCGGTGTAGGCGACGATGGTGCCGACGGCCAGCGCCTCGATGTCGAGGCGGTTGTTCGACATCGCCTTCACGCGGACGCAGAAGTCCTCGAAGACCTTCTGGTTGATGGTCCCCGCCTGCCACATGGACTGCATCTTCCACTTCGTCGCCTGCTGGGCGCGGGCGGGCGTGGCGGCAGCGGCGGTGGTGACGGCGGCGGCTCCGGCGAACGTGCCGAACTTGCGTCTGCTCAACATGGTGGTTTCCTCCCTCGGATATTGTTCCTGGCCCCGGACCTTCGTCCTTGATCGCCGTCGGCAGGCCCTACATGCCGACGACCTTGCCGTAAGCCGGACGCTGGTCGGCGCCGGCGTAGAGGATGGCGACCTGCCGCTCGAGCATCGCCGTGTGGTAGGCGACGGCCTCGGGGTGGAAGTCGCCCTTGGGTGTGGGCTCGTGGTCGAAATTGTCGAACCGGTCGACGCCGCGCACCAGGCTGGCGCTGTCGCGGATGCCGGAAAGCTGGCGGATGCGGGTCGGGATGTAGCGCACGGCATAGCCGATGCGCGGCCCGTCGCTGTCGTTGCGCTCGGACCCGTGCACGATCTTGACGTGGTGGAGCGACATCTCGCCCGGCGCCAGGACGACGTCGACCGCGGCCTTCTCGTCGACCTGGACCGCGATCTCCTGGCCGCGGCTCAGCAGGTTGTCGGTGGCGAAGGTGTCGGCGTGCGGCAACTGGTCGGCATCCTGCGTGCCGGGGATCACCCGCATGCACCCATTGGCCGGCGTCGAGGCCGAGAAGGCGATCCAGGCCGTCACCACGTCGGATTCCGACAGGCCCCAATAGGTGGCGTCCTGGTGCCAGGAAACGAAGGTACCGTCGCCGCCGCGTTTGTTGAAGAAGCCGGAACCCCAGCAAAGGATGTCCGGACCGACCACATCCTCGACCGCGTCCAGGATGGCCGGATGACGGACCAGGTCTGCCAGCCATGGCAC
Organism: Stella humosa; assembly: GCF_006738645.1. Classification (GTDB taxonomy): domain Bacteria; phylum Pseudomonadota; class Alphaproteobacteria; order ATCC43930; family Allostellaceae; genus Allostella; species Allostella humosa. The sequence continues at coordinate 3,145,908 of NZ_AP019700.1, read as the reverse complement.
CAGCAGATGGGGCTTCTGGTTGTGCGGCCGCGAGATGGTGCCGCCGTCGCGGGCTTCCAACTCGGCCAGGCGGCCGCGATAGCCCGCCATCTCGTGTTCGGGAAAGACGCGGATCGGGAACAGGATGCCGTCGCGCCGATAGGCGGCGACCTCCTGCTCGGTCAGGCGCTTGGTCATGGGCGTTCCTCCGACGGTCGATCGTTCGCGGTCAGTTGCGGACCACGTTCTCGAAGCTGGTGGTCTGGGTGCCGGCATAGAGGATGGCGGCCTGACGCTCGGCGGCGGCCTGGTGGGCCGCCAGGGCGCCGGGGGACATCTCGCCGTCGGGTGCCGGCTCCTGCTCGAAGTTGTTGAAGGCGTCGACGCCGCGCACCAGCACCGCGCCGTCACGGGGGCCGATGACCTGGCGCACATGGGTCGGGATGTAGCGGATGGCAAAGCCGATCCGGCGGTCCTGGGCGCGGTTGGGCTCCGAGCCGTGGAAGATGCGCACATGGTGCAGCGACATCTCGCCCGGCTGCAGCACCAGGTCGACCGCCTGCGACTCGTCGACCTCGACCGCCAGCTCCTGGCCGCGCGTCAGCATGTTGTTGGCGTCATAGGTGTCGGTGTGCGCCACCTGCTCGCCCTGGCTGCCGGGGATGACCTTCATGGCGCCGGCCTCGATGGTGCTGGGGCTGAGGGCGACCCAGGCCGTGATGACCTCGGGCTCCGACAGGCCCCAGTAGGTCGAGTCCTGGTGCCAGGAGACGAAGCCCGGGTCCTGCGCCTCCTTGATGAAGAAGGAACTGGACCAGCAGTGGAAGTTGGGCCCAAGGATTCCCTCGACCGCATCCAGGATCTTCGGATGGTGGACGAGATCCCACAGCCACGGGAACAGCAGGTGCGACTTGTGGCGCAGCGCGCCGCGTAGCGCGCGCTTTTCGCGCGCCTCGAAGGATTCGAGGCGACCGCGATAGAGCGCGGCCTCTGCCGGCGTCAGGACCGGGATGGGAAAGAGATAGCCGTCGCGGCGGTAGCGCGCGACCTGCTCTGGGGTCAGCGAAGTGCCGCTCGTGCGCGACGAAAGCGGCTCGGCGGTAAGGGACATCGGTGCATCTCCGGGAGGGGACGGGGCAATGCTGCCGCGATCACGTTGCTGGTATACAGCCTAGTCCCGAAGGTGGCCCCAATGGAAGGGCCGGACATATATCAGTTGCGTCTCAGTCGTCTTTTTGGGAGCAGTGTGATGCCGAGGGCCGAGCCGATGCACAGCAAAGCGGCAATCTCGTGCGGCCCCACCGCCTCGCCCACCACGATGGCGCTGCTGCCCAGCCCGACGACCGGCACGGCCAATATGCCGATGCCCGACACGGTCGCCGGCAGGGAGGCGACGACGCGGAACCAGGCGAGGTAGGCAGCCGCGTTCGAGATGTAGGCGAGGAAGGCGACCGCCAGCCAGCCGTCGAGCGGAATCGCGGCCCAGTCGGTATGGACGTCGGCCACGGACCAGATCGCCAGCAGCGGCAGCACGCCGACCAGAAGCTGCCAGCCGGCCAGCACGCCGACATCGACCCGCCAGATGCGCCGCTTCAGCAGGATGGTGCCGGCGGCAAACGCAAAGGCGGCCATCAGCGTCAGGGCTGCTCCCGCCGGGGCGTTGGCGAGCTTGGACAGGTCCTGGCTCATCAGCACGGCGATGCCGGCGATGCCCAGGCACAGGGCGGCCAGGTGGCGCGGCGTCGGCCGTTCCTTGAGGAAGAGGGTGGCCAGGATCGCCGTCCAGATCGGCATCGTATAGATGAGGAGCGCGGTGCGGCCGGGGCTCAGCAGCAGCACGCCATAGGTCATGCCGATCTGGAAGATCGACATGTTGATGATGGCGACCACCACCAGGTCGCGCCAGTGGTCGCGCGGCACCCGCAGGCTGTGGCCGGTCGCCCGTGCGACGGCCAGCAGGAAGGTGCCGGCCAGCAGCATGACGAGGCAGCGGCTGGCCCACGGGTCGATATAGTCGAGCGCGATGCGCATGACCGGGTAGCTGAGGCCCCAGCTCATCCACACCACGGCCAGCAGGGCGTAGCCGAAGAGCGTGACCTGCCCGTCGGCCGATCCGGATCGGCCCACCGCTCAGGCCGCCGGCAGTTCGGCCGCCAGCCGCTCCATGGCAGACCCGGGGCTGGTCAGCACCGGGACGGTGACGGTGCCCGCCGGCAGGGTGTCGACGACGCGCGCCATCGACGCCTGCGCCAGCACGATCACGTCGACCGTTGGGATCATGCGCAGCAAGGCGTCTGCCACCGCGCGGTCATGGCCGTCGCGGTCGCCCCGCTGCAACGCCTCGAAGGCGCCCTGGCAGACGTCGTCGCGAATCTCGACCGACCGGCCGGCCTGTTCCGCCCGGCGGGCGACGAGATCGCGGGTCGGCTGCAACGTGGAATTCAGGGTGGCGAGCACGCCGATGCGGGCGCCCGTGGCGACGGCGCGGTCGGCCATCTCCTGGTCGATGCGGAAGAGCGGCACGGGGCACAGCGCCCGGGTGGCGTCCACCGCCGGCCCGATCGACGAGCAGGTGACGAGAACGGCATCGGCGCCGGCATCGACGGCCGACCAGACATGGCCGGCGACCCGGCGCATGGTCGCCTCGGTCAGGCGGCCGCTGCGGATGGTGTTCCGCAGCAGGCTCTCGTCGACGATGTTGAACGTCTCCCACCCCGGCATGTTGGCGCGGGCGAGGTCGGCGAAGGTCGGCACGAGGCCGGGCACGGTGTGCACGAAGGCGAGCTGCTTCGCCATGGCGGGGATGACCTCGGGGGCGGGGGCTGGCGGGGAAGATCCAGCCTATATCACCCCGACGGGATCGGGCTAGGGGCGGCCGGGCTAGGAGCGGCCGCCGGGCCCCGTGTCCGCACCGATCGCCTGCATCGCGCGCGTCAGGTCGGACTGCCGGAAGGGCTTGGCTATGAACAGGGCGCCGCGGGGAAGGACGTCGGCGCCGCATTCGGTGTGGCCCGACGCGACGACGATCCGCGTCGGCGGCCAGCGGTCGCGGACATAGTGCGCCAGCTTCAGCCCATCCATCGATCCCGGCATCGCGATGTCGGTGAACAGGGCGCCGATGCCGGGGTGGGCTTCCATGATGCGGATTGCCTCGTCCGCCGAGCCGGCCTCGTAGATGTGAAAGCCGGCCTCCTGCATCGTGTCGGCCAGGTCCATGCGGACCAGGACCTCGTCGTCCACGACCAGGACGCTATGTGGGGGTGAAGAGCTTGCCATGTTCCTTCAACGCAAGGACGGCAGGAAGATCGTTGCTCGGCAAGGTTTATTTTATTCGCCGGTCAGCGCCGCCAGGGGCGCGTCCAACGTAAAGGCGAGACCGCCCGGGGCAAAGGACAGGATTGCGGTCCCACAAAAATAGCTGGCAAGCGAGCGTTCGATCAGCCGCGAGCCGAAGCCCTTGCTGGCCGGTGTAGCGACCGGCGGGCCGCCGGTCTCGCTCCAGACGAAGCGGAATCTCGACGCGTCGACCGTCCAGCGAATGTCGACCGTGCCGGTCTCGTTCGACAGCGCCCCATACTTGGCCGCGTTGGTGGCCAGTTCATGCAGCGCCAGCGACATGGCCAGCGCGCACTTGGCCGACAGGTGGACCGGCGGGCCGGCATGGCGGAAGCGTGCGGTCTCGCCGCCATGGGCGCCAAGAGCGCCGTGGATGACCTCGTCGAGCCCGGCCTGCGACCAGCTCGTGCTGGTGAGGATGTCCTGGGCCTTGCCGAGCGCACTCAACCGTGCGTTGAAGGCGTCGCGGGCTTCCAGGATTGGTACCGTCCCGCGCATGGTCTGGTTGGCGATCGCCTGCACCATCGACAGGGTGTTCTTCATGCGATGGTTCAGTTCGTGGGTCAGCAGGCGCTGGCGCTCCTCGGCCTGGCGGCGGCCGGAGATGTCGATCGCCGTGCCCACCGCGCGGATGCACCGGCCCTGCTCGTCGAAGATGCCCCGGCCCTTGGCCGCCACCCAGCGCAGGACCCCGTCGTCCCGCCCGATCGTGCGATACTCCACGTCGTAGGTGGCCCGGCGCACCGGATCGAGGGCGGAGGCAAAGGCGTCGGCGGTGGCCATCGCGTCGTCGGGATGCAGGCCGGAATAGAAGTCCGCCATGCTGCACGGCACGTCCGGCGCGATGCCGAACATCTGCTTGGTGCGGTCCGACCAGACAAGGGTATCGGTGGTCAGGTCGAGGTCCCAGGTGCCGATCTCGGCCGCGTCGATCGCCAGGCGCAGGGTCGCCTCGCTCAGCGCCAGCCGCTGCTCGATCTCATTCAGGTCGGTGATGTCGCGGCCGATTGATACCAGCCGCTCGATGCGGCCATCGGCCCCCGGCAGGGGCGAGATCATCACGTCCCACCATTTGGGCGTGCCCCGGTGGGTCGGGCAGAAGCCCTGGAAGCGCCCGATGCCGCCGGCAGCCGCCGTGGCCACGGCGGCGCGCGCCGCGGCGTTGTCGTCGCCTTTCCAGACACGCAGCCAGGATAGGCCGATGATGGCCTCGACGTCCGATATCTCCATCGACGCGATGCCGCCGGGGCTGACGAAGCGGGTGTGGCCTTCCAGGTCGAGCACGACCACGCAGTCGCGACTGGAGTTGAGGATGAGCGTATTGAGGCCGAGCGCCTCCTCCAGCGCGATCTGGCCAAGGCGGCCCTCGGTGACATCGCGCGAGACGGCCAGCAGCTTCTCCGGCCGGCCGTCGGCCCCGAAGATGGGGGTGACCTGCACGTCCCACCAGCGCGGCGTGCCGGCCATGGTCGGGGCGGCCCCCCGGAAGCTCCAGGTGGAGCCAGCCCTGGCCGCCGCAATTCCCGCCTCGACCTCGATCCGTCCCTGGCCCTGCCAGAAGTCCGGCCAAGGGCAGCCGCGGATGCTTTCGAAGTCACCGACCTCCATCACCCGCTGGCCGCCCTCGCTCATGAAGACGACCCGCGCATCAAGGTCCAGTACCTTGATGCAGTCGGCCGATGCCGCCAGGATGCCACGCAGGAAGGCGCCGTCGTCGATCAGTTCGGCATTGTGCGCCTTCAGCCTCTCCACCTGCCGGGCGATGGTGCCGGCCCGCTCGCTCTCTGCGCGGAGCTTGAGGGCGAGCACGAGCTGGATCGCCAGTTGCTCCATGACGCGCGCATCCTCGGCGTCGAAATGCCGGCCGGCGTCGTGGTGCACGATCCAGATGGTGCCAAGCTCCGTCCCGCCGGTGTCGTAAAGGGGGACGATCAGCCCTTCCAGCAACGGCCGGGCCGCCGCGTCGAGGTAGGTGAAGACCCGGTATGGCCGGTCGACCAGGATCGTGTGGCCGCTGGCCATGCACAGGCCGCAGGGGCTGAAGTCGATCGGCGAGTGGCCGCCGGTGTGACCATGCAGCGGCCCGGCCACGGCATCCCAGTCGAAGCGCCGCTCGCCAGCGGGGCCGTTGCCGATGAGGCTGAGGCCGGCCGAGCCGGCCCCGCAAAGTTCGATCGCCAGTTCCAGGAAGCGCGCGATGGCCCGCCCGGGTTCGTCGCACATCAGGGCCGACAGTTCGCGCGCGGCCGCGGCCTCGGCTCGCAGGTCGGGAGTTCTCCGCGGCCGGCGGGCCAGCGCGTCGGTAATGATCAGGTCGTCGGGTCGCAGCGCCACCGGCCCAGCGGGGGCGGCGGGGTGGAAACCTGTGTCCGTGGACGATAACTGGTTCAGGCGCGTCCTGTTCTGGCTGGCGGGCAGCCTATCAGCGGGCGCCGATCCCCGCCATCTCCGCGACGTTGCCGCCCAGGATGCGATCCTTCTCGTCCGCGGACAGGAAATCGCAGTAGCGCCGGACATAGTCGAGCGACTGCTTATAGGTGCAGAAGCGCTCGACGTTGGGCATGTCGGAGCCCCAGACCAGCTTGCCGGCACCCCATCGGTCGCGCATGCCGCGGATCAGCGCCTGAGCCTCGGTAAAGGGATAGTCCCATACCCCGCCCCAACTGATCGGGAACATGACCTCGATCATCACGTTCTCGCGGCGATAGGTGCGCTCGACCTCGTCGGGGAAGTCCCAGGCGCCCGTCCCGGCGAAATGGCCGACCGGTGGCCCCATCACCAGTAGGAAGCGGGTGGCGGGATATGCCGCGATCACGCGGTCGAGGGCGGCCAGGTTGGCGACATAGCTCGCCCGGTCATAGTCGGGCGTGCCCGACAGCTCGATGAAGACCGGCAGGCGATATCCCGCGATCTTGTCCCAGAACGGCCGGAAGTCGGCATGGTCGACGTTGCGGGCATAGCCGTGGCGCGACATCTCGTGGGCGTAGTAGAGGCCCTTCAGGCCCAGCTTCGTCACCGCGCGGTCGACCTCTGCCAGCGTCTCGGGCCGGTCGGCGGTGGCCTCGTCGATGTTCAACAGGCCGGTGAAGCGGGTCGGGTACTGGCTCTGGGCGAATGCGTTGTAGTCGTTCATCACGCCATAGCCGCCGCCGGCCTGGAGGATGATGTGGTCGACGCCGGCATTGATCATCTGGGCGATCATCTGCTCGGGCGGGCAGACGATGTCCTGCATGGCGACCGGCATGTACTGGACGAAATAGTCCTCGCCCTCCCAGGTGAACACGAGCTGGCCGTGCTGGCCCACGCGAAAGCGCACGTCGGTCAGCCCGGCCCAGGTGTTGTCGCCCGGGCGGAACAGCATGGTCGGCTTGATCTCGGCGCCATCGCGGGCGCGGAAGGTGCGCGCGGCCGGCCGGGTCACGACCTTCTGCAGGTACTTCAGGTGGATCTCGGTCGAGGGGTGCCCGCAGGGGCCGTCCCAGTGCTGGAACACATGGGCGTGGCAATCGATGATCATGGCCGCCGGATCGTCAGGGGAAGGAAAGGGGCGGGGCGGCCGCCAGGACCGCCCCGCGCGGGATCGACCTAGGGTCTAGGTCAGCTTGGCCATGTGGTGGTCGAACAGGCGCTGCACCTCGCCATTGACGCTGAGGAAGGTGCCGTAGAAGTCGAGGAACGCCTTCCACTCCGGATCGCCGTAGCGGACCATCCAGGTGTTGGGCCGGCGGTCGAGCGGGTTCTCCGGGTCGACGACATAGGCCCAGCTCGCGTTGCGCTTGGCGAACAGGATGACGTCGCTGTCGCCCGAGATCCACAGGTCGGCGCGCTTGGCACGCACCGGCTCGGCGCCCAGAGTCACCTGGCCGGTGGTGGTGATCACCTTGGCCTTGGGGAACAGGGTGGCGATGCGGCCTTCCTCGCTGGCGCCGGCGGTGACCGAGATGGTGACCGACGGGTCGTTGAAGTCGGCGGCCGTCTTGAACCGGCCGGCATTGTCCTTGTGGGCCAGGCACAGCGTGCCCTTGGAATAGAGCGGCCCGATGAACTGCACCGTCATGGCGCGCGCCATGGTGTAGACGGCCGACGACCCGAACAGGTCGAAGTCGCCCTTGCGCAGGCCGACGGTGGCGTTGGCGAAGGTGACCTCGCTCCATTCCACCTTGATCTGCATCTCGGCCGCGAGCTTCTCGACGCAGTCCTTGTAGATGCCGCCCAGTTCGCCGGTCTTGGCGTCCTTGTAGAACCATGGACCGGTCTGGGCGTAGCCCGCGCGCAGCACGCCCGCCTTGCGGATCTTGGACAGGACCGAGTTCTCGCTGATGCCCGTGTCCAGCATCTGGGCGTGGGCCTCGCGGATGGACGTGGCGCCGGCCAGGATGCCGGCGGCACCGGCCGCCGCACCCGCCATCGCCACGCCGGTCAGCAGCCCGCGCCGGCTGCTGTCGATCTGATCGCTCATTGCTGCCTCCTGTTGCCGTTGGTTGCCGATTCTTCGGTCGTTTATTGTCCTATTGGCTGGCGCCGCGCGCGGCGATCGGCCAGACCGCCTCGACGCGGCCCTTGCGCACGCCGACATACCAGTCGTGCAGATTGATCGTGGGGTCGCAATGGCCGGGGATCAGCCACAGCTTGTCGCCCAGCTTGAGGGGCGTCTTGGCCCCGGTCGTGCGCACCTTGCCATGCTCGTCCGAGACGCCGGTGACCTCCAGGTCGTCGCGGCCATGGACCCAGGGCGCGCCCTTTTCCATGGTGTAGGCCTTCAGGCCGGCGTCGCAGATGGCGCGGTCGGCCGTCGGCACCGACATCACCGTCGCCAGCACGAACAGGCTGTGCTCGAACTCGTCATAGCGGTTCGAGGTCTTGCCGCCGATGCGGGCATAGTCGGTGTCCATGAACAGGTACGAGCCGCACTGCAGCTCGTTGTAGACGCCGCTGGTGGACTCGAACTGGAAGGTGCCGGTGCCCGCACCCCCGACGATGTCGCAGGAGAGGCCAACCGCGGCCAGCGCATCGACCGTCAGCTTGGTCTTGGCGACAGCCAGCTCGATGGCGGCCTTGCGCTCGTCCCAGGTTGCGAGATGCTGGGCGGTGCCGTGATAGGCCTGGAGCCCGCCGAAGCGCAGGCCGGGCGTGGCCGCGATCTGCTGCGCCAGCTTGACGGCCGCTTCGCCGGGCTCGACGCCGCAGCGCGCCGTACCGACATCGATCTCGACCAGGGCGCCCAGTTCCACGCCATACTCGCGGGCGGCGCGGCCGGCGGCCTCGATGTGCTCCGGCGCGTCGACGCAGAGCGCCACCCGGGCGCTCTGGGCCAACGCGGCCAGGCGAGCCAGCTTGCGGTCGCCCACCACCTGGTTGCTGACGAGCACGTCGCGCACGCCGCCGGCTACCAGCACCTCGGCCTCGCCGACCTTCTGGCAGCACTGGCCGATGGCGCCGGCCTCGATCTGCTTGAGGGCGATGATCGGCGACTTGTGGGTCTTGGTGTGGGGCCGCAGGCGGACGCCGGTGCGGCGGGAAACCTCGGCCAGCTTGGCGATGTTGCGCTCGAGGGCGTCGAGGTCGATGACGAGGGCGGGCGTATCGATCTCGCTCACCGGCATGCCGATGTCGGCGGGGGGACGCTGGGGCAAGGCTTGACCTTTGCAAGGAGTGAAATCGCCGGTAGCGTATTTCAAGACAGAACGAGCCGCGATGATTATTTGCCCCTGCCCGACACCGCCCGCCGCCGATCGCCATGACGGCTGACCCGCCCGACATCCCGTGCGTGGAAGTGCTGGACCTGCACAAGCGGTTCGGCGCGCTGGAGGTGCTGCGCGGCGTCTCCACCAAGGTCCATCGCGGCAGCGTCGTCAGCATCATCGGCGCCAGCGGCTCGGGAAAAAGCACCCTGCTGCGCTGCATCAACTACCTGGAGATGCCGACCTCGGGCGAGGTGCGAATCGATGGCGAGCCGGTCGGCTTCGAGCATCGCCCTGGCGACCAGGTGCGCAAGCGCTCGGCCCGCGAGATCGCCCGCTTCCGCCAGGACCTCGGCATGGTGTTCCAGCAGTTCAACCTGTGGCCGCACCTGACCGTGCTGGGCAACGTGGTCGAGGCGCCGATCCGGGTGCGCGGCATGCCGCGGCGCGAGGCGATGGAGCTCGGCCGCGCCTGCCTCGCCCGCGTGCAGTTGAGCGAGAAGGCGAACGAGTATCCGGCACGCCTGTCCGGCGGCCAGCAGCAGCGCGTCGCCATTGCCCGCGCGCTCGCCATGCAGCCCAAGGTGATGCTGTTCGACGAGGCGACATCGGCCCTCGACCCCGAGCTGACGGGCGAGGTGCTGGAGGTGATGCGCGGGCTGGCCCGGGACGGCACGACGATGATCGTCGTCACCCACGAGATGGCGTTCGCCCGCGAGGTGTCGGACCGCGCGATCTACCTCCACAACGGCCTGATCGAGGAGGAGGGGCCACCCGCCCAGGTGTTCGGTGATCCCCGGTCGGAGCGCTGCCGGCAGTTCCTGGCGAAGCTGCTGCACTGATGTTCTCGCAGAACCTCCGCGAGATGCTGGATCTCGCGCTCTTCTGGGAGTACCGGCAGATCCTGCTGGCGGGCCTCGCCTTCAACTTCTACGTCTTTGCCGCCTCGGCCCTGGTCGCGGTGTCGCTGGGGTTCCTGGCGGCGTTGGGGCGCGTCAACCCGCTGCGGCCGCTGCGCTGGCTGGGCGCCATCCATGTGGAGACGTTCCGCAACGCGCCCGACTACGTCATGCTGGTCTGGGTGCATTTCGTGCTGCCGCTGCTGCTGAGCCAGATGCTGGGCCAGCGCATCACCTTCGCGCCCTTCGTGTCGGCCGTGATCGCGCTCGGGCTGGTCTATAGCGGCTACCTGGCGGAGACCTTCCGCACCGGCATCCAGGCGGTGCCGAAGGGGCAGGTCGAGGCCGCGCGGGCCTGCGGCATGGGTGGCGCCCTCATCATGCGGCGCATCATCCTGCCCCAGGCGGTGCGCATGATGCTGCCCGAGGCGATGAACAATTTCGTGTCGCTCTTCAAGGCGACGACCATCGTCTCGCTGATCACGGTGCCCGACCTGATGTACCGCGTTTCCATGGTGACGCAGCAGGAGATGCGGCCGTTGCCGCTCTATACCGGGGCCGCCATCACCTATTTCCTGCTGATCTGGGTCGTGGCGGCGCTGGCGCGGGCCGGCAGCGAGCGCTGGCGCCGGAAGATCTGGGCTTAACGACGATGGGCAACTGGGAAAGGCTGGTCTGGAACCAGCGCGACGTGCTGCTGCAAGGCTTGCAGGTCACCATCGAGATCTGCGCCATCGCGTTTGCCGTCGCCATCGTCATGGGGCTGGGGCTGGCGCTGATCCGCCTCTATGTCCGGCCGCTGCGCTGGATCGCCGGCTTCTGGATCGAGTACTGCCGGGCGACGCCGATCTTCGTGCAGCTCATGTGGGTGAACTATGTCTGGCCGGAGCTGATCGGCTGGCCGACCTCGTTCTATACGGCCGGCTGGGTGGCGCTCGCCTTGCAGTCCAGCGGCTATCTGGCCGAGACCTTCCGGGCCGGGATCGAGAATATCGGGCGGGGCCAGCGCGAGGCGGCGGCCGCCGTCGGCATGTCGCCGGTGCTGGCCTTCCGGCGCATCGTCCTGCCGCAGGTGCTGGTCATGATCGCGCCCACCATCGTCACCCAGTTCACCGTGATCGTGAAATCCTCGACGCTGGTGTCCGTCATCACGGTGCAGGACCTGATGTTCCAGTCCCAGAAGCTGGTCAACGTGTGGTACGAGCCGATCGAGATCCTGACGGCGACGGCCGCGCTCTACATCCTTTTCATCTTCGCCGTATCGGCCCTGGGCAAGGCGTTGGCCGACCGCCTGCGGCTGCGCTACGGCCTGGGCACCTGAGACTGGAATCTGAGGCATATGGGATATCGGCTCGGCATCGACATCGGCGGCACCTTCACCGACCTCGTCTTCCTGGCACCCGATGGGCAGGTGCTGACCGCAAAGGTTCTGTCTACCCCCGACGACTACAGCCGCGGCATCGCCGAGGGGCTGTCGGCGGTCTTCGCGGCCGGCCAGGCGGCCGCCGACGCCATCACGCAGGTGGTGCACGGCACCACGGTCGCGACCAACGCCATCCTGGAAGGCAAGGGCGCCCGCGTCGGGCTGCTGACGACCGAGGGCTTCCGCGACGTGCTGGAGATTCGCCGCCTGCGCATGCCCGTCCTCTACGACATCAACTGGCAGAAGCCGAAGCCCCTGGTCGACCGCGCCCGCCGGCAGGAGGTGGGCGAGCGCATCGACGCCGAGGGCCGGGTCGAACGCCCGCTCGACATCGCCACGGCCGAGGCTGCGATCGACGTGCTGCTGGCCGAGGGGGTGGAGGCGATCGCCATCTGCCTGCTGAACGCCTATGCGTCGGGCGTCCATGAGGAGGAACTGGCGGCGATCGTCGCCCGTCGCGCGCCCGGCATCCCCGTCTGCCTGTCGAGCGCGCTGCTGCCCGAGATCAAGGAATACGAGCGCACCAGCACGACGGTGGTGAACGCCTATATCGTACCGGTCGTGTCGCGCTACCTGCGGCTGCTGACCGGCGGCCTGGCCGACCTGGGCGTGACCGCGCCCTTGCAGGTGATGCAGTCGAGCGGCGGGGCGATGGGCGTCGAGGCTGCCTCGACCCGGCCGATCCACCTGATCGAATCCGGCCCGGCGGCCGGCGTCGTCGGCGCGGCCGAGCTGTCGCGCCGGCTGGACGGGCGCCCGCTAATCGCCTTCGACATGGGCGGCACGACGGCCAAGGCCGCACTCGTGTCGCAGGGGCGCTTCGACCGCGTCGGCTCGCTGGAAGTGGGTGGCGGCATCAACGTCGCCGGGCGCCTGCTGAATGGCGGCGGCTATCACGTCCGGGCCCCCGCCATCGACATCGCCGAGGTGGGCGCGGGCGGCGGCAGCCTGGTGCGCCTGGACGGCGGCGGCGGCCTGCGCATCGGGCCGGAGAGTGCGGGCGCCATGCCAGGGCCGGCCTGCTACGGCCGCGGCGGCACGCAGCCGACCGTGACCGACGCCAACGTCGTGCTGGGCTTCGTCAACCCGGCCTATCTTGCCGGCGGCAGCATCCCGATCGACGCCGAGCTGTCGCGCCGGGCAATTGCCGAGCATGTCGCGGGGCCGCTCGGCCTCGAGCTGGAGGCGGCGGCGTGGGGCGTCCACCGCGTCGCCAATGCGGCCATGGCGCGGGCCTTGCGCGCCGTCTCGACCGAGCGGGGCCGTGACCCGCGCGACTTCTCGGTGCTGGCCTTCGGCGGCAACGGGCCGATCCATGCCGCCGCACTCGCCGCGTCGCTCGACGTGCGGCGCATCCTGATCCCGCCGGTGCCGGGCCTGTTCAGCGCGCTCGGCATGCTGTTCCCGGATACCGAGCACCACTATGTCCGCACCTTCAAGCACCGGCTCGACGCGCTCGACCTGGCGGCGCTGGAGGCGGCCTTCGCCATGCTGGAGGCCGAGGGCGCCCGCGCGCTGGCGGCCGATGCCTATGCCGCGTCGGCCATGCGCTTCGAGCGGCTGGCCGACCTGCGCTACCTCGGCGAGAACTCCGAGCTGACGCTGGCCCTGCGCAGCGACGGGCCGGCCCGGGACGTGCTGCGCGTCGATTTCGACGCCGCGCACGAGGCCACCTACGGCTACCACTCCGCTGACGAGGTGGTGGAGATCGTCAACCTGCGCGTCGTCGCCCGCGGCCTGTCGTCGGCGCCGCGCGTGCCGGACGGTCTGGCGGTGTCGGCGGCTCTCGGTGCCCGGGCGCCGGAAGGCAAGCGCCGGGTCCATTTCGGCCCGGACCATGGCACGCTGGAGGCCCAGGTGGTGGGCCGCCGGGCGATCGGGGCTGCCTGGGAGGACGGGCCGCTGCTGATCGAGGAGTATGACAGCACCACCGTCGTCCCGCCCGGTGCCCGCGTGCGCCGCATCCTGTGGGACGTGCTGGAAATCGAACTTGCCGACCCGCGAGGTGCGCGATGAACGAGATCCCCGCCGCCGGCACCCGTGCCGTGGCCGACGACCCCTTCGCCCGCGACCTGGTGAAGAACGCGCTCGCCACCATCGCCGACGAAATGGCGCTGACGGTGGCGCGCACCGCGCGCTCCTTCGTCGTCAAGGAGGCGCTTGACTTCTCGACGGCGCTCTTCGACGGCAAGGGCGAACTGATCGCCCAGGGCACCTGCCTGCCGTTCCACCTGGGCGCCATGCCGTTCGCGGTCGCCGCCGTGATGAAGGAGTTCGGCGACCGCATCGGCCCGGGCGACCTTTTCATGACCAACGATCCCTATGACGGCAGCACCCACCTGCCGGACATCGTGCTGGTGAAGCCGATCCATGCCGACGGCGTGCGTGTCGGCTTCTCTGCCGCGCTGGCCCACATGACCGACATCGGCGGCCGCATCCCCGGCGGCAACGCCAGCGATTCTACCGAGATCTACCAGGAAGGGTTGCGCATCCCGCCGTCGCGCGTCCATCGCGCCGGGGTGCCGGACGAGAACCTGTTCCGCCTGATCGAGCGCAACGTGCGCGTGCCCGACAAGGTGCTGGGCGACATCCGTTCGCTGATCGCCGCCTGCGGCCAGGGCGAGCGCGGCATCCTCGATCTCGTCGCGCGCTATGGCGCCGAGCGCTTCGCCTGGCACTGCCGCGACCTGCTCGACTACACCGAACGCTTCACCCGGGCCGAGATCGCGCGCCTGCCCAAGGGCACCTGGAACTTCGTCGATCATCTCGACAATGACGGCATCTCGCCCGACCCGATCCGCTTCGAGGTGACCCTGACGATCGCGGGCGACGAGGTGACGATCGACTTCACCGGCACGGCACCCCAGGTGAAGGGGGCGATCAACTGCGTCTATCCCTTCACGCTGTCGACGGCGCTGGCCTGCGTGCGCTCGATGGTAGACCTGTCGATCCCCAACAATGCCGGCTACTTCCGCCCGATCAAGGTGATCGCGCCCGAGGGCACGATCGTGAACCCGCGGGCACCCGCCGCCGTCGCTGCCCGCGGCATCACGGGCATCCGCATCGCCGACACCATCTTCGGCGCGCTCGCCCAGGCGGTGCCGGACCGCATCCCGGCCTGTGGCGCCAACGCGCCCGACGTCGGCGTCAGCTTCGGCGGCTATGGCCCGGACGGCCGCTCGCACGTCTTCCTGGAGTTCCTGGTCGGCTCATGGGGCGGCGGCCCGTGGCGCGACGGCATGGATGCCTGCACCGGCACGCTGGTCAACTATTCCAACACTCCGGCCGAGATGATCGAGGCCGAGCTGCCGATTGCCGTCGATCGCTACGCCCTGGTGCCCGACACGGGCGGCGCCGGCAAGTGGCGCGGCGGGCTGGCCGTCGACCGCCACCTGCGCTTCAAGCTGGACGGCGCGACCTTGCAGATCCGCTCCGACCGCCGCGACCATCCGCCCTACGGGCTGGAGGGTGGCGAAACCGGCTCGCCCGCCTGGGTCGACATCCGCCGCGCCGACGGCCGGGTCGACACCTTCCCGCAGAAGTTCCTGACCACGGTCGATGCGGGCGACGTGCTGCGCGTGCGCCTGGCCGGCGGCGGCGGGCACGGGTCGCCTCTGGAACGCGACCCGGAACTGGTGCTGGCGGATGTGCGCGAGGGCAAGGTCACGCCGGAGCATGCCCGCGCCAAATACGGGTTGGAGATCGCTGGCAACCCGCCGCGGCTCAGGCCGTAGCGGCCGGGCCCACGGGGCGGCGCAGCGGAGCGTGCGATCCCCGAGGCGCTTTTACGCTGGCCGGCAGGCGGTGATGACGAAGAATGGGCAGGCGCCGGCCGCCTGGTGGGCGTAGGGATGCTCGGGAAAGCGGCCCTCCCAATGCTCGACGCCGGTGAAGCCGTGGAAACCCAGCAGGGCGTGCGCATGCTCCGACGTTAGCCCACGATAGTAGGGCAGCTCATCCCGCAGCACGGCATAGTCGGTCATGTCGTGCGTTGACGAGGCCGGCGACACGGCGTCGGTGCGCCACAGGCCGTCCGAGAAGAGGAAAATCCCGCCCGGCCGCAGGAGGCGCGTGATCTCCCGAATCGTGCGGTCGGGGTCGGGCAGGGTCCAGAACAGGTTGCGGGCCGAAACCACGTCGAAGGCCGCTTCCGGGAACGACGGCTGGTCCACGTCGCCCTCGACGAAGGTGACGGTGATGCCCTGATTGTCCGCCGCGCGGCGGGCTTCGGCCAGCATGCCGGCGGCGCCGTCGAGACCGGTGACCTCGTGGCCGTTGGCGGCCAGCGCCAGGGCGCAGGCCCCGGTTCCCGTGCCGAGGTCGAGGCAGCTTCGGCGTGGCGGGCAGGGTATGGCCGCGGCGAAGACGTCGCGCCACGCCGACTGGTGCTTCACATGGGAGGCCGCGCTGTTGAAATTCGGCGCCCAACGGCTCCAGTAGTCGAAGATCGTGTCTTTCACGTCGGTCATGGACGGCTCCGCACTATCGGATGTTATGTCATTCCAAATGCGAACGATTGTCAACATCGACGTCCCGGACCCGGATCTCAAGTTTTCTCTGCGGTGGATGACAATCTCCACTTGATCATACGATCGGGTGCGGTTCCCATGATCACTGCAAACTGCCGACAGAGGACACCGCCATGAGCGCCCAGCCGAAGTTCCGGTTCCTGCTGATCAACGCCTTCAGCCTGGAACCCGGCAGTGGCTTCCAGATGCGGGCCTTCAGCGGCCCGAAGGAAGAGCAGATGCACAACTACGCCGACGTGGCACCCTTCCTGGCCGACGTCGACTGGGACCTGCATCCGGGCGCGCGCTCGACCCATGGCAACTGGCCGGTCGAGACCAAGTTCGAGTTCATGTCGGTCGGTATCAATCGCCTGCCATTGGTGCGGGAGGCCTGCGAGAGCGGCAAGTACAACGCCATCGTGCTGCTGGGCGGCGGCGATCCCGGATACCTGGAGGCTCGCGAGATCGGCCGCAGCTTCGGCATTCCGGTCACCACCTGTGCGCACGCGCAGATGCACATGGCGGGGCTGCTCGGCCACAAGTTCAGCATCATTGACATCTCCGAGACGCACAACATGCAGATGTACAATCTGGTGTTGCAGTATCGGATGGCCGACCGGTGCGCCTCGATCCGCAACGTCAACTTCCCGCTGCCCAAGCCGCAATACAGCGACGAGCGGCCGATCCAGGTCGAGCGCGATCGGGCGCTGCGCGGCGAGCCGTCGGCGATGCTGGACGCGGCCGTGGAAGAGGCCGTGTCCGCGATCGAGGAGGATGGCGCCGACGTGCTGATGATCGGCTGCTCGGCCGCCTTCTGGCTCCAGCCGCTGCTGCAGAAGCGGCTGCGCGAGATGGGCTGGGACGTCCCGGTCCTGGAGGGCTACCGCTGCGCCATAGAGGCCGCCAAGACGCTCGTCAGCCTCGGCGTCGATGCCAGCGGGTTGGCCATCCCGCTCGGCCGGCCGTCGCGCTGGCGCCGCAAGAAGGTCTTCTAGGACGCGCGATTCGGTGTTCCGATCAGGCGATCAGGATTTGACAAGGTCGAACGGCGATTGGCACAGTATCTCATGTCGAAGCACGATATTGAAATACAATACCGCGACGACGCCCTGATCGTCGGCCTTGGTCGGGCGACCTCGCCGGCCGTCGAACAGCGGCTGGCCGCAGACGGCTACCGCGTCACTGTGCTGTCGGAAGACCATGACGGCGACATTCTGGCTGCCCTCGAAGCCGCGGCTGACGAGGCGCGACCGGCCGTCGTCGTCTTCCTCTGCGCGCTGCCGGACCCGGCCGGCCCGGCGGATCTGGCGGTCGCCACCATGATCGACGCCCTCGACCGGGCGCTGGTGACGGCGGGCCTGGTCGCCAAGGCGCTCTTCACCAAGTCGCCGCCGCCACGACCGAGCCGGGTGGTCATGGTCCTCGATTGGGCGGTGACCAGCACGCCCAGCCGCACGGCGGCCAGTGCCGTCTCCGGCGGTTTGTTGGGCTTGGCCCGTAGCTGGTCGCTGGAGTTCGCGCCGCTCGGCGTTACCGCCAACGCGGTCGTCGCCGGCCCTGATGCCGGCGACGATCCCGTCCACGAACCGGGCGACGAGTCCTGGCTCGTGCGGCGGCCGACGCCCGGCGATGTCGCCCACGCGGTTTCGTTCTTCGCCGACCCCCGCTCGGCCGCGATCACCGGCCAGGTGCTGATGGTGTGCGGCGGGCGCACCGCCGGCCGCCTGACGATCTGAGGGCCCAGCATCATGGACGATACCGCCGCCAAGCCCGTCGTTCTGGTTACTGGGGTCGCCTATGGAATCGGCCGCGCCGTCGCGGTCCGCCTCGTGGACGACGGCTACGGGGTGCTGGGCATCGACCGGGTCGACAGCCCGCCGCCCGGCCTGCTGGCCTTCGCGCAGGTCGATGTGACGGACGCCGATGCGGCCGCTGCCGTGCTGTCCGATCTGGCGCGCCGACACCAGATCACCCGGCTGGTCAACAATGTCGGCTCTTCGCTGCGCGAGAATGTGGCCGAGAGCAATGGCGATACCCAGCGCTGGCTGAACCGTCTCAACCTCGGCAGCGTGCTGCTGTCCGTGCAGGCAGTCCTGCCGACCATGCGGTCGGCCGGATTCGGCCGGATCGTCAACATCACCAGCCGGGCCGTGTTCGGGCGCGAAACGCGCAGCGCATATGCGGCCACGAAGTCGGCCCTGGCGGCGATGACGCGGGCCTGGGCGGTGGAGATGGCGGGCGACGGCATCACGGTCAACGCGGTCGGCCCCGGCATGATCGACACCGAGCTGTTCCGCCGCAACAATCCGCATAACTCGCCCGACGTCACGCGGCTGCGCCAGGCGGTGCCGATGCAGCGGCTGGGCCGGCCGGAAGAGGTGGCGCAGGCCGTCGCCTTCTTCCTCGACGAGCGGTCCAGCTACGTCACCGGCCAGACGCTCTTCGTGTGCGGCGGGCTTTCGCTGGGGACGCCGCCGCCCCGGAACTGATTTTGCCCGGAACTGAACTTGCAGAGCGGCTTCGACCAGAAAACAGGGAGAACGGGGATCATGATCGGTAAACGTCAGCTTCTCGCGTCCGCGGCGGGCCTGTTCCTGGCCGCGGCCATCGCCGGCCCATCGACGGCGCAGACCTACCCGGCCGGGCCGATCAAGATCGTCGTGCCGCGGGCGCCGGGCGGCGGGTCGGACAACCTCACCCGCATGCTGGCGCCGGCGCTGGAGAAGAAGCTGGGCGTCTCGATCATCATCGAGAACCGGCCGGACGCGACCGCGGTCCTGGGTGCCGAACTTGTCGCCAAGTCCAAGCCGGACGGCTACACGCTCTATCTCTCGGACAATTCCTTCTACCAGAACCCCGCGGTCCTGGATTCGCTGCCCTACGATACGATCAAGGACTTCACCGCCGTCACCATGCTGGCGCAGGGGCCGGTGCTGCTGATCGTGCATCCGTCGGTCGCGGCCAAGAACCTCCAGGAGCTGCTGGCGCTGGCCAAGAAGAGCAAGCTGACCTTCGCCCATGGCGGCATCGGCGCCTCGACCCACCTGGTCGGCGTCATGCTGAATCTGAAGGCCGGGGTCGACATCACGCACGTGCCCTTCAAGTCGTCCGGGCCCGCGCTGAACGCACTGCTGGGCGGCCATGTCACGATGCAGTTCGGCGGCATCAATTCCTCCAAGCCGCTGGTCGAGCAGGGCAAGGTGCGGGCGATCGCGGTCACGGGCGACCGCCGAGATCCCGCGATGCCGGAAGTGCCCACGTTCCAGGAAAGCGGCGTCACGGGCGCCGACGTTATGAGCGTGTGGGGCGTGCATGCCCCGGCCGGCACACCGATCGCCGTGCGCCGCACGCTGCGCGACGCCATCTCTGCGGTGATGCGTGAGCCCGAGATGACGGCCAAGCTGGCCGAGCGGGGCTATCACGTGAACGCCAACACGCCCGAGGAACACCAGGCCCAGACCGAAGCGATCGTCGCCCAGTGGCTGGAGGTCGGCAAGAAGGTGAACCTCAAGGAGTAGGGGGGCGGTGCCCGTGACCATGCTGCGCGTTCGTGACCCGCAGCGGCTCCTGTTTGCCGCTTTCCTGCTGGCCATGGGCCTCTGCGGCCTGTGGTTCGGCTGGAAGCTGCCGATGGGCACGGCCGTGCGCATGGGGGCGGGCTACATGCCCAAGGTGCTGAGCGTCATCCTGCTCGCCTTCGGCGTCGGGCTGGCGGCAGCCTCGCTGGCCGTCGAGGGCCCGCGCCTGGAACGCTGGGCATGGCGCGGGCTGGCGATCATCCTGGCCTCGCTCTGCCTGTTCGGCCTACTGGTGGAACGGGCCGGCCTGCTGGTCACCACGGCGGTGGTGATCCTGGCCGCGACCGCCGCCGCACCCGACCGCCGATGGCGCGAGGCGGCGATCTTCGCGGTCGTCATGGCCGTCTTCTGCACGGTGGTGTTCCGGCTGCTGCTGGGCCTGCCCATTCCGGCCCTGCCCTGATGGACATCCTCTCCAATCTTGCGATCGGCTTCGGCGAAGCGCTGTCGCTGACCAATCTCGCCTTCTGCCTGATCGGGGTGCTGGTCGGCACGCTGGTGGGGGTGCTGCCGGGCCTGGGGCCGCTCGCCACTGTGGCCATGCTGTTGCCGATCACCTTCACCATGTCGCCGGTGACGGCGCTCATCATGCTTTCCGGCATCTACTACGGCGCCCAGTATGGCGGCTCGACCACGGCCATCCTGGTCAACCTGCCGGGCGAGGCATCCTCGGTTGTCACCTGCATCGACGGCCACCAGATGGCCCGGCGCGGCCGTGCCGGCGCGGCACTGGCGGTGGCGGCGGTGGGCTCGTTCTTCGCCGGGACGATCGCGACCGTCTTGATCGTCGGCGTGGCCGAGCCGATGACCGAGCTGGCGCTGCGCTTCGGCCCGGCCGAGTATTTCAGCCTGATGGTCTTCGGGCTGATCGGCGCGGTCGTGCTGGCCAGCGGATCGGTCGTGAACGCGCTGGCGATGATCGTCGTCGGCCTCCTGCTGGGCATGGTCGGGATCGACGTCAATTCCGGCGCCCAGCGTTACACCTTCGGCAATCCCAACCTGGCCGAGGGCATCAATTTCGTCACCATCGCGCTGGGCCTCTTCGGCATCGGCGACATCATCCACAACCTGGAGCGGGGCACGGACCGCTCGCTCGTCACCTCCAAGCTGGGATCGCTGTGGCCCGACCGCGACGAGATGCGGCGCGCCGTGAAGCCGATCCTGCGCGGCACGGCGATCGGGTCGGTGCTAGGTGTGCTTCCGGGCGGCGGTGCCGTCCTCAGTGCGTTCGCCGCCTACACGGTCGAGAAGAAGCTGGCGGCCGATCCATCGCGCTTCGGCAAGGGGGCGATCGAAGGGGTGGCGGGGCCGGAGGCAGCCAACAATGCCGGCGCCCAGACCTCGTTCATCCCGATGCTGACCCTGGGCATCCCGTCGAACGCACTGATGGCGCTGATGATCGGCGCGCTCGTCATGCACGGGATCCAGCCCGGGCCCCAGGTGCTGGTGTCCCAGCCCAGCCTGTTCTGGGGCCTGATCGCCAGCATGTGGATCGGCAACCTGATGCTGCTGGTGATCAACCTGCCGCTGATCGGCATGTGGGTGGCGTTGCTGCGCGTACCCTACCGGCTGCTCTACACCGCCATCCTCGTGTTCAGCGCCATCGGCGTCTACAGCATCAACAACTCGGTCTTCGACGTCTTCCTGACCGCCGGCTTCGGCTTGGTAGGGTACTTCTTCATCAAGGTGGGGGCGGAGCCGGCACCCCTGCTGCTGGGCTTCGTCCTCGGCCCGATGATGGAAGAGAACTTGCGCCGGGCCATGCGCATCTCAGGCGGCGACGCGATGACGTTCGTCGAGCGCCCGATCAGCCTGGGCCTGCTCGCGGCCTCGGCCGTGCTGCTGGTGCTGGTGCTGCTGCCGAAACTGCGCCGCGTGCGGACCGAAGCGTTCCGAGAGACCTGAGCCGCGCGCCGCCCAACCATCCTGGACAGGGACAATCCCCGCCATGCCCCGTCATATCGTCTGCCTTGGCTTCGACTTCGACACCTGGTCGGGCTTTGCCGCCCGTGGCCTGACGACGCCCTCGCCCGTCTCGCGCGGAGAGTTCGGCGTGCTCGCTGCCGGCCGCATCCTCGACCTGCTGAAGCGCCACGACGTGCCGGCGTCCTGGTACATCCCCGGCATCGTTATCGAGACCTACAAGGCGCGCTGCGAGGAGATCGTCGCGGCCGGGCACGAGGTCGGTCACCATGGCTGGACCCATGTCTCGCCCGCCAACCTGTCGCCGGAGGAAGAGACCGACGGGCTGATCCGCGGCATCGATTCGATCGTCCGGCTGACTGGCCGCCGGCCGGCCGGCTACCGCTCGCCGGCATGGGACATCAGCGACCACACCGTCGATCTCCTGATCGAGCACGGATTCCTCTACGAGAGCAGCATGATGGGCAACGACCATTGCCCGTACTTCGTGCGCCGCGGCGACATCATCCGGCCCGACCAGCCGGCGGTCTTCGGCCAGCACACCAGCCTGATCGAGATGCCGATCTCCTGGTCGCTCGACGACTTCCCGCATTTCGAGTTCATGCGGACCAAGGAACACGTCATGCCCGGCCTGATGAATGCCAGCCTCGTGCTGGAGAACTGGATCGCCGACTTCGACTACATGCAACAGACCTGCGACTGGGGGGTGCTCTCCTACACGCTCCACCCCTACGTGATCGGCCGCGGCCACCGCATGCTGGCGCTGGCCGGGCTGATCGAGGCGCTGGCCAAGCGCGGCGCGGTGTTCTGCACGCTGGAGGCCGCCGCCCTGGAGTTCCGCGACAAGTTCGCCCGCGGCGAGATCGTCCCCTATCCCTGATTCCAACACCTATCGGTCGGAGCAAGCGCATGTCGGGTCGTCTCGCGGGCAAGGTCGCCCTGGTTACCGGCGCCGGGTCGGTCGGCCCAGGATGGGGCAATGGCCGCGCCTCGGCGGTGCTCTTCGCGCGGGAGGGGGCCCGCGTGGTCGTGGCCGACCGCGACCTGTCGGCGGCGGCCGAGACCGAGCGCCTCGTCGTCGAGGAAGGCGGGGAAGCGATGGTGGCCGAGGCCGACGTCACCCACCTCGATTCGGTGGAGGCGATGGTGGCCGCGGTCCTGGCCCGCTTCGGGCGGATCGACGTGCTGCACAACAATGTCGGCGGCTCTGTCACCGGCGGGCCGATCGAGATGTCGGTGGACGACTTCCGCGGCCAACTCGACCTCAACTTGACCAGCGTCTTCATCACCTGCAAGGCGGTGCTGCCGGCGATGGTGCGGCAGGGTGCGGGGGCCGTGATCAATGTCGGGTCGATCGGCGGCCTCCGCCACCTCGGCCACGATCACGTCGGTTACTCGGCCAGCAAGTCGGGCCTGGTGCAGTTCACCAGGCAGATTGCGGTGCGCTATGCCCGCGATGGCATCCGCTGCAACACCGTCATCCCGGGCATGATCGACACGCCGCTGCTGGAGCATCGCGTGTCGCGCCAGAAGGGCCGGGCCGACCTGGCCACGCTGCGCGAGGAGGCCAAGACGCGGGTGCCGCTCGGCCGGCGGGGCGATGCCTGGGATGTCGCCTATGCCGCCCTGTTCCTGGCGTCGGAGGAGGCCAAGTACGTCACCGGCACCGAACTTCTGGTGGATGGCGGCCTGATGGCACGCAGCGCCTGAGCCCGGGCGGCGGCGAGGGGCAGGGCGCCCTTCGCCGCCGGTTCGTCAGGCCGCGGCGGCCGGTGCCTGGGCCAGGATCGCCCCGTCGTCGACTTCCACCAGGGCCGCGGTGTCCGGGTTGTTCATGAACCAGGGCCGCTCGCTCTGGCGGGTCTTGTTGGTGACCGCGTTGTAGTTGAGGTAGTAGATCGACCGCGACCAGGGGGTCATGTTCGGTGCCGAGCCGTGCATCAGGGTCGGATGGATGAAGGCGACCGACCCGGCCGGGCCCAGCAGGTCGGCGATGCCGTGCTGGCCGGCCAGATCGGCGATCAGCTCGCCGCTGACGCGCTCGACCTTGTAGCCCTGCACGTCATATTCGCGGCTGAGGACGAGATCGACATCGTCGGTCTGGCTCTCCGGGATCACCAGCAGCGGTCCGTTGGCAACGGTGCAGTCGTCCAGGAACACGGCTGCCATCACCGCATGCGGCCGCGCCATCGCATCGCGGCGGTGCCAGGCCGAGAAGTCCTGGTGCCACGACCAGGAGTCGCCGGCAAACGGCAGCTTCAGGTTGATCCGGCTCTGATAGACATAGACCTCGTCATCCAGCAACTGGCGCACGGCGCCCAGCATGCGCGGCAACCGGCTCAGCGCCTGGAAGGGCGGCGAGTAGTCGTGCGGGGCATAGACGAGGCGGGGCGGTGCTTCCGGGCCGTCGCGCTTGATCTCGGGGCCGGTGCGCGTCAGCAGGGCGGGGACGGCCCCGCGCAGCACCGCCACTTCCGCTGGCGTGATCAGCCCGGGGAAGTAGAGGTAGCCCTTGGTTCGGTATTCGTCGAGCTGGGCCTGGGTCAGCTTCATCCTACCCTCCACTGGCATCGAGCGGTGTATCGTATTACGATATTTGGTATCTGATCAAACGATCATCCGATGGAGTGTCCGGTTGTGTCAACAGTTGGCAGTGTTCATCGATGACCGCCAGCGACGGCAGCACCAGCCCGCTCAATGTGAAGTCGCTTCACAAGGCGTTCCAGGTGCTGGAGGCCTTCCGTGGCGGCGATCGGCACCTGAGCCTCGGCGAGCTGGCGGCGGCCACCGGCCTCGACAAGAGCGCCGTCCAGCGCTTCACGCACACGCTGCGCGCCATCGGCTATCTGGAACAGGATCCGGCCACCCGCCGCTACGCGTTGGGTCGGCGGGTGCTGGATCTGGCCCATGGCTATCTGCGCAACCATCCGCTCGTCGAACGCGCCGCACCCATTCTGGCCGACCTGCGGCGGACGACGCGCGAGCGGGTGGACCTGAGCCTGCTGGACGGCACCGACACCCTCTACGTCTTCCGCCTGCAGTCCAAGCGGGAGACCTTCTCCGCCGCCCTGGTGGGCCGGCGTGTGCCGCTCTTCTGCTCTGCCGGCGGCCGGGCGATGCTGGCCTGCATGACCGACGAGGTGGCGCGCTCGATCGTCGAGCGGTCCGAGCGCCCGGCCTTCACCGCCAGCACCCGGACGGAGCCCGCGCGAATCATGGCGGAGGTCCGCAAGGCGCGCCGCCAGGGCTACGGGTTCCAGGTGGGGGAATGGCGGCCGGCCGAACTCGTCGTGGCGGCCGCCATCGTCGATCGCACCGGCGCACCGATCGGCGCCGTCCATATCGCGGCCTCGCTGGGCGAGTGGGAGCCGGAGGATTTCGAGCGGCGGATGGCGCCATTAGTGACCGGAGCCGCCCAGGCGATCGCGGAATAGCCGGCCGCTGGCCCGTCGAATTGCTGCGGCGCAGCGTCGAATGCGGGTTGTCGTATAGAATGCATTCTCGCTAGCTTCACCTGAAAGCGCTTGCACAAGGCGCGATAGTGCGGCGCGCCAATGATAGGCGCGCCCCTGGCAAAGGGCGGAAGCGGCGGATGACGTCTTTGAACGACGAGCGGTTGATTCCCGGTGCGGGCGAGCCGGCCAAGCCCGGCATGCTGGCCGGGACGCGGGTGATCGAGTTCGCCGACGAGCTTGGCGAATATACCGGCCTGGTCCTGGCCGGGCTCGGCGCCGACGTCATCAAGGTCGAGCTGCCGGGCGGCAGCCGCACGAGAGCGCTGGGGCCGTTCCTGGACGACAAGCCCGATGCCGAACGCTCCCTATATTTCTGGAACTACAATCGCGGCAAGCGGTCGGTGGCGCTCGACCTGGAGACGGAGGCGGGCAGGGCAGCCCTGCTGGACCTGCTGGCCGGTGCAGATATCCTTCTCGATACGAGCTGCGGCGAGCTGAACCAGGCGCTGGGCCTCGATCGCGCGGCCTTGCAGGCGCGTTTCCCGGCCCTGATCATTGGCCGCGTCACGCCTTTCGGCGACACCGGCCCCTGGAAGGACTTCAAGGGCTCCGACCTGGTGCATCTGGCGCTGGGCGGGGTCATGTCGAACTGCGGCTACGACCCGGCGCCCGGCGACCGCTACGACCTGGCACCGATCGCCCCGCAGGTCTGGCATGCCTACCATATCGCGGGCGACCAGTTGGCGGTCGGCATCTCGGCCGCCCTGCTGCACCGGCTGCGCACGGGCGAGGGCCAGGAGGTGTCGGTCGCCGTGCACGAGGCGGTGGCCAAGAACACCGAGCTGGACCTGATGTCCTGGGTGATGCGGCGAGCGCCGCTCTATCGCATGACCTGCCGCCATGCCGGCGAGGTGCCGAGCCGTGTGCCCAGCATCGGCCACACCAAGGACGGCCGCTGGTTCATGACCTATCTGGGCGGGCCGAAGGACGAGGTGGCCCTGGTGGGGTTCCTCGAGAAGTACGGCATGCAGGCGGACCTGGAGCGCCCGCCCGAGGGGGCCAACCTCAGCGCGCGCGCCATCCCCGGGTCGTCCACCGGCGACGAGCGCCGTGCCCACATCTTCGAGGTGATGCAGCGCTTCATCCGCGCCTTCCGCTACGACGAGATGCCGTGGCAGGAGGCCCAGGCGGCCGGCCTCTTGTGGGCACCCCTGCGCAAGCCGCACGAGAACGCGCAAGACCCGCACTGGCTGATGCGCGGCACCTTCGCCGATGTCGAGCATCCCGAGATCGGCCGCTCGTTCCGCTACGTCACCAGCAAGTGGCTGAGCACGGCCACGAGCTGGCAGGTTGGGCGCCGCGCGCCGCTGCTGGGCGAGCACACCCAGGAAGTGCTGGCCGAACCGGCGCGCGTGCCGGCCCAACCGAAGACGCCACGGCCGGACGCCCCCAAGCCGCTCCTGTCGCCGCGCGGCAAGCCGTTCCCGCTGCAGAACATCCGGATCTTCGATTTCTCGTGGTTCCTGGCGTCGGCCGGTGGCACCCGCTACTTGGCGGCACTCGGCGCGGAATCGATCAAGGTGGAATGGAAGGCCAACCCCGACACGCGGCTGGCCGCGATGGCGCCGGTCGGCGGCCGCGAGGCGCGCGAGAAGGCGACCGCCCCGCTGGTCGGGGTCAAGGACGCCGACATGGGCGGGCAGTTCAACAACAAGAATTCCGGCAAGCGCGGCCTGTCGCTCAACATCCGCCACCCAAAGGGCCTGCAGATCGCCCGCGACCTCATCCGCCAGTCCGACATCGTGGCCGAGGGTTTCTCGCCGGGCGTGCTGCAACGCCTGGGCCTCGGCTATGACGAGCTGCGGAAGATCCGCCCGGACATCATCTACATCCAGCAGTCCGGCATGGGCAGCCAGGGCACCTATGGCCGGTTGCGCACGGTCGGGCCGGTGGCGGCGTCCTTTGCCGGCACGTCCGACATGTCGGGCTTGCCGGAGCCGGCGATGCCGGTCGGCTGGGGCTATTCCTACCTCGATTGGATGGGCGCCTACAGCTTCGCGCTGGCCATCCTGGGTGCCCTGCATCACCGCGAGCGGACGGGCGAGGGGCAGTGGATCGACGCCTCCCAGACCGAGACCGGCATCTATCTGGCCGGCAAGGCGGTGCTGGACTGGTCGGCCAACGGCCGCTCCTTCAGCCGCTACGGCAACCGGTCGCCCTACAAGCCGGCCGCCCCGCACGGCGCCTATCGCTGCCAGGGCGAGGATCGCTGGCTGGCCATCGCCTGCTTCGACGACGCCGAGTGGCGGGCGCTGGCCAAGGTGGCCGGCCACGCCGAATGGCTGTCGGATGGCCGCTTCGCCACCCTGCAGGGCCGGCTGGCCCACCAGGACGAGCTGGACGCGCTGGTCACCGCCTGGAGCCAGACCCAGGACGCCTACGAGACGATGATGAAGCTCCAGGCGGCGGGCGTGGCTGCTGGCGTCAGCCAGACGGCGGCCGACCGCTACGACCGCGACCCGCAACTGGCCGAGCTGCAATGGCTGACCGAGGTGACCGGCACCAAGATCGGCCGCTGGCCGGTGATCGAGGTGCCGACCAAGATGACCGCCACGCCGCCCTATGCCGGTGGGCCGATCGACCGCGGCGCCCCCGGCTATGGCGAGGACAACGAGCGGATCCTGATGGAGATGCTGGGACTGTCGCGCGAGGAGGTCCTGCGCCTGGCCGAGGAAGGAATCATCTGACCGACCGCTGAAGATCGTCCCGGCCGACTTGGCCGGGACACGCCCGAGGAAACGAACGGACGGCGACCAACGCCGCCCCGCCCATACCCAAGAGGAGCCGCATGTCGGACTTCCGAGCGCTCAAGGACAAGGTCGCCGTCGTCGGTGTCGGCAATACCCGATACGGCAACTTCCCCGAAACCGACGACTACGGCCTGGGGGCGGATGCCTTCCGTGACGCCGTCGCCGATTGCGGCATCGACAAGAACGAGATCGACGGGCTGCTCGTCTGCCGCATCCCGTACTACGCCCGGATGGGCGAGATCCTTGGCATCTCGCCGCGCTGGACCATTCCGCTGCCGCCGCACGGCCGCATGGCGTCGATGGGCATCATCGAGGCGGTGGCCGCACTTGAAGCCGGGCTGTGCAAGTATGTGGCGCTGATCTACGCCAATATCGGCCGGTCGCGCCGGGTCAACTACGGCGGTGAAGAGAGCCCGAACATCTGGGACCCCTGGGGCTACACCTCGCCGGGGGCAGCCCACGCCATGATGTTCCAGCGCCACATGGCGCTCTACGGCACCACGACCGAGCAACTGGCCGAAGTCTCGGTCGCCTTCCGCCACAATGCGGGCCTCAACCCCGACGCGGTGATGCGCAAGCCGATCACCATCGAGGACCATGAGAACGCCCGGCCGATCGTGCTGCCGCTCCGCCTGCTCGACTACTGCCTGATCAATGACGGCGCGGTCTGCATGATCCTGACGACCAAGGAGCGTGCGAAGGACCTGAAGAAGCCGCCGGTGATGATCTCGGGCCTGGGCGGCCGCGAGGCTTTCGCCCATGCCTCGCTGTCGAACTTCGAGCGGGACTTCTTCTACCCCCAACTCCAGGAGATAGCGGCCGAGACCTACGGCATGGCCGGGGTCGGGCCGTCCGACATCGACGCCTTCATGTGCTACGACAATTTCTCGCCGACCGTGCTGTTCAGCCTGGAGGGGCTGGGCTTCTGTGGCCGGGGCGAGTCCGGCAGCTTCGTCGAGGGCGGCACGCTGAAGGTCGGCGGCAAGCTGCCGACCAACACCGATGGCGGCCACCTGTCCAACTCCTACATGCAGGGCTGGGCCCTGAACGTGGAGGCGGTGCGGCAGTTGCGCGGCGAATGCGGCGAGCGGCAGGTGCCAGACTGCGAGGTCGTGCAGTTCATCGCCGCGACGCCCTGCTCCCGCTCGATCATCTATACCCGCGGCTGAGGGGAGGGTTGAGACATGACCGCCTACGACAAGCCCCTGCCCAAGATCGACACCCTGACCCGCCCGTTCTGGGAACTGGCCAAGGACGAGAAGCTGGCCGTCCAGCTTTGCAACGATTGCGGCGACCGTCACTTCCCCGCCAGTCCCGTCTGCCCGAAATGCCTGTCCAAGGACCAGGGGTGGGAGGTCGTATCGGGCCGCGGCACGCTCTTCTCGTGGGTCACCTTCCACCGTGCCTATTGGAACGGGTTCGCCAAGGATCTGCCCTACGACGTGTGCCTGATCGAGCTGGATGAAGGCCCGTTCTTCGTCAGCAATCTGGTCGACGCCGGCGGCGAGGCGGCGGTCGGCGCTCGGGTCGAAGTGGTCTTCGAGCCGATCACCGACGAAATCACCCTGCCCAAGTTCAAGCTGGCGACGTGATGCCGGCCGGACCAATCGCAAGAAAGGGAGGAACAAAGATGAAGAATTCACGAAGCACGTTCAGCCAGGCCGTCCGCTACGCGCTGGTCGCGGCCGGCGTGCTGATGGCCGCGCAGGCGGCCCCGGCCGCGGCGCAGAAGACGCTGAAGGTCGTCGTCCACGCCGACCTGAAGATCCTCGACCCGGTCTGGACGACGGCCTTCATCAGCAACCGTCACGCGCTGCTGATCTACGACATGCTGTACGGCCTGGATTCCAAGCTGGTGCCGCAGCCGCAGATGGTCGAGAAGCACGCCGTCAGCGACGACGGGCTGGTCTACACCTTCACCCTGCGGCCCGGACTGAAGTTCCATGACGGCGCGCCGGTGACGTCGACCGACGTCGTCGCCTCGTGGAACCGCTGGAACAAGCGCGACCCCATGGGCCAGCGCCTGGCCAGCTTCACCGCATCGCTGGAGGCGGTCGACGACAAGACCTTCCGCCTGACTCTGAAGGAAAAGTACGGCCTGGTGCTGGAGACGCTGGGCAAGTCGACCGGCGGCCTGTTCATCATGCCGGAGCGCGTGGCCAAGACCGACCCGCAGCAGCAGATCAAGGAGTATGTCGGCTCCGGCCCGTTCGTCTTCGAGCAGAGCGAATGGCGGCCCGGCAACAAGGTCGTCTACCGCAAGAATCCGGACTACGTGCCGCGGTCGGACAAGACCGACGCCATGGCCGGCGCCAAGATCGCCAAGGTCGATCGCGTCGAATGGCTCTACATCCCCGACCACAACACCAGCCTCTCGGCATTGCAGGCGGGCGAGATCGACTATTTCGAGGCGCCGCCGCTCGACTTCGTGCCGATGCTGGAAAAGAATCCCCGCATCAAGGTCATCGACATCGAGCCGCTGGGCCTGCAAGGCATCCTTCGCCCGAACTTCCTCTATCCGCCGTTCAACCACCCCAAGGCGCGCCAGGCCCTGCTGTACATGGTGAAGCAGGAAGACTACATGCGGGCCGTGGTCGGCAATCCCAAGCTCTACAAGAAGTTCTGTGGCGCCTTCTTCCTCTGCGGCTCGGACAATGAGTCAAGTGTCGGGTCGGAGCCGCTGATGAAGCAGGACTTCGAGAAGGCCAAGGCCCTGATGAAGGAGGCCGGCTACAACGGCGAGAAGATCGTCGTTCTGCAGCCGACCGATCGCGCGCAGTACAATGCGATGACGATGGTCACCATCCAGATGCTGCGCAAGGCGGGGCTCAACGTCGACGTGCAGGCGATGGACTGGGGCACCGTGCTGTCGCGGCGGGCGAACAAGGGCAACCCCTACGAGACCGGCTACCATCTGTTCCACACGACCCATGGTGGCCCCAGCACCGCCAATCCCGTTTCCAATACCTGGTTCAATTCGCGTTGCGAAAAGGCGAACCCGGGCTGGGCCTGCGACATGGAACTCGACAAGCTGGTCGAGGACTGGTCGCGCGAGAGCGACCGGGCCAAGCGCAAGGTCATTCTCGACCGCATCCAGGCGCGCGCCTACGAGACGGTGCCGTATGTGCCGATCGGGCAGTACACGCAGCCGATCGCCGTCCGCTCGAACATCTCGGGCGTCCTGATCACCAATGTTCCGGTCTACTGGAACATCGAGAAGAAGTAGCGCGGCGGCAGCGACCTGACGGCGACCGGATCCGATCCGGTCGCCGGGCGGTCGCATGCCCGTCGCCACGCCGGACCACCCAGTTCCCCCGGAGGCACCGACGATGTGGTCCTACCTGATCCGACGCATACTGGCCGTCATACCCGTCATGACGGTGGTCGGGATCGTCGTCTTCCTGATCCTGCACCTGAATCCGAACGACCCCGCGGCGATCATCGCGGGCGACCACGCGACCGCCCAGGACATCGAGGATATCCGCCGCCGGCTGGGCCTGGACCGGCCGATCTACATCCAGTTCGTCGACTGGGTCGGACGGCTGATCCGTGGCGACCTCGGCTCATCGATCTTCCTGGAGCGGCCGGTACTGCACCTGATCCTGGAGCGGGTGGAGCCGACGCTGGCGCTGGCGATCAGCACGACGATCTTCTCGGTCGTGCTGGCGATCCCGCTGGGCGTGCTGGCGGCGTGGAAGGCCGGCACCTGGATCGACCAGGTGATCATGGCGGTCGCGGTCCTGGCTTTCTCCTTCCCGGTGTTCCTGATCGGCTATGGCCTGGTGCAGGGGCTGGCGCTCGAACTCGACCTGCTGCCGGTGCAGGGCTTCGTCAGCATATCGGAGGACCCGGTGCGCTTCCTGGCCCACCTCGTGCTGCCGACCATCGCGCTCGGGCTGGTCTACACCGCCCTGCTGGCGCGCATGACGCGCAGCACCGTGCTGGAAATCCTGAACGAGGACTATATCCGCACCGCGCGGGCCAAGGGGCTGGCGAACGGCCGGGTGCTGATCATCCACGCGCTGAAGAACGCGGCAGTGCCGATCGTCACCACCATCGGCGTCGGCATCGCACTGCTGATCGGCGGCGTCGTGGTGACCGAGAGCGTGTTCGCCATCCCCGGCGTCGGCCGCCTGACCATCGATGCCGTGCTGCATCGCGACTATCCGGTGATCCAGGGCGTGATCCTGGTGGTGTCTGGCTTCTACGTGATGATCAACCTGGCGATCGACCTGACCTACACGGTCCTCGATCCGCGCATCCGCTACTGACGGCCGGAGGTTCCCCGATGACCGACATCACGGCAGAAGCCGCAGGCCAGCCGGAAGCGGCACCGGCGGGGCGCTCGCGCCTCGGGCGCATCCTGCGCCGCCATCCGATGATGGTGGCGGGCGGCGTCGTCCTCGTCACCATGGCGGTGGTGGCCGCGGCCGCACCCCTGCTGGCGCCGCACGACCCGATCGAGCTGAACGTCGTCGACCGGCTGCGGCCGCCCGACGAGGACTACCTGCTTGGCACCGACGCCTATGGCCGCGACATGCTGAGCCGCATGCTCTACGGCGCCCGGGTGTCGCTGATCGTGGGCCTGTCCGTCGCGATCCTCAGCACCGTGCTGGGGCTGCTGATCGGTGTCGTCGCCGGCTACTACCGCCTGGCCGACGCCATCCTCATGCGCATCATGGACGGGCTGATGGCGATCCCCGGCATCCTGCTGGCGATCGCGCTGATGGCGCTCACCCGCGCCAGCATCGAGGTGGTGATCCTCGCCATCACCATCCCCGAGGTGCCGCGCGTCGTGCGCCTGGTGCGCGCGGTCGTGCTGTCCATTCGCGAGCAGACCTATGTCCAGGCGGCGATCGCCATCGGCACGCGCTTCCCGCGGCTGATGCGCAAGCACATCCTGCCCAACACGGTGGCCCCGCTGGTCGTCCAGGCGACCTACATCTTCGCCCACGCGGTCCTGGTGGAGGCCTATCTGAGCTTCCTTGGCGTCGGCACCCCGCCCGAGATTCCGAGCTGGGGCAACATCATCGCCGAGGGCCGGCTCTACGTGCAGATCGCCTTCTGGCAGGTGCTGTTCCCCGGCATCGCGCTGGCGGTGATGGTGCTGTCGATCAACGTCCTGGGTGACGGGCTGCGCGACATGCTCGACCCCAAGATGTCGCGGCGGAGCTGAGCCGATGGCCGCAACGAACCCAACCGCCGCGCCGCCGCTGCTGTCGGTCCGCGGGCTGGAGACGCGCTTCTTCGACGACGGCACGGCGCTGAAGGCGGTCGACGGCCTGTCCTTCGACGTCGCCCGCGGCGAGACGCTGTGCATCGTCGGCGAATCCGGCTGCGGCAAGAGCGTGTCGGCCCTGTCGGTCATGCGCCTGTTGCCACCGCCGCCGGCGTCCCGCGTCGACGGCCAGATCCTGCTGGAAGGCAAGGACCTGGGCGCGCTCTCGGAGCGCGAGATGCGGCGCATCCGCGGTAACTCGCTGTCGATGATCTTCCAGGAGCCGATGACCTCGCTCAACCCGGTCGTCACCGTCGGCTACCAGATCGCCGAGGCGGTGCGCCAGCATGAGGGGAAATCCTGGGCCGAGGGCTTCGAGCGCGCGGTCGAGATGCTGCGCCTGGTGCGCATCCCCGAGCCCGAGCGGCGGGTGAAGGAATATCCCCACCAGCTTTCGGGCGGCATGCGCCAGCGCGTCATGATCGCCATGGCGCTCGCCTGCCGGCCGCGCGTGCTGCTGGCCGACGAGCCGACGACGGCACTCGACGTCACCATCCAGGCCCAGATCCTGGAACTGATGCGCGAGCTGCAGGACGAGACCGGGACCGCCATCGTCCTCATCACCCACGACCTGGGCGTGGTGGCCGAGATGGCCCATCGCGTCGTCGTCATGTATGCCGGCCGCAAGGTCGAGGAGGCGTCGGTCGGCGACCTGTTCGAGCGGCCCTGCCATCCCTATACGGTCGGCCTGATGGGCTCGATCCCCGAGCTGGGCTCGTCGCTGGTGGAAGGGAAGGGGCCGCGCCGCCTGGCCGAGATTCCCGGCATCGTGCCGTCGCTGCGGGCGATGCCGCCCGGCTGCCGCTTCGCCCCGCGCTGCCCGCTCGCGACCGACCGCTGCCGCACCGAGCCGCCGCCGCTGGAAGAGCATCGACCCCGCCATTGGAGCGCCTGCTGGCACTGGGAGCGCGCGCAGGAGGCCATCCATGTCCACGCCTGACACCGCGGCACCCGCCTCCGGGCGGGCCAAGCCCCTGCTGGAGGTGCGCGACCTCGTCAAGCACTTCCCGATCCGCAAGGGCCTGTTCGGCAAGCCCGCCGCCAAGGTCCATGCGGTCGACGGCATCAGCCTGTCGATCGGCGCCGGCGAGACGCTGGGGCTGGTCGGCGAAAGCGGCTGCGGCAAGTCGACTGCCGGCAAGGTCATCCTGCGGCTGATCGAGCCGACCTCGGGCTCGATCGAGCTGGAGGGGCGCGACATCACGCAGTACGGGCCGGGCGAGATGCTGGCGGTCCGCCGCCAGATGCAGGTGGTCTTCCAGGACCCGTACTCGTCGCTCAACCCGCGCATGCCGGCCGGCGAGATCGTGGGCGAGCCCTTCATCAACTACGGCATGGGCGGGGCAGCCGAGCGCCAGGACAAGGTGGCCCAGCTCTTCCGCCGGGTCGGGCTGCGGCCGGAGCAGATGGCCCGCTACCCGCACGAATTCTCGGGCGGGCAGCGCCAGCGGCTGGGCATTGCCCGGGCATTGGCGCTGGGGCCCAAGCTGATCATCGGCGACGAGCCGGTGTCGGCGCTGGACGTGTCGGTGCAGGCCCAGGTCATCAACCTGCTGATGGACCTGCAGGCGGAATTCGGCCTGTCCTACCTTTTCATCGCCCACGACCTGGCGGTGGTGGAGCATATCAGCCACCGCGTCGCCGTCATGTATCTGGGCAAGATCGTCGAGGTGGCGCCCAAGCGTTCGCTGTTCGGGGCACCCCAGCATCCCTATACCGAGGCGCTGCTGGCGTCGGTGCCGCTGCCCAAGCCGGGCGCGCGGCGCGCCCGGCAGACACTGACCGGCGACGTGCCGAGCCCGATCGCGCCGCCGCCCGGCTGTCGTTTCCACACGCGCTGCCCCTACGCCATCCCGCGCTGCTCGCAGGAGGAGCCGCTGCTGCACGCGGTCGCTGACGGGCATGAGGTGGCCTGCCACCTCCGCTGATGGCCCGCAGGCCATGCTGCGCTGCCGCATGCGGCCTGCTATGAGCCTGCTGCCACAGGCGGTCGGGGACGAATCGGGATGAGGATGGCACGGGCAAGACCAGTCGCGGTCGGGGACGGGCAGGGCACGGTGCGCCTGGCCGACGTCGCGGCGGCGGCGGGCGTGTCGTCGGCCACGGTGTCGCGCGCCTTCAACCTGCCGGCGCTGGTGCGCGAGGACGTGCGGGCCCGCATCCTGGCGACCGCCGACGACCTCGGCTACGTCGCCCACGGTGCTGCCCGGGCGCTGGCCTCCAAGCGGTCGCGGACGCTGG
The DNA here is from genome assembly GCF_006738645.1 of Stella humosa. Classification (GTDB taxonomy): domain Bacteria; phylum Pseudomonadota; class Alphaproteobacteria; order ATCC43930; family Allostellaceae; genus Allostella; species Allostella humosa. The sequence goes on along the minus strand of NZ_AP019700.1, from coordinate 3,110,797 downwards.
GCGCCATCGTGCCGACCTTGAACAACACCATCTTCGCCCGCGCCATCGACGCCTTCCAGCGCCGGGTGGAGGAGCGCGGCTACATCCTGCTGCTGACCACCTCCGAGTATGACCAGCAGCGGGAGTGGGAGCGCGCGCGCGCTATGGTCGAGCGCGGCGTCGACGGGCTGATGCTGGTGGGCGGGCAGCACGACCCGCGCCTGCTGCATCTGCTGGAGGTTACCGGCAAGCCCTTCATCAACACCTGGACCGCCAATCGCGGGGCCGAGCACGCCTCGGTCGGCTATGACAGCCGGGCGCTCTCCAACCTCGTGTTCGACTATCTGGTGGGGCTCGGCCATCGCGAGTTCGCGGTCGTCACCGGCTCGTCCAGCCACAATGATCGCGTCGCGGGTCGCCTGTTGGGGATGGCCGATGCCGTGCGCCGGCATGGGCTCGCGATCCCGCCCGCGCGCATGATCCACCGCCGCTACTCGATCGACGAGGGCCGGTGCGCCTTTCGCCAGTTGGCGGCAAGCGGGCCGTTGCCCACGGCGATCGTCTGCGGCAACGACATTCTCGCCTGCGGCGTGCTGTTCGAGGCGCTGGCGGCCGGCATCGACGTGCCGGGCCGCCTTTCGATCATGGGCAATGGCGACCTCGACATCGCCGCCCATACCAGCCCCGGCCTGTCGACGGTGCTGACGCCCAAGGTCGAGATCGGCAACTGGGCGGCGGACTATCTGGTGGCCTGCCTGGAAGGGCGCGAGATCGACCTGCCGCCGGAGTTGCCGGTAACGCTGGTCCTGCGCGGAACGACGGGCCCGCTGTCCGCCTGAAATCGGCCGGAACGCTCGCAATTCTGCTTTCGTGCGGGTCTGATTGCGCTAACCTCCTCGCCATAGACGGACCCGGCCGGGTTCTCCGGCGCGGCTAAACTTCCAAGCGAACCAATCCGGCGAGGGGAGACGCAACCGATGTTCGGCAGACGTCCGACGATCAGTTCGGTCAAGGGCATGGTGGCCTCGGCCAATCCGCATGCCTCGATGGCGGGCGCCCGCCTGCTGCGGGCGGGCGGCAACGCCTTCGACGCCATCGCGGCCACCGCGGCCGCCCTCAACGTGGCCGAGCCCTACATGTCGGGCCTGGCCGGCATGGGCATGGCCACCTGCTACGTCGCGCGCGAGAAGCGGGTGCGCACGCTGGATTTCATCACCCCCGTGCCGGCCAAGTTCGACGCGACAAAGGTGAAGCGCAAGGACGTGGCGCGCGGCCCCATGGCCAGCGGCGCCCCCGGCAACCTCGCCGGCTGGTGCGAACTGGTGAAGACCTATGGCAGCAAGCCGTTGGCCGACATCTTTGCCCCGGCGATCGAACTGGCGCGCGAGGGCATTCCGGTCTCCGAGAACAATGCCGACAATATCGGCCAGGTGATCCCCGAACTGGCGACCTTTCCCGGGATCTTCGAGGGCTGGTCGAAGAACTACACCGGCGGCACCGGCAAGCTGCCCTACGGCTCGGTCCTGAAGCAGCCGGACCTGGCGCGCACCTACGAGGCGATCGCGGCCGAAGGGCCTGGCCATCTCTATGGCGGCGCGCTCGGCCGCGAGATGGTGGGCCACCTCCAGTCCCTGGGCGGCGTGCTCAGCATGGCCGACCTGGAGGCGGTGAAGCCGCTCTGGCTGGAGCCGCTCTCCGTCGCCTATCGCGGCATCGCCATCAACACCCTGCCGCCGCCCTGCGAGGGCTTCCAGTACCTGCTGACGCTCCGCATCCTCGAGGGCTTCGACCTGGGGAAGTTGGAGCGCAACGGGCTGGAGCATCTGGACATCGTCTTCCGCGCCATCCGCCTGGCGGCCGGCGAGCGCATCTACAAGAACAACCCGTCGCCCGAAGCCCTGGCGGAGATCCTGGGCGACGCCAATGTCGACCGCCTGCGCCAACGCATCCGCGACCCGCGCGCCGTGACCGGCCCGACGGAGCAGTGGATCGAGCCGCAGCCGGAAGTGCCCGGCGTCGACCGCGACCACACGACCTCGTTCTCGGTCGCCGATGCCGAGGGCAACGTCGTCTGCATCACCATGAGCCTGGGCGCCAAGTTCGGCTCGGGCGTGGTGATCCCCGGCCGTGGCGTCTGCATGAACAACTTCCTCTATTGGGGCGAGCTCGACCCGCGCGGCGGCAACTTCATGAAGCCGGGCGGCCCGCTGGCCCTGCCGACCGCCCCCTCCATCGGCCTGCGCGCCGACGGCAAGCCGGTGCTGGCACTGGGCACGCCCGGCAGCTACGGCATCTGCCAGACGCAGAGCCAGGCCATGGTCCAGCACGTCGATTTCGGCCTGCCGATCCAGGAGGCGATCGCGGCCCCCCGTGCCCGTCTGCTCGATGGCGCGGCGGTCCACCTGGAATCGCGGATCAACGAGGAAGTGCTGGTCGGCCTGCGCGGCCGCGGCCACCAGCTGACGATGCTGGATTCCTATGCCCTGGCCTGCGGCGGCATGCAGGGCATCGCCATCGACCCCGACCAGGGCGTCATGACCGGCGGCGCCGACCCCCGCCGCGACGGCTATGCCATCTGTCCGTGACCCACGCCACGGCGGACGGGAAACCGTCCGCCGTGGCGGCCGTTAACTGGGTGAGCCAGCAGAGATCAGGACGTCGCCATAAGACGGCCTGAGGATGGGCCTCGCCCCGGGCCAGAAGCTGGCGTTATGATCGAACCGTCGCAGCATGACGGGGGGCGTGCGCAATGTTCAGGAAACTGACGGGAATGCTGGTGGCGGTTGCGATCGCAGCCGTGCCGGCGACGGCTTCGGCGGCCTATGTCCTGGCCGTCAGCCCCAGCGGCTCCGGGCCGCTGGATGGCATCGACATCCAGATCGAGGACAGCAACGGCACGATCACCACGCTGCACGGCTCGCTCAAGGGCGGGGTCGGATTCATGATGTCGGGCGTCAGCGCCTTCGGAAAAGTGAAGGTGAAGCGCTCGCAGGATGCCGCCAACTGGCGCGAATGCATCCGCGTCACCTCGCCCTTCGAAATCCCGGCCAACGCGACGCGCGTCAATCTCAGCATCCGGGGCGAGGTGAACAACGAGAACCGGCAGGACCCCTACCAGCTCTATTCCTGCGGCGGGGAAGCCTTCCAGTAGCCTTGCCCAGGCGCTGCCGGCCTATGCGGCCGGCTTCGCCCGCGGCTTTACCTCGTTCGGGCGCAGCACCTGGACGATGAAGTGCTCGACCTGCGGCTCGTAGGCCTTCCACAGGCCGCGCAGGACGGCAAGCGGCTGTTCCTGGAAGTCGACGCGCAGGTCGACAAGCGGCCAGGGCTGGCGGTCGACGATCAGCAGGGCGGCCGACATGATCGGCTGCGTCTCGCCGCCCGCCGCCAGGCCCGCATCCACCCCGGCCAGCAGCCGCTCGGCGAACGGCATCCCCTGGCTGGCTTCGTAGCCGGCGACGATCGCCTTGGGCACGTCCAGGTTGGCGATGACGTTGCCGGTCGAGACGCAGCCGCGGCCGACATGGCCGCTGTTGAGTGACGGGATCTTCGGGCCGCAAAAGAAGGCGGCATTGCCGTCGCGGTCGACGGCCGCCACCTGGCGCTGGTCCGGGAACTCGCTGGCGGCGACCAGTGCCCGCACCGTCTCGCCGGCCGACAGCCCCTGGCCCATCAGGTCGAGCCCGATCGGCCCCAGCCGGATGTCGGAGCGATGCTGGGTGGTGACGGCGCCGACACCAGCCCGCGCCCAGGGGCAGCGGTTGCCGACCGCGATGCTGGAGGTGGCGATGGCGATTCCGAAGCTGCCGGTGGCCGGGCAGCGGGCGGCGATGGAAAAGGTCATGGCGACGTCCTAGGCGCGAGGGTGGCTACGGAAACGATCGGTCAGGCGGTCGACCCGGTCGCGCACGCCGTACCAGGCCGATAGCGGCGACATGAACCAGGCGGTGCCGGCGAACAACGGATGCGTCGGCAGGCCATCGCGGGCAAATCCGGTCGGGGCGTCGTCCAGGCCGGCGATGCGGCGGCCCAGCCGGCAGCCGAGATATGTGGACAGCACCACGCCGGAGCCGTTGCAGCCCAGCACATGATGGATGCGGCCGCGCGTGCCGATGTTGGGCAGGCGGTCGACCGTGAAGCCCACCATGCCGCCCCAGGCATGGCTGATCCGGGCGGACGCCAGCTCCGGGAAGACGGTGCGCGCCAGACGGTGCAGGCTGCGGGCGACGACGGGTGGGCTGGCATGGTCGCGGGCCGATGCCCGCCCGCCCAGCAGGATGCGCGTGCCGTCCGGTGACGCGCGCAAGGCATAGGCGAGCCGCCGCGTGTCGTTGACGAGGCGCCCGCGCGGCAGCAGCCGGCGCACCAGGGCGGGATCGAGCGGCGCGGTGGCCGCCATGTAGCTGCCGACCGGGATCACCCGGCGGTGATGCCAGGCGAAGGCCGGGCCGGTATAGGCGTTGGTCGCCAGCACCGCCTCGCCCGCGACCAGCCGCCCGCGCGCGGTGGCGACGGCGACCCGGTCGCCATCTTCCTTCAGTGCTTCGACGGCGGTGAAGGGAAAGACCCTGGCGCCCGCCGCCTGGGCCAGGCGCAGCAGCCCCGCATGGAGGCGGGCCGGATGCAGCCCGCCATCGTCGGGCAGGACCAGGGCGCCGTGGTAGAGGTCGGTCGAGATCTCGCCGGCCAGTCCGCCGCGATCGACCGCGTGGGCGCGGATGCCCAGGCGATCCACCAGGAACGCCGCCAGCCGCTGCTGCCGGTGGAGGTCGGCCCGCGTCCAGGCGCCGACGATGCGGCCCGACTGGGCCAGGTCGCAGTCGATCCCTTCCTGGCCGACGAAGTCCAGGAACCAGCGATAGGCCCCCGCCGTCTCGCGCATCAGGTCTAGGGCGGCGGTCTCGCCGATGTCGGCGGCCAGCGCGGCATGGCCCTGGCGCAGGCGCCCGCCGATCATGCCGACGCTGCGGCTGCTGGCACCGCCGCCGGCCGGGCCGGCATCCAGCACCACCACCGACCGCCCGGCGCGGGCCAGCTCGATGGCTGTCGACAGGCCGGCATAGCCGGCGCCGACGATGGCGACGTCCGCCCGGGCTGGCAGCGGCTCGGCCGAGGGCTCCCGGTCGAGGGGGGCTGCCTCCCACCAGTACGGCTCGGCGCGAAAGCCGGGCGCCAGGATGGCGCTCACCTGGCGACGAGCTTCATGTCCAGGCCCTTGTAGATGCCGGAATTGTAGATGCCGTGCACCTTGACCCCGGTCACCCGCTGCTTGTTGCTGAAGAGGAAAAGCTGCTCGTGGGCCAGCGGCACCGTCAGCGCGTTCTCGGCAATGATGCGTTGCACCTTGGCATAGGCGGCCGCGCGGTCGGCGTCGGTCAGCGCCACCTGGCCCGCATCCAGCAGCCGATCCGTCTCCGCATCCTTCCAATGCACCCGGTTGGGGGCGGGGATGCCTTGCGAATGGAACACCATCAGCGCCTCGCCGGACGTGCCGTAGGGGGCGAACAGGGCATACATGTCGTAGTCGGGCGAGGAGTTGATCTGCGCCATCGCCAGCGCCGGCTCCGGCAGCAGGATCTGCAGGTCGATCCCGACCCGCTTCAGATAGCCCTGGATTGCCTCGGACCGGGTGCGCCAGCCGGGTGTGCCGGCCGCGACCAGCTTGGGCGCCAGGCGCTTGCCGTCCTTGGCGCGGAAGCCGTCGGCGCCCTTGGCCCAGCCGGCCTCGTCCAGCAGGCGGTTGGCGGCATCGACGTCGTAGGTTGCCTTGACGTCGCCATTCCAGTCGAGCGTGCCCGGGCTGACATAGGTCTCGGACGCCTTGGCCTGGCCGAACCAGAAGCGCTTGTTCAACTCCTCGCGGTCGATGGCATGGACGATCGCCCGGCGCACCCGTGCGTCGCCGGTCATCTCCTTGTTGGTCCGCATGCCGAGGAAGGCGCTGTAGTTCGACACGCGCGGCATGGCGAGCGTCAGCCGCGGGTCCTTCTTAAGCTGCTCGACCGCCCATTCGGGCGCGACATAGGTGACGTCGCCGGCGCCGGTCTGCATGGCGGCCACGATGCTGGTCTCCTCCGGGATGACCTTCCAGACGACGCGGGCGGCGTGGGCCGGACCGGCGTTCTCGTAGAAGGCGGGACCCCAGCGATAGGCCTCGTGCCGGGTCAGCGTGAACTCGCTGCGCGGCCGCCATTCGGCCCAGCAGAAGGGGCCGGTGCCGTTCAGGCCCTTCACGCCGAAGTCGCGGCCCTGCTTCTCGACGTCGTCCTTGTCGATGATGGCGCCGAAGCTCTGTGCCAGTTGCAGCAGCAACTCGTTGTACGGCCGTTCCAGCACATACTCGACCGTGTGCGGCCCCTTGGCGGTGATCGACTTCACCTTGCCGGCGCGCCAGGCGGCGGGCGAGCGGGTCTCGGGCGCGGTCAGCCGGGTCAGCGAATAGACCACGTCGTCGGCGGTCAGCGGCTTGCCGTTGCAGAAGCGCACGTCCTCGCGAAGCTGGAAGGTGTAGGTCAGCCCGTCCGGCGACAGGGTCCAGGACTTGGCCAGCAGCGGGTGCAGGGTCTTCTGATCGTCCTCCAGTGCCACCAGCGTGTCGGTCAGCATGAACAGCACCTCAGCCGCCCCGCGCCCGGTGACGCGGTGCGGGTCGAAGCCGACGGAATCGTTGCGCACCAGGATGCTGACCGCGTCGCGCGGGGTCTGCGCCATGGCGGGCACGATGGCGGTCGTCGCCACGAGGGCGGCGGCGAGCAGCAGGGGACGACGGGTCATCGGAGCATCTCCTTCGGGGGTTGCCGTCACCGGGTGAGGTAGTCGTAGGCCGACAGCGTGTGGGTGCGCACGATGTGCATCAGCTCGTCGATCGTCACATGCTCGTCGCGCCGCCCCATGGTGCGGGGGGAGGGGCCGTAGAGGTAGGCGGGGATGCCGCGCCAGCGCCAGTAGCGCCCGTCCGACCCGCCCAGGCTGACGATCGGCTCGGGCCGGAATCCCTTCAGCGCCAGGACGTTGCCCTGGATGATGCCGGCCATCTCGCCATGCGGATCGCACCAACTGGCGTCGTAGCTGTGGTCGGTGCGCTCTTCCATCGTGGCCTCGGGATGGCGCGCCAGGATCTCCTGCACCAGCGCCCGCACGCGGTCGCGCGGGATGCCGGGCGGCACCCGGATGTCGGCCTCCACGATGCACTCGTCGGGCATCATGTTGATCTTCAGCCCGCCGCGCAGGACGCCGATATTGACCGTCGCCTTGGCGACGATGTGGCGGGCGCCGTCGCCCAGGCTGCGGTCGATGGCGGCCTGCACCTCGGGTGCGGCCAGCACCTCGGCCATGCCTTCGGGCATGTCGGCCTTGAGGTCGCCGATCGCCTCCAGCTCGGTCACGATGGCGGCCGCGATCTTGTTGGCACTGCCGCTCAGGTGGGGGTAGGCGCCGTGCCCGCCGGTCGTACGGATGGTGAAGACCAGGCGCAGCGTGCCCTTCTCGGCGAAGCGCAGCGTGGCGAGCCCGCTCGGCTCGCCGTTCAGGCAGCAGTCGCCCAGCACCTCGTCGGGGCAGGTCTCCATCAGGTACTTCGTGCCCCAGCGGCCGCCCGTCTCCTCGTCCGACACGACCGTCAGCGTCAGCCGGCCCTTCAGTTCGCCGCGCAGCCGGTGGAGGTAGCGATAGGCCATGATGGACGCGGTCGTGCCGCACTTCATGTCGGCGGCACCCCGGCCATAGACGCGGTCCTCGGTCACCTCGCCGCTCCACTGGCCGCGCTCGCCGGGCCGGTCCTCGATCGCCGGGAACACGTCCATGTGGCCGTTCAGGACCAGGTGACGGCCGGCCGCGGCGCCGTCGAACGACCCGACGATGTTGGGCAGATCGGGGCGGGCGGCAACGGTGCGGTGGGGCAGCCCGTCGGCCGCCAGTAGGCCCAGGACATGGGCGCAGGCCTCCCGCGTGTCGCCCGGCGGATTGGGCGATTTCGCCTGCAGGAACCCGCTCAGGAACGCCACGATCGCGGCCTGGTCGGCCTCGATCCAGGCGAGGAGGCGGGACTTGGGATCGTCGCTCGCGGTGGCCGGCATATGCGTTACCCTGGCGGCGGTGATATCGCTAACATCCAACCAGGACGGGGGCGGTACGGCAAGTGGGAATATGGATGGGATTTCCCCGTCCGCTGCGGTGCCGCCGTGCTAAGTAGGCCGCCATGAGTTCCGGACGTCGAGCCAGCGGGTGGGTCACAATGGCGGACGTGGCCCGCCGGGCCGGCGTCTCGCCGATGACGGTGTCCCGTGCGTTCAAGGCTCCGGCATTGGTGTCGGCCGCGGTGCGCGAGCGGGTCGAGGCGGCCGCGGCCGCACTCGGCTACGTGCCAAACCTGGTCGCCGGCAACCTGGCCTCCAGCCGCAGCCGCATGGTGGCGGCGCTGGTGCCGAGCCTGGCCAACTCCAACTTCGTCGGCACCATCAAGGGCTTGTCCGACCGCCTGCGTCAGGAGGGTTACCAGCTCCTCCTGAGCGAGACGGGCTACGACCCGGCGGAAGAGGCCGCCGCCGTGGCCGTCCTGCTCGGGCGGCGGCCGGATGGCATCGTCCTGACCGGCGCGCAGCACGTGCCGCAGATGGCAGCCATGCTGCGCGCGGCGCAGATAGCTGTGGTCGAGACGTGGGAGCTGCGCGGCCCCTTCATCGACATGGCCGTGGGCTTCTCGCACCGTGCCGCCGCACTGGCCCTGGGGCGCATGGTGGTCGCACGCGGTTATCGCCGGATTGGCTATGTCGACTTCCCCCATCCGGAGGTGCGCCGGTTCCAGGAACGGCGCCGGGGCGTGGTCGCGGCCCTGCGGCAGGCCGGGCTGGACCCCACCCTGGTGGCATCCGTGACCGACGAGGGCTATGCCGGTGGCCGCTCCGGACTGGATGCCCTGCTGGCCCGGGCGCCCGACCTGGATGCGGTGATCTGCGCCACCGACGTGCAAGCGATCGGCGTCCTCTTCGAGTGCGCGCGGCGGGGCTGGCCGGTGCCGGACCGGCTCGGCGTCGCGGGCTTCGGCGACTACGAGATCGCCGCCGAAGTGCCGCCCGGCCTGACCACCGTCAGGACGAACGGGCGGGGTATCGGCGTCGCCGCCGCGGAGCTGATCCTGCGTCGCCAGGAGGGTGGCAAGGTCGCCGCCCCGGTCATCGATCTCGGCTTCGAAATCGTCCGGCGGGGAAGCCTACGCTGAACGGGCCGAGTTTATCCATAAACCCGGGTTATCAAATCCATCATCCCTATCAGCCGGCGATTTAGACGCCCCGGTGTTATCTCCGAAGACAGGAAATCCGAACGCCTCCCTCCGGCAGCCGCGATGGCAGCCAGCGAAGGCGGACCCGGCCCCGATCGTTCGAAGGAGATCACCATGCAGTTCACCGGCACGACTGGACCCGACGTCCTCAGCGGCTCTGCTCTGGCGGACCTCATCAATGGCCTCGCGGGCGACGACATCATCGCCGGCGGCGTCGGCAATGACACGCTGCGCGGTGGCGGCGGCAACGACTATGTCGACGGTGGCGCCGGTGACGACATCCTCATCGGTGGCCTGGATCGCGACACGCTCCGCGGCGGCGACGGGTTGAACACCTTCGTGATCTCCTTCGGCGATCCGAAGTCGGTCACCATCATCGAAGACTTCAAGAACGGCATCGACCAGCTCCGCATCGAAGGTGCGGACGGCAACGTGTCGGATGACATGCTGCGCGATGCGTTCGCCCGCAAGCAGATCGTCGGCAACGACGTGGTCCTCACCCTGGCCGATGGCCGGGTGATCATCCTGCGCGGCCTCGCCAACCTGCAGACCGATTTCGACGACGTCAGCGACGGCAGCCAGGATGGCCTGCCGATCCCCGGCGGCGACGGCGACGGCGATGGCGATGGTGACGGCGACGGCGATGGTGACGGCGACGGCGATGGTGACGGCGACGGCGATGGTGACGGCGACGGCGACGGCGATGGTGACGGCGATGGTGACGGCGACGGCGACGGCGATGGCGATGGCGATGGTGACGGCGACGGCGATGGCGACGGCGATGGTGACGGCGACGGCGACGGCGATGGCGACGGCGACGGCGATGGCGATGGCGACGGCGACGGCGACGGCGACGGCGACGGCGATGGCGACGGTGACGGTGATGGCGATGGCGACGGCGACGGCGATGGCGACGGTGATGGCGATGGCGACGGCGATGGCGATGGCGATGGCGATGGCGACGGCGATGGCGATGGCGACGGCGATGGCGACGGCGACGGCGATGGCGACGGCGACGGCGACGGCGACGGCGATGGCGATGGTGATGGCGACGGCGATGGCGACGGCGACGGCGATGGTGACGGCGATGGTGACGGCGATGGTGACGGCGATGGCGATGGCGACGGCGATGGCGACGGCGACGGCGACGGCGACGGCGACGGCGATGGCGACGGCGATGGCGACGGCGATGGCGACGGCGATGGCGATGGTGATGGCGATGGTGATGGCAACGGCCTGGGCGTCACTGGCCCGGGCGGCCTGGTCGACGACCTCCTGGACAACGACATCCTCGGGCCGATCGTCGATGACATCCCGATCGTTGGCGAGTTGCTCGGCGGCGGCAACGGCGGCACCGTCGGCGGTGTGGTCGACAGCCTGATCGGTCCCAACGGAATCGTCGACCTGGGCCTTGGGGTTACCGACCAGGGCGGTGTCTTGGACGACTTGATCGGCAGCGATCCGGTCGGCCCGCTGGTCGAAGACTTGCCACTCGTCAGCGACCTGCTCGATACCCTTCTCGGCAGCGGCGACGAAGGCACGTTGGGCGACACCTTTGACAACCTGCCGGTCGTCGACGACCTGCTGGGTGGGATCGGTGGCGGCAACGGAACCGGCCTCGGCGTGACGGAGATCGGCGGCGTGGTCGACGATCTTCTGGGCAGCGACCCGGTCGGCGACCTGGTCGAGCAGCTCCCGATCGTCGACAGCCTGGTCGGCGACCTGCTCGGCGGTGGCGACGACGGTGCCCTGGGCGATGTCCTCGACAACCTGCCGGTCATCGACGACCTGTTGGGCGGCATCGGCGGCGGCAACGGCACGCGCCTCGGTGTGACGGAAGTCGGCGGCGTGGTCGACGACCTGATCGGCAGCGACCCGGTCGGTGATCTGGTCGAGCAGCTCCCGATCGTCGACAGCCTGGTCGGCGACCTGCTCGGCGGTGGCGACGACGGTGCCCTGGGCGATGTCCTCGACAACCTGCCGGTCATCGACGACCTGCTGGGCGGCATCGGCGGCGGCAACGGCACGGGCCTCGGCGTGACGGAGGTCGGCGGTGTGGTCGACGATCTTCTGGGCAGCGACCCGGTCGGTGATCTGGTCGAGCAGCTCCCGATCGTCGACAGCCTGGTCGGCGACCTGCTCGGCGGTGGCGACGACGGTGCCCTGGGCGACGTCCTCGACAACCTGCCGGTCATCGACGACCTGCTGGGTGGCATCGGCGGCGGCAACGGCACGGGCCTCGGCGTGACGGAAGTCGGCGGCGTGGTCGATGACCTGATCGGCAGCGACCCGGTCGGTGATCTGGTCGAGCAGCTCCCGATCGTCGACAGCCTGGTCGGCGACCTGCTCGGCGGTGGCGACGACGGTGCCTTGGGCGACGTCCTCGACAACCTGCCGGTCATCGACGACCTGCTGGGTGGCATCGGCGGCGGCAACGGCACGGGCCTCGGCGTGACGGAGGTCGGCGGTGTGGTCGACGATCTTCTGGGCAGCGACCCGGTCGGTGATCTGGTCGAGCAGCTCCCGATCGTCGACAGCCTGGTCGGCGACCTGCTCGGCGGTGGCGACGATGGTGCCCTGGGCGATGTCCTCGACAACCTGCCGGTCATCGACGACCTGCTGGGCGGCATCGGCGGCGGCAACGGCACGGGCCTCGGCGTGACGGAGGTCGGCGGTGTGGTCGACGACCTTCTGGGCAGCGACCCGGTCGGTGATCTGGTCGAGCAGCTCCCGATCGTCGACAGCCTGGTCGGCGACCTGCTCGGGGGTGGCGACGACGGTGCCCTGGGCGATGTCCTCGACAACCTGCCGGTCGTCGACGACCTGCTGGGCGGCATCGGCGGCGGCGATGATGATGATGACGATGCCGATGGCCTCGGTGTAACCGGGTCCGGCGGCGTGGTTGACGACCTGCTCGGCAGCGATCCGGTCGGCGACGTGGTCGAGCAGCTCCCCATCGTCGACGACCTGGTCGGTGACCTTCTCGGCGGCGGCGGCAGCGGCACCCTGGGCGACGTGATCGACGATGACGATGACGACCAGGATGCCGGCAACATCCTCGACGATCTCGACGAGTTCCCGATCGTCGGCGATATCCTGGGCGGTGGGTCTTCGGACGATGACGATGACGATCTGGACCTGCCCATCGTGTCGGACATCCTGGGCAGCATCGGTGGCGGCAGCCAGGATGACGACGACCACGACGCGCCGATCCTGGAGGTCGATCTCACCATCCAGGTCGTGGTGACGGACCCGATCTCGAAAGTCCTGGGCGGCCTGTTCTTCTAGGGCCGACCGATCGACCGAAAAGACCGGGGGCCGGCGAGCGATCGCCGGCCCCCTCTCAATGCGTGGGCTGCTGTGGCTTCAGGGCCCGGGCGGGGGTGTCCAGCGGAAGCCTTTCACATCCTTGACGAACTTGGCGGTGCTGGGCGAGAAGCGGCGCCCGGCGACCGATACCAGGGACACGTTGCGGCTCAGCTCGGGCTCCGCCAGCACCCGGCTCTTGAGACCCATGGCGGAAATCGAGAACTCGGGCATCACCGCCATGCCGAAGCCCGCCAGCACCAGCCCCTGCACCCAGTCGTCGCGATGGCTGCGATGGGTGCAGACCAGCTCGGTCTCATGCAACTCCCACTGCTTCAGGACGAGCGCGCGCGCCTCGCACGACAGGCGGTCGATGTAGGGCTCGGTCACCAGGTCGGAGAACGGGATCTGGTTGGAGCCTTCGTAGCGATGGCCGCGGGCGAAGACGGCGACGTAGCGCTCCGCATAGAGGTGCATCGCGTCGAAGCGGCCGCCCAGCGGCTGCGGCAGCCCCATGATCGCCAGGTCGATCGCCCCGGACATCAGCTTCTCGGACAGTTCCTCGAGCGTGCCTTCGTGCAGCCACAGCTCGATGCCGGGATTGTCGCGCTGGAACTCCGACAGGAATCGCGTGAATCGCAAGGGTCCGATCGACACCATGATGCCGATGTTCAGGGGGGCCTTGTCCAGATAGAGGAAGTCGTGCGCGGCACTCTGGGCGGCCGACGTGCGCGACTGGATTTCCTCCAGGTAGGGGCGGATCAGCCGGCCGAAATCGGTCAGGTGCGTCAGGTTGCGCTCGCGCCGGAAAAGCTGGCCGCCCAGTTTCTCCTCGAGCTTCTGTATTCCCTTGGTCAGGGCCGGCTGGGAAATGTTGCAGCGTACGGCCGCTCGTCGGAAATTCAGCGCTTCGCACATCGCCAGGAAATAGCGGATTTCATGCATTTCCATCGATCATGTCTCCGCAGGCGGGCGCCCTAATACTGGTGCTGCCCGCTTAGATGGTATCATTCCGAGAATGGCCATCAAGGGGTGCTGCACGTTGTCGACCCGGATCGTGTTGTCGTAAACTTCGGTACGCACGCCACCGTTCACCCGGTTGCGCCGAGAAATGTAGAAGAAATCCATCTCGTCGCCATAGGTGAGCTGGCCGATGCTGCGCAGCCCACGGCGGAACGCCTGCTCGTAGAGTTTGGCCCGCTTATTTTCGCCAACGGCGCGGGCGACGCCAATCGCTGCCGCCAGGCCCTCCAGGTAGGCACCGGTCGACGCCGCGTGGGGCGGCCCGAAATCCGGCCGCGCCGGGTCCCAGAAGCGTCCCCGCATGTCTTCGTCTGGTGCCGTCTCCCACTGCTGCATGGGCAGCAGCCAGTCGACCATCTCGAAGATGAACGGGACGCGCTGGTCGAGCCCGGTGGCGTCATAGAGCGCGGCATGGGCCTGGACATGCCAGGGTATGAAGGCCGGGTTGCGATTGGCCCGGTGCCAGTCGCGATAGTGGTCGAGTGTCCGCAAAAGCCGCGTCAGCACCACCGGGTCGCGTTCGCGGGCATAGAGGTGCGCCCAGAAGAGGGCTGCCTCGCCCGGATAGAAGTTCTGGTTGTCGTTGCGGTCTGGCGGATGGTGAAAGGTGCGGAAGGCGCCGCTCGGGCGCCAGAGCAGCTCTATTCCGCGCGCCAGCCGCCCCAGCGCGTCCGCCCGCTCCGGCGTGGATGGCGCCTCCAGGAGGGCCAGGCCGGCGATGGCCGCAGCGCCGAGCTTGGCCGAGCCGCCATGCTCGATGACGGCGGATCCGTCCGGCTGCGCGCGATAGAAGGTGCGAAGCTGGTAGTCGAGATTGCGTTCGGCGGCGGCAAGCGCCTCGGGGTCCCCGGTCCAGCGGGCGAAGCGGCCCAGCGCCAGCGTGCCCATGAACTGACGCACGCTGTTGTTGGCGGCCGATTCCGCGCCGCGGCTCGGCCAGTACTTGTAGGCGAGCCGCCCGTCCGGTGCGGTCTGGGCCAACAGCCATCCACCCAGCCGGTGGGCCAGGGCACGCACCCACTCGTCCGTCACGGCGGCGATGGCGACGGGATGTCCCGACCGGTGCCAGGTGCATGGCGCGGCCGACCCGTCGAGCGGCAGCAGTACGGTCGGTCCTTCCAGCCGGTGGGCGTCGCCGCCTGCCGGGTCGGGCGCCAGCATCGCCCGACATTGGGCCAGCGCCCGATCCCAGCTATGGTTGGCGGCGATCATGTGGCTGGGCGCCATGCGGGCGTAGCGGCCGCCATGGCAGACTTCGACCCCGAAGACGCCACCCCAGCGCCGCGGCGACGGCCCCGGGCCGGCCAGCGGGATCCGGCGCTGCGGCAGGAACAGTTCCATCCGGTCAGCGGTCGGATGATCGCGGCGGGCAGCCTCGATCCAGGCGTGTTGCCCGCCTTCGCTCCAGCCATGCCACAGGCGGCGGCCGCGGCGACGGAGGCAGGCATAGATGGGATGCAGCCAGTCCTTGCCATCGCGCAGGAACGCCATCGCAACGGCGACGGCAGGATCCGGACTGGCCGGCTCAGTCGGCATGATCGAAAAAGCGATATCGGTAGCCGGTTTCAACCATTAGGGGCCATTATCGTAACCAATATACCCATCTAATCACGGCTGGCGTGGCGGTCCAACCGCGATCGCGCCGGCAGCGGCCGGCCGGTCCTGGCGGCCGATCCATGGCAGAGCCCGTTCCACCAGCGGCACCGGCGGGTGTAGATTGCGGCAAAACCCTGCTGGAGGATGCGACCGATGCCTGATCCGTTGACGACCTTCTGTGAAGCGAGCCGTGCAGCCCTGCGCACCGACCCCGGCGTGCCCGGGCGCGAGGAGGTGCGTCGCTTGGTGGAAGGCCTGGTGCGCAACCCCGATTTCGTCGCGGCCCATGTCGGCCCCGATGCCCCGACCGGCAAGCGGACCCTCTATCAGGACCCCGAGCTGGGGTTCGTCGTGCTGGGCTACCATATGGAGAAGGGGCACCGCTCGCCCCCGCACGACCATGGCCGCTCCTGGGCGATCTATGCCCAGGTCAGCGAGCATACCGACATGACGCTCTATCGCCGCAAGGATGGCGGGGCGGGTGCCGGCCCGGCCGAGATCGAGGTCGACCGGGAATATCGGCTGGGGCCCGGCCAGGCCGGCCTCTATGACGGTCCGGAGATCCACGCCATCGACTATCCGGCGGGCGCCCGCTATGTCCGGGTGACGGGCTGCGACCTCGATCACATGCAGCGGCTGCGCTACGACATGGCCGGTGGCGAGGCCAAGATCATCGAGAGTGCGTCCGCAAGCTGAACCCGGCTGCGGCGCAGCCACATTTTTGCCAAGGTCGTGCCGATCATGGATCCTCGTGGGGCAGTATTCCTGCCCCACGACGGCCCGCCGATGGCAGCTTGGCTGCCGGCTTGCGCAGTGAGGGAATTTGGCCGAAGCTCGGATCGCATATGGATAGACGAGGGGCGGCCGAATGCGCGCTCTGATCGTGGACGATTCGCTGGAGGTGCGCGAGGTGATCGCGGCCTACCTGACGGCTGCGGGCTATCCCGATCCGGCCAAGTCGGCCGATGCCGAAGGCGCGCTGCGCCTGCTGGGAATCGATAGCGCCGGGATCACGGGCGATGCGGCCGTGCCGGCCGAGGGCATCGACGTGATCCTGATGGACATCATCATGCCCGGCATGGATGGCATCGAGGCCTGCGCCCGCATCAAGCGCAATGCCGGCACGGCCGAGACGCCGGTGCTGATGGTGTCCAGCCGCGACGACAACACCGCCCTGCAGCAGGCCTTCCTCGCCGGGGCATCGGACTATGTGCGCAAGCCGATCGAGCGCGTCGAGCTGCTGGCGCGCATCCGCTCGGCGCTGCGACTGAAGGCAGAGCTCGACCGCCGCCGCGTGCAGGAGATGGCCCTGCGCACCGAACTCGCCCGACTGCAGGCGTCGCTGACCGAGGCGGCGATTGACCAGCGGGCGGGCTTGCCGTCGGCGATCGTCGCCCTGGGCGTGGCCGACTTGGCGCTGGCCGCCGGGCGACCGGTCAGCCTGCTGGCGCTTGCGATCGACGGGTTCCCGCCGGCCGGCATCTCGCCCGCCCACGAGACGGCGCTCCTGCGCCGGGTGGTCGCTGCGATCGAGGCGCTGCCGGCAGGGCTCGGGGACCTGGTGGTGGCCGGGTCTGCACCCGGCTCCCTGCTGGTGCTGCTGGTCGACCGCCAGCCGGTGGAGGTGGTCGCGTTCGCCGATCGCATGCGCCTGGCGGTGGAGCGTTTGCGCATCGCCGGCATCGGCGGCGCACCTGCCACGGTCAGCATCGGCTTGGCCCACGGCCATGCCGGACAGACTGCGAACGGCTTGCTCGATCTGGCCCGGCGCACCCTCGGCGGGGCGATCGTGCGGGGCGGGAATCGGGTCGAGCAGGGGCCCTCAGCCGCTGCACGGCAGGATGGCCGAACCTTCGATCGCGTCTGACGGGAATGGCTGGATAGCGGCGTAATCGCTGGTTTCCGCAGGGCGCCAACTGCTTCCTTGCACGGCCGTGGTTTTTGACAGAACCTCGCGCCCTGACATGATGTTCGCCTAGCCCCGAAATGCTGCGAGGCCAACGGACGCTCGCGGTTCGCGCGACGATTCTTGCAATCGGCGTGCTGCTGCTGTGCCTGATGTGGGTCTACGTCCTTTATCAGAGCCGAAGCGAGCGGACGCTCGAATTGGCCACCGCCGGCCGCGATACGGCGAACCTTTCGCTGGCCTTCGAGGAACAGACGCAGCGCACCGTCGGCACCATCGAGCAGACGCTGGAGTTCCTGAAGCGCGAGTTCGAGCGCGATCCCGCCGCCTTCGACGTGCACGAGGCCTTCGAGCGCCTGCGCTCGGTCCGCGACATCACCTTCCAGCTTTCGCTGATCGGGGCCGACGGCATCATGCGCGGCAGCAGCCTGGACACCGCGCAGAACACGCTCGATCTGTCCGACCGGGAGCATTATCGGGTTCATGAGGCGGTCGATTCCCGCCAGGTCTTCATCAGCCGGCCGCTGATGGGCCGGCTGTCGCGGCGGATGTCGCTGAATATCAGCCGGCGGCTCAACACGCCGGACGGGAACTTCGCCGGCGTCATCGTGCTGTCCTTCAATCCGGAGACCTTCATCCGGCTCTACGAGCGGGTCGATCTTGGCCGTCATGGCGAGATGCTGCTGTTCGGCCAGGATGGGATCGTGCGCGCCGTCGGCGCCGCGCGGGCGGATGCGACCGGGGCCAACATCAACAGCAGCAACTTCTTCCGCCATATCCGGGATGCGATCGCGGCCCGGCCGAACGCCGGTGGCGCGGTCGAGATCGCCGGGCCCGTCGACCAGGTCGAGCGCATCTATTCCTACCAGCCGGTGGACGGGCTGCCGCTGATCGTTGCGGTCGGCATGTCGAAGGCCGAGATCCTGAACCGGGCCGACGAGCGGGAGCGCAACCGCTACGTGCTGCTGGGCGCGGTGACGCTGGCGATCCTCATGTTCCTGGCGGCGCTGATCGTCGAGGTCGGCCGCCGCCAGCGACGGGAGGACGAACTGGAGCGCGAGCGCGAGACGTTGCGCGACGCGACGGCCGCCCTGGCCGAAGCCAAGGGGCAGGCGGACGAGAAGACCCGGCTGCTGGAGACGACGCTCCTCAACATGAGCGACGGCATCAGCTTCTTCGACCAGGACCTTCGCCTGCAGGTATGGAACCGGCGGTTCCTGGATCTGGCCGGGATCGACGAGGACTTCGTCCATGTCGGCCAGTCCCTGGCCGAAATCCTGACCCACCAGGCCGGTAAGGGCGAGTTCGGGCCGGTCACGGCGGCCGACGAGGTGAGCCGCCGCGTGGCCGCGGTGCGCAGCGCCCCGATGATGGTCACGAACCGGCGGCGCCCGAACGGGCGCTTCATCGAGCTGCGGCGAACGCTCCAGCCCGATGGCGGCATCATCACGCTCTATACCGACGTGACCCTGCGCAAGCATTCCGAGGACGAGCTGGCGCGGGCCCGCGACACGGCCGAGCAGGCGCTTGCCGCGAAGTCCCGTTTCCTGGCCGTCGTCAGCCATGAGATCCGCACGCCGATGAATGGCGTGATCGGCACGCTCGAACTGCTGGCCGACACCGAGCTGTCGCGGGGGCAGCGCCGCTATGTGGAGATCGCGCGGTCGTCGGCCGAGGGGCTGGTCAGCATCATCAACGACATCCTCGACCTGTCGCGGCTTGAGGCCGACCGCATGCCGCTGGTGGCCGCCGATTTCGACATGCACGCCCTGCTGCATGGCGCCGTCGGGCTGTTCAGCGCCGCGGCCGACAGCAAGGGCATCGAGATCCACCTGTCGATCGCCCGCGATGTGCCGCGCTGGTGCCGCAGCGATGCCGGGCGGCTGCGCCAGATCCTGATCAACCTGCTGTCGAATGCCGTCAAGTTCACGACGACGGGGAATGTGCGTCTGTCGGTTGAGACGGTGTCGTCACGCCGGGCGGCCGGCGACGGGCCGTTCGAGCTGCGCTTCCTGGTGGCCGACAGCGGGCCCGGGGTCTCGCCCGCCGACCGCGACAAGCTGTTCCGGCCATTCTTCCAGATAGAATCCCATGAGGCGCAGCCCGGGTCCGGCCTGGGGCTGGCGATCGTGAAGGGGCTGGTGGATCGCTTCTCGGGCAGCCTTGGCCTGGCCGACCGGCCCGGCGGCGGGGCGATCTTCTGGGTCCGGCTGCCCATCCTGGCGGGCGGGCCGATCATCTCGGAGGTGGTGCCCGAGCCGACGGTGCCCGAGCCTACCGGGGCCAAGTTCAATATCCTGGTGGCCGAGGATTCGCCGGTGAACCAGCTCATCGCCACCGAGCAGCTACGCAGTGCCGGCCATGCCGTATCCATCGCCAACAACGGTCGTGAGGCGCTGGAGCGCGCGGTCGAGGCGACCTGGGACCTGATCCTGATGGACGTCATCATGCCCGAGATGGACGGGATCGAGGCCGCGCGCGCCATCCGCCGGCTGGCGCCGCCCTACGGCACGGTGCCCATCGTGGCGCTCACCGCCAACGTGATGACCGAGGACCGGGCGCGCATCCTGACCAGCGGCATGGACGGCGTGCTCGGCAAGCCGTTCAACCGAGCCCGCCTGCTGGACATGGTGGTGCGTTTCGCCCGGCGCCCCGTCGAAGAAGGGGTGGCGCCCGCCGTGCCGCCGCCCGCGGCCCTGCCGGCACCCGATCCGGTGCAGGATGCAGCGGAAGCCGCGGAGTTCGACGCCGCGCCGCTGGAGCGCATGCGATCGGATGTCGGGGCGGACGTGGCGGCCCGCCTGGCGCGCATGTTCGCGGGCGAACTGGCCGATCGCCGCGCCCTGATGGCGCGTGCCCTGGCCGCGGTCAACCTCATGGACCTCCGGCGGATCGCGCACACCATCAAGGGTGGCGCGCAGACATTCGGCCTGATGCGGCTGGCCGATGCCTCGCTCGAGCTGGAGCGGGCGGCCGATGCCGGGGCGACCGACCGGCTGGCTGGCCTGGTCGAGATCGTCGACGGCCATGCCGCCCGGGGGCTGGAGATCCTGGAACGCGAGCTGGGGCCCGCGGCCTGACGCGGACGCGGCCAGCCCGGAGCGGCGCTACTGCGCGGCCATGACGATCGCGCGCTGCGGGTCGTGCCGCTCGATCAGCAGGGCACGCGCGGCCTGGAGGAAGAAGGCGATCTCTTCGCGCAGGGCGGCCGTCGGGTTGCGCGGGGCCGGCATGTCGAAGACCCAGCGCCGCACGGCATGCTGGAAGATCGCGCCATGCAGGCGCGCCGCCAGCTCCAGGTCGGCTGCGGCCGGCGCGTCGGGCCGCGCCAGGCCGGCCTCGCGCCGCAGTTCGCGGGCGATCGGCCGCAGCGCGCGGTCGCGCACGATGGTCTGGTGGCGCTTGTAGATGTCCATGCCCGCCAGTGAGGCGAAGAACAGGATACGGGTCCATTCCCGCGTCAGGATCGTGCCCGAGTAGTCGAGATAGAAGGTCTCCAGGCGATCCTGGAGCGGCACGTCGCCGCTGCGCAGGCCGTCCCGCCATTCGGGCTTCCAGCGATCGTCGTAGAGCCGTTCGACAACGCGCGCGATCAGTGCGTCCTTGCTGGGGAAATAGTGATAGAGCAGCGGCTGGCTGACGCCGATCGACCGCGCCAAGTCGCGCGTGTTTCCATGCAGGCCATGGTCAGCGAAGAACAGTATCGCCCGATCGACGATTGCGGCTTCACGGCTGTTGACCTGGGTTACCTCGACCGCCTCTTCGATCGCGTCTGCCGGTCGTGAATTTCGTCTTCCGTGCATGCCCACCCCGTTTGTTTGCGGCCGACCACTCCCGTTCCGTGACTGGCCGCAGATCGCAGGGCATCACTTACCGCAGGAGACGATCATATAACATTTTTCTCTTACCGTATAACATGGTGGAACAGGTCTGCGAAGACCAGCGTTCCGCGCATCAATCCTGCGACCCTGTCAGTCGCCGCACGGCATCCAGGAGGATGGCGGCCGAGTCCACCATCTGCGAGAGCGGCACGCTCTCGTTGGCGGCATGGCCCTCGGCGCCGGACCCCGGGCCGAAATTCACGATCTCGATGCCGTCGTCGGCAAAGTAGCGGCCGTCGCTGACGCCCGTCGCGTTGAGGAGCCGCGCGGGCGCGCCTGTCCGGCCCGCGATCGCGGCACCCAGCGCGGTCACGCCCGGTCCGTCGGCGGCGGCGCGAAAGCCGTTGGTGCCGGTCAGCTTCTCTAGCGTCCAGCTTCCGTCCGGTTCGCCGGCGGCGCTGAGGATCGCGTGCAGTTCAGCGAACGCGGCGTCCACCTTCTCGGCCGGAAGCAGGCGGCGGTCGATCGTCATGGCCGCGGCCGAAGGCACGACGTTGGCGTTGCTGCCGCCCTCGATCAGCCCGACATTGATGGTCGACTGCATGGCCCCGTCGCGGCGCGCATCCAGCGCGGGAACGAGGTTGGCCTCAAGTGCTGCGAGCAGTCGCGCGAGACGCAGGATGGCGCTGTCGCCGGCGGCCGGATTGCCCGCATGGGCGGCACGGCCGGTCGTGGCGACCCTGGCCCACAGCACGCCGCGCTCGGCCACGATCATCTGGTTCTCGGTCTGCGCGCCCAGGATCAGCACGTCCGGCCGTACATGGCCGGCCTGGCGCAGGAAGGCCATGCCGTGCGGCCCGAGATTCTCCTCGTCGGCCACGAAGGTGAAGGTGACGGTGCCCCGCCGCGGCCCGCCGCGGCGCGCGATCTCCTCGGCCAGCCAGAGCTGGACTGCCATCGAGCCCTTGCAGTTGCCGGCCCCCAGCCCGTGGATCCGGTCGCCGCTCCGCTCGGCGCGGTAGGGATCGGTCGCCCACTTGCCGCGGTCGCCCATGGCCACCGTGTCGGAATGGGCGTTGAACACGAGGTGCGGCGCCCCCTCGCCCAGGCTGGCGACGACATTGTCGACGCCAGGCTCCTCCGACATGATCGCCGTGCGGTAGCCGGCCCGGCGCAGGCGGTCGGCGGCATAGGCCGAGATGGCGACGCTGTCGCCCGGCGGGTAGGGCGATGGGATGGCGATGAGGTCGGCCAGGATGCCGGCCAGTTCGTCGCCCAGGGCGGATTCGTTCATGCTTGGACCCTTCCTACGCAGCACCGCGCCGCAGCCGTTCGCCGCGCCGCCGCAGATACTCGACCGCCGCCATCAGCGCCACCGACATGAGGACGAGCATGGTGGCGGCGGCCGCGATGGTCAGGCTGATGTTTTCGTTGATGCCGGCAAACATCTGGCGCGGCAGCGTCCGCTGACCGGCCCCGGCCAGGAAGAAGGCGACGACCACCTCGTCGAAGGAGGTCGCAAACGCAAAGAGCGCGCCGGACGCCACGCCCGGCACCACCAGCGGCAGCATCACCCGGCGGAAGACGGTCCATGGGCCGGCGCCCAGGCTGGCGCCGGCGCGCATCAGCGTGCGGTCGAAGCCCGCCAGCGTCGCCTGCACCGTCACCACCACGAAGGGGGCGCCAAGCGCGGTATGGGCCAGGATCAGCCCCAGGTAGCTGTTGGCCAGGCCGGCCGCGGCAAAGGCGAAATAGACGCCGACGGCCACCACGATGATCGGCATCACCATCGGCGTCATCAGGGCTGCGGTGACGAGGCCGCGCAGCGGGAAGGGGGCGAGCCACAGGCCGATCGCCGCCAGGGTGCCCAGCACCGTCGCCAGCAGGGTCGACGGGATGGCGACGATGATGCTGTTGCCGAGCGCCGGCAGCCAGAACGCCGACGTGAAGAAATCGACGTACCAGCGCAGGCTGAGGCCCGGCAGCGGGTATTGCAGGAACGAGCCGGCGCTGAAGGACAAGGGCGCGATCGCCACGATCGGCGCCAGCAGGAACAGCATGACCAGGGCCAGGTGCAGCCACAGCCAGAGCCGGGCGACGCGCTGGCCGGCGGTATCGTTGCTGTTTCCCATCTTTCAGCCCAGCCGGGGAATCTGGCCGCCGGCCAGGCGCCGGTACAGCAGCAGCAGGGCGGCGGTGGCCGCCACCAGCAGGATCGAGAGAGCCGCCGCCATGCCCCAGTTGATCGTGCGGCTGGCATAGAAGGCGATGAAGTAGCTGACCATCTGGTCCTCCGCGCCGCCGACCAGCGCCGGGGTGACGTAGTAGCCGATGGCTTGGATGAAGACGAGCAGGCAGCCGGCCGCCACGCCGGCCCCCGTCTGCGGCAGGAACACCCGGCGGAAGACGGTGAAGGGGGCCGCCCCCAGCGACGACGCCGCGCGCAGGTGGGCCGCCGGGATCGACCGCATGACGCTGTAGAGCGGCAGGATCATGAAGGGCAGCAGGATGTGGACCATGGCGACATAGACCGCGAAGCGGTTGTAGAGCATCGGCAGCGGCTCTGCCGTCAGCCCGATGCCGAGCAGGACCGAGTTGATCACGCCCTCGCGTTGCAGCAGCACGACCCAGGCGGCAGTGCGCACCAGCAGCGAGGTCCAGAAGGGCACCAGGATCAGGATCAGCAGCGGGTTGGCGATCCGTTCCGGCAGGCGCGCCAGCAGGTAGGCGGCGGGGTAGCCCAGCCCCAGGCAGATCAGCGTTACCACCACGGAAATCCAGAGCGTGCGGCCCAGCACGGTGCGGAACACCGCCTGGTCGGCGGGCTGGCCGGCGATGGCGCCGTCGGCATCGCGCCGCAGGTCGAGTGCGGCCAGCAGGTGCAGGTCGGTGACCGGCCCGCCGGCGCGGCGCAGGGCGGCCCAGTTCTCCCGCTCGCCCCATAGCGGGTTCAGGGCGATCAGCGCGCCCTGCATGTCGGGCGCGCCCTCGGCCGGCAGGCGGCGTGCCGTGGCGAACAAGAGCGAGCGATAGCCGTTGACGTCGTAGTTCAGGCGCGTGGCCACGCTGGCCAGCGTGCCGGCGGTGCGCGCCTGGCGGATGTCGGCTACCAGGGCCGCAAAGGCCGGCTCCAGCGGCAGGGCGCGGCCGTCCCAGCCTTGCAGCGCGGCCAGTGTCCGCGGGAAGACCGGCGCCACCTCGGCGTCGCCGACGGCGCGCCACATCATGGCGCCGATCGGCGCCAGGAACGTCACCAGCAGGAAGAGGAAGAGGGGCGCCACCAGCGCCGCTGCCCGCCAGCGGGCAGGGTTCGGTGGCGCCCGGCCCGCGAGGGCGGGCTTGCTCAACTGCACGTCAGCGGGCAACCCAGGCGTTGAACCGCTGGTTCAGCTTGTCGATGTTCTCGACCCAGAACGGCTCGTCGATGTAGAGCGCGCTGGCGATGTTCTCCGATGCGGTCGGCAACTGCGGCAGGACCGCCTTGTCGATCGACGCGTTGGCTCCCTTGTGGGTGACGCCGTAGGGAATGAGCGGGGGCAGCTTGGCCTGGTTCTCGGGCTTGCTGACATAGGCGATGTAGGATTCGCCGAGCGCCTTGTTGGGCGAACCCTTCATGATCACCCAGGAATCGACCGTGTAGAGCGAATTGGTCCAGACGATCTGGAAATTCTTCTTGTCGGTCTTGTTGGCGGCCGCGATGCGGCCGTTATAGGCCACCGTCATGGCGACCTCGCCCGCGGCCAGGAGCTGGGGCGGCTGCGAGCCCTTTTCCCACCAGACGATGCTGGGCTTCAACTGGTCCAGCTTGCGGAACGCGCGCTCGACGCCGGCATCGGTCGACAGCAGTTTGTAGACGTCGGCCGGGGCGACGCCGTCGGCCATCAGGGCGAACTCCAGGTTCGTCTTGGCGCCCTTGCGCAGGCCGCGCTTGCCCGGGAACTTCTGCACGTTCCAGAAGTCGGCCCAGTTCTTCGGGCCTTCCTTCATGCGGTCGGTGTCGAAGGCCATGATGAAGTTGTAGACGATGGCGCCGACGCCGCATTCATGCACGGCGTCCTTCAGGAAAGCGTCCTGGCCGCCATATTTCGACCAGTCGACCTTCTCGAACAGGCCTTCCTCGCAGCCGATCACCAGCTCCTCGGATTCGACCTGGACGACGTCCCAGGTATTGGCGCCGCCCTGGAGCTTGGCGCGCAGCACGCCGATGCCGCCGTCCCAGCTCTCCTCGACCATCTTGGTCTTCGAGCTGTCCATGTAGGGCTTGAAGTAGACTTCGCGCTGGGCGTCCTGGTAGGCGCCGCCCCAGGACACGACCGTCAGGTCGCGCGCGCTGGCCGTGCCCGCGACCAGGGTCGCGGCCGCCGCCAGCATCCATCCCCGTCCCATCCGACTTGCCATCGATCCTCCTTGTGCCGGACGCGAGAAAGCGCCGGCCAGTGCCGCATTCTAGTCGAAGGCGGGAACCGGCCGAAAGCACCGCGATCGGCCGAAACGTCGCGCACGCGCCGGAACGCTGTTGCGCGGGACGACAGGCCTTGTCACCTTGCGCCGCCATGACATCATCAGACGCCGGCGGCCGGGTCCGCCCCTCCATTTCCGCCCTGTTCGGAACCGCCAAGCCCGTCATCGGGATGGCCCATCTGCTGCCGCTGCCCGGCAGCCCGCTCTACGACCGCAAGGCGGGCGTCGACGGCATCGCCGAGGCCGTGGCCCGCGACGTGGCCGCCCTCCAGGCGGGCGGCGTCGACGGGATCATGTTCGGCAACGAGGGCGACCGGCCCTACGTCCTGGCGGCCCCGCCCGAGGCGCTGGCCGCGATGGCCGCCGTGGTCGCGCGCGTCAGCCCGACCATCAAGGTGCCGTTCGGCGTCGATTTCCTGTGGGACCCGGTTGCCACCGTGGCGCTCGCCGTGGCGACGGGCGCGCGCTTTGCCCGCGAGGTCTTCACCGGCGTCTATGACAGCGACATGGGCCTGTGGAAGCCCGATGCCGCGACCGCGCTGCGCCGCCGGGTGGAACTGGACCGCGACGACCTGGTGCTGCTGTTCAACGTCAATGCCGAGTTCGCGGCGCCGCTCGGCGACCGTGACGTGGCGACCAAGGCCAAGAGTGCGGTCTTCTCCTCGCTGGCCGACGTCGTCTGCGTGTCCGGCCCGATGACGGGCGAGGTGGCGGAGGATTCGCTGTTCGCCAAGGTGAAGGCGGCGGTCGGCGCCACCCCGGTCTTCGCCAACACCGGCGTCAACAAGGACAATGTCGCCGGCATCCTGAAGCATGGCGATGGCTGCGTCGTCGGGACCCACCTGAAGAAGGACGGGGTCACCTGGAACGCCGTCGACGGCGATCGGGTGGCGCGCTTCATGGACGCCGTGCGCGCCGCGCGCTGACGGCCATGGCGTTGCTGGTCGGGCTCGATATCGGCACCACTTCGACCATCGGCACGCTGATCCGGCCGGACGGGGCGATGCTGGCGACGACCAGCCGACCCGTCCGCCTCTACGCCGAGCATGCCGGCTGGGCGGAGGAGGAGGCCGAGGAATGGTGGGCCAACGCCTGCGCCATCCTGCGGGAGTTGTCTGCGGCGGCCACCATGGCGGGCGATGCGATCGCCTGCGTCGGCGTCACCGGCATGCTGCCGGCGGTCGTGCTGCTCGATGCCGACGACCGGCCGATCCGGCGCAGCATCCAGCAGTCCGACGCGCGTGCCGGCGTCGAGGTGGAGGAGATGCGGCGGTCGGTCGACGAGCGGGCGTTCTTCGCGCGCACCGGCTGTGGCATCAACCAGCAACTGGTGGCACCCACCCTGCGCTGGATAGAGAAGCACGAGCCGGACGCCTTCGCCCGCATCGCCACCGTCTTCGGCTCCTACGACTTCGTCACCCATCGACTCACCGGTGCCCGCACGGTCGAGCAGAACTGGGCCCTGGAATCGGGCTTCCTCCTGCTGGAGGAGCGGCAGTTCGCGGACGACCTGCTGGCGCTGGGCGGTCTGCGCCCGGACCAGATGGCGGCCGTGCGGGCGCCGCTAGACATCGTAGGCGGCGTGACCGCCGCTGCTGCTGCCGCGACCGGACTGGCCCAGGGCACGCCCGTGATCGCCGGGGTGGCCGACCATGCCGCCTCGACCTTTGCCGCCGGCGTGGTGGCCGATGGCGACGTGCTGCTGAAGTTCGGCGGGTCGGGCGACATTATGGCGGCGACGCGGGCGCCGGTCGGCGACCCGCGGCTCTACAACGATTTCCACGTCATTCCTGGCCTCTTCATGCCCAACGGCTGCATGGCCGCATCGGGGGCGGCCCTCAACTGGCTGGCGGCGACGGTGGCGGCGGGCGTGGCGCGCGGGGAGGGGCAGACCGTCCACCAGGCCCTCGACCGGCTGGCCGTGGCGACGGCGCCCGGCGCCGAGGGACTGATCTTCCTGCCCTACGTCCTGGGCGAGAAGACCCCGCTGCACGATCCCGACGCCCGCGGCGTGCTGCTGGGCCTGGGCCTGCACCATGGCACGGGCCATGTCTGGCGGGCGGCACTTGAGGGCATCGCCTTCGGTTTCCGCCACCATCTCGATGTCTTCGCGGAGGCCGGCCTGGCGGCCGACCGCTTCCGGGCATCCGATGGCGGTGCCTCCAGCCGGATCTGGATGCAGATCGTGGCCGACGTGATCCAGCGGCCGATCCAGTTGCTCAAGGGCCATCCCGGCTCGGCACTGGGTGCTGCCTTCGTCGCCGGCTTCGCCATCGGCGCCTTCGACCGCTGGGACCAGATCGACCGCTTCGTCGCGGCGGGCGAGACGATCCAGCCGAATCCATCCCTGGCCGGCCGCTACGACCGGCTCTACGGCATCTATCGTGAGGCCTACGAGCGGCTGCGGACCTTGTTTCCCCTACTGGCTGCGGCGTGAACCCTACCGGACCTGCCCCGCCGCGATGTTGACCGCCAGGGCCAGCAGGACCGTGTTGAACAGGAACGACAGCACGCCATGCGCCAGGACGAGGCGGCGCAGGCCGGTGGTTTCGACCTGCACATCGGACACCTGGGCCGTCATGCCGATGACGAAGGCGTGGTAGAGGAAATCCCAGATCACGGGCTCCGGCGTGGCCGGAAAGGCGAAGCCGCCGCGGTCGACCCGGGGGCCTCCGGGCGGGCCGGCGTCGCGATAGTAGAGGTGGGCATAGCGGAAGGCAGCGATCGTGTGCAGCGTCAGCCAGCCGAGCAGCACCCCCGCGATCGACAGGGTGAGGTCGAGCGGCGCCACCGGGCCTGAGCGACCCAGCAGCGAGAAGATGGCACCCAGGCTGAGGCCGATCGCCGCCAGCGTCAGCAACACGATGACGATAATGCCCTCGTCCTCGTACTCGGCCTTCTCGCGAATGTCGTCGGGCGTGGCGCGGACGGCGAAGAGGGCGGTCAGCAGCAGGTAGATGCCGAACAGCACGTCGCCCGCCAGCACGAAGCGCAAGGCGGGGTCGAGGCCGCCGGTTGCGGCCCAAACCCCGATGGCGCAGAGGCCGGCGGCATAGAACCGCCCATGATGCCGGAAATGGACGCCAGTCCCGGCGATCATGGGCGGTCCTCTAGAAGAAGAGGATGTGGTCGGCGGCGATCGCCGCCGGCTGCACCCCCGCCAGCAGCAGCGAGTTGCCGCCGCCGAGGTCGATCGTGGTGCCCTCGCCGCTGGCCGTCATCCGGGCCTGCAGCTCGGCGAAGGTGTCGATGCCGCTGCCATTGAGATTGGCCTCGAGCTCCAGCCGGTCGCCCTGGCTGCCGGCGAAGTCGGTGATGCGATCGGCCCCGCCGCCCGAACGGAAGACGAAGCGGTCGGCACCGGCACCCCCGGTCAGCGTGTCCTGGCCGAGGTCGCCACTCAGCCGGTCGTTGCCTTCGCCGCCAAAGAGCTGGTCGTTACCCTGGCCGCCGAAGACGGTGTCGTTGCCGAGATCGCCATAGACCAGGTCGTTGCCGATGCTGCCATTGACGTGCCAGTCGTCGCCGCCGCCACCGAAGACGGTGTCGTCGCCCTGGCCGCCACGGACATAGTCCTGGCCGGCGCCGCCGGTGACGAAGTCGTTCCCCTGGTTGCCGTTCAGGTCGTCGTCGCCGCCATTGCCGTTGACGACGTCGTTGCCGTTCATGCCAACGATGGTGTCGGCCGCCAGGCTGCCGATCACGACATCGTCGCCCGCCAGGAAGGACTGGACCAAGCCCAACGAATCCTCGACCTGGAGGAAATCGATATAGCCGTCGATGGCGTCGAGCGCGAAGCCGGTGCCGACGAAGACCTCGTCGCCCTCGTAGTCGTAGGCGGTGAAGGAATAGATGGTGCCGCCGACGAAGTCGTCGCCGACGACCTCGAAGTCACCTTCCCACTCCGCCCCGGAATCGCCCGGCCCGTCGAACAGCACCGACGCCGCATTGTAGTAGATCTGGAAATAGTCGGGGGCCCCGAACCAGAAGTCGCCCGACAGCATGTTGATGGATTGTTTGGCAGTCAGGGTGCCCATGGTGCCTCGCCCGGATCAGATTGGAAAATGAACGAGGGGGCGGCCGGCGGCCGCCCCCCGCGATGGCCGGTCAATCGACCTTGGCGCCAGACTTCTGCACGCGGTCCTTCCACTTCACCATGTCGGCGGCGTGGACTTCCTTGAACTTCTCGATGGTGCTGGGCAGCGAGACGAGGCCCAGGTCCTGCATCTTCTTGTCGAAGGCGGGGTCGCGGAGCGCCTTGTTCAGCTCCGCGTTCATGCGCTGGACGATCGGCTGCGGCGTGCCTTTGGGGGCGAAGATGCCGTACCAGGTGGTGCTTTCCCAGCCCGGCAGGTTGCAGGCCTGGGCCACCGTCGGGACACCCGCGAGCGAGGGCATCGGCTCGGCCGTGGTGACGGCCAGGGCCTTGAAGGCGCCGGCCTTCACCTGGCCCATGATCGAGATGCTTTGCTGGAACATGAACTGCGATTCGCCCGACATCATCGCGTTCAGGGCCGGCGGCGTGCCGCGATAGGGGACATGGACGATGTCGACGCCCGCGGCCGCGGCGAACTGGGCGCCGGCCAGATGGCCCGAGGCGCCGTTGCCGGTGGAGGCGTAGAGCAGCTTGCCCGGCTCCTTCTTGGCCTTCTGCACCAGGTCGGCGCAGGTATTCACATCGGGCACGATCTTTGGGTTGACGATCAGGATGTTGGGCACGTCGGCGATCAGCGCGACATGCTCGAAGTCCTTCATCACGTCGAAGCTCAGCTTGGGGTAGAGCGCGGCGTTGATCGCGTGGGTGCCGGCCGTGCCCATGTAGAAGGTGTAGCCGTCGGGCTTGGCGCGGGCCACGAACTCCGACCCGACATTGCCGCCGGCGCCGGACTTGTTCTCGATGATGATGGTCTGGCCCAGCGCCTTGGACACCGGCTCGGCCAGCAGCCGGGCGACGATGTCGGTGCCGGCGCCGGTCGGGAAGCCGCCGATGATCTGGATGGCCTGGGCCTTGGGCCACTCCTGGGCGGCGGCGGGCAGGGCCAGCGCCACGGTGGCGGCGCCGGCGGCGAGGAGGGCACGGCGGGTAATCGTCATCGGAAACTCCTGATGGTTGGAATGATGGTGCCGCCTACTCGCGCAGAGCCTCTTCGCGCTTGCGCCGCAGGGCGGGAAACAGGACGGCCGCCAGCAGCACGGCGGAGATGGCCAGCAGCACGGCCGATACCGGGCGCTCGACGAAGACCCACGGGTCGCCGCGGCTGACCAGCAAGGCGCGGCGCAGGTTCTCCTCCATCAGCGGCCCCAGCACGAAGCCCAGCAGCAAGGGGGCGGGCTCGCAGCCGAACTTCAGCAGCAGGTAGCCGAGCAGGCCGAAGACCAGCATCAGCAGCACGTCGAAGGACGAGTTGTTCAGCGAATAGACGCCTATGCAGCACATCAGCAGGATGATTGGATGCAGCAGCCGGTAGGGCAGGCGCAGCAACTGCACCCACAGGCCGATCATCGGCAGGTTGATGATCAGCAGCATCAGGTTGCCGATCCACATGCTGCAGACGATGCCCCAGAAGAAGGCCGGCTGCTCGGTGATGATGCGCGGGCTGGGCGTGACGCCGAATATCTGCATGGCCCCCATCATCAGGGCCATCAGGGCGTTGGCGGGGATGCCCAGGGTGAGGGTCGGGATGAAGGAGGCCTGCGAGGCGGCGTTGTTGGCGCTCTCGGGCCCGGCCACGCCTTCGACCGCACCCTTGCCGAAGCGCGACGGGTCGCGGGCGATCTTCTTTTCCAGCGCATAGGAGGCGAACGCGGCCAGGGCGGCACTGCCGCCGGGCAGCACGCCCACCAGCGAGCCCAGGATCGTGCCGCGGACCGCGGCGGGGGCAGCTTGGCGGAACTCCGCCTTGGTCGGCCACAGCCGGCCGATGACGGCGGTCAGGGCGGGGGCGTGCTGGCGCTCGAGGTTGACCAGGATATCGGCCACGCCGAACAGCCCCATGGCGATGATGACGAAGCCGACGCCATCGGCCAGCTCGGGGAAGCCCAGCGTGAACCGCTCGTTGCCGGAATTGAGGTCGGTGCCGATCAGGCCCAGGAATAGGCCCAGCAGGGTGACGGCGATGGCCTTCACGACCGACCCGTGCGCCAGCACGATGGCGCCGATCAGCCCCACCATCATCAGCGAGAAATATTCGGGCGCCTGGAACTGCAGGCCGAGCGCCGCCAGCGGCGGCGACGCCACCGCGATCACCAGCGTCGAGACGCTGCCGGCGAAGAACGAGCCCAGTGCGGCGATGGCCAGCGCGGCACCGGCGCGGCCGTTGCGCGCCATCTGGTAGCCGTCCAGCGTCGTCACCACCGACGACGTCTCGCCCGGCAGGTTGACCAGGATGGCAGTGGTCGAGCTGCCGTACTGGGCGCCGTAATAGATGCCGGCCAGCATGATCAGCGCCGTCACCGGCTCCAGGTGATAGGTCAGCGGCAGCAGCATGGCGATGGTCGCCAGCGGCCCGATCCCGGGCAGAACGCCGATCAGCGTGCCGACCAGCGCGCCCACCAGGCAGAAGAAGAGATTGGTCGGCGATACCGCGACGCCGAAGCCCAGCGCCAGGTTGTCGAGCAGCTCCATCAGCGGAACCAGAGCCGGATCGGTAGCTGCAACAGCTCGACGAAGAGAATGGCCGAGAATATCGCCGATATGACCGCCAGGGCGGCCGCCTGGAGCCAGCGCGTATGGCTGTCGGCGGCGGCGGCACCCGCGACCGCGGCGAAGGTCGCCAGCAGGATGCCGCCGGTGTCGATCAGCAGCGCGAAGGCGATGCCGCCCGCCAGCACGCCCACGAGCGGGCGCAAGCGCACCCGCTCGATCGTCTCGCCGTCGCGCAGGATACCGCCCAGCGCGATTACGCCGCCGAACAGGATCAGGAGCATCGACAGCCCGAACGGCACGAAGCCCGGGCCCATGCGGCGGGCGACGCCCATCGGCAGGTCGGTGCCTAGTGCCAGGCCGGCCACGCCGAACGCCGCCAGCAGCAGGCCGGCGGCAATATCCTTGCGTTTCAGGACCGTAGCCGCCCGGGCGGCTACGGTCATTGGGGTAATGCCCGACGAGGCGTCATCATCGGTCCCGGTGTTGTGAATGGCCGGCCGAACCTAGTGTGCGCTGCACCCATGCGTCAACGAGGGGGGAGCCGGACGCCATCTGCGACGGTCGAACGGTCCGTCGGCCTGGCAGCCCGCTCAGCCGCGTGCGGCAGGGACCGCTCAGACCTCCAGGAGGCCGAAATCGCCGGGGCCGAGTTGGCCCGGCAGCACCCCTTGCAGCAGCACGGAATGGCCCTGGCCCAGGTCGATCACGGTGTTACCCTGTCCATCGGCGGCCAGGCGCGACTGGAACACCGCGAACAGGCTGGTGCCGTCGAAGCCGAGACCGTTCAGGCCGGGCGCCATGAAGAGCGCGTCGGTGCCGGGCGTGAAGTCGGTGATGCGGTCGTCCCCGCCATTGCTCTCGAAGATGAAGTTGTCGGCGCCGATGCCGCCGGTCAGGGTGTCGTTCCCGCCCTCGCCCAGCAGCAAATCGTCGCCAGCGCCGCCGATCAGGATATCGGCATCCGGCTCGTCGATGGTGGCATCGCCCAGACCGCCGAAGAGGACATCGTCTCCGGCCCCGCCCAGAAGGGAGTCGTTGTGCTCCTCCCCGCGGAGGACGTCGTTGCCCTCGCCGCCCGACAGGGTGTCGTTGCCGGCCTCGCCGAACAGATCGTCGTCGCCGAGATTGCCATCCATCAGGTCGTTGCCGCCCGGCCGGTCATAGAAGCCGAAATCGCCGAACATCAGGTCGGCACCCTGGCCGCCGAACATCGTGTCGTTGCCGGCTTCCTCGCCGCCGTCGCCATGGATCGTGTCGTCGCCGATATTGCCGTTGACGTGCCAGTCGTCCCCGTTGCCGCCGAAGACGTAGTCGTTGCCCTGCCCACCGCGCACGAAGTCGACGCCGCTGTTGCCATAGACGAAGTCGTTGCCGGTGTTGCCGTTCACGTCATCGTCGCCGCTGCCGCCGACGACCGTGTCGTCGCCGCCCAGTCCGATCAGCCGGTCGTTGCCGGCGCTGCCGATCAGCGAATCGGCGCCGCGCAGCAGGTAGGCCAGCACCTGGAAGCCGTCGCCGGACGCGGCTGCGGCCTGGACCAGCGGCAGGAGGTCCTGATAGGTCGCGTCGAGCCCTGTCACCTCGTAGCCGACGGCCGCACCCGTCTCGGCCACGCCGTCGAGCTGTCCGCCCACCGGGACGGTGCCGGCCAGCGCGAAGCTCCCGGTCAGCGTGACGGTGTCGCCGCCGCGCTCCTGGACGACGATCGTCGTCGCCGACGCGCTTAGCAGCGTGCCCTGCGGGTCGCCGACATTGTAGCCGGGCGATACCATGTCGAGCGGCTTGGTTGCGGTCAGGAGGGCCATGGCTCACGGTTCCGTCGGGGTTGGTCGGGTGATCGAAGCCGCGGCGGCAGAGAACGCGAAGTTGCCGCCGGGGGGATGTTGGCACTAGTGTCCGCCATCGATCCAGTGGTTCAACCTGGAAATTGAAGGAGGATACCGCCTTGAAGATGTTCCTCGCGCCGACCGTCCTGGCGGCCGCTCTCGCGTTGGCGCCGGCTGCCGGCGCCCAGACCTTGCCGGATTATTATCCGAAGGAATACTCCCAGATCGTCGAGGGCTCCAAGAAGGAGAACAAGCTCGTCATCTACTCGATCATGGCCGAGTACAATTGGCGGCCGGTGATCGAGGGCTTCAAGAAGAAGTACCCCTGGATCGACGTGCAGACCCTCGATCTCGGCTCGGGCGAGGTGTTCGAGCGCTTCTATGCCGAAAAGGCATCGGGTGCCCGCACGGGCGACCTGATGATCAACGGCGCCGTCGACAAGTGGCTGCAGTTCGCCGGCCGCGGCGAGTTGCTGGAGTACGAGTCGCCGGAAGCGGCCAAGGTTCCGGATTGGAGCAAGCCGCGCAAGGGCATCTACAGCGTCTCGGCCGACCCCATGGTCATCGTCTACAACAAGGCGCTGATCCCCGAGGCGCAGGCGCCCAAGAGCCTGGCCGACCTGGTGAAGATGACGTCGGCCGCGCCGGCCAAGTACAAGAACAAGATCACCACCTACAACGCCGGCACCGAGGCGTTTGGGCTCGCCATCAACTGGGCCTACGTCAAGAAGAACGGCGACAAGGCCTGGGACCAGTTCGCCGAAATGGCCAAGGTCGTGCGGCCCGAGGGCAGCGCCGGCCCGATGGTCGAGAAGATCACGGCCGGCGAGTACATGGCCGGCTACTTCGTGTCCGCCATCGTGCTCTATCCCCGCCTGAACGACCCGGCGCGCGCGCGCATCCTGGGCTGGTCCTTCCCGACCGACGGCACGCCGATCATCATCCGCGGCATGGGCATCCCCAAGGCCGCGACCAACATGAACTCGGCCAAGCTGATGCTGGACCATATCATCTCGCATGAGGGCCAGGTCGCCTTCGGCAAGGGCGGGCTCACCCCCTACCGCGCCGACGTGAAGGACGACGAGGTGCCGCGCTACACCTTCAGCCGCGTCGCCAAGGAAGCCGGCGGCGAGCAGAACCTGGTCATCGTCGACTACGACCAGGACATCGTCGCCAAGGGGCCGGAGTTCCAGGCCAAGTGGAAGAAGGTCTTCGGCCAGAACTGAGAACCGGACCCGCCCGATGTCGATGACGACGGCGACCCCCGCCCCGGCCCTCGTGCCGGGGCGGGACGGTGTGGCGCAGTGGGGAATCGCCGCGCTGACCCTGGCCCTGGTCGCGGCCCCACTGATCCCCATCCTGTACCAGTCGTTCAGCGACCGGCCGCTCTATGACGGCTCGGGCAACCTGTCGCTCGACAACTATGTGAAGCTGTTCGGCAGCGCGCAGTTCATGCGCGTCATCTGGAACACGCTGCTGCTGGGGGCGTTCACCACCATCATCGGGACCGTGGTCGGCGTCGTCGCGGCCATCGTCATCGGGCGCACCAACATGCCGTTCAAGGCCGCGATCGGCGAAGTGCTGATCTGGCCGCTCTACATCTCGCACCTAGTGCTGGGCTTCGGCTTCAGCGTCATGTACGGCCCGTCGGGCTACATCACGCTCTCGCTCGCCTCGATCCTGGGCGATGCGCCGTGGGACCTCTACACGATCCACGGCATGGCGATCATCTGCGGCATCGCGCAGGCGCCGATCACCTATCTCTTCTGCGTGGCCTCCACCCAGGCCGCCGACCCATCGCTGGAGGATGCCGCGCGCATCTCGGGCGCCAGTCCGTTCCGCGCGCTCTGGTCGATCAGCATTCCGCTGCTGCGGCCGGCCATCGTCTATGCGGTGATCCTGAACTTCACCGTGGCGCTGGAACTGCTGGCGATTCCGCTGCTGTTCGGCCGACCTGCGGGGCTGGAGTTCCTGACCACCTATCTCTACGAGCACGGCATCGACGCGGCCACGCCGGACTACGGCCTGGTGGGGGCCGCCGCCGCCCTGCTGCTGGCGATCGTCAGCTTCCTCCTGTGGCTGCAGGCCCGCCTGCTGCGCGATTCCGGGCGCTTCGTCACGCTGGGCGGCAAGGCCGCGCGCCCGCGGGTGCTGAGCCTCGGTGTATGGCGCTGGCCGGTCTTCTTCGGCATGGCCTTTTACCTGGTCGCGGCCGTCGGCATCCCGCTGATCGGCGTCACGATGCGGGCCTTCACGAGCTTCCTCACGCCGCTGCTGCCCTTCTGGGAAGTGCTGACGCTCGACCACTTCATCCTGATCTTCTCCTACCCCGCCTATATCCGCTCGATCCTCAACACGATCGGCATCGCGGTGTTCGGCGGGGCGCTCTGCACGCTGTTCGTCGCCATGGTGGCGATCATCGTCCACCGGTCGGACTTCAAGCACGGCCGGGCGCTGGAATTCATCGCGACCTACCCGCGCGCGGTGCCGGGGCTGGTCGCGGGCATCGGCTTCCTGTGGGCGATGCTGCTGTTCCCGCCGCTGGGCCTGCTGCACAACACGATCTGGATCCTGGTGCTGGCCTACATCATGCGCTACCTGCCGACCGGCTTCGGCGCCATGTCGCCGATGCTGCTGCAGATCGGCCGCGAACTCGACCGGGCCTCGCGGACGGTGGGGGCGGACTGGTGGACGACCGCCACCCGCATCCTGCTGCCGCTCATCAAGCCCGCCCTGTTCTCGACCTTCGCGATCCTGTTCGTGGCCTTCTTCCGCGAGTACTCGGCCGCGGTCTTCCTGATTTCGCCCGGGGCGGAGGTCATCGGCACGATGCTGCTGAGCTTCTGGATCCAGGGCGATGCCGGGCCGGTCGCCGCGCTGGCGGCCTTCCAGGTCCTGCTGACCTTTGCCTTCGTCTACGGCGCGCGCCATCTGCTGGGAGTGAAGATCTATGGCTGAGGTGCGTATCCAGGGGCTGCTGAAGAAGTTCGGCTCCGTCGTCGCCGTCGACCATATCGACCTGACGATCGCGGACGGCGAGTTCCTGACCCTGCTGGGGCCGTCCGGCTGCGGCAAGTCGACGACGCTGGCCGCCGTGGCCGGTCTCGACCGGCCCGACGGCGGCTCCATCCGGGTCGGCGAGACCGTCTTCTACGACAGTGCCACCGGGGCCTTCCTGCCGCCGGAGCGGCGCAATTGCGGGCTGGTGTTCCAGTCCTATGCGCTGTGGCCGCACATGACGGTGGCCGAGAACTGCGCCTATCCGCTGAAGCTGCGGCGGATGCGCGGGGCCGAGCGCGCGCAGCGGGTCGACGAAGCGCTGGCGCTGGTGGAGATGCAGCCCTATGCGGCGCGCTATCCCCACCAGCTTTCCGGCGGGCAACAGCAGCGCGTCGCGCTGGCGCGCACGCTGGTCTATCGCCCGACCATCCTGCTGCTCGACGAGCCCCTGTCCAACCTCGACGCCAAGCTGCGCGAGCGGGCGCGGACGTGGCTGGCGCAGATTACCAAGAAGGTCGGGCTGACGACGATCTACGTCACCCACGACCAGATCGAGGCGCTGGCGCTGTCGGACCGCATCGCCGTGATGCGCGAGGGCCGCATCGCCCAGCTCGACACGCCGCGCGTCATCTACGAGCAGCCGTCCGACCCGTTCGTGGCCGACTTCATCGGCTCCAGCAACTTCCTGAAGGGTACCGCCGAGGGCGTGACGGGCGACGCGCTCTCGATCCGCCTGGATGGCGGCAACAACGTCATCCAGCTCGGCCTGCGGCCCGGCATCACATCGGGCCAACGGGTGACGATCGCGATCCGGCCCGAGCGGATCGCCGTGCTGGCGACGGGCGAGCCCTCCCCCGGCGATGGCTCGCTGCTCGACGCCAACATCGTGGAGCGCTCCTATCTCGGCTCGCGCTGGATGTACCATCTCGAGGTCGGCGCGACCCTGCTGCGGGTGGAGACCGCCCGCGAGCTGCCGGTTGGGCGCGTACAGGTTCATGTTCCGCCGGGTGCCGCCCTGGTGTTCGCCGGCGAGGAGGCACCCGAAGCGTGATCCCGTTCCATCCCGAAGCGACCGGCCCGCTCGACGGGCTGGTCGTGCTCGACCTGTCGCGCCTGGTCGCCGGCAACATGCTGAGCCTGCAACTGGCCGACTATGGCGCCGAGGTGATCAAGGTCGAGGATCCCAAGAAGGGCGACCCGCTGCGCGACTGGCGCACGCAAGGCCTCAGCGTTCACTGGAAGGTCTATGGCCGCAACAAGAAGAGCCTGACGCTCAGCCTGCGCAGCGAGGAGGGCAAGGCGCTGTTCCGCCAGCTCCTGGCCACGGCCGACGTCATGATCGAGAACTTCCGGCCGGGCACGCTGGAGGAGATGGGGCTGGGGCCGGATGTCCTGCACGCCATCCGCCCGGGCCTCGTCCTCGTGCGCGTCTCCGGCTGGGGGCAGGATGGGCCCTACCGCGAGCGACCGGGCTTCGGCACGCTGGTCGAGGGCGTGTCCGGCTTTGCCGCCAAGAACGGCTTCGCCGACCGGCCGCCGGTGCTGCCGCCGCTGGCCATGGCCGACATGATCGCGGGCCTCTATGGCGCCTTCTCGGTCATGGTGGCGCTCAAGCATCGCGACCAGACGGGGCAGGGACAGGTCATCGATCTGCCGCTGCTTGATCCGATCGTCTCGATCCTGGGGCCGGAGGCCGCCCAGTTCAAACTGACCGGCAAGATCGCCCAGCGCACCGGCAGCCAGTCTCGCACCGCCTCGCCGCGCAACGCTTTCAAGACACGCGACGGCCGCTGGGTTGCCATCTCTGCCTCGATGCAGTCCATGGCCGAGCGGGCCTATGCCGCGGTCGGGCGCCCGGACATGATCCAGGATCCGCGCTTCCGCACCAATGCCGACCGCATCAAGATCCCGGACGAGTCCGAGGCCCCGTTGCGGGACTTCATTGCTGCCCGCGACTTCGTCGAGGTGATGGCGCATTTCGAGAAGCACGAGGTGACGGCCGCACCGATCTACGACATCGACCAGTTCCTCGAGGACCCGCACGTCCAGGCCCGCCAGATCATCGTCGAGCTGCCCGATGCCGAGATGGGCAGCGTGCCGATGCACAACGTCGTGCCGCGGCTCTCGGAATCGCCGGGCTCCATCCGTACGGCCGCGCCGGAACTGGGCGAGCATACGGCGGCGATCCTGGCTCGCGTTGGTGTCGACGCTGACCGCTTGGCGGCGCTGCGCGCTGCCGGGACCATCTAGCCCCGGACGGCACGCAGTCCGGCCGGGCGGTCTGGGGAAACCGTCCGGCCGGGTGCTGCACCGGCGACCGTTTTGCGGGCGCCGGTGCGGGTTCTGGTGCGCCTAGGTGCGCGGACGCGGCTTGTTCTGCGGCTCCGCGGTGCCCGGGTCGCCGACGCGCTGGCCGGACTCGCTGGGCTTGGCGTCGGTCGGCTGGGTCTGGCCCGGCGCCGTCACGCCCGGCATCGCGGTGCCGGCCGAGGGCTGGGCGCCGGAACCCGGCGTCGTCGGCAGTTCCTTGGAGCCCGAGTCACCGGCGCGATTGCCGCTGCCCGTCTCGTTGGCCTTGGTCGGATCGGTCCCCGGCACTGCGCCCGGCATCGTGCTGGGCATCGGCATCGTGGCCGTGCCGGTGCGCGGCGCGCCCGTCGTGCTGGTGGGCGGGATGGCCGTGCCGGCATCGCCGCTGCGCTGACCGCCCTGCTCGGCGGTGCCGGGGCGGCTCTGCTGCGGGGTGGTGGCCTGCGCGGTCTGCATCACGCCGGAAACGCCCTGACCATGTCCCTGGATGCTGGGGGCTGCGAAAGCGGCCGGGGCGGCCAGGGCAAAGGCGAGGGCGGTCGCGGACAGCAACGTCTTCTTCATGGTCTGACCTTTCGGCTATCCAATTCTTCTGGCTTCTACCCTCTGCGGCAATACCGCTGAGGAAGCCTTCGAGTGGACAACCGGGTCACCTGGCCTTTGTTCCGCCGGGCCGGACGAAATCTTTCAAGTACGCCAATCGAATATGCCGCGTCCGACCTGGGGCGTCGCAACCTGTCCCGGCAGCAGCAGGGGGTTGAGAGTCCGCACATCGGCAGCGCTCAGGGTTGCCAGGCGTTGCGCCAGCCCGACAAAGCGGTCGCGCTCGCCGCGGTCGATCGCACCGGCCGTCAGCGTGTCGAACTTGCCGACATAGTCCGGCCACTGCCAGGGCGCGGCCCCGTTCGGGTGGGCGTCGGCCACGCTGCGCTCCGCCTCGACCACCCGGCCGTCGTCGAGCCGGATGGCGATCCGCCCGCCGAAGGCCCGCTCGGCCGGGTCGGCGGCGTGGTAGCGGCGGGTCCATTCCGGGTCCTCGACCGTGCGGATCTTGCGCCACAGCGCCACCGTCGAGGGGCGATGCGCGCGCTCGGCCGTGTAGCTCCGCTCATGGTGCCAGGCCCGGTCCTCGAGGGCCACGGCCAGGATGTACATGATGGAATGGTCGAGGGTTTCCCGGCTGGCGTCGGGGTCCATCTTCTGCGGGTCGTTGGCGCCGGTGCCGATGACGTAGTGGGTGTGGTGGCTGGTGTGCACCACCACCTCGGCGACACGCGACAGGTCGACCCGGCCGCCCAAT
Source organism: Stella humosa (assembly GCF_006738645.1). Classification (GTDB taxonomy): domain Bacteria; phylum Pseudomonadota; class Alphaproteobacteria; order ATCC43930; family Allostellaceae; genus Allostella; species Allostella humosa. Next base: position 3,070,346 of record NZ_AP019700.1, on the reverse strand, counting down.
TCGCGGGCGGCGTCGATCAGGGCCTGGGCCTGATACTCGGCCGAATGGGCCTTGGTGTAGGTCTCGAGGATGCCGCGCGGCGCCTCGCCGGGGGCGGGCAGGTGGACGGTGTAGCGGTCGTCACGGCCGCCCAGCATCCAGGCCAGCACCGAATCCTCGCCCTCGTAGATCGGGCTGGGGGCGGCCTCGCCGCGCATCGCCCGGTCGACCGCCTCGATCGCCAGCTTGCCGGAGAAGCCGGGCACGAAAGCCTTCCACGAGCTGATCTCGCCCTTGCGCGACTGCCGGGTGGAGAAGGCGAGGTGGACGGCCTGGTTCACCGCCTGGAACACGACCGGCGTCGGCAGGCCCAGCAGCGCGCCGATGCCGGCGGCCGTCGCCGGCGCCAGGTGGGCGATATGGTCTTTCTTGTAGGCGTGCAGGCAGATCGCCTTCACCAGCGCCACATGGATCTCGTAGGCAACCGCGATCGCCCGCACCAGCGCCGGGCCATCGCGCCCGGTCTGCTCGGCCACCGCCAGCAGGGGGGCGATGGAATCGCCCGGATGGGCATAGTCCGCGGCCAGGAACGTATCGTGATAGTCGAGCTCGCGCACCGCGGTCGCGTTCGCCCAGGCGGCCCATTCGGCATCGACCCGGACATCGCCCGCCAGGCCGAACAGGCTGGCGCCGCCGGCGCGGGGATGGGCCAGCGCCATGGCGCGGGCGGCCGCCACCGGGCCGCGGTTGACGGCCGCGAGTGCGACCGCCGCGTTGTCGACGACACGGCAGGCCGCCATCGCCGCCACTTCCGGCAGGACCGGGGCGCCGCCGGTCGCGACCTCGGCGATCTTCCAGGCGAGTTGGGCTTCGCGCGGCAGCCGCGCGGCGGAGGGGTGGACGCGGACGTCATGGGCGATCATGGGGCGAATGGCTAGCAGAACGGCACGGCGGCATCAGCCACTTTCCGCATCCGGCTGCCCTCCCGTATCGTCGCGGGCGGGAAACGTCCAAAACCAACGAGGTCGGGCAATGGCAGGCAGGCTGGCGGGCAAGGTGGCGATCATCACCGGGGCGGGATCGTCGGGGCCGGGATGGGGCAATGGCAAGGCGACGGCCGTCCTCTTCGCGCGCGAGGGGGCGTCGGTGTTCGCGGTCGACGTGAACGGCACCGCGGCCGCGGAAACCTGCGCCATCATCGCGGGCGAGGGCGGGATTGCCGCCGCCCATACCACGGACGTGTCCTCGCACGACCAGGTGCGGGCCATGGTGGCCACCTGCCTGGAGCGTTTCGGGCGGATCGACATCCTGCACAACAATGTCGGCATCGCCGTCGTAGGGGGCGCGGTCGATCTGCCCGAGGAGGAGTGGGACCGGGTCGAGCGCGTCAACCAGAAGAGCGTGTTCCTGGTCTGCAAGCATGTCCTGCCGGTGATGGAGCGGCAGGGCGGCGGGGCCATCGTGAATACCGCATCCATCGCGGGCATCCGCTGGACGGGGATCGACTACATCTCCTACTACGCCACCAAGGGCGCGGTCGGCATGATGACCAAGGGCATCGCGCTGGCCTATGCCGCCAAGGGCATCCGGTGCAACGCGATCCTGCCCGGCCTGATGGACACGCCGATGATCCGCCATGGCCTGCCCGACGCCTATGCCGGCGGCGACATCGACCAGATGATCGAGAAGCGGCATCGCCAATGCCCGATGGGGCGCATGGGCGATGCCTGGGACGTGGCCAATGCCGCGCTCTTCCTGGCGTCGGACGACGCGCGCTACATCACGGCCCACGAGCTGGTCGTGGATGGCGGGCTGACGGCGCGCTGCGCCTAGGTCGCGGCCGGTACAGGGTTGAACTGCGGGCCGGTTCGGGCGACATCAATGGGTGATGAATGCGAATGATGGCGGTTGGCTTGCCCCACCCGCGGCTCTCGACGGTTCCTGGGCGCTGTTTCTCGACGTCGACGGGACCCTTCTCGACATAGCCGACGAGCCCCAGTCGGTCACCGTGCCGGAAACGCTGCGGCCGGATCTCCGTCGGCTGGCCGCCGGTCTCGGCGGGGCGATGGCGCTCGTCAGCGGCCGGACGGTGGCCGAGCTGGACCGGCTGTTCGCCCCGCTGGTCCTGCCGGCGGCCGGCCAGCACGGCGCCGAGATCCGGCTCGACCCGCTGGGGGCGGTCCATTCCGGCCGCATCGACCCGGTGCTGCCGGGCCTGGCGCCGGAAGTGCGGGCGCTGGCGGCCGTCTGGCCCAATGTCGAGGTGGAGGAGAAGGGGGCGGCGATCGCCGTGCATTTCCGGCGTGCGCCCGAGGCCGAGGTCCAGTTGACCCGCGCGCTGCGCAGCCTGGTCGAGGCCGCCGGCGGGGCGATCGAGCTGCTGGAAGGCAAGATGGTGCGCGAGCTGCGCGACCGCCACCACACAAAAGGCACCGCGGTCGGGATCTTCATGGCCAGTCCGCCGTTCACGGGCAGGCGCCCGGTCTTCATCGGCGACGACGTGACCGACGCGGACGGGTTTGCGGCGGTGGAGGCGGTGGGCGGGCTGGCGATGGCGGTCGGTATCCACCCGGCCATCGCGCGCGCGCCAAGCTTCACGGATGCAGCCGCGGTACGCACGTGGCTGTCCGTTCTGGCCAGGGAGAGCAAACAGGCATGACAGCCAACCTCGAACTCGGCGTCGTCGGCAATTCGGTCGTGGCGGCACTCGTAGACCCGGTCGGTCGCATCGTCTGGATGTGCTATCCGCGCCTGGACGGGGACCCGGTGTTCTGCAGCCTGCTGGACGGCGACGAGAAGGTCGAGGGCAGCTTCTCGATCGACCTCCACGGCTTTGCCGAAAGCAGCCAGCGCTATCTCGGCAACACGGCGGTGCTGGAGACGATCCTGACCGACGGCAGCGGGTCGTCGGTCCGCATCGTCGACTATGCCCCGCGCTTCAAGCAGTTCGACCGGCTTTACCGGCCGCCGACGATCATCCGCCGCATCGAGCCGCTGGGCGGCATGCCGCTGGTGACGATCCGGCTGCGGCCGCGCTTCAACTATGGTGCCGAGCCCGCCAAGCGCACCGTGGGCAGCAACCATATCCGCTACTTCTCGGAAAGCCCGCCGGCCCTGTCGGGCACGCTGCGGCTGACGACCGACGCGCCGATCGCCCACATCGTGGCCGAGCAGCCCTTCGCGCTGACCCAGCCGCTGACCATGGTGCTGGGCCCGGACGAGACCTTCACCGGCTCCGTGCCGCGCCTGGGCGTCGATTTCCTGGAGCGTACGCGCGAATACTGGATCGAGTGGCAGCGCTACCTGTCGGTACCGTTCGAGTGGCAGGACGCGGTCATCCGCGCCGCCATCACCCTGAAGCTGTGCGCCTTCGAGGAGACGGGGGCGATCGTGGCCGCCCTGACGACGTCGGTGCCCGAGGCGGCCGACACGCCGCGCACCTGGGACTACCGCTACTGCTGGCTGCGGGATTCCTACTTCGTCGTCCATGCGCTGAACCGGCTGGGCGCGACGCTCACGATGGAAGATTTCCTGCGCTATATCACCACGGTGGCGCAGACCGAGACGAGCGGCGTGCTGAAGCCGGTCTATGGACTGTTACCGTCGATCCCGCTCGACGAGCGCACCGTGCCGAGCCTGAAGGGCTATCGCGGCATGGGGCCCGTCCGGGTCGGCAACCTGGCCCAGGTGCAGGTTCAGAACGACAGCTACGGCAGCATCATCCTGGCCGCGGCGCAGATGTTCTTCGATCTGCGCCTGCCCCATGTCGGCGACATCGAGCTGTTCCGCCGGCTGGAGCGGTTGGGGCGGAAGGCGGCCGCGGTGGCCTTCGAACCCGATGCCGGCCTGTGGGAGTTCCGCGGCCGGCTGCGCGTCCACACCCATTCGACCGCGATGTGCTGGGCCGCCTGCGACCGCCTGGCCAAGATCGCCCAGGTCCTGGACGAGAAGGCGGCCGCCGATGAATGGCGCGACATCGCCGACGGCATCCGCGAGCGCCTGCTGGCCGAGGCCTGGAATGCGGAGCTGAACAGCTTCGTCGATGCCCACGGCAGCACCGAGGTCGATGCCAGCCTGCTGCTGATGCAGGAGATCGGGCTCGTGGCGGCGGATGACCCGCGCTTTCTTGGCACCCTGTCGCTGATCGAGAAGCGCCTGCGGCGCGGCGCGCACCTGATGCGCTACGCCGCACCCGACGATTTCGGTTTGCCGGAGACGTCGTTTACCGTGTGTACCTTCTGGTATATCGACGCACTGGTTGCGGTCGGCCGCAAGGAGGAGGCGCGGGTGCTGTTCGAGCAGGTGCTGGCATGTCGCACCCGCCACGGGCTGCTGTCGGAGGATCTCGATCCGTTTCGGGGGGAGTTGTGGGGCAACTTCCCGCAGACCTATTCGATGGTGGGCCTGATCATCTCGGCCATGCGGCTGTCCAAGAGCTGGGAGGAAGCGTTTTGGCGCGGCTCGTAATCGTCTCCAACCGGACCGCGTCGCCGCGGGACCGCGGCACCCGGGCGGGCGGGCTGGCAGTCGGCCTGCGCGAGGCCCTGCAGAAGGAGGGCGGCCTGTGGTTCGGCTGGAGCGGCGAGCTGAGCGAGGCTGCGGCCGAGCCCAAGATCCACGAGGCTGGCAATATCCTCTTTGCCACCATTCCGCTGACGGCGGCCGACCATGACGACTTCTACGTGCACTATGCCAATGGCACGCTCTGGCCGCTTTGCCACTATCGCCTCGGCCTGATCGAGTTCAGCCGCAGCGCCTATGAGGGGTATCTGCGGGTCAACCGCCTGTTCGCCGAGCGGCTGGCGCCGCTGCTGCGGCCGGACGACATCATCTGGATCCACGACTACCACTTCATCCCGTTGGCCTCGGCCTTGCGGGCGCTGGGCGTGGCCAACCGGATCGGCTTCTTCCTGCACATTCCGCTGCCGGCGCCGGAGGTGCTGACCGCCCTGCCGCGCCATCGCCGGCTGGTGGCGGACCTTTGCGCCTACGACCTGGTCGGCTTCCAGACCGCCGACGACCTGCGGGCCTTCTCCAGCTACCTGGAGGAGGAGAGGGTGGGCGCCATGGACCGCGACGGCGCCTTCCAGGCCTTCGGCCGCCACGGGATGGCGGCGGCCTTCCCCATCGGCATCGACACGCAGGCGTTCGTCGACCTGGCGCAGGCCGCCGTCGACAGCCCGCAGACGCGGCGCCTGGCCGACAGCCTGGGCGGGCGGCGGCTCGTGATCGGCGTCGATCGGCTGGACTATTCCAAGGGCATCCCCCAGCGCATGGAATCCTTCCAGGCGGCACTCGAATCCCATCCCGAGCATCGCGGCCGCGTCACCTACATGCAGATCGCGCCGATCTCCCGCGGCGAGGTCGAGCAGTACCGGGCGCTGCGCCGCGAGCTGGAGGGCTGGGTCGGCCGCATCAACGGCCGCTTCGGCGAATTCGACTGGGCGCCGGTGCGCTACCTGAACAAGGCATTCCCGCGCCAGTCCCTGGCGGGATTCTACCGCGCCGCCGCGGTCGGCCTCGTGACGCCGCTGCGCGACGGCATGAACCTCGTCGCCAAGGAATATGTCGCCGCGCAGGATCCGGAGAATCCGGGTGTACTCGTGCTGTCGCGCTTTGCCGGGGCCGCCCGCTCCCTGCCGCAGGCCCTGATTGTCAATCCCTTCGACGTGGAAGAGATCGGCGATGCCATTCACCTGGCACTGACCATGCCGCTGGAGGAGCGCCGCGCCCGCTGGGCCGGCATGATGGCCGAGTTGCGCACGAACACCATCCAGAGTTGGTGCCAGGCCTTCGTCAGCCGGCTGAATGCGATCGACACCAACCGCCGGGCGGCATGAGCATCATCCTGGGATGATACTGGCGCGGCAGGAGTGAAATCCTTGAACGACCAGGGTCAGCCGCCGTCCGACGAAGCGGATGCCATTGCCCGCCAGGCGCAGGATTGGCTGATCCTGCTGCGCGAGCGCCGGGATCCGGAGACGCGCGCGCGTCTCCGGGCTTGGCTCGCCCGCAGCGAGGCCCATCGGGCGGCCTGGGCCAAGACCTGCAGGCTGGCCCAGTTGGTCCTCGAGGGGGTCCGCGAGCGCCGTAGCCAGCCTCGACCTGTGCCGGCAAAGGGACTGGCGGCGATTCTGGCGACCCTGGCACTCGCCTGGATGGCCGTGAGCGTCGTGCGACCGACAGCGCTGCTCGATTGGCTGGAAGCCGATTATGCAACGGGGGTTGCCGAGATACGCCAAGTGGCACTGGACGACGGCACGGTGATGGAACTGGCGCCCAATACGGCTGTCGCGGTCCATTATGATGCTGACGGTCGCCGCATCCGGCTGCTGTCCGGCGAGGCTTTCTTCCAGGTTGCCCATGAGACGACCCGTCCGTTCGAGGTTGCGGCGGGCGGCCTGCGCACGCGCATTGCCGATGGCTGGGTCGATGTCCGGGCTGACGCGGGGGCGGCGACGGTCGCGGTCAACCGGGGGCGGGCGGCGGTCAGCGATCCGGCCGGCTCGACGAGCCTGCTGTCCGGCGGCGACTGGGCTGCGCTGTCGGCCGTCGCTGGCCTCACCAGCGGACATGATCTGCCGCAGTTGGCGGGGGCTTGGCGCAGCGGGCGGATCGGCGTCACAGGCTGGACGCTCGACCGCGCCGTCGACGAACTCCGGCACTATCATCGTGGCACCATTCTCCTGGCAGACCCGGCCCTGGGGCGGCTGGTCGTATCCGGGGAACTCGAGCTCGGGCGCCCGCTGGCATCCCTCGACCTGATCCTGCGGGGATTGGGCATGGCTGCCCGGGAGATCACGCCGGGCCTGCTGGTCATCGCACGCATGGGGATCCCGGCCGGAGAATCCTGAGCACCCTCGGTCCGCAGTGTGAATGCGTTGCAATACTATTTTGCATCGTGCTAGTTCGCCGATACGCGGTGCGGACGACACAGTCCTTTACGTCGACCACCGGACGGAGCCGGGGCCGATGCTGCTGCGCATTCCAGAGATTCTCTCGAAGACCGAGGTGGCGCGCTGCCGCCAGGTCATCGACCAGGCCGAATGGGGCGACGGCAATGCCACGTCGGGCCACCAGTCGGCACTGGCCAAGAACAACCAGCAGCTTCCCGAGGGCTCGCCCGCGGCGCGCCAGGTGGGCAACGCCATCCTGGATGCGCTGGGCCGCAGCCCGGTCTTCATCTCGGCCGCCCTGCCGCTCAAGGTGTTTCCGCCGCTCTTCAACCGCTATGCCGGCGGCCAGGCGTTCGGGACCCACGTCGACAATGCCATCCGCCAGCTTCGCGGCAGCGACTTCCGCATTCGCAGCGACCTGTCCTGCACGCTCTTCCTCAGCGAGCCCGACGACTATGACGGCGGCGAGCTGTCGGTCGAGGACACCTACGGCGTGCACCGGGTGAAGTTGCCGGCAGGCGACCTCGTGCTTTATCCGGCGTCGAGCCTGCACCACGTCACCCCGGTCACGCGCGGTGCCCGCACCTCGTCCTTCTTCTGGCTGCAGAGCATGGTGCGCGACGACGCCAACCGCGGCCTGTTGTTCGACCTTGACCGCAGCATCCAGACGCTCGGTGCCGATCGCGGCCACGGCGACGCGGAGGTGATCCGCCTGACCGGCATCTATCACAACCTTCTGCGGCAGTGGGCAGACTGCTGACCGTTGGTCAGCCTCCTGGAGCGGATGCCATCCTGAGCGCGCGCCGCTGATGGCTCGGCGTGCTGCCGAACATGCTCTTGAAGTCCCGCGAGAAGTGGGCGCTGTCGGCGAAGCCGGCGTCGATCGCGATCTCGGTGATTGTGCGCTTGCTGTTGTCGAGCAGCCAGCGGCCGTATTCGAGGCGCAGGCGGCGCTGGAAGGCGGCCGGGCCGACGCCCAGCTCGGCATGGAACAGCCGCTCGAGCTGCCGTGAGCTGATCCCGACATAGCGCGCGATCGCGGCCACGGGCGGCGGGTCGTCGAGGCGCTGCTCGATGAACTGGGCGGCCTGGCGAATGCGGACATCGGCGATGCCGGCCAGCCTGGCGTAGAAGTGCGGCTGCGGCACCGCTGCCGGCCGGATGTCCTGCAGCATCATGTGCCGCATCGCCTGCTGGGCCTTGTCGCGCCCGCAGTGTCGCGACACGAGATAGAGTCCGAGATCGATCGCGGCCGTCGATCCGGCACAGGTGATGAGGTCGCCCTCGTCGAGGAAGAGACGGTCGACGACCGCGTTGAGGCGTGGAAATCGCTGGTTGAACGCGTCCAGCACGTTCCAGTGGACGCAGACCCGGCGGTCGCCGACCAGGCCGGCCTTGGCGATGACGAACGTGCCGGTGCAGATGCCCAGCAGACGGACGCCACCGGCCGCCGCCGCGCGCAGGTGTTGCACGAGTGCCGTGGCCGGCTCGTCGTTCAGGTAGTCGTTGCCGCCGCAGACCGCGACATAGTCGAACTCCCCGGCGTCGCGCAGGCCGCTGTTGGGCATGACGGACACCCCGCAGCTCGACTGCTGCGGCCCGCCGCCCAGGCTCATCACGGTCCAGGCGATATGGAGCTGCCGGCTGCGGCCGCCGTGATCGGCCGCCAGGCGCAAGGCGTCGATCAGGCCGGAGAATGCGGCCAGCGTGAACTGGTGCAGCAGGATGAAACCGACACGCAGACGCGGTTCGGCCGGCTCGCCGGTATCGGCAGGCAGCATCCCTCCAGTCCTGTCCGGACCCCTCCAGTCCTGGTTCATGTCGCGAATGTTCAACTTTTGGGCTGGTTACTTCTAGTGGAAATCGCAGCGGGGGAGGAAGCTCGCATAGCTGCCGAAGACTGATCGAGAGGAGAGCGACAATGACCCGACCTCTGACCCTGGTCTCTGCCCTGCTGGGCGCCGCCGCGTTGGCTGGTTCCGCCCAGGCGCAGCAGCCGTCTTCGATCACGGTCGCCTGGTATGGCGGCAACTGGGGCGATGCGTTCCGCGCCTGCGTCGCAGAGCCCTTCACCAAGGCCACGGGCATCGCCGTCAACGCCGAGATCGGCACGTCCACGGTGACGCTCGCCAAGCTGCAGCAGCAGAAGGCCAACCCGACGATCGACGTGGCGTGGATGGATGGCGGCATCAGCGAACTGGCGCTGGCCGCCGACGTGACCGACAATCTGGACGCGGGCGCGATCCGCAACCTCGCCAACACCTTGCCCGAGGCCGTCTACAAGTCCGGCGCCACGACCTATGCGGTGGGCACCGGCTACTACTCGCTGGGCATCGCCTACAACACCCAGAAGGTGAAGACCGCGCCGACCTCCTGGAACGACCTGTGGAAGAAGGAGTTCGAGGAAGCGGTCACGATCCCGTCGCCGTCCAATTCCTCCGGCGTGCCGCTGATCATCTTCCTGTCGAAGATCTGGGGCGTTCCGACCAGCGACCTGTCGGCGACCTTCAAGAAGATCAAGGAGCTGAAGCCGGCGCTGTTCTTTGATTCGTCGGGTGCGGCGACGAATGCCTACCAGAGCGGTGAGGCCATCATCGGGGCGCATTTCAACGTCGGCGCCTGGGACCTGACCGACAAGGGCCTGCCGATCGCCTTCGTCGTGCCGAAGGAGGGCGCCTGGGCCACGGATGCCCGCCTGCATCTGGTCAAGGGCACGGCCAGGAAGGACGCCGCCCAGAAGTTCATAGACCAGGCGCTGACGCCCGAGGCCGCAGCCTGTCTGGCCGACAAGCTCTATCTCGGCCCGTCCGTGAAGGGCGTCACGATCAAGCAGGAGACCGCGCGCAAGCTGCCGTGGGGCGAGACCGGGTCGGTCAAGAACCTGCAGCTCTTCGACTGGGCCGAGATCAACGCCCTGCGGCCGAAGATCGTCGACACCTGGAACCGCGAGATCGCGCGGAAGTAGGGGCGCCGCGGGACCCTGACGAGGCGTTTCCGGTGACCGCACTCCTGGAGATCGTGGGCCTGTCGAAGCAGTTCGGCGGCCAGGTGGTGCTGCGGGACATCGACCTGGTCGTGGAGCAGGGCGAGTTCATCGCCCTGCTCGGTCCCTCGGGCTGCGGCAAGACCACGCTGCTGCGCTGCATCGCCGGCTTCCTGGCGGCCGAGACGGGCCGTGTTTGCATTGCCGGCGAGGATGTGACGGACCTGCCGCCATACCGCCGGCCCCTCAACACGGTCTTCCAGAACTACGCGCTCTTTCCGCACATGAGCGTGGCCGACAACGTGGCGTACGGGCCGCGGCGTCGCGGTGCCGGCCGGGCCGAGGCGGGCCAGCTTGCGATGGACGCGCTCGCCCTGGTCGGCATGGCGGACATGGGCCAACGCATGCCCCGCCAATTGTCGGGCGGCCAGCAGCAGCGGGTCGCCCTGGCCCGCGCCGTCGTCAACAAGCCCAAGCTGCTGCTGCTGGACGAGCCGCTGAGCGCGCTCGACCTGAAGCTGCGCAAGCGCGTCCAGATCGAGCTGAAGCAGTTGCAGGAAAAGCTCGGGATCGCCTTCGTCTTCGTCACCCACGACCAGGAGGAGGCGCTGACCATGGCCGACCGGGTCGTGGTGATGAACGCGGGCCGCATCGAACAGGCCGGCCGGGGGCAGGATATCTACCGGTCGCCCAGCACGCGCTTCGTCGCCGACTTCATCGGCGAGGCGAACTTTCTGCGCACGACGGCAGCGGGCGGCGGCCGGGTCGCGCTGGCGCTGGGCGCCGTGGAACTGCCGGCCCCGGGCTACGCCGGCGGTGCCGCGCCCGTGGCCGTGCTGCGGCCCGAGCACATCGCGATCCGCAGCCAGGCACTGGCGGACGGTCGGGTCGAAGTCCCGGCCAAGGTCCAGAGCGTGACCCATGTCGGCAGCCATGTGCTGGTCGCGCTGGACACCGCGGAAGGGGTCCTCCACTGCCGTATCGGCGGCACGGCCCCGGTCGACCTGGTCCGGGGCGCCAGCATCGTCGCCAGCTTCGATGCGGCCGACGTGCATCTGGTGGCGGGCTGACGCCGTGGCCGCCAGCCTGCGGACGGTGGCGATCCTGACCGGCCTGCCGGTCCTGTTCTTCGCCGCGTTCTTCCTGGCGCCGATGCTGGTCGTCACCATCGCCAGCCTGACGGACGCGACCGGTGCCGTCACCTGGTCGAACTACGCCCGCATCCTGCTCGACCGATATCATTGGGACGTGCTGTGGGTGACGTTCCGGATCGGCGCCCTCACCACCATCGTCAGCGTGCTCATCGGCTACCCGCTGGCATGGTACCTGGTGCGCATCGTGAAGTGGGCGCCCTGGCGGCGCGCCTGCGTCATCCTCATCGTCGTGCCGCTGTTCACCAGCAACATCGTGCGGTCCTTCGGCTGGATGGTGCTGCTCGGCCGCAACGGGCTGGTGAATGACGGCCTGCTCGCGGGTGGCCTGATCGACCGGCCGGTGCGGTTCCTCGGCACCGAACTGGGCATCCTGATCGGGCTGGTCTACATCCTGCTGCCGTTCGTCGTGCTTTCTGTCGGCAACGGCCTGGCCAAGGTCGACCCCTCGCTGGAGCAGGCGTCCGCCGATCTGGGTGCCACGCCGGCCGCGACCTTCTGGACCGTGACCTTTCCGCTGAGCCTGCCCGGCCTGATGGCCGGGTCGATCATGGTCTTCATGCTGGCGGTCAGCGCCTATGTGACGCCGGCACTTCTCAGCGGCGGGCGCATCACCGTCTTCTCCATGCTGATCTTCCAGCAGTACAGCTCGGTCTTCGACTTCCACTATGGCGGCGCGCTCGGCATCACGATGCTGCTGCTGACCCTGGTCCTGGTGGCGGTCGCCGGTCGCTTCGGCGAGCCGAAGGGGAAGGGGGCCTAGGGGATGGTCACGCTGGCGATCCGCGTCGTCTCCTATGCCGCACTGGCCTACCTGCTGCTGCCCCTGGTCGTGCTGATCGGCGCGTCGCTGACGGCCACCAGTTTTCTCGCCTTTCCGCCGCAGGGGCTGACGCTCTCCTGGTACGGCCGGATGCTGGGCGATCCGACCTATGTGGCCGCGTTCGCCACCAGCACCATGCTGGCGACGGCGGCGACGCTGCTGGCGATCCTGCTGGCCGTGCCGGCCGCCCTGGCGATCGCCCGCTTCGCCTTTCCGGGCAGGGATACGCTGTCGGCGGTCCTGATGTCGCCGCTGATCCTGCCCCATGTCGTCCTGGGGGCGGCATTGCTGCAGTACGGCACGGCGATCGGGCTGACGCGGAGCTTCGCGGCCCTGCTCGTCGGCCATGTCGTCATCATCATGCCCTTCGTGCTGCGGGCCGTGCTGCCGCAGCTTACCGACGAGCAGCGCAGCCTGGAGGAAGCCTCGGCCGATCTCGGCGCGGGACCGCTGGCGACCTTCTTCCTGGTCACGCTGCCGCAGATCCGCAGCGGCATCGTCAGCGGCGGAATCTTCGCCTTCATCTCGTCCTGGATCAATGTCGAGCTCAGCATCTTCAACACGACGGCCCAGCTGACGACGATCCCGGTCAAGCTCTTCAACTACGTCCAGTACACGATCGACCCCACCATCGCCGCGGTCTCCTCAATCACCATTCTGGTGGCGGCGGTCGTCATCGTCGTTCTCGACCTTACCGTCGGCCTCGACGTCCTGTCCGAGCGCCGCTGAACCCCGGGCCACGTCAAGGAACCAACGATCATGCGCCAGCAGGATGTCTTCGATGTCATCTACACGCATACCGAGGGCGAGCCGCTCTGCATCATCCACAGCGGGATCCCCTATCCGGCCGGGCTGGACATCCTCGGCAAGCGCCGCTTCCTGGAGGAGAACTACGACTGGCTGCGCTGCGCGCTGATGCGCGAGCCGCGCGGCCACAAGGACATGTTCGGCGTCTTCCTGACGCCGCCGTCGAGCCCGGAGTTCGATGCGGGGCTGATCTATATCGACGGCACGCAGTATTCCCACATGTGCGGGCACGGAACGATCGCGGTCGGCATGGCGATGGTGGCGCTCGGCCTGGTGCGCTGCGGCGACGGCGGGCGGACCGTCATCCACTTCGAGACCACGGCCGGCCCGGTCACGGCGGAAGTCGCCAACGACGGCCCCGAGGTGCTGTGGACGCGATTCGAGAACGTCCCGGCCTACGTCGCGGCCCAGGACGTCTCGTTTGAACTGCCGGGCGTCGGCCAGCTCAAGGCCGACATCGCCTGGGGCGGCAACTATTTCGGCATCATCGACCTGAGGGGCACGTCGCTGCGCGTGGCGCCCGAGAACGGGGCGGAACTGTCGCGCCTCGGCGTCATCGCGCGCGAGCAACTGCGCCAGAAGGTGACGATCCAGCATCCGGCATCGGCCCATATCAACAACTTCAACTTCGTGACCTTCTGGCACGAGCCCACGATTGAGGGCGCGTTCTACAAAAACGTCCACGTCTTCTCCGCGGGCCAACTCGACCGCTCGCCGGGTGGAACCGGCACCAGCGCCATGATGGCGATGTTCGAGGCCCGCGGGCTGATGAAGCTGAACCAGCCGATCCGCTCCGAGGGCCTGCTGGGCAGCGGCACCTTCGAGGGGTGCCTGATTGGCGAGACCACCCTCAACGGCACGCGCGCCGTCCGCCCAACGGTGAAAGGCACGGCCGGGCTTCTCGGCACCGCGCGCTGGACCATCGACCGCAAAGATCCCGTGGGGGCGGGCTTCCTGGTCGGCTAGTCCTCGTCCGGCGGCCGCTCGGACTGCAGCTTGCGGCGGCCGCCGATCGCGCGGAAGAAGGGCGGGGCTACGGCTACGATCATCAGCACGCGGGCGATGTGGTGGGTGGCGACGAAGGCGGCGTCGATGCCCATGGCCAGGGCCACCAGGCTCATTTCCGGCAGCCCGCCGGGGGCGTAGGCCAGCAGCAGCCCGCGGATGTCGATGCCGGTCACCTTGTTCAGCCCGGCGGCGGCGATGAAGGCGGCACCCAGCGTGATGACGGTGGCGGCCGCGGCATGCAACGCCGTCACGCCGATCGTCGTCAGCTTGACGCCGGCGAAGCGCGAGCCGACCGCGCTGCCGATGGCAATCTGGGCGATGGCCACCAGCTCGGATGGCGGCCGGCTGTCGGTGATGCCGCTCAGATGGACGGCACCACTGACCAGCATGGCGCCCAGCAGCGGGGCCGCGGGGAAGCGCAGCGCGATGGCACCGGCCGCGCCGACGATCCCCGAGGCGGTCAGGATGGCGAAGTCCACCAGCGGGAAATGCAGGATGCTGTGCCCGGCGCCGGCCGACCCGGCCGGATGGTAACCGCCGAGATAGCGGAAGCCGAAGACCAGGATGAAGACGACCAGCATGACCCGGCAGCCATGCGTCAGCCCGATGATGCGCGGGTCGCCACCCATGGCGCCGCCCACCATCACCATCTCGTTCAACCCGCCCGGCATGGCGGTGAAGAACGAGGTTATGGGTCCGTAGCCTGCCACCCTGCGGAAATAGATGTAGGTCAGCCCACCGGCGATCGTCACATAGAAGATCAGCCCGGCCAGCGTCAGCGTCCAGCGCGAGATGTTGTCGAACAGGGCCGGCGTGAACGAGCTGCCGAGCATCACCCCCAGCACGACGATCATGCCGGACCTGAGCCAGCGCGGCAGCCCGACCTTGACCCCGGCCACCGATGCCGTGATGCAGGCCGCCATCGCCCCGAGCATCCAAGGCAGGGGCATGTTCAGCAGCCAGAAGGCCGTGCCGCCCGCAGCACCGATCGCCAGCGCCCGGACGATGTCGGCGAAGGGCGGCGAGGGCGGCCGGTGCCGGGCTGGCTTGGCCGCCATCGTCCGCCTCAGCCGACGAAGCGGCCGAGGCGGACGGCAGTATTGCCCTTCGTCAGGCGGCGCGACGGCATGATGAGGATGCAGCGATCATAGGGGGCGACGATCTCGCGCGTGCCGTCGCGACCGATCGGCATGCCGGCCTTCTCGATCACCTCCAGCCCGATGAAGGGCTCGACGAAGGCGAAATCCTCGGTCTCGATGGTGACCGCCTCGGTCACCTCGACGATCTGCTGCGGCGGCGGGGCCGCGGCCGGCAGGTGCCGGGCCAGGAAATCGTCGTCGACGATGTCGTAGAGACGCAGGAAGCGCAGGGTCGAGGCCATGGCGACATCCGCCGAAGAGCGCTCCCAATGCTGGCCGCACTCGACCAGCAATGCTGCCCGGTCATGCCCCTCGATGCCGAAATCGCCATAGTCGCGCAGGCGCTTGCCGGCCTTGTGGCCCTCGTCGCACACCACCAGCTCGGGCACCGCGATGGCCTTCGCCAGCGCCAGCCCCTGGGAGGTCAGACCGGCCAGCGACAGGGCGGCGGTGGCGTGCTGCATCGAATGGATGTCGAGAAGCTGGTCGACGGTGTCGATCAGCGGCCGCAACTGGCGCGCGCGCGTCAGCTCCACGCTCTGGCGCGGGCCGTCCAGCACGGCCGGCGTCCATACCCGGTTCATGTCCTCGTCGACATAGCGCGAGGCCGAAGGCCGCGCCGGGTCGAACGACAGGTAGGCGGCGACGTTGCAGAACACCAGCGACAGCTTGCCGGCCTTGGGCCGCACCTTGTGCCGGAACAGGAAGTCGACGGCGACCGCCCCGCACAGCTCGTTGCCGTGGATCACCGCATTGACCATGACGTGGGGGCCGGGCCGGCCGCTGTCGAAGGTCCAGGCATAGTCGATGCCAGTGTTGCCCTGCCGATAGGGCGCGATGTCCACGGGCTGGATCTCGATGGGGTATTCTTCGGCGGAGGACATGTCGGCTATTCCCGTGGATGTGCTGGCGATGGTCGGGTGGTGGCGGTCAGGCAGTTGGCGGTCAGGCCGAGAGGCGGTCGGTCAGGCGCTCCAGGAACGCCTCGCACGCCGCCACCTGGTCGATGGCGATGAACTCGTCGGGCTTGTGCGCCTGCTCGATGCTGCCGGGGCCGCAGACCACGGTCGGGATGCCGGCCGCCTCGAACAGGCCGGCCTCGGTCCCGAAGGCGACCTTGCCGGACCGGTTGGCGCCGGACAGCGCGCGGGCCATCTCGGCCACCGGCGCGTCGTCGGCCGTGCCGAGGCCGGGAAACTCCGACTGCTGCGTCCAGGTGAAGCCGGTGTCGGGCTGCACCGCCCGCATCTCGGGCAGCAGCTTCTCCTCGGCGTATTTTTGCACCTCGGCCAGCAGGGCGTGCGGGTCGGTGCCGGGCAGGTAGCGGAACTCGAAGTCGAACCAGCAGTCCTTGGGCACGATGTTGAGCGCCGTGCCGCCCTGGATCACGCCGGTATGGACGGTGGTGTAGGGCGGGTCGAACGCCGGGTCGTGGGGGCCGTGGTCGCGCAGCCGGCGGACCATTCCCTTGAGGTAGGCGATGACCTCGGCCGCGGCTTCCACCGCGTTCACGCCGGTATGGCAGATCGACGAGTGGCACTCGAAGCCGCGGACATGGCAGCGATAGCTGAGCTTGCCCTTGTGGCCGACGATCACCTGCATTTCCGTGGGCTCGCCGACGATGCAGGCGGCGGGCCGCACCGGGCGATCGGCCAGGCCGGCGATCATCTTGCGCACGCCCAGGCAGCCGACCTCCTCGTCGAACGAGAAGGCGAGGTGGATCGGGGTCTTCAGGGGGGCAGCCACGAAGCGCGGCACCATCGCCAGCACGACCGAGACGAAGCTCTTCATGTCGGTGGTGCCGCGGCCATAAAGCCGGCCGTCCTTCATCACCACGGTGAACGGCTCGGTCGACCATTCCTGGCCGTCGATCGGCACCACGTCGGTGTGGCCCGACAGCATGACGCCGCCGCGGTCGGCCGGGCCGATGGTGGCGAACAGGTTGGCCTTGCGCCCCTCGTCGTCGAAGAACAGCTCCGAGGCGATGCCGTGGCCGGCCAGGTAGGCCTCGATCCAGCGGATCAGCTCGAGGTTGGAGTTGCGGCTCGTGGTGTCGAAGGCGATCAGCCGTTCGATCATGGCAAGGCTGGCGGCGGAGGGCTGGGTCACGACGGTTTCACCTGGCGGAAGGCAGTCGGGCTACCGGCCCACTATGGCGGACGCAGTCGCCGGGTGCCAACCGTCCGCGACGATCTGGCAGGATTTCTGTCCTGAATCTGTGGATTCAGCCCGGGCATACCCGCGTTCGTTGCCTCCGGGCTGAATTTGGGCGATGGTGCCCCATGATCTGCCCGCCCTCACGAGGCGGGATCAATAAGGGGAGACTAGGGGATGACGATCTTCGCCCGCGGGATGCTGCTGGCTGCCTTCACGGCGTTCTCGGCCGGCTCGGCCAGTGCCGCCGACCTGACGATCGGCCTGGGGGGTGCCGTTTCGGCGCTCGATCCGCACTATCACAACGTCGCCACCAACAACATGGTGACGCGCCACATCTTCGGCCGCCTGGTCGACCAGGACGCCAAGCAGAAGCTGGTGCCGGACCTCGCCGAATCCTGGAAGGCGATCGACGACACGACGTGGGAATTCAAGCTCCGCAAGGGGGTGAAGTTCCATGACGGGTCCGACTTCGACGCCAAGGACGTGGTGGCGACGCTAAGCCGCGTGCCGTGGGTTCCGAACAGCCCGTCCTCCTTCTCGATCTTCACCGGCCAGATCATCGAGACCAAGGTGATCGACGCGCACACGGTCCAGCTCAAGACCGCCACGCCGTTCCCGCTGATGCCGACCTTCATGGCCGGCTTCGCCATCATCTCCGACCAGTTCGAGCGCGCGCCGACCGAGGACTTCAACTCGGGCAAGGCGGCCATCGGCACAGGCCCCTTCAAGTATGCCCAGTTCGCCCGTGGCGACCGGATCGAGCTCGCGCGCTTCGACGGCTTCTGGGGTCCGAAGCCCGACTGGGAGAAGGTGACGATCAAGCAGATCACCAACTCTGCCGCCCGCGTCGCCGCCCTGCTCTCGGGCGACGTGCAGATCATCGACCAGGTGCCGACGGCGGACTTCGCGCGCCTGAAGAAGGACAAGAACGTCAACGTCTCCAGCGTCGTGTCCAATCGCGTCATCTACCTGTCGATGGACACCAACCGCGACCAGACGCCGTTCGTCACGGCCAAGGACGGCAAGCCGCTTGAGAAGAACCCGCTGAAGGACGTGCGGGTGCGCAAGGCGATGTCGATGGCGATCAATCGCCCCGCCATCGTCGACCGCGTGATGGAAGGCCAGGCGATCGCCGCCGCCCAGTTCCTGCCGGACGGCTTCTTCGGCACCAGCAAGACCCTGAAGGTCGAGAAGTTCGACGCCGACGGCGCCCGCAAGCTGATGGCCGAGGCCGGCTACAAGGACGGCTTCGCGCTGACGATCCACTCGCCGAACGACCGCTACCTGAACGACGAGAAGATCACCCAGGCAGTCGCCCAGATGTTCAGCCGCATCGGCATCCAGACCAAGGTCGAGGCGATCCCCTTCGCTACATACTCGCCGCGCGCGACCAAGCTCGAGTTCAGCATGATGCTGTGGGGCTGGGGCTCGGGCACGGGCGAGGTGTCGTCGCCGCTGCGCTCCTTCATCGCCACCTACGACCCGAAGAAGGGCAACGGCCCGTCCAACCGCGGCCGCTACAGCAATCCGCGCGTCGACGAACTGCTGGGCCAGGCCCTGCAGACCGTGGACGACGCCGCGCGCGAGAAGCTGCTGCAGCAGGCGACCGAGACCGCCATCCTCGACGTGGCCATCATCCCGCTGCACTACAACATCAACAACTGGGCGACGCGGGCGGGCTTCACCTACGAGCCGCGCACGGACGAATCGACCCTGGCGACGGGCGTCAAGGCCAAGCGCTGAGCGTCCGCTAGAGTCCCTGGACCGGCATCGGCGGCGACGTCGATGCCGGCCGCCGCCGTACCGGTGGTATTCTGATGACCGTATTCCTGATCCGCCGCCTGATGCAGGCGGTCGTCGTGCTGTTCGTGATGTCGCTGATCGTTTTCGTCGGCGTCTATGCGATCGGCAATCCGATCGACATCCTGATCAGCCCGGAGGCCGACCAGATGGAGCGCGAGCGCGCGATCCGCGCGCTCGGCCTCGACCTGCCCCTGTGGGAGCAGTATCTCGTCTTCCTGCAGAAGGCGGTGGCGGGCGACCTCGGCCGGTCGTTCGCCTTCGCCACGCCGGCCCTTCAACTCATCATGGAGCGGATGCCGGCGACCCTGGAACTGGCGGTCGCCGCCATGGGCATCTCCATTGTCGTCGGCATCCCGCTCGGCATGTGGGCCGGCTGGCGGCCGGAATCCTTCGCCGGCCGCACGATCATGGCCGGCTCCATCCTGGGCTTCAGCCTGCCGACCTTCTGGGTCGGGCTGATGCTCATCATGGTGTTTGCCGTCCATCTTGGCTGGCTGCCTTCTACCGGCCGCGGCGAGACGGTGGAAATCTTCGGCCTGCGCCTCAGCATCTTCACGCTCAATGGCTGGCAGCACCTGCTGCTGCCGGCCTTCAACCTGGCGCTCTTCAAGATGGCGCTGGTGATACGCCTGACGCGGGCCGGCATGCGCGAAAACCTCTTGATGGACTACGTCAAGTTCGCGCGGGCCAAGGGGCTGTCGACCCGGCGGGTGGTGTTCGTCCATGTGCTGAAGAACATCATGATCCCGGTCGTCACCATCCTCGGCCTCGAGCTGGGCTCGGTCATCGCCTTCGCGGTGGTGACGGAGACGATCTTCTCCTGGCCCGGCATGGGCAAGCTGATCATCGATTCGATCAACCAGCTCGACCGGCCGGTGATCGTCGCCTACCTGCTGATCACCGTCTCCATGTTCATCTTCATCAACCTCGTGGTCGATATCCTCTATTCGGTGCTCGACCCGCGGGTCCGGCTCAAGGAGATGAAGTCGTGACCGTCACCACGCCCGACCGCATCGCGGCCGCGACGGCCGTCGACCCTGTCCCGGTGGTCATCTCGCCGCTGCGGCAATTCTGGATCGAGTTCCGCGAGAACAAGGTGGCCGTGGCCGGGCTCGTCGGCTGCATCATCATCGTGCTGCTGGCCCTGCTGGCGCCGCTGATCTCGCCGCAGAACCCCTACGACCTGACGCAGCTCGACATCATGGACGGCCGGCTGGAGCCGGGCGAGGCCGGCGCCGACGGCACCGTCTTCTGGCTCGGCACCGACGACCAGGGCCGCGACATGCTGAGCGGCATCCTCTACGGCATCCGCATCAGCCTGGCCGTGGGCCTGGCATCGGGCGTGCTGGCGATGCTGTTCGGCGCATCCATGGGGCTGCTGGCCGCCTATTTCGGCGGCCGGGTCGATACGCTGATCATGCGCGTCGTCGACCTCCAGCTCTCGTTCCCCGCGATCCTGCTGGCGCTCATCCTGGTGGCGGTGCTGGGGCAGGGGATCGACAAGATCATCATCGCCCTGGTGGCGGTGCAGTGGGCCTACTACGCCCGCACCATCCGCGGCACGGCGCTGGTGGAACGGCGCAAGGAGTATATCGAAGCCGCCCAGTGCCTGGCCCTGGGCGACGCGCGGGTGGTGTTCCGCCACCTGCTGCCCAACTGCCTGCCGCCCTTGATCGTCGTCGGCACCGTCCAGGTGGCGCATGCCATCGCGCTGGAGGCGACCTTGTCGTTCCTGGGCATCGGCCTGCCGATCACCGAGCCGTCGCTTGGCCTGCTGATCGCCAACGGCTTCGAGTACATGCTGAGCGGCAAGTACTGGATCAGCTTCTTCCCCGGCGTGGCGCTGCTGCTGACGATCGTCAGCATCAACCTGGTGGGCGACCAGCTTCGCGACGTGCTCAACCCGCGCCTGCGGAAGTGACGATGGCAAACTCCAGCGGCGCCACCCTCGCGGTCGAGGACCTGCGCACCCATTTCCACACCCGCGCCGGCGTGCTGAAGGCGGTCGACGGGGTGTCCTTCTCGGTCGGCAAGGGCCGCATCCTGGGCCTGGTCGGGGAGTCCGGGTCGGGCAAGTCGGTCACCGGCTTCTCGATCATCGGCCTGGTGGACCCGCCGGGCCGCATCGCCGGCGGCCGCATCCTCTTCAACGGCGAGGACCTGGCCCAGGCCTCCGAGGCACGCCTGCGCAACCTGCGCGGCAACCGCATCGCGATGATCTTCCAGGACCCGATGATGACGCTGAACCCGGTCCTGCGCATCGACACGCAGATGATCGAGGCGTTGCAGGCGCACCAGAAGATGGACCGCACGACCGCGCTGGCGCGGGCCCGCGACGCGCTTGGCCAAGTCGGCATCCCGTCGCCGGACGAGCGGCTGAAGTCCTATCCGCACCAGTTCTCGGGCGGCATGCGCCAGCGCGTCGCCATTGCGATCGCGCTCCTCAACCGGCCGGATGTCATCATCGCCGACGAGCCGACGACCGCGCTCGACGTCACCATCCAGGCGCAGATCCTGTTCGAGGCGCAGAAGCTGTGCCGCGAGGTGGGGACGGCGCTCATCTGGATCACCCACGACCTGTCGGTGGTGGCGGGCCTCGCCGACGAGATCTGCGTCATGTATGCCGGCCGCGTGGTCGAGCAGGGGCTGGTGGGCGACGTGCTGGATGCGCCGCTGCATCCCTATACCCACGGGCTGATCGGGTCGGTGCCGAGCCGCAATCGCCGCGGCCAGCCGCTGACGCAGATCCCCGGCATGGCGCCGTCGCCCCTGTCGCTGCCGAGCGGCTGCAGCTTCCGCACCCGCTGTCCGCGGGCGGACGCCGCCTGCGAGGTGCCGCCGCCGATGACCGAGTTCCGCCCCGGCCGCCACGCCCGTTGCGTTCACCCCCATTTGGAGGCGGTTGCGGCATGACCGGCGCCCCGATCATCCAACTCGAGGGCGTGTCCAAGCGCTTCTCCAAGCCGCTCGACGTCGCCGCCAAGGTCGCCAACATGCTGGGCGCCGGCATGAAGGAGGTGGTGGTCCGCGCCGTCGACAGCGTGGACCTGGTGGTGCATGAGGGCGAGGTGGTGGGTCTGGTCGGCGAATCCGGCTGCGGCAAGTCCACGCTGGGCCGCATCGTCGCCGGGATCCACAAGCCGAGCGACGGCCGTGTCCGCTATCGCGGCCAGGACGTCACCGCCATGTCCTCGGTCGAGGCCAAGCGCGCGGCGCTCGCGGTGCAGATGATCTTCCAGGATCCCTTCGCCTCGCTGAACCCGCGCCTGCGCGTGGCCGAGATCATCGGCGAGGCGCCGCAGGTCCATGGCATCGTCCGCGCGGCCGAGGCCGACCGCTATGTCGACGACCTGATGCGCCGGGTCGGCCTCGACCCGTCCTATCGCCGTCGTTACCCGCACCAGTTCTCGGGCGGGCAGCGCCAGCGCATCGGCATCGCCCGAGCGCTGGCCGTGAAGCCGGAATTCATCGTCTGCGACGAGGCGGTGGCGGCGCTCGACGTCTCGATCCAGGCGCAGGTACTGAACCTGTTCATGGAGCTGCGGCGCGAATTCGGACTGACCTACCTCTTCATCAGCCATGACCTGGGCGTGGTCGAGCATCTCTCCGACCGCGTCGTCATCATGTATCTGGGCCGCGTCGTCGAGAGCGCGGCCACCGAGGACCTGTTCGACCGCGCCAACCACCCCTACACGCGCGCCTTGCTGGAAGAGGTCCCGCGGATCGATTCCCGCCGCAAGCAGTTCGAACCGGTGAAGGGCGAAATCCCATCGCCGCTCGACCCGCCGCCCGGCTGCCATTTCCACCCGCGCTGCCGCTACGCCATGGCGCGCTGCCGGGCAGAGATACCGGCACTGCGCGAGATCGCGCCGGGACATATGTCCGCCTGCCACCTGAACGATCAGGGTTGAGCCATGTCCGAGCCCGTCTTCGTCCGTCAGCCCGAGGGCGATCCGGCGCCGCTGGTGCTGGATTCGCCCCATAGCGGCGACGTCTACCCGGCCGATTTCGGCGCGGCCTGCGACCCGGCGCTGCTGCGCCAGGCCGAGGACGCCTGGGTCGACGAACTGTGGGGCGGCGCCATCGCGCTCGGCGCGACCATGGTCGCGGCCGGCTTCCCGCGTGCCTATATCGACCCCAATCGTGCGCTGGAGGACATGGACCCGGCCCTGCTGGACGAGCCATGGCCGGGCCCGATCGCGCCCGGTGACAAGTCCGGCCGCGGCGTCGGCCTGATCTGGCGGCTGATCAAGGGCGAGGTGCCGATCTATGGTCGCCGGCTGTCCGTGGCCGAGGTGCAGCAGCGCATCGACCGCTATTGGGTGCCCTATCACGCCGCACTCGACCGGGCGGTGGACGATGCCTTCGCGCGCTTCGGGCAGGTCTGGCATATCGACTGCCATTCGATGCAGGCGACCGGCAACAAGCGCTCGGTCGACGGCGACGGCACGCCGCGCGCCGATTTCGTGCTGGGCGACCGCGACGGCACCACCTGTGCGGCCGATTTCACGCGCTTCGTGGCCGAGCGGGTCGCCGCCATGGGCTATTCGGTGAAGGTGAACGACCCCTACAAGGGCGTGGAGATCGTGCGCCGCCATGGGCGCCCGGCCGAGGGCCGGCACAGCCTGCAGATCGAACTGAACCGCGCCCTCTACATGGATGAGGAGGCGCACGCCAAGATCCCGCGCTTCCAGCAGTTGCAGGCCGACTTGACGACGCTGACCCGCGATCTCGTTGCCTTCATCGCGCGGCGACCGTGAACCCGACCTTCGCCACGCCGCCGACCTTTCTCGGCACGCTGCGCACCGACAGCCAGGCGCGCTTCGTCACGGCCGGCATCCCCTACGACATCGGCACCACCAACCGGGCCGGCACCCGCTTCGGCCCGGCGGCTATCCGCACGGCCAGCCGCATGCTGGTCGACGGCGTGAACCCGTGGCAATGGACGGCGCCGGCCGAACTCGACCTGGCCGACATCGGCGATT
This sequence comes from Stella humosa, assembly GCF_006738645.1. Classification (GTDB taxonomy): domain Bacteria; phylum Pseudomonadota; class Alphaproteobacteria; order ATCC43930; family Allostellaceae; genus Allostella; species Allostella humosa. Next base: position 3,046,615 of record NZ_AP019700.1, on the reverse strand, counting down.
TCGAGATCATGCTGGGCGACATCCGCGAAAGCCTGCGCCTGATCGAGATGCGGGCGGCCGCCCTTTCCGGGCATCTGGTGGCGCTGGGCGGCGACCATACCGTCACGCTGCCGCTGCTGCGCGGGTTGGCGCCGCGCACCGGGCCGCTCGGGCTCGTCCATTTCGATGCCCATGTCGACACCTGGCCCGACAGCTTCGGCCAGCCGATGGGCCATGGCTCGGTCTTCTACCACGCCATCAACGAGGGGCTGGTCGACCCCCGGCGGATGATCCAAATCGGCATCCGCTCGCCGGTCGGCCGCGACGTCTGGGACTGGACGGTGGGGCAGGGGGTGACGATCCTGCCGGCCGAGGAATGCCACCGCCTGGGCGTCGACGGCGTGGTCGAGCAGATCCGCCGGGTCACTGGCGACGGCGCCACCTACCTGACCTTCGACATCGACGCCATCGACCCGTCCCAGGCACCCGGCACCGGCACGCCCGAGATCGGCGGCCTGTGGACCTGGCAGGCCCAGGCCATCATCCGCCGCCTGGGCGGCATCGACTGGCGCGGCATGGACGTGGTCGAGGTCAGCCCGCCCTATGACAGCGCCGAGATCACGGCGCTCGCGGCCGCGACCTTTGCCTTCGAGTATCTCAGTCTCTTCCGGGCCGACTGAATCCGACGCAAGCCGCGGGAGGTGAGGATGGCCACGCTGTTCATGGTCTGCGGCAAGATAGCTACGGGGAAGTCCACTCTGGCTGCGCAGTTGGCCGATCGGAGCGGGACGATCCTGGTCTCCCAGGACCGGCTGATGTCCAGGCTGTACCCTGACGAGATCCGCTCGATTGAGGACTATGCGCGGGTCTCACCCCGTCTGCGGGATGCGATGGGTGATCACCTGGCGTCGATCCTGCGTGCCGGTGTGTCCGTCGTGCTGGATTGGCCGGCAAACACCGTGCTGGTGCGGCACTGGATGCGTTCGGTGTTCGAAGCGGGCGCTGCCGATCACGAACTGCATGTCGTGCATGTCGACATGGCGGAGCGGCGGCGGCGCCTGATGGTGCGCAACGCTGCCGGGGGCCACGAGTACCAGGTGGACGACGAGACGCTGGCGCTGTTCGACCGGCATTTCGAGGAACCGGGGCCGGCAGAAGGCTTCCACCTCGTACTTCACGACTGATCTATCGTCGACGGGCACCAAAGGGCTATATCGGTGGCCGAACCGGAGGCCCGAGGATGCTCTACAACCCGCCGCATTTCCGCGAAAACGACCGCGCCGTCCTGGTGGCGCATATCGCCCGGGCCGCCTTCGCGACGCTGGTGACGCAAGGGGCGGACGGGCCGATCGTCAGCCACCTGCCGATGCTGATGCGCCCCGATCCGGCGCCGGGCGGGGCGCTCATCGGCCATGTCGCCAGGGCCAACCCGCAATGGCGGGCAAGCGACCTGGAGCGGCCGGCGCTGGCCATCTTCATGGGGCCGCACGCCTATGTCTCGCCGTCCTGGTATCCGGGCAAGCCCGAGCACGGTCGGGTGGTGCCGACCTGGAACTATGGCGTCGTCCATGTCACCGGCCGGCTGGTGGTCCTGGACGATCCCGATGCCGTGCTCGACATCGTCGAGCGGCTGACCAACGTACATGAGGCCGGCTTCGAGCATCCGTGGAAGGTGTCGGACGCACCGGCCGACTTCGTGCGCGCGCAACTGAAAGGGATCGTCGGCCTGCGGCTGGAGATCACCGCGATCGAGGGCAAGATGAAGCTGAGCCAGAACCGCGCCGCGGCCGATCGCGCCGGGGTGGTGGCCGGCCTGGAATCCTGCGACGAGCCGGCGAGTGCGGCCCTGGCCGGCGCGATGCGCGAAACCGGGTCCGGCGGGTGATGTGAAGGATTTGCTGCACTTGCGATATCCTCTTGCAATGCCGGCGATAATCCGTATATCCACCCCCCGTACAGACGCACACGCACGTGCCAATGCCCCCGTGGGGTAAGTAACGACGGACGCGTCCTTTTTGGCAGAACCGGTCAACAGTGGGCCGGTCCCGAGAGGGAGGTGGACATGGTTGCGACCCGCGCGGGAGCGCACGCATCCCGTCTTGGTTCTAGGTGACGACGGCCGGCTGATCCCTGGGTTCAGCCGCTAGACCCGTCGTCGCCCTTTTCCTGGAATATTCGGCCCTTCCCTGGCGGAAGAGGCCGTTGAACCGAACCCGCCCCGGCCATTGACCGGCGGCAGGTCGTCGGGAGGATGCCAATGTCCGAGCTGCGTCACCGCTCCGCGGTATCGCCGTTGCGCCGCGCCGTCACCGGCCGTTTTGCCGACCGTCGCGGCGTCCGTGCCAATCAGCGCCTGCCGCTGATCGACGAGATCGTGCGCGCCCACCGTCCGGAAGACCCGATGCACTGCCTGCGCCCGGCCGTCCTGGCCGCGGCCGCGCGGTCGTTCGTGGCGGCCTTCCCGGGCGAAGTGCTCTATGCCGTGAAGTGCAATCCGGAGCCGGCCGTGCTGCGCGCGCTGCATGCGGGCGGGGTGCGCCATTTCGACTGCGCTTCGCCGGCCGAGATCCGTCTCGTGCGCCAGCTCTTCCCCGATGCCGAGATCCACTACATGCATCCGGTGAAGGGGCGGGCGGCGATCCGCGAGGCGTGGGTCGCGCAGGGCGTGCGCGACTTCTCGTTCGATTCCATGGCCGAGCTGGAGAAGATCCTGGCCGAGACCGAGGGCCAGCCGGGCCTGGGCCTGTTCGTGCGCCTGGTGCCGCCCAAGGCGGAGACCATGTACGACCTGTCCGGCAAGTTCGGTGCCGTGCCCGCGGTCGCGGTCGAGCTGCTTCGCCGGGCGGCCGCGGTCGCCGAGCGGGTCGGCATCTGCTTCCATGTCGGCTCGCAGTGCATGGAGCCGGCGGCCTATGCCCGCGCGATCGCGCTGGCGGCAGAGGTGGCGCGGGAGTCGGGCGTGCGGATCGACGTGCTGGATGTCGGCGGCGGGTTTCCCGTCAGCTATCCCGACGTCACGCCGCCGCCGCTGGCCGACTTCATGGAGCAGATCGCCGACGCCTTCGCGGCGACCGGGCTTGCCGACCATGGCTGCCGCCTGTGGGCCGAGCCGGGCCGTGCCCTGGTCGCCCCTGGCGTCTCGCTGGTGGTCCAGGTGCAGCACCGGCGCGGCGACGAGCTGTTCGTGAACGACGGCGTCTACGGCAGCCTGTCGGACGCGGGCGTGCCCGCCTTCCGCTTCCCGGCGCGGCTGATCCGGCTCGACCGGGCGGCGGCGCAGGAGCAGACGGGCTTTGCCTTCTTCGGCCCGACCTGCGACAGCGCCGACCGCATGGCCGGTCCCTTCCACCTGCCGGCCGATGCGGGCGAGGGGGACTGGATCGAGCTGGGGCAACTCGGCGCCTATGGCGGGTCGCTGCGCACGGCCTTCAACGGCTTCGACCAGGCCCGCCTGGTCGAGGTGCGCGACCGGCCGCTGCTGGAGACGCCCGGCTACGACCTTATCGCGATCGCCGCCTGAAGGCGGCGATCGTCCACCCACCTGAACGTCGGCATCGCGACCGGCGGGGGGAGTTCTGAATGAAGCACGTCCGTTTTCCGGGAAAGATCGTCATGGTCGGCATGGGCAGCATCGGCCAGGGGGTGCTGCCCCTCATCTTCCGGCACATCGCGGTCGATCCGCAGCAGATCACCATCGTGACCGCGGACGATCGCGGCCGCGCGGTGGCCGGCGAGTACGGCGTGCAGTTCATCGAGCAGCCGCTGACGCGGGACAACTATGCCGGCATTCTTACGCCGATGCTGGCGGCTGGCGACTTCCTGGTGAACCTGTCGGTCGAGGTGTCCAGCGTCGCCCTGATGGAGCTGTGCCAGGCCCAGGGCGCGCTTTATCTCGACACCTGCATCGAGCCCTGGCCCGGCGGCTACACCGACCCCAGCCTGACCTACTCCCAGCGCTCCAACTACGGCCTGCGCGAGACGGCGCTGGCCCTCAAGGCCAAGAGCGCCGGCGGTCCGACCGCGGTCATCACCCATGGCGCCAACCCCGGCATCGTCTCGCACTTCGTGAAGCGGGCACTGCTCGACATCGCCCGCGACACCGGCAAGCCGGTCGCCGCGCCGAAGGACCGCGCCGGCTGGTCCGGCCTGGCCGAGATGCTGGGCGTCAAGACGATCCACATCGCCGAGCGCGACACCCAGGTCTCGCTGACGCCCAAGCGGCCCGGCGAGTTCGTCAACACCTGGTCGATCGACGGGTTCGTCAGCGAGGGCTGCCAGCCGGCCGAACTGGGCTGGGGCACGCATGAGCGGCACTTCCCGGCCGACGGCGCCCGGCACGAAACCGGCAGCAACGCCGCCATCTACCTGATGCGGCCCGGCGCCTCCACGCGGGTCCGCACCTGGACGCCGCTGGCCGGTCCGATCCATGGCTTCCTGATCACGCACAACGAGTCGATCTCGATCGCCGACTACTACACGGTGGCGGGCGCCGATGGTTCGCCCCGCTATCGCCCGACCGTCCATTATGCCTACCACCCGTGCGACGATGCGGTGCTGTCGGTCCATGAGCTGGCCGGTCGCAACTGGCAGCAGCAGACGCGCCAGCGCCTGATGGTGGACGAGGTCGTGAGCGGCATCGACGAGCTGGGCGTGCTCCTGATGGGCCACGCCAAGGGCGCCTACTGGTTCGGCTCGCGCCTGACCATCGACGAGACCCGGCATCTCGTGCCGCACAACAACGCCACCAGCCTGCAGGTGACGGTCGGCGTGCTGGCCGGGATGATCTGGGCGATGGAGAACCCCAAGGCCGGCATCGTCGAACCCGACGAACTGGACCACGAGCGGATGTTCGCGATCATGACGCCCTACTTGGGCAACGTCGTCGGCCAGTACGGCGGCTGGACCCCGCTGGAGGACCGCAGCGTCCTCTTCCCCGAGGACATCGACCGCGACTGCCCCTGGCAGTTCAAGAACTTCCGCGTGGTATGATGCGATCGCCCGCCGCCGGTCCCTACGCAGGGGTCGGCGGCGTGGCAGGCTCGATGCAGTCAGGTGCCGTGGCGTTGGAGTGGCTGATGGTTCGCAGATTGGCAGTGGCGTCCCTGGTCGCAGTGGCCCCGATCCTGGTCGCCAAGGTTGCAGCGGCCGATATGCTGATCCAGATCAACAATCAGTCGAGAGAGCAGGTCGGCCTGGCGGTCTCGGGCACGGGCGTCACCCATCACGTGCTCCCAGGCGGGTCGCACAGCGCCGGACCCTACGCGGAAACCAGGGTGGTCGAGGTCACCGTCAGCGACATTCAGCTCACGGCGAGCGGCAACGGCCTTGCCTGTGCCGGCACGGCCGTGCTCACCGCGCTGCCCCCGAACGCTTCGTCGTGCACGTGGGTCGAAGCTGCGGCGAGTGCCAATGCGCCGGCGAAGTGCACCGTGGCCACATCGGGAAACAGCTCGGCCCAGTGCAAGGTGATGATCCTCATGGCGCCAAAGGATTAGGCTCGAGCGAGAGTCGACGGCGCCGTCACGGCTGGAACTGTTCCTTCACGATCCGCTCCGCCAGGTTCATCTCGCGGTCGAACAGCAGGGTCATGGCCGTCGTCCGGTCCTCATGGACCTCGACGGCGATGACGTCGCGGACCTCGGTGAAGTCGGCGACGGCGCTGACCGGGCGCTTGTCCGGCTCCAGGATCTCGAAATGCACCTTGGCGCCGTGCGGCAGCAGGGCGCCGCGCCAGCGCCGCGGGCGGAAGGCGCTGATCGGCGTCAGCGCCAGCACCTCGGAGCCGAGCGGGATGATCGGGCCGTGGGCCGACAGGTTGTAGGCGGTGCTGCCGGCCGGCGTCGATACCAGCACGCCGTCGCACACCAGCTCCTCCAGCCGCACGATCCCGTCGATGCGAATGCGGATCTTGGCCGACTGGCGGGTCTCGCGCAGCAGCGACACCTCGTTGATCGCCTGGCCCTCTTCGCGCTTCCCATGGATGGTCTCGGCCACCATGCGCAAGGGGTGGAGCGTGACGGGGTCGGCGGCCGCGATCCGCTCCACCAGGCCCAGGGGGGAGAACGGGTTGAGGAGGAATCCGACCGTGCCGCGGTTCATGCCGAAGATCGGCACGCGCCGCGCCAGGCAGCGGTGCAGCGTCTCCAGGAGAAGGCCGTCGCCGCCCAACGCCACGATGACGTCGCAGTCGTCGACGGGGACATGGGGATAGAGTCGCTCCAGCTCCGCCAGGGCCTCGCGGGCGGGGGCGGTTTCGGCGGCGACGAAGGCGAGGCGGGGATCGACCATTGGCTGCGGTTATCCGGCCTGGACCGGGCGGCGTCCAGCGAATTGCAGGCATGGCCGGGTTGCGCCATGCGGCCGTCCGCGGCATTGCTGGATCGAGCATGACACCGATCCCGGGAATCGTTCTGGCCGGCGGCCGCGCCCGCCGCATGGGTGGCGGCGACAAGGTCCTGTTGGCCCTGGCCGGCGCCACCATCCTCGACCATGTCCTGGCGCTCGCCCGCCCGCAGGCGGCCGTGCTGGCCCTCAGTGCCAACGGGGATCCGGCCCGCTTCGCCCGATTTAGGCTGCGGATCCTGGCCGACAGCCTGCCGGACTACCCTGGGCCACTGGCCGGGCTGCTGGCCGGGCTGGAATGGGCCGGAGCCGCCGTGCCCGCGGCCACCCATCTCGCCAGTTTCGCGGGCGACACGCCGGCCTTCCCGCGCGATCTCGTCGACCGCCTCGCCGCAGCCGTCGCCGCCGGCGCGCCGGCGGCCTGTGCGGAGTCGGGCGGCCGGCTGCACCCGGTGTTCGGCCTGTGGCCGCTTGCCGCCGCCCGGCAACTGCGCCGTGCGATGGTCGAGGACGGCCTGCGCCGGGTGGAGGATTGGGTGCGGCTGGCGGGCGCCGTGCCGGTTGCCTTTCCTGCCGATGCCGGCCGCGATCCGCTCTTCAACATCAACCGGCCGGAAGACTTGGCCGCGGCCGAGGCTATGCTGGCCGGGCCAGGGTGACGTTTCGACCGGCCTGGCGCAGCCCGCGCACGGCCCCGCCCTCCATGATCACCCGCGCGGCATGGTCTGGGTCGGCGATCACCAGGCCGGCCAGCCGGGCGATGCCGCAGTCGAAGAGGCCGGGCGCCAGCGGCGTGCCCGGGCCGACCAGCACGACCCGCTTGCCTGCCGCCAGGTCCAGCAACCCGGCCAGCGAACCGTTGCCCAGGGTGGACGCGGTCACCAGCACCAGTTCGGCCTCGGCGATCAGGCGCCCGGCCTCGGCCTCCGAATAGTCGCCGGGGCCGGGCCGCCGCTCGACCACCTTGGCGTGGGGGATGGTGCGGTCCAGGCCGGGGAAGCGGCCGATGACGACGGTGGGACAGCCCTCGCGCCCGGCATCTTCCAGCGCGTTGCCGGGCTCGCCTTCCAGGTCCGGGCGGTTGTGATGGGCGTTGGCCGCAGCGATGGCGATCGCCACTTCGAACGGGTTGTCGCTGTCCATACCGGCCGCCAAGTCGCGCAGGCTGGTGCCGGCGAGGCGGCCGGCCTGCGGGATCGGGCGGCAGCCGGGCGCGCTGCGCACCGGCGCGTGCGAGAGGCCGGTGCCGTCCGGTCCCTCTACCAGCACCCAGTTGACGCCGACGACGACCCGGGCGGCGGGCACGGCCGGCACCCCTTCCATGAGGGCGGCGCGCAGTTGGGCCAGGATCATCGCCGGTCCGGCCGCGGTTCGGCGGTCAGCCGGATCACCGCGGTATTGATCAGCACCTTGCCGCGATGCTCGAAATTGACTGTGACCCGGTCGCCGATCGCCGACTGGACCTGGCCCAGCCCCCAGTCGGGCTCGTCGGGATGGCGCACCAGGGCGCCCGGCGTCCAGCCGCCGCCAGCCATGTCGTCCTTCATTCGGCGGCCTGGGCGCGGCGGCCGGCCCATTGGCCAAGATGCGGACGGACCTCGCGGGCGAAACGCTCCATCGACCGGGCAACCCGGGCATGCTCCATGCCGCCGAAGTTCATGAACAGGCTGAGATGGCTTGGGCCGATCTCGGCCACGTCCTGCCGCAGCATCTCGACCAGCCGCTCCGGCGGGCCGATCAGCGCCTTCGACAGCACATCTTCGACGGAAGGGTCGTGGTCGGTCGCCACCTCCTCGACATAGCCGTCCGCGAAGCGGCCCTGGCCGGCCTTCAGGGCGGCGACCACGCGATGGGTATAGATCGCGCGCCGGGCGGCGTCCTCGGCATCGGCCCGGTCGTCGGTGACGTAGAGCAGGCGCTGGATGGCAAAGGGCTCCACCGCCGGGTCGCGGCCGGCGGCCTTCCGGGCGGCGTCGTAGGGCGCGCGGATGGCGGCGACCGCGGCAGCCGGCATCCACATGGCCGAGACGAAGGGCGTGTAGCGTCGCCGGGCCACCCGCTCGATCATCGCCGGGTCCTTGGCCAGGCCCGCCAGGAAGATCGGCACGGGCTGCTGCACCGGGCGCAGCGGCAGGAAGGTCTCGGGCACCTGGACGAACCGGCCCTGATATTCGACGCGGTCGTGGTCCAGCGCCATGTCCAGCACGTCGAGTGCTTCGCCGAAGCGGGCGCGGGCCTCGGCGATCGGCACGCCCAGGCCCGAGAACTCGTGGCGATGGCTGCCGCTGCCGATGCCGAGCGACAGGCGGCCGCCCGACAGCTGGTCGACATAGGCGACCTCGTCGGCCAGCCGCATCGGGTTGTAGAAGGGCAGGACCACGACACCGGTGCCCAGCCGGATGCGGCTGGTCCGCGCGGCCGCATGGGCCGCCATCAGCAGCGGCGACGGGCACATGCCGAGGTTGGCGAAATGGTGTTCGGCGAACCACACCGTGTCGAAGCCCAGCTCCTCGGCCAGCACGGTCTGGGCTATGGCGTCGCCGACGACGCGGCCGGCCGGGACCGACGGATCACGCATCTGCTGCAGGATGAAAAGGCCGATCTCCATGGCGCTGTCCTTTCCCGGGATCGTCAGACCCCGTATTGCGCGATGACCGCCGGGTCGGGGTCGCAGCCGAGGCCCGGCCCGTGGGGCACCCGCATCCGCCCGCCCGGTGCTGCGGTCAGGCCGCCGAACAGGTCGGGCTCCATGTCGACATGCAGTCGCTCGACCAGGATCGGCAGGGGTGATGCCGCGATCACCTGGATGGTCGCCAGCAGGCCCGGGCCGAAATAGGGCGCGTGCGGCGTCACCTGCACATTGTGGGCGGCCGCCACCGCCATCACCTCGCGCATGGCGGTGACGCCGCCGATCTTGGTCACGCTCGGCTGGGCGATGTCGACCGCGCCGGCGCGGAACAGGGCTGCGAAGTCCATCGGGCTGGCGACGTTCTCGCCGGCCGCAATCGGAATGCCCGCGCGTGCGCGCAGGGCCGCCAGCCCGCCATGATTCTCGGGCGGCCACAGCGGCTCCTCCAGCCAGTGGAGGTCGAGCGGCGCCAGGCCGCGGGCCATCGCCATGGCCTCGTCCAGCGTCCAGGGGCAGTTGGTGTCGAGCATGATCGCGACGTCCGGCCCCACGGCCGCGCGGGCGGCCGCCGTCGCCTCGATGGTCACCTCGTGCAGCTTGATGTGGCGATGGCCACGGGCGGCGGCCGCCGCCGACACCCGGCCGACCACGTCGGGATCGGTGTAGCGCAGCAGGCTGGCATAGGCCGGCAGGTCGGCGCGCCCGCCGCCGCCCAGCAGCCGGTGCAGCGGCAGGCCGGCCACCTTGCCGGCGATGTCCCACAGGGCGATGTCGAGGCCGGACAGGCCGAAGGTGACCGGCCCGTTGCGGCCGAACACATGCAGCTGGTGCTGCAGCCGGCGGCCGGTGCCGGCGATGTCGCCCGCGTCCTCGCCGATCGCCAATGGCGCGATCTGGCTGTCGATGGCGGCCTTGGTTGCCGGGATGCAGTTGAAGCCGAAGGCCTCGCCCCAGCCGGTGATGCCGGCGTCGGTCTCGACCTTGACCAGCAGCGTGTCCATCGTCGTCCAGATCTTGCCGCCGAAGCCGCTGGGCGGCCCGTCATGGCGGAAGGGCAGGCGGACGACGATCGTCTCGACGGCGGCGATTTTCACCGGCCGGCCCCGTAGAAGGCGGCGAGTGCGGCGTCGAAGGCCTCCGGCTGCTCGATGTTGGACAAATGCGAGGCGTCGTCCAGCACCACCATGGAACTGCCGGGGATGGCGCGGTGGATGACGGCAGAGGCGGCGGGCGGCGTCGCCGGGTCGTCACGGCCGACGATGACCAGCGTCGGGATCGCGATCGCGGGGATACGCTGGCGCAGGTCGAGCGCCTGGATGGCGGCGACGCAGCCGGCATAGCCGGCGACGGGCGTGTTGCGGATGTCGGCGCGCACGGCATCCAGGATCGGCGGGTTGGCGGCGACGAAGGCCGGCGTGAACCAGCGGCCGATGGTGGGCTCCACCAGTGCCGCCATGCCCTGGCTGCGGGCAATGGCCACGCGCTCGCCGAAGGCCGCGCGGGCGCCGTCCGGCACCTCGCACATGGTGTCGCAGAGGACCAGGCTGCGCAGCAGGCCGGGATGGGCGGTCGCCAGCGTCATGCCGATCATGCCGCCCATGGACAGCCCGATGAAGTCGACCGATTCCAGGCCGAGATGGGCCAGCAGCGAGCGGAAGTCCTCGCCCAGGCCATCCGGGTGATAGGCGCCCTCGGGCGCGTCGCTGCCGCCATGGCCGCGCATGTCGACCGACAGCACGCGGAACCGCGCGGTCAGGAACGGCATCTGCGACGCCCACATGGCGCTGGAGGCGGCCAGCGAATGGGCCAGCACGACCACCGGCCGGTCGGCCGGCCCGTCGAAGCGGTAGTGGATGCGGTATTCGCCCGTGGTCGGATGGACGATCGTATGGTGGGGCAACGTCGGCCTCCTGATGCTATGACCGGGCGCGGCGGTCGGGCTAATGTCCGGCCCGCCCAGGATTCGCCGCCCGCCGGCCGGGCGCAAGCACGCAGTCGAAAGGAAGCGTCACAGAATGAGCGCGATCGAAGTTCCGCCTGGTTTCGAGGTCATGTCGCCGCGGGCGGATCGGTATTCCGCCAACCTCGGCCCGTTCTACCGCAAGGAGGAATCCGAGGGGCGCTGGGTGTTCGGCTTCCGCGCCGAACAGCGCCACCTGAACAATAACCAGGTCGTCCATGGTGGCTGCCTGATGTCGTTCGCCGACGAGATGCTGGGCATCTCGGTCCATTTCGCGGCGGGGCGCAAGCGTTGCGCGACCATCAGCCTGAACAACGAGTTCGTGACCGCCGCCAAGGAAGGCGACTGGATCCTGGGCACGCCCGAACTGGTCCGCGTCACCCGGTCGGTGGTCTTCATCCGGGGCACCCTGACCGTGGGGGACAAGACGATCCTGGTGTCGAGCGGCATCTGGAAGCTGCTCGGCCAGCATTGAGCTAGCTGCCGATCCGGGCGTCTACGAAGCGCGCCCGGTCGAGCAGCACCTGCCGGCCGATCTCCACGGCATGGCCGGCGGCATCAGCCGCGGCCATGCCCTGGGCCAGGCCGTCGAGCAGGCCGGCGGCGAAGAAATCGCCGGCACCCGTGGTGTCGGTGCCGGCCGGCAGCGGCGGCACGGGCACCGTGGCCGACGGGCCGTTGCCCAGCACGGTCACCGGTTGTGCACCGGCGGTCACGACCAGCCACTCGAAGGCCGGTCCGGCCACGCCCAGGGCCCGCGTCAGCAGCGCTGCGTCGGAGAGACCGGGCAAGTCCGAACGCGAGGCGACCAGGATCCGGGACGGCCGGCGTTCTTCGCGATCCAGCGGTAGCTGGGAGACGATGCGGGGCGCCAGCCGGTCCAGCGTCTCGGGCCGGCCGGGCCGGTTGCGCACGTTGAGATAGACGAGGTCGGCACCGTCGGCGTCGAGGTCCGCCTGGATGACGCGCGGCACGGCGGGCAGCAGGATGGTGCGGTCGCCGGCCGGGTCGAGCAGGATTTCGAGCGGTTCGGTCGGCTGCTCGACGGTCTCGACCGCGGCCAGATCGAAGCCGCGGTCGGCCAGCGCCTGGCGGTGGCGCCGGCCAGTCTCGTCGCCCGACAGGGCGGTCGCCAGGCCCACCTTGTGGCCCAGCGCCAGCAGCACGCTGCCGGTGTGGAAGGCGCCGCCGCCATAGCGCGATTCGACGCCGGTATGGCGCTGCCGGCCGCCCGGTACCAGCGGCCCGGTCAGCCGCCAGACCCGGTCGACATGGGCGCTGCCGACCATGAGGAAACTGGCCACTGCCGTACCCCCCGGGGCTCAGCGGCCGGTGAAGCTGGGCTTGCGCTTCTCGATGAAGGCGTCGACCGCCTCGCGATGGTCCTCGCCGGCCGTCGCCACGGCGTAGTGCGAGGAGATCATGTCGAGGCTGGTGCGCAGGTCGGTGCGCATGCCCTGATAGACCGCGCGCTTGATCAGGCGGGCGGCCAGCATGGCGCTGCCGGCGATCTTGCGCGCGACGCCATAGACGTGGGGCAGCAGTTCCTCGTCGGGCACCACCTTGTTGACGAGGCCAATGCGCTCGGCCTCCGCCCCGTCGACGAAGTCCGCCGTCCAGAACAGCTCTAGTGCCTTGGCGACGCCGACGACGCGCGGCAGGTACCAGGCGCCGCCAGCCCCCGGCACCAGCCCGACCTTCACATAGGTCTCGGCGAAGCGGGCACCCGCCGCCGCGTAGCGCAGGTCGCCTTGCAGGGCCAGGTCCATGCCGGCACCCGTGGCCGCCCCGTTGACCGCCATCAGCACCGGCTTGTCGAGGTCTTCCAGCGACAGCGGGATGCGCTGGATGCGCGTCCACAGCTCGTTCTTGCGCTGAAGCGGCGTCTGCGCCAGCCGGTCCTTCATCTCGACGATGTCGCCGCCGGCGCAGAACGCCTTGCCGGCACCCGTCACCACCAGCACCTTGATCCCGTCGTCCTGGCGCACTTGCTGGATGCGCTCGACCCAGGCGTCGATCATCTCGAAGGTGAAGGCGTTCATCCGCTCCGGCCGGTTGAGCGTGATGGTGGCGATGCCGTCCTCGACGGCGAACAGCAGATGGTCGGTCATGTCGGTTCCTTCGGCCGCTGGCGGATGAGGGCGTCGACGATCGTGACGCCCTGGCCCGCGGGGTGGACGAGCACGGGGTTGAGTTCGATTTCGAGGATGCGATCGCCGAGGTCGGCGGCCAGCCGCGACAGGCGCGAGGCGAGGTCCGCGAACGCGGCGCGGTCGGCCGGCGGCGCACCGCGCCAGCCGTCCAGCAGGCGCGCGCCGCGCAGTTGGCCGACCATGCGCTCGACCGTGGCGGTGGCAAGCGGGGCGGGGGCCATGGCGAGGTCGCCCAGCAACTCCACCAGCACACCGCCGAAACCCAGGCTGACCTGCGGCCCGAAGCCCGGGTCGGCGACGACGGCGGCGATCATCTCCACCCCCCTGGGCGCCATCTTCTGCACCAGGATGCCATGGATGGCGGCCGCGGGGTGGCTGGCGCGGACCTGGGCATCCATCGCCGCGAAGGCACGCGCGACGGCGTCCTCGTCGGCCAGGCCGAGGGCGACGCCGCCGGCCTCGGTCTTGTGCAGGATGTCCGGCGACTGGACCTTGAGGGCAACGGGAAAGCCCAGGCGGGCGGCGGCTGCTACGGCCTCGCTGGCGGTGCGGGCGAGGTGGCTCGGCGCCGCGGCGATGCCATAGGCGGCCAGGATCGGAGCGGCCTCGTACTCGCAGAGGTTCCCGCCGGCCCGGTCGAGCGCGGCGCGCGCCGCCGCCCCATTGCCGCCGGATGGCGCATCGGGCCTGGGCTGGCGGGCCTCGTGATAGCGCGCCAGGGCATCCAGCGCGCGAGCGACCCCGCCCAGGCTGGTGTAGAGGGGGATGCCGATGGCAGCCAGCATATCGGCGGCGGCCGGCGACGGCAGCGGGTAGCTGTAGAAGAGGATCGGCCGGGTACTGGTCCGCGCCAGGGCGGCCAGCCGGTCGCGCTCCAGCGGCAGGCGCGGGTCGGCGGCCAGCGAAGACACGTTGACAATGGCGTCGACCTCGTCCGCTGCGGCCAGCGTCTCCAGGCTGCGGGCGCGGTGGTCGTTCTCCATCGCGTTGGCGGTGATGTCGATGGGGTTGAACGCCGCGCCGAAGGCCGGCAGCCAGGTGCGGATCTCCGCCTGGGTGGCGGCCGACAGTGCCGGCACGGTGAAGCCCTGGCCGGACAGGGTGTCGGCCATCCAGCCGCCTACCCCGCCCGAGATGGTGACGATGCCGACCCGGCGTCCGGCCAGCGGCGGGCACAGCGACAGCGCCTGCGCTGCATCCAGCATGGCGTCCTGGTCGTCGACCCGGATGATGCCGAGATGGCGGAAGACCGAGTCATAGACCGCGTCCGCCCCGGTCAGGCTGGCGGTGTGCGACAGGGCGGCGCGCTGGCCGGCTTCCGACCGGCCGACCTTGGCGACGATGATCGGCTTGCCGCGCTCCAGCGCCTTGGCGGCGACCGCCTGGAAGCGGTCGCCACGGCGGATCGATTCCAGGAACATGGCGATGACACCGGTCGCTGGATCCTCCACCAGGAAATCCAGCACGTCGGTCGCGTCGATGTCGGCCTCGTTGCCCGTGTTCACCACATGACTGAAGGCCAGGTGCCGACGCAGGCCGCGATTGAAGATGGCGAAGCCCAGCCCGCCCGACTGCGAGACGATGCCGATGCGCTTGCCGGCCGCTTGGCGCTGGGCTGGCAGCGCGTCGAAGTCGATGGCCGGGCTGAAGGTGGCGCAGACGGCGTCGGCGATGTTGAGGAAGCCGACGCTATTCGGGCCGCCGACGCGGATGCCGGTGCGCGCGGCGATGGCGGCCACCTCGTCCTGGAGCTGGGACTTCTCGCCACCCTCCTCGGCGAAGCCGCCGGAATAGACCAGCACGCTGCGGACGCCGGCGGCCGCGCATTCCTCCAGCACCCCCGGTACCCGGTCGGACGGAATCGCGACCAGCGCCAGGTCGGCCGGCGCCGGCGTGGCACCGACGGACGGATAGGCGGGCAGGCCCTGGATCGTGGCCGCGGTCGGGTGCACGGGATAGACCGGCCCGGCGAAGCCGCCCTTCAGCAGTTGCGCCAGGATACGGCCACGCAGGCGCGTCGGATCGTCGGCGGCGCCGACGACGGCGACCGAGCGCGGGGCGAAGAAGGGGGCGAGGGCGTGACCGCCCACGCCGGGGGCCGCCATCAAGCGCGCGTCAGCCAGGGCCAGAGGCCATTGGCGCCGACCAGGGCGACGCGCTGGCCCAGTTCGATCGACCAGTCGCTCTCGCGGCCATACTCGTCGCGCCACGACCACAGGCGCCGGGTCAGGTGGTGCAGCGTGTGCTCGTGGGTGAAGCCGATCGCCCCCATCACCTGATGGGCATATTCGGCCGCCTTGCCGGCCGCCTCGCCGCAGCGGATCTTGGCGCAGGCAACGGCCAGGAAAGCCTCGTCGCCGTCCAGGCGCTCGGTTGCCAGGCGGGCGGCGACGGCCGACGCCGCCACCTCCTCGGCCATCAGGGCAAGCTGGTGCTGGATCGACTGCTGCTTGCCGATCGGCCGGCCGAACTGCACGCGGTCGTTGGCATAGGTGGCGGCCACCTCCAGCGTGGTCTCCATCGCCCCCAGCATCAGCAGGCTGCGCGACCAGGCACCCTCGCGGCGCAGCGTCTCGGGCATGATCGGCGCGCGGGCGGCCGCCAGCGGCGGGCCGTCGATCGTCACGATCTCGCGTGGCTCGCCGGCCAGGTTCCGGCCGGGCTCGATCCGCGCCCGGGCCGGGTCGACCACCAGCACATGGCCGTCCGCCAGGGCGACGATCGCCGTGGCCCGGCTGGCCCAGCCAACGCTGTAGAAGGTCCCCATCAGTCGCCCGCCGGCAAAGGCCGAACGGTCGTTGACGTCGGTCGGCGCCAGGGCCAGCGGCCCGGCCGGGATGTCGAGCCCGGCCCGCTGGAGCAGGCGGCGGGCCAGCAGCGTCTCGGCGATCGGCAGCGGCACGGCATGGCGGCCGGCGGCGCGCAGCACGGCGGCGGCATCGGCGACGCCGGTGTCCGGATCGGCGAAGGCCTCGACCAGGCCAGTTTCCTCGACCGCCTGCCACAGGGCCTCGGGGAAGGCGCCGGCCTCGGTGCGGTCCAGCAGGTCTTTGTCGACCGCGTCGCGGAACAGCCGGTCGGCGGTATCGAAAACGAGATCGCTCATCTGAGGCCGAGCCCCCGGGCAATGATGCCGCGCAGGATCTCTCGCGTGCCGCCGCGCAGCGTGATGGATGGGGCGTTCAGCACCGCCTCCGCCTGGATCGTCTCGAAGGGGTCGTTGGCGCCGGCGACGGGCATCGCCGACGGCGCCACCAGCCGCGCCGTCTCGGGGATCGCCCGCTCGAACGCGTTGCCCAAGTCCTTGACGCAGGCCGCCTCCAGGTTCGGCGTCTCGCCCGCCTGCAGCATGCCAGCGATCGACAGCGACATGCCGCGGAGTGCCCACATATGCGCCACGAACCGGCCCGTCGCCTCGGCCACCCGGTCGTCGGGGGCGGTGCCGCCGCGATCGACCAGGGCCGCCAGCAGGCGATAGGTCGACAGGAACCGTTCCGGCCCGCTGCGCTCGAAGGCGAGCTCGCTCGTCACCTGCTTCCAGCCGTCGCCCGGCTGGCCGACCAGCATGTCGTCGGCCAGGAAGACGTCGTCCAGGATCATCTCGTTGAAGTCGTGATGACCGGCCAGGTTGCGGATCGGGCGGATCTCGACCCCCGGCGCCTTCAGGTCGAGGATGAACTGCGACAGGCCGGAATGGCGGTCGGGCTCCTGCGGGCCGGTGCGCACCAGCGTGATGGCGTAGTCGCAGATATGGGCGTTCGACGTCCACACCTTACGCCCGGTGATGCGCCAGCCGCCTTCGACCTTGGTCCCCTTGGTGCGGATCGACACCAGGTCGGAGCCGGAATCCGGCTCGCTCATGCCGATGCAGAAGAAGATCTCGCCGCGCGCGATGGCCGGCAGGAAGCGCTGCTTCTGCGCCTCGGTGCCGACGCGCAGGATCAGTGGCCCGCTCTGGCGGTCGGCGATCCAGTGGGCGGTGATGGGGGCGCCAGAGACCAGCAGTTCCTCGGTCACGACATAGCGTTCCAGGCCGCTGCGCTCGTGCCCGCCATACTGCCTGGGCCAGGTCATGCCGATCCAGCCCTGCTGGCCGACCAGCCGGCTGAAGGCGGTGTCGGGGTGGGTCCCGAAGTCGCCGCGTGGGCTCCAGGTGCCCTTGGCCCGTTCGTCGGCCAGGAAGCGCCGCACCTCCTCGCGCAGGGCCTCGGCCCCGGGCGGCAGGGTGGGCGGGTCGAAACGCAAAGCGGTCATGGAATGTCCGTCCGGGAAGCGTTCAGGCGTTGAAGGAGCGCAGCACCTGGCCGGGGCCGGCGGCGGGGCGCGTATAGTCCCGCCCGTCATGCACGGCCACGCCGTTGACCCAGGTGCCGTGCATCCCGATCGGGTCGCGCACCATGCGGCTGTCGCCGCCGGGCAGGTCCGGCACCCGGCGCGGACGCGGGCTGGGGGCGATGCGGGCGGGGTCGAACAGCATCAGGTCGGCATGGCCGCCCACGGCGATGCGGCCGCGGCCGGGGATGCGATAGATGTCGGCCGGCTTGGAGGTGAGCTGGCGCACCGCCTCCTCCAGCGTGAAGGCACCGCGGTCGCGCACCCAGCGGCCGAGCAGGTGCAGGCCATACCCGGCATCGCAGAGGAAGCTCAGATGGGCGCCCGCATCCGACAGCGCGATGACGCCGTTGGCGTGCTTCAGCATCGGCTCTAGCTGCGCCTCGTCGGCATTGATGAGCTGGGCCGAGAAGAGGGTGGCCAGTTCCTCGGCCACCGCCAGGTCGAAGAAGGCGTCGACCGGATCGGCGCCCTGCTCGGCCGCGATGTCGGCGATGGAGCGGCCCTCCAGCCGGGCCCGTGCCGGCGTGCCGGCGGCCCCCACCTGGACCCGCGCCCAGTTGCCGTAGAAGAGCTTGCCCTTCTTGGGCGTGCCCAGCGTCGCGCGGAAGCGCTGGCGGAAATCGGCGCTGGCGAAGCTGCGCATCAGCGTCGCGGTGTCGGCCCCGCGCAGGTCGTCCCACACGTCCAGGCTGGAGAGCGGATAGGCGTTGGCCAGGGTGAATTCCATAGTCAGCGGCTGGCACGAGGTCTGGCCATAGACCTCGACCCCCCGGGTGCCGGCGGCGGCACAGTCGCGTAGCTGGCCCGGCCCGCGATCGGGGAAGGTGTCGTTCTGGAACACCGACGAGAAGATGACCGGCCGCCGGTTGTCGCGGCCGAGGCTCTCCAGGAAGGCGACGCTGGTATTCGGCCCCGCGGTCATCTGGTAGATGCCGCGACCAGCCTCGCCCAGCACGCCGACCAGCGTGCGGATTTCCGCCTCGTCGGCCATGCGCGACGGCATCGGCACGCCGCCATAGCCGTTATGGTTCTCGGAGTGGGAGGAGGCGAAGCCGACCGCGCCCGCCGCCAGCGAATCGGCGACCAGCCGGCGCATCGCCTCCAGCTCGTTCAGGCTGGCCCGGCGCTCGGACGCGGCCTCGCCCATGACGGCGCTACGCACGGTCGAATGGCCGACGAAGGCAGCCACGTTCACGTGCGGCGCCTTCGACTGCACGAGGTCGAGATACTCCCCGAACCGCTCGAACTGCCAGTCGATGCCGCTGCGGAGCGAGGCCAGCGACATGCCCTCCACCTCCGACAGGTTGCGCGCGACGAGGTCGCGGCGCTCGGGCGGGCAGGGGGCGATCGAGAAGCCGCAATTGCCCATGACCACGGTGGTGACGCCGAGCGCCGTGGACGGCGAGGCGGTCGGGTCCCAGGTGAGCTGGGCGTCGTAGTGGGTGTGGACGTCGACGATGCCGGGGGCCAGGACCAGCCCGTCGGCGTCCACCGTCCGGCGCGCCGGCTGGGTTAGCTGGCCGATCTCGGCGATGCGGCCATCGGCGACGCCGAGGTCGGCGGTGTAGGCGGGGGAACCGGTGCCATCGACGATCCGGGCGCCCTTGATGATCAGGTCGTGCATGGGATCATCCTACTCCTGAAATGCCTCGCGCCGGGTACGCCGGACGGTCGGTATCACAACCGTGATGAGGAGGCCGGCGGCGGCGAGCAGCAGGACGAGGCTGATGCGGTGGTCGATGAACACCCCCCAGTCCCCGCGCGAGATCAGCATGGCCCGGCGGAGCTGCTCCTCCAGCAGCGGGCCCAGCACGAAGCCCAGCAACAGGGGGGCCGGCTCGCAGCCGAACTTGATGAAGAGGTAGCCGAGCAGGCCGAAGGCGGCCACCAGCGCCACCTCGACCGGGCTGTTGTTCAGGCTGTAGACGCCGATGCAGCAGAAGAGAAGGATCGCCGGGAACAGCAGGCGGTAGGGCACCTTCAGGAGCTGCACCCAGATGCCGATGAGCGGCAGGTTGATGACCAGCAGCATCAGGTTGCCGATCCACATGCTGGCGATCATCCCCCAGAACAGCACCGGGTTCTGCTGGATGACGCCGGGACCAGGCACGATGCCGTGGATGGTCATGGCACCCACCATCAGCGCCATCACCGCGTTGGGCGGAATGCCCAGGGTCAGCAGCGGGATGAAGGATGTCTGGGCAGCGGCGTTGTTGGCCGATTCCGGTGCGGCCACCCCTTCGATCGCGCCCTTGCCGAAGCGCTCGGGATGGCGCGAGATTTTCTTCTCCAGCGAATAGGCGGAGAAGGCCGCCAGCGAGGCGCCGCCGCCCGGCAGCACGCCCAGCAGCGAGCCCAGGGCCGTGCCGCGCAGGACGGCCGGCGTCATCGCGCGCAGGTCCTGTCGGGTCGGCCAGAGACCGTTGATCTGGTCCGACAGGATCTTGCGGCGCTCGGTACGCTCCAGGTTGATGCAGATTTCCGCGATGCCGAACAGGCCGACCGCCAGCGTGACGAAGCCGATGCCGTCATAGAGTTCCGCCACGCCGAAGGCGAAGCGCGGCGCGCCGCTGTTCACGTCCGTGCCGACCAGCCCCAGCAGGATGCCGAGCAGGATCATGCCGACCGCCTTCACCAGCGACCCGCTGGCCAGCACGATGGCAGCGACCAGGCCGAACACCATGAGGGCCACATACTCGGCCGGGCCGAACAGCAGGGCGAGCTCGGTCAGCGGCGGGGCGACGGCGGCGATCAGCACGGTGGCGAAGCAGCCGGCGAAGAACGAGCCCAGGGCGGCCGTCGCCAGGGCGGCGCCTGCCCGGCCCTGGACCGCCATCTGGTAGCCGTCCAGGCAGGTGACGACCGATGACGCCTCCCCCGGCAGGTTGACCAGGATGGCCGTTGTCGAGCCGCCATACTGGGAGCCATAGAAGATGCCGGCCAGCATGATGAGGGCGCCCAGCGGCGGCAGGAAGAAGGTCACCGGCAGCAGCATGGCGATGGTCGCCGTCGGGCCGATGCCCGGCAGCACGCCGATCAGCGTGCCCAGCAGCGCCCCCACCAGGCAGAACAGCAGGTTCATCGGCGTCAGCGCGGCGCCGAAGCCGGTCGAAAGGTTGGCCAGAAGGTCCATCATGGCGAGGCGTCATTCATGGGGAGGAGGGCCAGATCGGCATCTGCACCCCCAGGGCATGGACGAAGAGCCCGACTGAAAGCGCGGCCAGCACGATGCCGGCGATCACGATCTCCCTCGGCCGCGATTCCCGGTCGGCCAGGCTGCCGATGCCGACGATCAGCAGCGTGGCGATGATGACACCCAGCCAGCGCACGGTGATGGCGAAGACCAGCACCGACAGCGTCACCAGGATCAGCGGGCGGGCGCCGAAGCGTTCCACGGCCGGCCCGCTGGCGGCAAAGGCGCGGGCGGCCGTGAGGGCGCCGATCAGCATCAGCCCCAGCGCCAGCATGCGCGGGATGTAGCCCGGCCCCATGGTCGCGGCATCGCCGACCTGCAGCTCGCCCGAGGTCAGGTAGGCACCGGCCCCGAACAGCAGGAAGAGGATGCCGGCGCCCAGGTCCTGCGGATGGCGAAGCTGCATGGGCGTGCTCCCGAAGCTACTTCGTAGCCCAGGGGCTGGACTTCCACAGCTCCTCGAACTCCTTCTGCTGGCGACGGAGCGAGGCCTCCCAGGATGCCGACGGCTCGTAGGCGAGCGGCAGGTACTGCTGCTTGGCCTTCTCTTTGAAATCCGGATCGTCGACCGTCTGCTGCACGGCCTTCACGATCTGCTCCAGGATCTCCGGCGGCAGCCCCTTGGGCGCGCCCAGCCCGCGCTGCGAGCCCATGACGATGTCGATGCCCTGCTCGCGGAAGGTGGGCGCGGACTCGTTGCCCTGCCAGCGCGCGGCCGCCATGTGGCCGATGATGCGGATGCGGCCGGCATCGCCCGTGTAGGAGGTGACCTCGCCCAGGTTGACCGAGCCGATGGTGATGTGGCGACCGAGCAGCGCGGTGCGCGTCGGCGCCGAGCCGGCGAAGGGGACATGGGTCATCTTGATCCCGGCCGCACGCTCCAGCGCCAGCATGGCCAGATGATCGTCCGAGCCGATGCCCGACGTGCCGACGGTGACGGCACCCGGGTTCGCCTTGGCGTAGTCGACCAGCTCCTTCAGGTTCTTGATCGGCGTGTCGACATGCACGTTGAAGGCAGTGGGGTCGTCGACCATGTTGGCGATCGGCGTGAAGTCGTCGAGCGAGAATCGAGCCTTGCGCTCGATCGGGATGGTCAGGACGTTGGGCGTGTTGATGAAGCCGATGGTGTAGCCGTCCGGCTTGGCCTGGGCCAGTTGGGTCCAGGCGATCTCGCCGCCGGCGCCGCCGCGGTTCACCACCGTGATCTTCGCCTTCAGGTACTTCTCCAGGAACGGCGCCAGGGTGCGGGCCATGATGTCGGTGCCGCCCCCGGCGGAAAAGCCGACGATGATCTCGATCGGCTTGTCGTTCGGCCAGGCGGCCTCGGACGCGGGCGCAAAGGCGGCGATGGCGGCGAACAGGGCCGCCGCGGTCAGGGACCGGCGCATGCGATGTTTCCTCCCGGTAGCGATTGTTCTTGTCGACGGTCCGTGCCTACTTCGCCTGCCAGGGCGTCGCCTGCCAGACCTCGCGATACTGCGCATCCGCCTTCGTCAGCTCGGCCGACCAGTCGGCGGCGGCCTTGTAGTCGAGCGGCAGCACCTGCTGACGCGCCTTCTCGATGAAGTCTGGGTCCTTCATCGTCTGGGCGACGGCTGCCGCGATGCGGTCGATGATCTCCTTGGGCGTGCCCTTTGGCGCGGCCAGGCCGCGCTGCGAACTCATGATCACCTCGAAGCCCTGCTCGCGGAAGGTCGGGGCGTCGGGGCGGTCGGTCCAGCGCTTTGCCGCCATGATGCCCAGCACCCGCAGCTTGGCGGCATCGCCCGAAAAGGCGGTGACCTCGCCGATATTGAGGGCGGCAGCCGTGATGTGCCGGCCCAACAGGGCCGTGCGCGCGGGTGCGGTGCCGGGGAAGGGGACGTGGGTGAACTTCGCCCCCGATGCCTTCTCCAGATAGATGATGCCGAGATGGTCGTCGGAGCCGATGCCGGTGGAGGCGATCGTGACCGCGCCCGGGTTCGCCTTGGCGAAAGCGACGAGGTCCGCCACGGTCTTGTACGGGCTGTCGACGTGGACGCTGAGGGCGGAATAGTCGTCGACGATGTTGGCGATCGGCTCGAAGTCCTCGAGCTTGTAGCGGGCCTTGCGCTCGATTGGGACCGTCAACGCCGCGGGCGAATTGATCATGCCGATCGTGTAGCCATCGGGCTTGGCCAGGGCCAATGCGGTGAACCCGACCTCGCCGCCGGCACCCGGCCGGTTCACCACAACGACCGACGCCTTCAGGTACTTCTCCAGGAAGACCTGCAGGGTGCGGGCGCCGATGTCGGTGCCGCCGCCGGCCGGGTAGGCCACGATCATCTCGATCGGCTTGTCGTTCGGCCAGGCGGCGCCGGCGGGGGCGGTTGCCAGCGTCATCGCGCCGGACAGCGCCAATATACCGGCCACGCCGGCGATCAGCAGGGATCGTCTGCTCGTCAAGGCTCGTCTCCTCCCGGGGAAACCGCCGGCGCGGACGTTCGTCTCGTTGCCGGCGTGCTATGGATTCGGACCGGGATGATAGTGGCGAAACGCGCCAGCCGCGAGCTTATGTTCGGCTTATTCCTGGCGGATATAGGCAAAGCGCGGGGCCTGCGGCGTGCCTTCCAGCGGCGCTTCCGGCTGCCAGGCGACGGTGCGCTCGATGGCGGCGGCCAGCGCCAAGTCGCGGCCCGTGATGCCGCCGGACTCGTGCGTGTCCAGGCGGATGTCCAGCCGGTCGTAGGCCAGCGTCAGCGTCGGGTGGTGCCAAGCGACCTCGGCCAGATGGGCGACGGCGCCGGCCGCCAGCATCGTCGCCTTCCAGCCGCCGGTCCGGAACGTCCGGACGATCGACCGGCCGTCGCGCCGCCAGGCCGGCAGCGCCTGGGCCAGGTGCGCGTCGACCGCAGCATCCTCCAGCAGGGGCGGCGGCGTGCGCATCAGGCCGGCACCCGGCGCCGCTCGATCTCGACGCCGACCACGGCCTCGGGAAAGACGTCCAGCTTCTCCACCCGCACCGTCACCCGGATGGCGCGCGGGTCGGCCAGCGACAGGGCGGCGATATGCTCGGCCAGCGTCTCGGCCAGGTTGAAGTGGCGGCCCGCCGCCAGCGCGCGCGTGCCCTCGACGATGTCGCCATAGGAGATCACCCGGCGCAGCGAATCCTCGGGCTGGGCGGGGTCGACCGTGGCGTCCAGCGTCACGTTGACCCGCACCCGCTGGCGGGCGTGATGCTCGTGGGCATAGGCGCCGATCGAGGCCGCGACGACGAGGTCGCGGACGAGGATGCGGTAGGGGGCGGTGTCGCTCGGCATGATGCCCGCGAACATGGCCCCCGGCAGCCTGCCGCTCAAGCCTGAACACGCGAGCCCGCCGGTTGTATCTTCCCAGCCGACTGCTGCGCCGGGCGCGAAAGGTTGGCTGGCCGATGAACATCTCGATCCTCGATGGCGTGGCGTTCGCCACCTTCATCGTCGCCTGGTGCGGCTACACCTTCGTGGCCGACCACAGCCGCTGGGGGCAGGGCAACCTCATCACCACGGTGCACACGCTGCGGCGGCGCTGGATGGAGGAGGCGGTGCGGCGCGACAACCGCATCGGCGACACCAACCTGCTGGGCAACCTGATGCGCAGCGTCACCTTCTTCACCTCGACCACGATTTTCATCCTGGGCGGGCTGCTGGCGGTGCTGGGGGCGGCCGACCGGGCGCGCGACATCCTGCTCGACCTGCCGTTCGCCGCGCACACCAGCAAGGTCTTCTGGGAGCTGAAGATCATGCTGCTGCTGGTGTCCTTCACCTATGCCTTCTTCAAGCTCACCTGGTCGGTCCGCCAGTTCAACTATTGCTGCATCGTGCTTGGGGCGACGCCACCGGCCGATGGCGACCCGGCGGAACTGACGGCCGCGGCCGACCAGGCGGCTCGCCTGGCGAACCTGGCCGGCGACAACTTCAACGCCGGCCTGCGCGCCTACTATTTCGCGCTGGCGGCGCTGTGCTGGTTCGTCCATCCGGGCCTGTTCATGGCGGCCTCGATCTGGGTCGTGCTCGTCCTTTATCGCCGCGAGTTCCGCTCCCACACCCGCCGGGTGCTGCTCGGCGAGGATTGAGGGAACGCGACAAGGTTACAGAGAGTTAATTCCCCCGAGCCGCTTGGAAGTGCTCGGCGGCTCGTTCTTAAGGAACACGGAGCAGCGTGGCTCTGAACGATGAGGAGGAAATTTCGATGTCCCGAATCTCCAGCGTTTTGAAGCCTCTGCTGGTCGTCACCGCATTGGCCGGGTTCCTTTCTGCCTGCCATGGCCATCATGGCGGTTATCGCGATGGTGGCTACTACGGACCCCGTGCCAACAGCTCCGGCTACTACGACGGTTATCGTCGCGGTCCGCAGCGTGGCTATTGGCGCTGAGCCGGATAACTTCTGTTTCCGAAGGTAAAGACCATGGAACACGATCGTCGGTTTCTGATGCGGGGCCTTCTGGCGGCCGTCCTGCTGGCGGCGCCCCTGGCGACTGCCGGCGCGGCACCGCACGCCGTCCCCGCGGCGCAGGACCATGCCAAGGCCATCAAGGCCGAGCAGGTCCAGTTCCGACAGGACGATGCGCGCCGCGGCCCGCCGCCGCCGCGCCGCGAGCGGATGGGCCGCCCGCCCGGCCCGCGTGACCAGTATGTCTGGCGCAAGGGCTACTACGTCCGCGACGGTGGCCAGTACGCTTGGCGTCCGGGCGAGTTCGTTCAGAAGCCCCGCCCGCGGGCCGTCTGGGTCGGCGACCGGTGGGTCCGTCGCGGCGGCGAGTGGACGTACATCGAGGGCCGCTGGCGCTGAGCGGCAGGCTCTGGAACGGGGAGGCGGGTAACCGCCTCCCTTCTTCCTTGTGGAGGATAGAATGTCGAAGGTTCCGTATTTCCTGAAGCCGGTGGCCATCGCCGTGGCGCTGTCCGGCCTGCTTGGCGCCTGCGCGGTCTACGTGCCGGGTCCCGGACCGGGGCCGGGCTACTATCGCGGCGGCGGTGGCTACTACGGCGCGCCCGCGCCCTACTATCGCGGCTACTACGGCCGGCCGTACTTCCGCTGACGGTTTTGCGCTACGACGCGTTGGGGCGATGCTCGCGGTTGGCGAGCATCGCCAGGCAGTTCCACAGGACGGTCGCAGCCAGGAACGCGGTCATTCCGCCGACATCGTGCGGCGGGCTGACGGTGTTGATGTCGCAGGCGACCAGGTTCAATTCCCCGCACCGGCGCAGGATGCGCAACCCGTCCCGCGCCGACGCCCCGCCCCAGGTCGGCGTGCAGACGCCAGGTGCCACGGCCGGGTCGAAGAAATCCATGTCGAAGCAGAGATAGACCGGCCGGCCGCCGATGCGCTCGCGCACGCGGTTGAAGACCGGGCCCATGCCGTCCTCCATCAGGCGGTCCATCGTCACCAGCGTGTAGCCCAGTTCCTCGGCGTACTCGAAGACGCCGGGCACCATCGTCGGCCCGCGCGCGCCGATGTGGAACGAACGGCCCGGGTCCAGCACCCCTTCCTCGACGGCGCGGCTGAACGTGGTGGCGGTGTTGAAGCCAGGAATCGGGTACGCGTCGGTATGGGCGTCGATATGGACGACGCACAGATCCGGGAAGCGCCGGTGCAAAGCGCGCAACTGGGGCAAGGTCACGGCACCGTCGCCGCCCATCGTCACCGGCACCGCGCCGGCATCGACCGCATGCCAGACGGCGGCCTCGATCGCGGCAAAGGAGGCTTCGATCAGGCTGGGCGTCACCAGCGCGTCGCCCAGGTCGACCACATTGAGTTCAGCCAGCGGGTTGCGACTGGTCAGCGGATCGAAGGCGCGCAGCAGGGCCGACTGCTCCCGGATCGCGGCCGGCCCCTGGCGGGAGCCGATGCGCACCGGGTGCGTGCCGCAGTCGAACGGCATGCCGATGATGACGGCCCGGCTGCCGCGGGCGTCGGCGGCGGCGGGCGCATCCATGAAGGTGGTGGCGGGACGGAATAGGCGGGTCATGGCCCCTCGACTATGGCGGCTGGCCGGCAAGCCCGCAATCGGCCTTCCGGCCCTCGATCCCGCCCTGCCTTCCCGCAGCGGTTGAAGACCGATCGCGATGGTCACGCCTGTCAAAACGCGGCGCGTCAGCCTAGAATACGGGCAGGTTGCTTCTCCTGCAGGCAGGGACGAATGGGTCGGTCGCTCTGGGTCATCATCGTCTCGGCCGGGGTGATCCTCGGTATCGTCGCCGGCATCCGCCAGGGCTTCGGCCTGTTTCTGCTGCCCATGAGCACCGACTATGGCCTGTCGCGAGAGGCGTTCGCCTTCGCCATGGGCCTGCAGAACCTGATCTGGGGCTTCGGTGCGCCGGTTGCCGGCGCCATCGCCGACCGCTACGGGCCGCGCCTGGTGGCGGCGGCGGGGATCGTCTTCTATGTCGCCGGCGTCGTCGTCATGGCGGCCGACTGGGGCGGGGCGCAGATGCTGTCGAGCGGCGTGCTGCTCGGCATCGGCATGAGCGGGGCCGGCTTCTCGGTCGTCCTCAGCGCGGTCGGCCGCGCCGCGCCGCCGGAACACCGCGCCAAGGCGCTGGCGCTGGCCAGCTTCGGCGGCTCGATCGGGCAGTTCATGGCGCTGCCCTACACGCATATCCTGATCAGCGAGATCGGCTGGGTCACGGCGCTGCTAATCCTCGGTGCCACGTCGATGCTGGCAGTGCCGCTCGCCATGGGGCTGGGCCGGCGGGTAATGCCGGCACCGACGGCACCCGGCACGGTCCGGTTGGGGCTCGCCGCCTCGCTGGCGGAGGCCGCGCGCGACCGGTCCTTCCTGCTGCTGACCACCGGCTTCTTCGTCTGCGGCTTCCAGCTCGCCTTCATCATGGTCCACCTGCCGCCCTACCTTGGCGACAAGGGGATGGCGCCGTGGCTGGGCGCGGCCGCCCTGACGCTGGTCGGGGTGTGCAACATCGCGGGCACGCTGGCCTGCGGCTGGCTCGGCCAGCGGTTCGAGAAGCGGCTGGTGCTGACCTGGCTCTACCTGGTGCGCACGGTGTTGCTGACGGGCTTCATGCTGGTGCCGGTTTCGGAGACGTCGGTGCTGATCTTCGCGGCCGGGATGGGCTTCACCTGGCTGCCGACCATCCCGCTCACCAACGGGCTGGTGGCGCAGATCTTCGGCCCGACCTACCTGTCGACGCTGTTCGGCGTCGTCTTCCTCAGCCACCAACTGGGCGGCTTCGTCGGCCCCTGGGTGGGCGGGCTCGTCTATGACTGGACGGGCTCCTACGACAGCGTGTGGTGGGCCTCGGCCGCGCTCGGCCTGGTGGCGGCCCTGCTGCACTGGCCGATCGACGAGCGCGGCGTCCGCCGCGCCGGCCCGGCACCGCAGCGGGCGTGATGCCGGTCCAGGCCATGGCGGGCCTGGCGGCCGCCCTGCTGGTGCTGGGCGGCATCGTCATCTGGTCCGAGCGCGGCCTGGCGATCCTGCTGGACCTGGGCGCGGCGGTGGCTGCCTGCTTCTGAACTATTCCGCCTTGACCAGCCGGAACAGGACCTTGGCATCTGTCATCGCGTACATGCGGTCTTCCACCGTCGGATAGTAGTCGGAGTCGGAGTGGGGCTTGTACGGGGCAAAGCCTCCGGGTCCGAAGCTGCGCATCCCGACCGAGAAACCGGCTTCGTGGAACGCCGCGGCGTAGTCGTCCAGCGAGCGGTCGGGAAACTCGAGGCGGCTCCGTTCCTCGATCAGTCGGCGCCAAAGCGGCCAGAGCCGATTCCCGGTGTGGCAGGCGGTGGCGGCGTAGTAGACGCCACCCGGTCGCAACGCTGCCAGCACCTGCCGGGCATGATGGGCGACATCGGGGACGAGGTAGACCACCTCGTGGCTGAAGGCGATATCGAAGCGGCCGTCATGCTGCGCCAGCCGATCGGCCGGCTGGAAATCCAGCGGCAGACTGCCCTTCATGGCCTGCGCGGCGGCCAGGGATTCTACCGCGATGTCGACGCCGAGCCCGAAGCGGAATGGCCGGAGGGCGTGAAGGGTGCGCAGAAAGCCCCCTTGGTTGCAGCCGAAGTCCAGAACGCTTCGGTCGGACAGGTCCGCTTCCTCAACCAGCCCGATCATCTGGCGCCAGATCGGCACATGGGATGGGCCCATCGCGTCCTCCTGCGCCCGATCCTTGTGCCACGTCGCAATCGCTGACTCGGAACCAGACATTTCGCCCTCCACGGCCTTGAACATGGCCGGGATCGTCGTCCGTCCGCGCCCCCGCCCGCAAACGCAGTATGCTCACCCGCTGTTGAGCTATATTGGACAGCGATGGTGCATCCCCTGCCGCCGCTCGCCGCCCTGCGGGCCTTCGTTGCCGTCGCCCGCCTGGGCAGCTTCGCCCGCGCCGCCGCCGCCCTCAATGTCAGCACCAGCGCCATCAGCCATCAGGTCCGGACGCTGGAGGGACAGCTCGGAACGGCACTGGTGACACGGGCGCGCAATGGGGCGGGACTGAGCCGAACGGCCGCGACAAAGGCGGGCAGCGCGCTGCTGGACGCCGTCGAGGAGGCGCTGGCCAAACTGTCCGACGCCTGCGACGCGGTCCGGGCCGAGGGCCGGCCGGCGTCGCCGACGCTGACGATATCCGCCAGCGGTTCGGTCGCCTCGCTATGGGTGGCACCCCGCCTCGCCGTGTTCGCCGGCCGGCATGCTGGCGCCACATGGCACCTGCGCGCCTGCGAGGACGAGGCGCCGGATCTGGAGCAGGCCGCCATCGACCTCGCAATCATCCGGGTCCGGCCGACGGCGATGCTGGCTACCGACCATCTGCTCTTCCGCGAGAGCATCTTTCCGGTATGCAGCCCGACCCTTCTTGCCAGCGGAACGGCAGAAGACATCCTCCTTCAGAACCTCCTGGAGGAAGAGCACGGCGCCGATGTCGAGAAGAGCTGGGCGCACTGGTTGCCGCTTCTTGGACGACCGGCTGGGAAAGCCGGTCGGACCATCCGGTTCGGCAGTTTCAATCAAGTCGTGGCCGGTGCGCTGGCAGGCACCGGGCTGGCCCTCGGACGCTCGCCCTTGATCGATGACGAACTCCGGGCGGGCCGTCTGGCGCGGCCGTTCCCTTTACTGTCACTGCCAGGGTCGTGGACGTTCGTGGCGCGGACGAGGCCGGGTGCTGCCCGTAACCCACATGTCGCGCGACTGCGGAATTTCCTGGGCCGTGGTGACTATGGCGGCGGCAGTCCGTCGGCCGCCTTGCCCTGACCATGATCGCGCGGGCAGACTGCCGGACCTTGCGGGAGGGACAACGACTTGGCGCACATCGTCGGCGCCGGCGATACCGGCTTCGGTCGGCATGAGGGCCGGACGACCATCGACCTGATGACCCAGGCAGCAACGGCCGCATTGGCCGATGCCGGGCTGCGGCGGGGCGACATCGACGGGCTGATCTGCGGCTATTCGACCACCCATCCGCACCTGATGCTGGCAACCGTCTTCGCCGAGCATTTCGGGCTGGACCCGGTCTATGCCCACGCGATGCAGGCGGGCGGGGCCACCGGCTGCGCCATGACGATGCTGGCGGCCCGGCTGGCTGACGCCGGCCAGTGTCGCCGCATCCTCGTCATCGGGGCCGAGAACCGGGCGACCGGGCAGAGCCGGGATTCCTCGATCCAGACACTGGCCCAGGTCGGCCACCCGGATTTCGAGGTGCCCTACGGCGCCACCATCCCGGCCTACTATGCGCTGCTGGCGTCGCGCTACATGCATGTCCATGGCGTGACCGAGGCCGACCTGGCGGAGTTCGCGGTGCTGATGCGTGGCCATGCCGCCAACTGCCCCGGCGCCCACCAGGCAGCACCCATCACCGTGGCCGACGTGCTGGCGTCCAAGCCAATCGCGGCCCCCCTGAAGCTGCTCGACTGCTGCCCGATCTCCGATGGCGGGGTGGCGCTGGTGGTGGCGGCCGAGGCGGCCGGCGGCGGCGCGCATATCGCCGGCATGGGCCAGGCCCATCGCCACCAGCACATCACCCACGCCGCCGACCTGACGCAGACGGGGGCGGCGCTGGCGGCCGAGCGCGCGCTGGAGGAGGCCTGGGCTGGGCTCGACGACATCGACTATCTGGCGGTCTATGACAGCTTCACGATCACGCTGACGATGCTGCTGGAGGAGATCGGCTTCGCACCGCGCGGTGGTGCCGCCGCGATGGCGCGAGCGGGCGCGTTCGGCCCGGCCGGATCGCTGCCGCTCAACACCCATGGCGGGCTGCTGGCCTTCGGTCACTGCGGCGTCGGCGGCGGCATGGCTCATATCGCCGAGGCCTATCGCCAGCTAGCCGGAAAGGCGGGCGCCCGCCAGGTGCCCGACCGGCGCACGGCCTTCGTCCATGGCGACGGCGGCGTCATGTCGTCCCATGTCAGCCTCGTGTTGAGGGCCGAGTGATGGAACCGCTGGCAAGGCATTTCTGGGATGGCTGTGCGGCGGGCGAGTTGCGCCTGCGCCGCTGCACATCCTGCGACACGTGGCAGACTTTCCCGCGCGAATTCTGCACCGCCTGCGGGTCGACCTCGCTGCAATGGCGGCGGGCGGCGGGCACCGGCACGGTGCACGCAGCCACCCTCGTCACCCGCGCGCCGTCCGACGCATTCCGGCCGCTGGTCCCCTATGCCATCCTGCTGGTCGACCTCGACGAGGGGGTGCGCATGATGGCCCACGGCATGCCCGGCCTGGCGATCGGTCAGCGGGTCGCGGTCACCTTCCTGGCGCATGAGGGGCGGCACCTGCCGCGCTTCGTCGCCCTTTGATTCCCCAATCTTCCCCAGGATCGCCATGCCGCTCGACGAAGGCCTTCGCGCCGCCCTCAACCCGCGCTCCGTCGCTGTCATCGGCGCGTCCGAGAACCCCAACAAGGTCGGCGGGCGACCGATCCACTTCCTGTCCAAGTTCGGCTTCAAGGGTGCCGTCTATCCCATCAACCCGACCCGGCCCGAGATCCAGGGCTACAAGGCCTATCCCGACCTCGCCTCGTTGCCCGAGGCGCCGGAACTGGTCGTCGTCGCCATCCCGGGAGAGGCCGGCATCCAGGCAATCGACGCCTGCGGTGAGCGCGGGGTGAAGGTCTGCGTGGTGATGGCATCGGGCTTCGGCGAGACGGGCGAGGCGGGGCTGGAGGCGCAGCGCGCCATGGTGGCTCGCGCCCGGGCGCGCGGCATGCGCATCGTCGGCCCGAACAGCCAGGGGCTGGCGAACTTCGCCACGGGTGCCGTCGCCAACTTCGCCACCATGTTCATCGAGGCGCCGCCCGCCGACGGCCCGGTCGGCATCGTCAGCCAGAGCGGCGCCACCAGCCTGGTGCCATATTCGCTGCTGCGCGGCCGCGGGATCGGCGTGCGCTATGTCTGCGCGACGGGCAATGATTCCGACCTGACGGCGATCGAGCTGGCCCAGGCGATGGTGGCCGATCCCGACATCAAGCTGCTGCTGATCTATCTCGAAGGGATGACCGACGCGCCGCGCCTGGCCGAGCTGGCGGCGGCGGCCCGTGCCCGCGACCTGCCGATCCTGGCGCTGAAGGCCGGGCGGACGGCGGCCGGCGCCCAGGCAGCGCGCTCGCATACCGGCTCGCTGGCGGGCGAGGACCGGGTGATCGATGCCTTCCTGCGCCGCCACGGCATCTGGCGCGCCAGCGACATGCATGACTGGTGCGCGGCGGCCGAGCTGTATCTGAAGGGCTGGCGGCCCGAGGGGCGACGCATCGTCGCCATCAGCAATTCGGGTGCGAGTTGCGTCATGGCGGCCGACCGCGCGACCGAGCTTGGCCTGCCACTCGGCCGCTTCCAGGCGGAGACGGTGGAGGGGCTGAAGGGCGTGCTGCCGGGCTTTGCCACCACCACCAACCCGATCGACGTGACGGCGGCCCTGCTGTCGAACAGCCGGCTCTTCAGCGACATCCTGCCGATCGTCGGGCGCGACCCGGCGGCCGACCTGTTCTTCATCGCCATTCCAGTCGCCGGCGCCGGCTACGACGTGGCGGCGTTCGCCCGCGACACCGCGCAGTTCATGGCCGACACCGGCAAGCCGGTGGCACTCGGCGTGCCGCAGCCCAACATTGCGGCCATCTTCGCCGAGGCCGGCATCCCGACCTATGCCAACGAGACCACGGCCATGCGCGCCCTGGCGCAGCTTGCGGCGCACACGGCGCTGATGCGGACCGCGCTGCCGACGATGCCGGCCGCCGCGCCGGTCAATCTGCCGGCCGGGTCGACGCCGTTCCTGAACGAGGCCGACAGCCTGGCGCTGCTGGCGGCGCAGGGCATGCCGGTGGTGCCGCACCGGATGTGCCGCACGGTGGCCGAAGCGCGCGCGGCCTTCGCCGAGCTGGGCGGGCCGGTGGCCGTGAAGGCTTGCTCGGCCGACGTGCCGCACAAGTCCGAGCATGGGCTGGTGGCCTTGGGCCTGGCCGACGCCGACGCGGTCGCCGCCGCCTTCGAGGGGCAGATGGCGGCCCTGGCGGCGATGGGGGCAGCGGCCGAAGGCGTGATCGTCGCGGCCATGGTGAAGGGCCGGCGCGAGCTGGTCCTGGGCGCCAGGCTGGACCCGATGGTCGGGCCGGCGATCATGGTCGGCGACGGCGGCAAGTATGTCGAGGCGCTGGGCGACGTCGCCATCCTGGTGCCGCCCTTCTCTGCCGCCGAAGTGGTCGACGCGCTGATGGGCCTGCGCATCGCGCCCATCCTGAAGGGCACGCGCGGCGAGCCGGCGCTCGACCTTGCTGCCTATGCCGACGCGGCGGTGCGCCTGGGCGCCCTGATGCAGGCGGCCGGCGGCCGCATCGCATCGGTCGACCTCAACCCTGTGATGGTCGGCGCGGCCGGCGAGCCGACGGCCATCGTCGATGCGCTGGTGGAGCGCGCATGACGGCGCCGGTGCTGCGCCGGCCGTCGGCTGCCGATCATGCGCGTCTGCTGGCGCTGAACAACGACCACGCGACCGAGCTGTCGCTCCTGTCGGCCGATGGGCTGGCGGCGCTGCTGGCCACCGCCTTCCATGCGCGCATGGCCGGGGAGGGGGCCGCACTCCTGGTCGGGCTCGACCAGGATGCCGCCTATGACAGCCCGAACTTCCTGTGGTTCCGGGCGCGCCATCCCCGCTTCGCCTATGTCGACCGGGTGGTGGTGGCGCCGGCCGGGCGCGGCCGCGGGTTGGCACGGGCGCTCTATGCCGACTTCTTCGCCGCAGCCGTCGCGGCAGGCCATGACCGGGTCTGCTGCGAGGTCAATACCGATCCGCCCAACCCCGGCTCCGATGCGTTCCATGCCGCACTGGGCTTCCGCGAGGTCGGGCGGGCGACGCTGCCAGATCGTGGCAAAAGCGTGCGCTACCTCATGCTGGGCCTGACGCAGCCGGCAGGCTGCGGTTGATCGGGTTCCACCAGTCGGGATACCGTCCAGCAATGCCGCCACCGCTCCTGGTTCACTTCATCGCGGGGACCGCCGGACCCTGGCGCATCGACCGCATCGACGCCGTCACCGGCGAGAGCCTTGCGCTGGCCGACCGACTGGCGATCGAGGAAGGGGCTGCTGCACCCGTATCCGGCAGCACTTGGATATTGCGCGGGACCACCAGCAACACCCGCTACACGCAACGGGCCGAGGTCGACGCCCTGTCGGCGGTACAGCAGGGGCTTGGTCGGCCCCTCGCAACGAGGGCGGCCCTCATCCCCATCCGCAAGACCGAGGCGTGGTGGGCGCTGGCCCAGGACGAGCGCAGGGCAATCTTCGAGGAACAGTCGCGGCACATCGCCATCGGCCTGCAATACCTGCCCGGGGTCGCCCGGCGCCTGCATCATGCCCGCGAACTTGGCGGCCCCTTCGACTTCCTGACCTGGTTCGAGTATGCGCCAGGCGATGCCCCTGCGTTCGAGGATATGGTGTCCCGGCTCCGGGACACCCCGGAGTGGCGCTACGTCGACCGGGAGGTCGACATCCGCCTCGAGCGCTGGTAGCCCAAGGAGCGATGGGCTCCCACGCCGGCGGACGAGCGGCCCAGGTCGATCAGGCCGGGAGGCTCTCTGTCGCACCCCATTGCGGACCCCGCGCCGCAGCCGGACATTCCGGACAGACAAACGCGGGGTATTCGGCATGAGCGACGATCACGAAGGCGGTCCGGAACGCCGGCAGTTGCTGACGCAGGACGTCATGGAGCGCACGGGCATCGACGAGGCGATGATCCGGCGGCTTGTCCACGCCTTCTATGGCGCCGTGCGGGCCGACCCGTTGATCGGGCCGGTCTTCCTGGGCCAGGTCAAGGACTGGGACCGCCACTTGGCGCAGATGTGCGACTTCTGGTCCTCGGTCGCCCTGATGACCGGGCGCTACCACGGCCGGCCGATGGCCCCGCATATCCGCCTGGGCCTGGAGCGGGCGCATTTCGATCGTTGGCTGGCGCTGTTCGAGGAAACCGCCCGGCGCGAATGCGCCGGGGATGCGGCCGCCGCCCATTTCGTGGAGCGGGCGCACCGCATTGCCGAGAGCTTCGAGCTGGGCATCGCCACCCACCATGGCCGGCCGTTCCCGCAGCGCCGGCCGCGCCCGGCCTGGCTGGTGGACGTCGATCAGCGCGCGGGGACCGCCACCGCGTAGCGCCCGTCCTTCCAGGCATAGACCGCGTATTTCGGATCGACCACGTCGCCCTTGGCATCGAAGCGGAGCTGGCCGACGACCGTGTCGAACGTGCCGGCGCGCAGGGCATCGGCCACCTTGGCGGTCGCCACCGACTTCGCCTTGGTGGCGGCCGCCGCCCAGACCTGGATCGCGGCATAGGTGTAGAGGGCATAGCCCTCCGGCTCGTAGCCGCCCTGGCGGAACCGCTCGACCACGGCGGCGGCCGCCGGCTCCTGCCGCGGGTCGGGCGCGAAGGTCATCAGCGTGCCCGTGCCGGACTGGCCGGCGATCTTCCAGAACTCGTCGGTGACCAGCGCGTCGCCCGAGATCATCACCGCGTCCAGCCCCTGGTCGCGTGCCTGGCGGACGATCAGCCCCGCCTCGGTATGGTAGCCGCCCAGGTAGATCGCGCCGATCTGGGCCGCCTTCATCTTGGTGACCAGCGCGGTGAAATCCTTGTCGCCCTGGGTGATCGCCTCGTACATCGCCTCCTGCCGCCCGCCCTGGCGATAGACGGCGCGCGTCTCGTCGGCGAGGCCCCGGCCATAGGCGGTCTTGTCGTGCAGGATGGCGACGTTGCGGTCGCCGAAGCGTTCGATCAGCAGGCGCCCGGACACCTTGGCCTGGGCATCGTCCCGGCCATAGGTGCGGAAGATGTTGCGCCACTTCCGGCGCGCGGCGTCGTCGGTCAGCGCGGGCGCGGTCGAAGCGGGCGTGATCTGCAGGATGCCGGCCTCGTGGTAGACCGCCAGCGCCGGGATGGAGGAGGAGGAGCAGTAGTGGCCGGCGACCAATGCCACCCGCCGGGTCGCCAGCCGGTTCGCCACCGCCACGGCCTGCTTGGGGTCACAGGCGTCGTCGCCGACCTCGAGCCGCAGCTTGCGGCCGAGCACGCCGCCCTGGGTATTGATGGTCTCGACCGCCAGCTCTGCACCGCGACGAAGCTGCTCGCCGAAGATGGCGTACTGGCCTGTCATCGGGCCGACCGTGGCGACGACCAGCGGCTCGGCGGCGGTCACGGATCGAACGGGGATGGCGGCAGCCACGATCAGGGCCAGCAATAGCGCGCGTCGCTGCATCTTCACCTCCGCCGGGCAAGGGCCGAGGCATCTAGCAGCGCGGCCGCGCTGCTGGCAATCGTCCGAAGATGGTTTCGATCCGGGCGGCGGCGCGGCGCGGCCTTTGCTATGGTGTGGGTCGCCCCCCTCGTTATCCCCCCAAGGAGACCCAGCGCCATGAACGCGATCCGCCCGAATTCGGCGATGGCCCGCGACATCGCCTTCCATATCCACCAGCAGACCGACCTGAAGGCCCACAAGGAGCAGGGCGGGACGCTGTTCACTAAGGGCGACGGCATCCACGTCTTCGACGAGAACGGCAAGGAGTATATCGAGGGCATGGCCGGCCTGTGGTGCGCCTCGCTGGGCTTCAGCGAGAAGCGCCTGGCCGAGGCCGCCTACAAGCAGCTCCTGCAGTTGCCCTACTATCACACCTTCTTCGGCAACGGGCACACGCTGGCGACCGACCTGGCCGAGAAGCTGATCTCGATGGCGCCGGTGAAGATGTCGAAGGTGCTGTTCCAGTGCTCCGGGTCGGAGTGCAACGACGCCGCCGTCAAGCTGATCTGGTACTACCACAACGCCATCGGCAAGCCGGAGAAGAAGAAGATCATCGGCCGCGAGCGCGGCTATCACGGCAACACGATCGCGTCGGTCAGCATCTCGGGCCAGCCGCACATGCGGGCCGGCTTCGACATTCCGCTGCCGGGTTTCGTGCATACCGACAACCCGAACTACTACCGCGGCCACGAGGAAGGCGAGACGGAGGAGCAGTTCTCCGACCGCATGGCCGCCAACCTGGAGAAGCTGATCCTGGCCGAGGGGCCGGAGACGGTCGCCGCCTTCTTCGGCGAGCCTGTCCAAGGTGGCGGCGGCGCCTTGACCCCGCCGCGCACCTACTGGGCCAAGATCCAGGCCGTGCTGAAGAAGTACGACGTGCTGTTCGTTGCCGACGAGGTGATCTGCGGCTTCGGGCGCACCGGCAACATGTGGGGCAGCCAGACCTACGACCTGCAGCCGGACATGCTGTCCTGCGCCAAGGCGCTGACGGCCTCCTACCAGCCGCTGTCGGCCCTCATGATCTCCGAGAAGATCTATGAGGCGATGGTGAAGCAGAGCGAGACCCATGGCAGCTTCGGCCATGGCTTCACCTACGGCGCCCACCCGGTCGCCTGCGCCGTCGCGCTGGAGACGCAGAAGATCTACGAGGAGCGCGACATCGTCGGCCATGTGAAGGCCGTCAGCCCGGCCTTCCTGGGCGGGCTGGAGAAGTTCAGCCAGCATCCGCTGGTGGGCGACGTGCGCGGTGTCGGCCTGATCGCCGGCGTCGAGCTGATGGCCGACGGCGCCAAGCGCGTGCCGTTCCCCGCGGCGCGCAAGGTCGGCAACCTGGTGATGGCCAAGGCGGCCGACCATGGCCTGATCGTGCGCGCGATCGGCGACCGCATCGCCTTCACCCCGCCGCTCATCATCACCGAGGCGGAGATCGCCGAGATGCTGAGCCGCTTCGGCAAGGCACTCGACGACGCCTATGCCGTGCTGAAGTCCGAAGGGGTGGCCAAGGCCGCCTGATCTGCCGGCGGGTCCCTGGCAGGCCGCCGGGGACCCGTCCAATAGAAGATAAGAATGTCAGTTGGGAGAGACGCCATGATCGAAGTGCGGAACATCGAGACCGCGCCGGGCCTGGTTTTCGACGTGTCGGTGGCCGGTCCCGAGGACGGCGAGATGGTGCTGATGCTGCACGGCTTCGTGGTGTCGCGGCACTACTGGAATGCCCAGGTCGAGGCGCTGGCGGCGGCCGGATACCGTGCGGTCGCCCCGAACCAGCGCGGCTATGCGGCGGGCGCGCGGCCCGATACGAACGACTTCGAGCAGTACCGCATGGAGCGGCTGATCAAGGATGCCTTCGACATCGTCGACCGCGTCGGCAAGCCGGGCCAGCGCTTCCACCTTGTCGGCCATGACTGGGGCGGCAGCCTGTCGTGGGAGATGGCCGACCAGC
This sequence comes from Stella humosa, assembly GCF_006738645.1. Classification (GTDB taxonomy): domain Bacteria; phylum Pseudomonadota; class Alphaproteobacteria; order ATCC43930; family Allostellaceae; genus Allostella; species Allostella humosa. The sequence continues at coordinate 3,008,356 of NZ_AP019700.1, read as the reverse complement.
AGCCGGAGCGGATCATCAGCCTGTCCATGTTGTCGCGGCCGCATCCGCAGTCGTTCCTGCGCGCCATGGCCCTGCCGGACGGCGTCCAGGCAAAGCTGTCCGGCCACCACACGGCCTTCCTCGACCCCGCTGCCGGCGACCGGCTGATGGCCGACAACGCCAAGTGGATGCGCGACCGGCTGACGCGCAACGGCGTGCCGCCCCACAAGATCGAGGAGCACATGGGCGTGCTGGGCAACCGCCCGGCCCTGGAGGCGGCACTGGCCTGGTATCGCGCGCGCGGCGTCCACCAGCCGGTCGGCCCGACCAAGGTACCGACCCTCTTCATCTGGGGCGACGCCGACGACACGGTGGGTCGGGTCGCGGCCGAGGGCACGGCCGAGTTCATCGACGCGCCCTACACCTTCATCCATCTGCCGGGCGTCGGCCATTATGCCGCAGACCAGGTGCCGGACAAGGTGAACGCGGCCCTGCTGGCGCATATGGCGAAGTATCCGGCGTGAAATGACAGGGTGGCGGGGACCGGCCGGATCAGGCTCTCAGCGCGGCGTCGAATGCCGCGACCCGATCCATGAGAGCCTGCATCGCGTCGGGCTCGATGTCGCCGCGCCGGGCGGCGGCCACGGCCAGGTCGACGTGGCGGCGTAGCGTCCGGTGTCGATCCGGGCGTGGCTCGGCGGCCGCGACGGCGGCAATCACCTCCACCAGGTGGATCAGGACGGAGGCTGACCGCTCCGCGTTCTGGCGCAGCGTGTTGAACATGGCATCGGCGAGCCCGTCATAGGTGACGGCCGGGCGGCACAGGACGACCCGGCCGTCGCGCCGGAACATGCCATTCGGCAGGTGGCGGCCGGCCAGCTCGCACAGGCCGGCGCCCAGTCGATCCAGCACGGCGTTGGCCGTCTGCGGGTCGTTGATGCCGGGGGAGAGTGCCCGGATCGCGATGTCCGCCAACTGGCGGATTGCGAATTCGAGGTCGGCGGTGGCCACGCGCCGGCCGCCCACGGCCGTGGCTGTCACCAGTGCCTGCTCCAACCCTGCCACCGGCTGCGAGGACTCAAGAACGGTGGTGCCGGGAAAGACATAGTGGCCCGGCCGGACAGTGAGCCGAAGGTCGACGCCCTTGTCGCGTGCCCAGTCGGCCAACCACGCGTCATCCAACTGTTGCAGGTAGCCTTGCAGCGGATGGCAGGCGCGATCCGCCGCAGCCCACGACGGGGCGGTTTCATCCGGCCCGGCTTCCTCGGTGGTCAGTCGGGAGATGGACTGTCGCAGCTCGGCATGGACGAGGTCGATCACCGTATCGACGTTGATGCGGGTCGCCATGTGGTGAACGAAGTACACGAGCATGGCGATGCATAGGAACGCCAGGCTGATCGACACGGTGACGGCCAGGTGCGGGACGAAGGCCCCTTCGTCGGACCCGCGCACCGCGCGGAGCACGATGAGCGAGAAAGCAAACGTGCCGAGGAAGACCCCGAGCGTCGCCTGATTGCCCCGGTCGCGGGTGAAGTTGCTGAGCAGTCGCGGCCCCATCTGGCTGGATGCCAGGGTCAGCGACGCTATCGTGATGGAAAAGATGGTGCCCGCGACCCCGATGGTGGAGGCCGCCACGGCGCCGAGCAGGGTCCGCGCGCCGGCGCCGCCACCGCTGTAGAGCCAGCCATCCAGCAGCCAAGCGGGAATCAGGCCTGAGCGCTCCAGGTCGACCAGACCTTCGCCGAGCGCCAGCCCCAAGGCCACGATCAGCGCCGGAAGGAGCCAGAAGCTCTCGGCCAGGTCGACCAGTAATTGTCGAACCTGCGACCTCATCGGTTCCTATCCGCGCGCTTGTCGATCATGCGCGGTTGCAATGCGCGCCGACCGGATCGGTTCCCGGCTACACCGTCCCGATCGCGTTCGCCGGCGAGCCGACCGCGCCCGGCAGGCGCAGCGGCGGGGCGGTCAGGAGGAAGCGGTAGCGGCGGTGGGCGCGCAGCCAGTCGGCCAGCGGCGACAGGTGCCAGATCTCTCCCAGATGGACGCCCAGCTTGAACAGGCAGTGGGCGTGCAGCGGCAGGGAGCAGCAGGGGTCGTCGGTGGTATCCAGGGCCGGCTGCTGCTCGACCGCATAGTTGTCGGCGATGAGGGCGACCAGCTTGCTGTCGGTGATCCATTGCAGCAGCCGCTCGTCGCGCCCATCCAGCGTGGCGCAGGACCGTTCCAGCTTGGCGGCGTCCGGTTTCTTGTTCATCGACAGGATCACGTCGGAATAGCCGGTGCGCAGGCAGACCATGTCGCCCGGCTCGACCGTGACGCCGTCGGCATCCATCGCGCGCATGAGCTGGTCGTAGCCGACCACCGTGCGGTCCCAGCCATAGTGCGTCAGCAGGTCGATCATGACCGCGCGGCCCTGGACGCACTTCTCGGCCATGTTCTCGATGCCGAGCTTGGTCGCGCCGGGGGCGTGAGGCCGCGGGATCTCGTCGCCGTCGCGATACTCGATCGGGCCGATGATGTGCTCCCAGGCGCGGAAGCCGTTGTAGTAGACCATCTCCGCCCGGCCATCGCCGTCGGCGTCGAACTCCTGCCCGACATGGGCGAAGCTGTCCCACTGCGTCGAATATTGCAGGTGGATGAGGGCCGCATCGTCGCTGATGACGTCGATCAGCGAGCGGTTGGTGAGGCGGAGCGGGAAGTTGAGGTTCGGCTTGCCGTCGCGCAGCGTCGGCTGGAGCTTGGGCGGGTGGCGCCGCGGGTTGACCTTGGCCTCGCCCGGATAGTCGAGCGGCAGGGAGAGGCAGAAGGGGATGCCCTCCTTCACCTCCGCCATGCCTTTCTTCACCTGCTCGGGCGTCAGCAGGTTCAGCCGCCCCAACTGGTCGTCCGGGCCGAACTCGCCCCAGTTGGAGCCTTCGGGGCGGTTCTTCCAGCGCGGATTGGTCGACATCGGGGTGTCCTTCTTGGGCATGGGAAGCGGAGGAGTACGGCCCGCTTCACTTGCTGAGGGCCGCCAAGTCTTGGCTTGCGTCTAGTAACGGCGGCCTTCATCGCGCATCAGCACAATCTCATCTATCGAGAAAATGTATCCACTTTGCGCGATCTTCGCGCGCAGCACCATCAACGCTTCTACGGCTGCGCGCGCAGCCGCCACATCATGCATTGGCTTGCACTCCTGGGCGGCATCCGAAGGGCGGTCGATCATGGCGGCAATATGAAACGTGTCTCGGACACCGTTCAAGCGTCAGTGAGCTCAAAACAGCTTCATCAGCTCGACCCGGTCGTGCAACGGGTCGGGCGGGCCGTCATAGATCTTGCGGCCGGTCTTCAGCACCGCGACGCGGGATGCGATCGGCAGGCTGTACTTCACGTTCTGCTCGACCATCAGGATGGTCGTCCCCATGGTCCGGTTGATGAAGGCGATGGCCTCCATCACCTTGTCGACGAGGTTGGGGGCAAGGCCGATCGAGGGCTCGTCCAGGATGACGAGGCGGGGCGCGTGCATCAGCGCCATGCCGATCGCCAGCATCTGCTGCTGGCCGCCCGACAGCGTGCCGCCGATCTGCGAGGCGCGCTCCTTCAGGATCGGGAACATGCGATAGATGCTCTCCAGCCGTTCCGGCAGCAGCGACTTGTCGGGCTCGACGAAGGCGCCGAGGTCGAGGTTGTCGCGCACCGAGAGCGTGCGGAAGATGCCGTGGCCCTGGGGGATGAAGGCGATGCCGTCGGCGACGTTCTGGGCCGGGCTGCGGCCGGCGATGTCGCGGCCCTCGTAGCGGATGCGGCCCGCGGTCGGCGGCAGCAGGCCGAAGAGGGAGCGCATGAGGGTCGTCTTGCCGGCGCCGTTGTGGCCCAGCACCAGCAGGATCTCGCCCTGGCCGACCGTGAGGTCGACGCCGTGGACGATCTGCTTGCGGCCATAGCCGGCACCGATGGCGGTCGCCTCGAGCATGATCTGGCTCATTTGAAGTACCGTTCCGCCAGGACCGGGTCGGCGATCAGCGTCTCGGGCGTGCCCTCGGCGATCTTGCGGCCCTCGTCGAGGAACACCGCCCAGTCGCAGAGGCCGCGGATGACGTCGAGGTTGTGCTCGATGATGCAGATCGTCTTGCCCTGTTCGGCCAGCCGCCGGATGATCGGGAAGATGCCCTCCATCGTGCCGGGGTCGAGGCCGGACAGCGGCTCGTCGAACAGCAGCACCTCGGCGCCTGTCGCCAGCAGGCGGGCGATCACCAGCAGCTTCTCCTCGGCATAGGACAGGTTCTCGGCCAGTTCGCCCGCCTGGCCCTCCAGCCCGACGAAGCGCAGCACGGCCATGGCCCGGCCGAGATTGGCGCGTTCCTCGGCGCGCACGATCCAGGGCAGGAAATAGACGTGGAACAGGCCGTCGCCTTTCTGCCGGGGCAGGGCCACGCGGACATTGTCCAGCACCGTCATCTTGCGGAAGAGCTTCAGGTCCTGGAACGAGCGGGCCATGCCGGCGCGCACGATGTCGTGCGGCGCCCGGCCGGAGATGACGGCGTCGCGGAAGCGCACCGTGCCGGCGTTGGGCTTGAGAAAACCCGTCAGCAGGTTGAAGGCGGTGGTCTTGCCGGCACCATTGGGGCCGATCAGGCCGATGATGCGGCCGCGTTGCAGGTCGATCGAGAAGTCGCGCACGGCGACGATGCCGCCGAAACTCTTCATCAGGTCGCGCCCCTCGACCGTCACCTTGCCGTCGGCCGCAGCCGACGGTGCCAGGTCGCCCAGCCCGTCCTCGCCCAGGCCGGGCGGGACGCGCGCGCGTTTGGCGTCATGCTCGGGCAGCAGCCCTTCGGGCCGCAGCCGCAGCATGACGATGAGGATGACGCCGTAGAGCACCTGGCGCAGCTTGTCGGCGATGTCGGCCGGCAGGTCGACGAACTTCAGCAGCTCGGGCAGCACCACCAGGATGGCCGCCCCCAGCACCGAACCGGCGAGGTTGCCGGTGCCGCCCAGGATCACCATCGCCAGGATGTAGATGGTGGTCTCGATGGTGAAGGAGATGGCGCTGACGAAGGCGATGTAGTGGGCATAGAGTCCGCCCGCGACCGAGGCGATCCCGGCCGAGACGGCGAAGACGATCAGCTTCATCGCCACCACGTTCTTGCCGACTGCCTGGGCGGCGGCCTCGTTCTCGCGCATCGCCCGCAGCGCGCGGCCGAAGGGGGACGCGCCCAGCCGCCACGCCGCCCATAGCGAGAGCGCAGCCACCCCCGCTGCCATCGGCAGGAACCGGCCGGCCGTATCGAGCGCGACGCCGGCCACGACGATGCGCGGGATGCCGCCGATGCCCTGCGTCCCGCCCGTCAGCGCGGTCCAGTTCAACATGACCGCGACGGCAATGATCTGCAGGGCCAGCGTGATGATGACGAGATACTCGCCGCCGACCCGCAGCGCCGGCAGCCCGATCGCCAGCCCGACCAGGGCGGCCAGGCCGATGCCGATCAGCAGCGGCCAGGGGAATGGCAGTCCGTACCCGGTGGTCAGGATCGCCGTGGTATAGGCACCGACGCCGAAGAAGGCCGCGTGCGACAGCGCGAACAGGCCCGAGAAGCCGATCAGCAGGTTGAACGAGCCGGCCAGGATCGCATAGAGCGCGACCATGACCAGGATATGCAGGAGGTAATCCATGCCCGGCCGCCCCTAGCGCACGCGCCGGCCGAACAGGCCGCTCGGCTTGAACAGCAGGATCAGGAACAGGACGACGAAGGCGATGGTCGACTGCCACTCGGTCGGCAGCTTCCACATGCCGATATTCTCGACGATGCCCACGGCATAGCCGCCGATGATCGCCCCCTTGAACGACCCTATGCCGCCGACGATGACCGCCACGAAGGCCATGAAGACGGCGATGAAGCCCATGTGCGGCGTCGCCCCCTCCTTCAGCAGGATCAGGATGGCGGGTACGGCCGCCACGGCCGAGCCTACGGCAAAGGCGATGATCGACACGCGCACCGTGTCGATGCCGATGATCTGCGCCATCTCGCCATTGTCGGTCATCGCCATCAGCGCCTTGCCGTGGCGGGCCAGGCGCAGGAAGGCGAAGAGCAGGCCGGCGATGACGGCCAGTGCCGCCACCTGCCAGAGCTGGATCGAGGTGACGACGACCGGCCCCCACAGAAAGATGTCCGGGCTGATGCCGGGGATCACCTTGGTGTCGGTGCCGAAGGCAATGCCGATCAGGTTCTCCAGCGTGATGAAAAGCCCGAGCGAGGCGATGAGGACCACCAGGTGCGAGCTGCCGCGCCGCTCGAACGGGCGGTAGAGCCAGAGGTAGGAGAGGACTCCGGCCGCGGCCGCGGCCGCCACCCCGCAGACCGCCGCTAGCAGCACCGGCAGGCCCAGCATGGTGGCCGTCGCCCAGCAGCCATAGGCGCCGACCGCGAAGATCGGCCCATAGGCGAAATGGGTGATCTTCGTCGGGCCGAAGATGATGCCGAAGCCGACGCCCAGCAGCGCGTAGTGGCTGCCGTTGATGACGCCGTTCACGAGGAGCTGGAGGATGAGGTCCATCGGCACCGATCGCTGCACCGGGTGCAGGCAGAGTGGGGCGGGCGGAGACGGCGGCCATGACGGCCGCCGCCGGATGAACGGGGAAGGCGGCGGCCGGCCGCCTACTTCAGGTCGACGAACTTCTGGAACACGCCCGTGCCGCCCTCGACCTTGAAGAGGCCGACGCGCTTCTGGGCGACGCCATTCTCCTGGAAGGTCATCTGCCCGCCATAAACGCTGTCGATCTTGGGGTTTTCGTAGAGCGCTGCCTTCAGCCGCTCGCCGTTCAGGTAGTCGCCGCCCTTCTTGCGCGACCGCTTGGCCAGCTCGGCCGCCATGTAGACGCCCTCGTAGTAGTTGGCGCCGTAGAACTCCGGCGCCTGGCCCCAGCGCTTCTCGTAGGCGGCGGCGAACTGCTTCGACCAGGGCTGGTCGTCGGACGGCTTGAAGTAGTCGTTGATGTAGAGGAAGCCCTCGGCCGTGGCGCCCGCCACCTTGGCGTCGTTGGCGGTGAATTCTACGCCGATCACCGGCTGCTTCATGCCGAACTCGCGCACACGCTTGACCGCCAGCCCGACCTCCGGCGTGAACATCCACATGCCGACGACGTCAGGGTTGGCCGCGCGCACCTTGGCGACCTGGGTGTCCATGTTGGTGGCGCCCTGCGGCACCGCCTCGGTGGCGACGATGGTGCCGCCGCCCTTCTTCCACACCGGCTCCGCCGAAGAGACGATGTAGTCGCCGACATCGTTCTTCCAGTGGAGCTGGCCCATCTTCTTCAGCCCCATCTCCTGGGCGACCTGGAGCGCGCCCAGGGCTAGGTCCGAGCTCAGCGAGCGGTTGTGGACGATGTATTTCGAGGCGCCGACCATCTTCACGCCGACGCCGCCGCCATTGATCAGGAAGATGTTGTTCTGGTCGGCGATGGGGGCGATGCCGAGCGTCGGCCCGGTGAAGGACGTCATCACGATCTTGGTGCCGTGCAGCGACATCAGCCGGTTGATCGCGGCCACGCCCTCGGCCCCGCCGGCGCCCTTGTGGTCCTCGATCACCGCTTCGAGCTTGATGCCGTCGACGCCGCCCTTGGCGTTGATCTCGTCGACCGCCAGCCGCATGCCCTGGGACATGACCTGGCCGTACCAGCTCGCCTGGCCGCTCATGGCGAAGATGGCGCCGATCTTGATGACCGGCGGATCCTTGGGCGCGTCCTGGGCGGTGGCACTTCCAGCCATCGCAAGCACGGCCGCCGTCGCGAGAATCGAGAGACGTGTCATGGCGCTCCTCCGGTCGTCGGCATCGTTGAGATTGCCCGCGGTTGTAGTGCCGTTGGCCGGCACATACCGCTTGGTATGTTCTGACCGTAGGGTGGCGAAGCCCCCGGCCAATGTCAAACGGCGCGAGTGGCATCTGTTCGCCTGCCCGATGGCAGCGTAGGTTGGCCCGCATCCCTTCCGAAGATCGTCCGCAGGCTTGATCGCCGACCCCTGGTTCTACTGCCTCGCCATTCCGGCCCTGCTGTTCGTCGGCGTCTCCAAGGGCGGCCTTGGCGCGGGCGCCGGCATCCTGTCCGTGCCGCTGCTGTCGCTGGCGATCCCGCCGACGCAGGCGGCCGGCATCATGCTGCCCGTGCTCTGCGTCATGGACCTGATCGGGCTCTGGAGCTATCGCGCCAGCCATGACGGCGCCAAGCTCGTCTTCCTGTTGCCGGCGGCGCTGATCGGCATCGCGCTGGGCACCATCACCTTCGGCTGGCTGTCGGAGGCCGGCATCCGGCTGGTGATCGGCGCCATCGCCGTCCTCTTCGTGCTGCGCCACGCGGCAGGCATGCTGGGCCGCGACCATGCCCGGCACCGGCCGCCGCCCGGTCGCCCGGCCGGCATCTTCTGGTCGGCGATGGCTGGCTACACCAGCTTCGTGGCCCATGCCGGCGGTCCGCCCCTGTCCGTCTATCTGCTGCCGCAGAACTTGCACAAGACGGTGTTCGTGGGCACCACCGTCGTCTTCTTCGCGGTCGTCAACTACGCCAAGCTGGCGCCCTACTGGTGGCTGGGGCAGCTCGTCCCGGGCAACCTCGCGACGAGCCTGGTGCTGCTGCCGCTGGCGCCGATCGGCATGGGGCTGGGCTTCTGGCTGCACCGGCGGATCGACCCGGTGATGTTCTTCCGCATCTGCCACGGGCTCTTGCTGGTGACGGGCGTCAAGCTGGTCTGGGACGGGCTGCGCGGGCTGGCGGCATGAGCGACAACGAAACCCGGAGCGGCAGCGACAACGAGCCCCAGAGCGACGGCGAGCGCCGCGGCCGCCTGGTGGGTGCCGCCTTCATGGTGCTGGCGGGGCTGCTGTTCATCACGCTCGACATCATCGCCAAGGTGATGGTGGCGCACTACCCGGTCATGCAGGTGACCTGGGGGCGGTACTTCTTCCACCTGCTGCCGATCGTGCTGCTGTTCGCCGCCCGCGGGCAGTTCCGCATGGTGCGCACGACCCGGCCGGCGTTGCAGCTTGTGCGTTCCTCATTGCTGCTGTTCGCCAGCGCGCTCTTCGTGCTGGCGCTGCGCTACATGCCGCTGGCCGACGTCATCACCCTCAACCATTCGAGCCCGCTGCTGGTGACCGCGCTGTCGGTGCCGCTGCTGGCCGAGAAGGTCGGCTGGCGCCGCTGGGCGGCGGTCATCGTCGGCTTCGTCGGGGTGCTGGTCGTGGTGCGGCCGGGCTTCACGGAAATGCATTGGGCGGTCGTCCTGCCGCTGATGACGGCCACGGCGATGGCCTTCTACAACATCTCGACGCGGATGCTGGCGGCCACCGATTCGCCCATGACGACGATCTTCTATACCGGCCTCGTCGGCACGCTCGTCTCGACCCTTTGGGTTCCCTTCGTGTGGGCGGTGCCGGACCTCTGGGGCTGGGCCGGCCTGGTGGCGATGGGCGTGCTGGGCTTCGTCGGCCACCTGGCCTACATCCACGCCTTCCGGCATGCGGCGCCGGCCTTCCTGGCGCCGATGAGCTATCTCGGGCTGGCCTGGGGCACGCTCGCGGGTTGGGCGCTGTTCGGCCAGTTGCCCGACCTCGGCACCTTCATCGGCATGGGCATCATCGCGGGCAGCGGGCTATACATCATCTATCGCGAATCGATCCGGCGCCGGCAGCGGCAGCCCTGACCTGGGATCGATCCGGCGCAGCGAGCCATTGATCCCATATCCGATCCCCGCAGAAGGACCGATGTCATGTCCCGCCTGAAGCCAATCTTCCTCGCCGCCTCCCTGCTGCTCGTGCCCCTGGCCGCCCATGCCGCCGACCGGGCAACCGCCGCCATCGTCGGCGCCGGCGGCAAGGCGCTGGGCAGCGCCACGCTGATCGAGGCGCCGACCGGCGTGCTGATCCGGGTCGAGCTGGCGGGCGTGCCCGCCGGCGCCAAGGCGATGCACATCCACGCCGTCGGCACCTGCGACGACCACGACCACGGCTTCGTCGCCTCCAAGGCGCATCTCAACCCGTCGGGCCGCAAGCACGGCCTGCTGAACCCCGAGGGGCCGGACGCGGGCGACCTGCCGAACATCTTCGTTGCCGCCGACGGCAAGGCGACGGCGGAGTTCTTCACCACCCTGGCATCGCTGGCCGGGACCGGCGGCCGAGCGGCCATCCTCGACGCCGACGGTGCCGCACTCGTCCTCCATACCGGTGCCGACGACCACACCACCCAGCCGATCGGCGGGGCCGGTGCCCGCATCGGCTGCGGCGTGATCAAGGCGGCGCCCTGAGCGCGATAGGTTACCAAGCGGACACCGGTGGTGGGCAACGCCCACCATCGATCCCGCCGGAACCCCGGCCGGTGATGGAGACGACGATGACCCAGCCCCTCGACCCCGCGGTCCTGCCGGCCGGCATCCGCTCGCGCCTCGTGCCGGGCATCAACGGCCTCGCCATGCACATGCTGGAGGCAGGGTACGAGGGAGAAGGACGTCCGGCGCTCCTGCTGCTGCACGGCTTCCCCGAGCTGGCCTATAGCTGGCGCAAGGTGATGCTGCCGCTGGCGGCGGCGGGCTATCACGTCATCGCCCCGGACCAGCGCGGCTATGGCCGCACGACCGGCTGGGACGCCGACTACGATGGCGACCTGGGCTCGTTCCGCTTCATGAACCTGCTGCGCGACGCCATCGGCTTGGTATCGGCCCTCGGGCACTGCAAGGTATCGGCCGTCATCGGCCATGATTTCGGCGCTTCGGTGGCGGCCTACGCCGCACTGGCCCGCCCCGATCTGTTCGGCGCCATGGTGCTGATGAGCGCGCCCTTCGCGGGCGCGCCCTCCATCCCCTTCGACACGCTCCGCAAGCCGCAGCCGCCGGCCGCGACGGCGGACATCCATGCGGCACTTGCGGCACTCGACCGGCCGCGCAAGCACTACCAGTGGTACTATTCCGAGCGGCAGGCCAACGCGGACATGTGGCACCCGCCCCAGGGCCTCCACGCCTTCCTGCGCGGCTATTACCACTTCAAGAGCGCGGACTGGAAAGCGAACCAGCCGTATCGCCTGGCCGGCTGGACCGCGGCCGAACTGGCCAAGATGCCGACCTACTACATCATGGACCGCGACCGCGGCATGGCCGAGACCGTGGCGGCCGAGATGCCCAGTCCGGCCGAGGTCGCGGCCTGCGGCTGGCTGACCGAGGCGGAGATGGCAGTCTATGCGGGCGAGTTCGCCCGCACCGGCTTCCAAGGCGGCCTGCAATGGTATCGCTGTCGAACGGACGGCCGCTTCGATGCCGAGCTGGAGGTCTTCGCGGGCAAGACCATAGACATCCCATCAGCCTTCATCGCCGGGCGCAGCGACTGGGGAATCTACCAGCGCCCGGGCGCGATCGAGGCGATGCAGGAAAAGGTCTGCACCCGCATGCTGGGCTGCCACCTGATCGAGGGCGCGGGCCACTGGGTGCAGCAGGAGCAGCCGGCCGAGGTGAGCCGGCTGCTGCTTGCGTTCCTCAAGGAAGCCGGCGTCTGACCTCGAGCCGGCTCAAGGCTCGATCGTCTTCCAGAACGTGTCCTTCAGCACGATCTTGCCATCGCGGAAGTGGAAGATGTCACAGCCATGCAGGTCGAGCGTGGCGCCGGTGCGCTGGTTCGTGCCGGTCACCGTCCAGTAGGAGACGCCGCGGTCGCCTGCGACGAAGCGATACTGCGGGTTCCAATACATGTCGGGGATGTAGGAGAAGCGGTCGCGCAGGAAGACGCCGATGGCTGCCTTGCCCTTCAGCTCGATGCCGGTCTTCGTCGGCCCGCGGGCGGTGAAGAAGACGCCATCCTCGGCGAAGTAGGACAGGATGCGTTCGACATCGCGGCTGTTGAAGGCGGCCTCGATCTCCATCACCAGGGCCTCGGTCACGGCGGTCATTCGCGGGCTCCCCGAAAAATCAGTCCAGGCCATTCGATCATTGTCGGCGGCCGCGATCAACGCCGATGGCGCGGCGGGCCGTGTGCGGGGTAGCATCGCCGCCGGTTTCGACAGGGTCTCGAGGAAGCAGCCATGGCGCGTAGCGGGTTCACCAGGAAGAAGGCCGAGGCCGGGCTGCAATGGACGCTGACGGCGACCGGCGATGCCATCATCGGCCACCGCACCCGCCATCTCGACCGGGCAGAGGACCCGGGCTACCACGATCTCTGCCGGCTGATCCGCGGCGTCGACATCGCATCCGTCAACCTGGAGACCAACGTCTTCGACATGGCGACTTTCACCGGGTCGCCCGGGGCCGAGCGCGGGGGTAGCTATCTGGTCGCCCCGCCGAAGGCGCTGGAGGACTTGGCCCATATGGGCTTCCACCTGTTCGCGCGCGGCAACAACCATGCCTGCGACTGGGGGATCGAGGGGCTGCGGGCGACCGCGCGGGTGCTGGACGGGCTGGGCCTGCCGCATTCCGGCTGCGGCGAGAATCTGGGGCAGGCGGGCCGCGCGGTCTATCTCGACACCAATGCCGGCCGCGTCGCCATGCTGAGCCTGACCACGACCTATCCCGCCAGTCATCGGGCCGGCGCCCAGCGCGGCGACGTGATGGGCCGGCCCGGCGTCAATGGCGTGAAGGTCAAGCGCAAGCTGGAACTGGACCCCGCCAGCTACAAGGCGCTGGCGGCCGCCCAGGTGGCCCAGGGCAACCCGCGATTCTTCCACAACCTCAACTTGCCCCTGGCCGAGGGCACCGAGACGCGCATCGTCGAGTGGCTGGAGCCGCGTGACGTCGACCGGGTGCTGGGCGAGATCCGCAACGCCGCGGCCTTCGCCGACATCGTGCTGGTGAACGGCCACACCCATGAGCCGGCCAACCAGGTGACAGCCACGCCCGACTGGCTGGTCGCCTTTGCGCGCGCCTGCATCGATGCCGGTGCAACCGCCTATCTCGGCCATGGGCCGCACCAGCTACGCGGGATGGAGGTCCATGCCGGGCGGCCGATCTTCTACAGCCTGGGCAACTTCGTCTTCCACCGCGACACGACCGAGCCGGTGCCGGCCGAGCAGTACGAGGTGGTCGACCTGCCGGGCGATACCTCCATGCCCTACGAATACTATGCCGCGCGCACCGCCAAGGGCGCCTCGCTCAACTTTGCCGACGCCGCCTTCTACGAGACGGTGCTGCCGATCCTGCGCTTCGAGGGGACGGCGCTGGCGGGCATCACCTTCCATCCGGTCGAACTGTCGCAGGCGCTGCCGCCCGGCCGCCGCGGCACCCCGCGCCTGGCCGACAAGGCGACCGGCGAGCGCATCGTCGCCCGGCTGGCCGAACTCTCGCGACCCTTCGGCTGCACCATCGAGTGGAAGAACGGGACCGGCATCTGGCGGCCATAACAAACTGGCCATAATAAACTGGAAGGAAACGGCAGCATGGGACACGGCATCAAGGCGCTGGTCTTCGACGTCTTCGGCACGCTGGTCGACTGGCGCAACTCGGTCGCCCGCGAGGGTGAGGCATGGGGCGGGCCCCGCGGCCTTAAGGTCGACTGGTACGCCTTCGCGGACGCCTGGCGCGGCGCCTACCACCCGTCGATGGACAAGGTCCGCAAGGGCGAGCGGCCCTGGACGATCCTCGACATCCTGCACCGCGAGACGCTCGACCGGCTGCTCGACCAGTTCGGCATCACCGGCCTGACGGAAGACGAGAAGGACCACTGGAACCGCGTCTGGCACCGCCTCACGCCCTGGCCGGACACCGTGCCGGGCCTGCTGGCGCTGAAGCCGAAATTCATCCTGGCGACCGCGTCCAACGGCAATGTCGGGCTGCTGCTGAACATGGCCAAGAACGCCGGCATGCCGTTCGACACCATCCTGTCGGCCGAGCTGTGCCAGCACTACAAGCCCGACCCGGTGATGTATCGCAGCCTCTATACCTTCCTCGGCCTGAAGCCGCACGAGGTGCTGATGACGGCGGCGCACAATTCCGACCTGGTCGCGGCCTCCAAGCAGGGCCTGAGCACGGCCTTCTTCCCGCGGCCGACCGAATACGGTCCGGCGCAGGAGAAGGACAAGAAGGCCGAGCACGACTTCACCTTCGTGGCGACGGACCTGATCGACCTGGCGCGCCAGCTCCGCGCGATCTGAAAGGGGGGCGGCTCAGCCCGCCCGCCGCAGCGCGATCCGCTTCAACCGCTCCAGCGTGGCGACGGCGCCGGTCACCCGGCCGTCGGCGTCGCGCCGGAAGCGGAAAGTGTGGCGATGGGCGATGCCGGGGGCGGCCGGTTCCACCAGGAACAGGTCGCGGCCGAGCGGACGCATCACGAAGCGGCGCCCGCGGTCGCCGCCCGTGCCGTAGCTGATCTCCAGTCCGCCACCGGCCACATGCACGACATGGCGGCTGGCGATGTCCACCCCGTCATAGGCGCCGGCATAGTCGCCCGGATCGAACGCGCCCGGCACCACCGGTGCCAGCACCATCGGCTCGCCACCGAGGTCGAGGTCGAGCGTGCCATCGGCCTGGAACCGGCCATCGGCATGGATCATCGCCCCCAGATCCTCGACCCCGCGGAAGCCGTCGCCGGTGGCGGCGATGCGATAGCTGGAGCCGACGGTGTCCAGCACGCCGCCCGCGACGCGAACCCATTCGCCGCTGTCGGGGCAGGCATATTCGCCGTCGCGGCCTTGCGGCAAGGGCATGGCCGACGGCGCTGTCGGCAGCAGGATATCCAGCATCGCCGGCACCATCTGGCCCGGCGTCCGGTCCTCCCGGTTGGACAGGAACACGATGCCGATGCCCTGCTCGGGCAGCAGGGCCATGCCGGCCTTATAGCCGGGCTGCGTCCCGAAATGGCCGATCACCCGGTGACCGCGCCAGGCGCGCAGGAAGAGGCCCAGCCCGTATCGCAGGGGCTGGCCGGAGGCGAGCGTTGTTGGTCGCGCCATCTCGTCCAGCGCCGGCACGGCGCCGGCCAGCAGTGCCGTCGCCCAGCAGCAGAGGTCGTTGAGGGTCGAGGTGACGGGGTCGCCGCAGATGCCCAGGATGTCGGTGGCGCGCCGCCACCGGCCCCCATCCAGCACATAGGGCTCGGCCAGGCCGGGCAGGGGGATGCCGTCATGGTGACGGTCGACGGTGCGCGACAGCCCGAGCGGATCATAGACGGCGGCGCACCGTGCGGCGTCGGCGCTGTCATGGCCGAGACGGCGCAGGATCTCGTCGGCCAGGACGAAGTTGACGTTGCCATACATGTAGCGCCGGCCGGGCGGGGCGCTGGTGCGGCCGCGTGCCAGGGCCAGGGCCAGCAGGTCGGCGGCGCGCCCGGGGGCCGGATGCCAGATGCCGCGCAGGCGGTCGATCTCCAGCACGTCGTCGAGCCCGCTCGTCATCGACAGCAGGTGGCGGACGGTGACGGGCCGGCCATGATCGGGCGCCGGCATCTCGGGCAGATGGCGGCGGATGTCGTCATCCAGCGACAGCCGCCCGGCCGCGGCCGCCGCGACCATGGTCGCGGCGGTGAAGGGCTTGCTGAGCGACACCAGATGAAAGCGCGTGTAGGCGTCGATCGGCGTCCCCTGCGACAGGCTGGCCAGTCCCGCGCAATGCCGCCAGGCCACGCGGCCGCCGACAATGGCGGCAGCCGCGATGCCGGGCTCGTCGGCGGCAATGGCGACCAGGCGGTCGAGCGCCGCTTGGTCGATCGCCACTTGGTCGATTGGGGGCGCGCTCACTCGCGCATCGCCCGCGCCTCCTTGGCGGCCGGTCGGTCGTAGCAGCGGTCGAGCCAGCCCTTCACCGCCGGAGTGGCGCCGAGGTCGGCCCACAGCAGGCGATACATGACGGACGCGAGGTTCAGGTCGGCGACCGTGAACTGCTCGCCCAGCAGGTAGCTGCGGCCGGCCAGCGCCTTGTCTAGTGCCGCCAGCTTCGGCGCCAGGGTCGCCAGCGCCTTGGCCGCCACCGCCGGGTCGCGCTTCTCGGGCGGCAGGACCGTGGTGTTGCGCGCCCAGTCGAGGATCGGGAAATCGAGCTCGGTGGCGCCGAACAGCGACCACTGCCAGGTGCGGGCCTCATCCTCCAGCGCGGCGGGATAAAGCGTGCTGCCCGCCCGCTTGGCCAAGTACATGTTGATTGCCAGCGATTCGAACAGCTTGAAGTCGCCGTCGGCGATCACCGGCACGCTGCCGAGCGGGTTCACGGCCAGGAATTCCGGCGTCTTGTTGCTGCC
The DNA here is from genome assembly GCF_006738645.1 of Stella humosa. Taxonomy (GTDB): domain Bacteria; phylum Pseudomonadota; class Alphaproteobacteria; order ATCC43930; family Allostellaceae; genus Allostella; species Allostella humosa. Next base: position 2,992,204 of record NZ_AP019700.1, on the reverse strand, counting down.
GTCGAAGCCGATCTGCACATGGTCGTATTCGAGGCCCAGCTCCTTGGCGGCCCAGAGGACGCGGAAGGCGCGGGAACGGGCGACGCCGTAGATCTTCAGGTCGGGCATTGGGATGGTGCTCCGCGGGATGGCGTTCGGCGGGTGGGGCGCTCGGGGCCGAACCGCCCTATGATGGCGTGAAAGATGGGAGGAAGGAATGGTCGGCAGTCGCGAGGTCGCCCCGCAACGCTACCGCGCAGCGCCCGGGCGGTATTTCGAGGATTTCACCGTGGGCGACGTCTACGAGCATCGGCCAGGACGCACGATCACCGAGACGGACAATGCCTGGTTCACGCTGCTGACGATGAACACCCACCCGCTGCATTTCGATGCCGAGTACGCCCGGCACAGCGAGTTCGGCCAGCCGCTCGTCAACAGCCTGCTGACGCTGTCGATCGTCACCGGCATGACCGTGGCCGACGTCAGCCAGCACGCCATCGCCAACCTCGGCTGGACCGACATCAAGCTGACGGCGCCCGTCTTCAACGGCGACACCATCTATGCCGAGAGCGAGGTGCTGACCAAGCGCCCGTCCGCCTCGCGCCCGACCCAGGGCGTGGTCGCCGTGCGTACCCGCGGCCTGAAGGCCGACGGCAGCGAATTCATGCGCTTCGAGCGCGCCATCCTGGTCGCCATGCGCGGCCATGGCGTGGCCGACCGCGCGAACTACTGACCGGAGCCGCCCGATGTCCACACCGCTCATTCCCCGCGACCCGGACGACGTGGCTGAGCAGGATCGCCTGATCCTCGACGCGGTCGGCCGCTTCCTCGATCGCGACGTGAAGCCCCACGTCCACCATCTCGAGCATGACGACATCTACCCCGAGGAGATCGTCGGCAAGATGCGCGAGCTTGGGCTGTTCGGCGCCACCATCGCGGCCGAGTATGGCGGCCTCGGCCTGTCGGCCTCGACCTATGCGCAGGTGGTCGAGCGGGTGTCGCTGGTGTGGATGTCGCTGTCGGGCATCTTCAACTCGCACCTGATCATGGCCGCCGCCGTGCAGCGCTTCGGCACCGACGAGCAGAAACAGCGCTTCCTGCCGAAGTTCGCCTCGGGCGAGGTGCGCGGCGGCCTGGCCCTGACCGAACCCGACTGCGGCACCGACCTGCAGGCGATCCGCACCGTCGCGCGCGCCGACGGCAATGGCTGGGTGATCGACGGCACCAAGACCTGGATCTCCAACGGCATTCATGGCCAGGCCTTCGCGGTGCTGGTGAAGACCGATCCCGAAGCGCAGCCGCGCCACAAGGGCATGTCGCTCTTCATCGCCGAGAAGGGGGAGGGCTTCCGGGCCAGCCGCAAGCTGGAGAAGCTGGGCTACAAGGGCATCGACAGTGCGGAGCTGATCTTCGACGGCTTTCGCATCGGCAACGAGAACCTGGTGGGCGGGGTGCCGGGCGAGGGGCTGAAGCACGCGCTGGGCGGGCTGGAACTGGGGCGCATCAACGTGGCGGCCCGCGGCGTCGGCGTCGCCCAGGCGGCGCTGGACGAGGCGGTGCGCTATTCGCAGATCCGCAAGACCTTCGGCAAGCCGATCTGCGAGCACCAGTCGATCCAGATCAAGCTGGCCGACATGGCGACCAGGACCGAGGCCGCGCGGCTGCTGGTGCGGGCGGCGGCCGCGGCCTACGACGCCGGCCGGCGCTGCGACATGGAAGCCGGGATGGCCAAGCTGTTCGCCAGCGAGGCCGCGGTCGAGAATTCGCTCGAGGCCATGCGCGTCCATGGTGGCTATGGCTATTCCAAGGAGTTCCCGGTCGAGCGGCTCTATCGCGACGCGCCGCTGCTGGTGATCGGCGAGGGCACCAACGAATTGCAGCGGCTGATCATCGCCAAGCAGCTCATCCAGCGGAACCCCGTCTGAGGATAGAGCGTCCATAGCCGACAGCGCATGGAATCGATCCTCCTCATCCTCCTGCTGCCGGTGGCGGGCCTGGCATTCGTTCGCTTCTGGTGGCGGCTGCCGTCGCTTGAAGGGCGCACGCCGCCCGCGCCCGCAATGGACACGACCGCAACGCGGCTCGGCCGGGCCATCTGCGGCCGGGTTGCGGCCAACCCCGGGCATTCGGGGTTTCATGCCCTGGCCGATGGCGAGGACGCGTTCGGCGCCCGGGTCCTGCTGGCCGAGGCGGCCGAGCGCACGCTGGATGTACAGTACTACCTGTGGCGGAACGACATGTCGGGCAGCCTGCTGTTCGGCGCGCTCCTGGCCGCGGCCGACCGCGGCGTCCGGGTGCGGCTGCTGCTGGACGACATCAACACGGTCGTGCTGGACGGCATCCTGGCTGCGCTGGACGCCCACCCGAACATCGAGGTGCGGCTGTTCAACCCCGTCGTCCTGCGCCGGCTGCGGGTGCTGGGCTACCTGACGGATTTCTTCCGGCTGAACCGGCGCATGCACAACAAGTCGTTCACCGCCGACGGCCAGGCGACGATCATCGGCGGCCGCAACATCGGCGACGAGTATTTTGGGGCGGCGGCGGGGACGCTCTTCGCCGACCTCGACGTGCTGGCGATCGGCCCCATCGCCGACGAGGTCGCGGCGGACTTCGGCGGCTACTGGTCGAGCGCATCGGCCTATCCCGTCGACCGGCTGCTGCCGCAGGGCGACCCGGTGGCCCTGTCGCGCAGCCTGTCGCGCGAGGCGCTGGGCGCACGCTTCCCGGAGGTCGAGGCCTATGTCGACGGCATCGCCCACTCGCCGTTCGTGCATGAGTTGCTGGAAGGCCGGCTCCGGATGGAATGGGCCCCGGCCCGCATGATCAGCGACGATCCCGCCAAGGGGCTGGGTTTGGCGGGACGGCGAACGCAGGTCGCCTACAAGCTGGGGCAGGCGATCGGCCGGCCGGCATCGGACATGAAGATCGTCTCGCCCTATTTCGTGCCGACGGCCAGCGGCGTGGCGTCCTTCGCCGCCATGGCAGCACGCGGCGTCCGCATCAGCGTGCTGACGAACTCGCTCGAGGCGACGGACGTGGCCGCGGTCCATGCCGGGTATGCCCGGCATCGCAAGCCGCTGCTCGAAATGGGCGTCACGATCTACGAGACGCGCCGGTCGGCCGCCCCGCCGCGACCGCGCCGCCGCACGCGGCGCGGCATCCGGGCCGGCTGGATGCGTATCCTGCGCACAGGCAGGGCACCGGGCGCGGCCGGCGTTCCGGTGGCTGGCGGTTCCGGCGCGATCGGCAGTGCCGGCCGTATGGGGCTCTCGGGATCGAGCCTGCACGCCAAGACCATCTCGGTCGACGGCGCGCGGGCCTTCGTCGGTTCGTTCAACTTCGACCCCCGGTCCGAGAAGCTGAATACCGAACTGGGGTTCCTGATCGAAAGCGAAGCCCTGGCACAGCGCATAGGCGCGATCTTTGCCGAGAGCGTGCAGACCAGCGCCTATCAGGTCCATCTGGCCGCGGACGGCACGCTGTACTGGACCGAATGGCGGGACGGGAAGCTGGTGCGGCACGACCGCGAGCCAGGCACCACTGTCTGGAAGCGGGCGAGCGTGGCCTTTCTGGCGGTCCTGCCGATCGAATGGCTGCTCTGAGCGCACGTCTGGCTAATTCTGAGAGTTACTTGCACTCGCAGGCGTCTCGGACTAATTCCTTCCCTGTCCGGCGCCCCGGCGCCGCTTCGCTATATGGAGGGATGATGCGACCGAACAGCCTTGCGGCCCTGATGGCGTCGCTGGTCATGGGCGCGGCGACGCAGGCGGCGGCAGCCGACCTGCACCTGTACACCGCCCGCCACTACGACACCGACAACGCCCTCTATGAGGGCTTCACCAAGCTGACCGGCCACAAGGTCAAGCTGGTGGAGGACACGGCCGAAAAGCTGATCGAGCGGATCAAGGCCGAGGGTGTCAACAGCCCGTGCGACGTGTTCGTCACCGTCGATGCCGGCCGCCTCCAGGCCGCCGAGGACCAGGGCATCTTCCAGCCGGTGAAGTCCGCGGTGCTGGAGGAGAAGATCCCGGCAGCACTGCGCGACCCCGCCGGCCAGTGGTACGGCTTCTCCAAGCGCGCCCGCGTCATCGTCTACAACAAGGACAAGGTGAAGCCGGCCGATCTCTCGACCTACGAGGACCTGGCCGATCCCAAGTGGAAGGGCCGCATCCTGATGCGCAGCTCGACCAACATCTACAACCTGTCGCTCACGGGCTCGATCCTGGCTGCCAACGGCCCGGAAAAGACCGAAGCTTGGGCCAAGGCATTCGCCGCCAACTTCGCCCGCCCGCCGCGCGGTGGCGATACCGACCAGATCAAGGGTGCGGCGGCGGGCGAGGGCGACATCGCCATCTCCAACACCTACTACCTCGCCCGCATCGTCAATTCCTCCAAGCCCGAGGACAAGGCGATCGCCGAGAAGGTGGGCGTGTTCTTCCCCAACCAGAAGGACCGCGGTACCCACGTCAACATCAGCGGAGCGGGCGTTTGCAAGAACTCGCCCAACCGCGAGGCGTCGGTGAAGTTCCTGGAGTATCTGGCCTCGCCCGCGGCGCAGAAGATCTTCGCGCTGGGCAATTTCGAGTATCCGACGGTGCAGGGCGCCGAGGTCCACCCGATCCTGGTCGGCTGGGGCGACTTCAAGTCCGATGCCCTGAACGCCAAGACCTTCGCCAAGAACAGCGCCGAAGCGCTGAAGCTGATGGACCGCGCCGGCTGGCGCTGAGGCCAGATCGAAGGATATCGAGACAGAGGGGGCGGCTCCGCAAGGGGCCGCCCTTTCTTCATTGGCGGACCCATCTCCCCGGCGCGCGGGCCGCGGTTGGCGTTGACATCGTCCAGGCGGCAACCGCTCTATCGGCGATGCCGCCAATCGTCGACATGCCGCTTCGGACAGCCCTCGCCGCGCCGACACCGGATGGTCCGCGCCGGATATCGGCGTCCGGAGCCCCCCTTGCCTGCATTGAGCTGGAGCGGTTCTTCCTGGTGGTGCCGCAGTTCTTTCCCGTCACCAGCGATGGCCGGACTTTCGCGGACGCCTTCGGGATCTACAACCCGGTCAAGTACGCCCACCTGCGCGGGCCGGAGATGGCCCGGCTCATCGCCCGCCGCCTGCCGGCGCTGGCGGCCATGCCCGACGGGCCGCCGCAATTCATCCTCGGCGGGTCGCACAATTATTTCCATTGGCTGGTCGACTTCCTGCCGCGACTGGCCGCGCTGGCCGGCCGGCCGGAGCTGGCGGCGGGCGGGGTCGTCGTGGCCGAGCCGTTCGCGCCCGGCCATCGCGCGGCGCTGGAGCATGTGGCGCGCGCCCTGCGGCTCGGCACGCTGGCGGTGACGCCGGTTGCCAAGGGGGTGATCGCCATCCGCCGGGGGGTGCTGCCGCTACGGGTCGATCGCGCGGCCGCGGTCGGCTTCTGGCGCACGCTGATCGGGCCGGCCGCGACCGTGGAGGGGGGCGGCCGGCGGCTCTTCCTGCGGCGCGGCGACGTCCAGCGTCGACGGTTCATCGGCGAGGCCGAGGTCGAGCGGATGCTGACCGGCTACGGCTTCGAGTGCCTGGACCCGGGGCAGTTGTCCTTTGCCGAGCAGGTCCGCCTGTTCGGCCAGGCGACGGCGATCTTCGGTACCCATGGCGCCGCCTTCACCAACCTGCTGTTCGCACCGCCGACGGCGACTGTCGTCGAGCTGCGCGTGCCAGCACACCTCGACGTCTTCGCGGCGTTGGCGCGGCAGGCCGGGCAGCGCTACGTCGCCATCGCCGCCGAGGAGATCGCCGAGAGCCACGCGGATTCGATCCATCGCGACATCCGGCTGTCCCCGGCGGGGCTGGAGACACTGCGCCGGATCGCGGCCGCCCTGTAGGTCAGGCGAGTGCCGTCGGGCGCCCGAAACTGCGGTCGGGCGTGCCCCGATTGAGCGACAGGTGGGTGTGGACGCCGCGCCACGGCCCTGCCAGCCCGTCGCGGCGCAGGGTGACGGTGGCCCGGCCGTTGCGCTCGAACGGGCGGCCATCCTCGCGGAAGCCGGTCGAACTCCACGGCACGGCCACGGTCGCCATCAGCCGGTCGGGGGACACGTCGCAATGCATCGCCTCGGTGCGGAACCGATAGTCGGCGATCGTCGGCCATACCTGCCGCCACTGGCCGGCGATCACCGCGTCGCGCTCGGTGATGAAGTCGGCGAAGGTGCCGAACGCCACCAGGTCCGGATCGAACATCGCCCGCGCAGTATCGAAATCGACCGCGCGCACCAGATCGGTCCAGCGGTCGAAGAAGGCGACGAGGCTGTCGCGGTCGGGGGGTTCGGTCATGGTCGCAAGGCTCCGGCGGGAATGGTCGGGGCCAGGATAGCAGGCGGTCGGGCGATTGCGCATCGCATCCGGCTACTCCTTCGGCAGCGCCAGCCAGGCGGCCATCATCCGTCCGCCATCGTCGGGATAGCGCTCCTCGAGCACGGTTGCCGCGCGGATGCGGTCGACGCGGAAATGCCGATAGTCGCGCCGCATTTCGCACCAGGCAGCCAGGAGCGTCACGTCGACATAATAGGCCATGGCGATCGGCCAGACGGTCCGTTCGCTCCGCTGGTTCTGGCCATCGGCATAGGCAATCCGCATCTTGCGCCGCTCGCCGATGGCACGCCGGGCAGCGGTCAGGTCGATGCCGGCTGCGGTCGCGGCGCTGCCGTCGGAGACATATAGCGGGGCCGCCACCAGCCGGTCGCGCAACGCCTCGGGCAGTGCGACGGCGACCTTGCCAAGCACGCTGTCGGCCGCGGCCCGCAGCCGGTCGTCGCGCAACCGGCGCACCATGCGGGCACCGACGGCGATCGCATCGATTTCCTCCAGCGTGAACATCAGCGGCGGCAGGTCGAAGCCCGGGCGCAGGATGTAGCCGATGCCGGCCGCGCCCTCGATCGGCACCCGACGGGCCTGGAGTGCCGAAATGTCGCGATAGACGGTGCGGACGGTGACTTCCAGCTGTTGGCCCAGGGCGGCTGCCGTCATCGGCCGGTCGGTTGCCCGCAACAACTGGATGATCTCGAACAGCCGGTCGCCGCGCCGCATCGCCACCCCCTGATTCTCCTGACAGCACGCTGTCAGTAGCACCCCGCTAGCTTCCCCCGCGAGCAGCATCGGACGGATGGTCATGGGGCAGGGCGGCAGGGGTATCATTCTGGTGACGGCGGCGGCCGTGGTCTTCAGCGCCGCCGGTCCATTCACGCGGCTGATCGTGCTCGATGCCTGGACGGTGGTTTTCTGGCGCGGGACATTCGGCGGCCTTTTCATCCTGGCCTGGATCGCCTGGACCCACCGTGCGCGGACGCTGTCGGCGTTTGGCGGGATGGGCCGGGCCGGCTTGGCCGCCGCCGCCTGCTCGGCGCTGGGCACGGTCTGCTTCATCAATGCGCTGCAGCGCTCGACGGTGGCTGATGTGACCCTGATCCACGCGGCCGCGCCCTTCGTGACCGCGGCGATCGGCTGGCTCTTGCTCGGTCGCCGGGAAAGTACCACGACGCTGGCGGCGGCCGCGGTCGCGATGTCCGGCGTGGTCGTGATCTTCGGCGGCGCCCCGGCCGGCGGCCAGTTCGTCGGCAACCTCCTCGCCCTGGCGATGACGGTGCTGATCGGCACCATGATGGTCATCATCCGCGCCAACCCGGGGCGCTCGATGCTGCCGGCGGCCTCCCTGTCAGGCTTTGCCAGCGCCGTGCTGGTGGCGCCTTTTGCCCAGCCGTTGTCGCCGACCATAGGCGAACTGGCGATGCTGGCGGCATTCGGCGCCCAGTTCGGGCTGGGCTTGCTGCTGCTGACGCTCGGGACCCGGCTGGTCTCGGCCACCCGGTCGGCCCTGATCGGGTCGCTCGAGATTCCGTTGGGGCCGGTCGCGGTGTGGCTCGCCTTCGCCGAACGGCCGGCGGCCGCCAGCTATGCCGGCGGCGCGGTGGTCGTGGCCGCGGTGCTGGCCGACATCCTGTTCGGCCGGCGCCGCCGGCGCTCTGGCCTCAACTGAACCCCGGCGGCGGCGTATAGCCGTGCCACTCCTTGGCCAGCAGTTGGGCGAAGCGGATGGTGCTGCGGTCGCCGCCGAACGGCCCCACGATCTGCACGCCGAGCGGCAGGCCGGTCGAGGCGCCCAGGCCGGCCGGGGCGACGGTGGCCGGCAGGTAGACGACGCCCGGATAGCCTGCCCAGAACATCTGGTCGATGACCGACACGGGCTTGCCGTTGACGACGATCTTCTGGTCCCAGCGGTTGCCCTCGTGGTTGTGGGCGAAGGCCGTCGAGGAGGCGGCGGGGCAGAGCAGGATGTCGTAGCTCTGGAAGAATTCGTGCCAGGCCCATTGCAGGTGCCGGCGCTTCTCGTTGTGGGCCAGCCAGTCGCGGTGCGAGCCGGTGTTGGCCCGCATCATCCGCGCATAATAGCTGTCGTCGGACTTGGCCAGGCCCTCGGCGATCTCGCGGTTACGAGCGAAGTCCTCGTCGGTCTGGCGGCCGCAGGTGGCCATGCGCAGCAGGTGGATATAGGTGCGATGGGCGTCGGTCGTGTCGATGTCGGGATGGGCGTCGGCGACCTTCACCTTCATCTTCTTGGACAGGAAATCGGCCAGCTCCTGCAGCCGGTCCTGGATCTCGCGGTCGACCTCGCCATTGGGGTCGTTCAGGACGACGGCGACCTTGAACTCGCGCAGCGTCTTCTTGCGGCTGGGCGGCAGGCGAAGCTGCCACCCGCCGGCCTCGATCGCGTCCGGGCCGGCCAGTGCCGTCAGCGCGATGTCGAGGTCGTCGGCGCTGCGCGCCATCGGGCCGATGACGGCGATGTCGGAGCCCGACAGCACGCCCGGCAGCGCCTGGCCGCGGGACGCGCAGATCTCGTAGGTCGGCTTGTGGCCGTAGACGCCGCAATAATGCGCGGGGTTGCGGATCGAGGCACCGATGTCGCTGCCGGCCTCGATTCCGGTCAGGCCGGCCGCCAGCACCGCGGCCGATCCGCCGGACGAGCCGCCCGGCGTCCTGGTCACGTCCCACGGGTTGTTGCAGGTGCCGTAGACCGCATTGTAGCTCTGCCAGTCGGCCAGCCAGGCCGGCACGTTGGTCTTGCCGAACAGCACGACGCCGGCCGCCTCCATCCGCTCGACCGGAACCGAGCTGTGCTTGGCGATGTTGTCGGCGTAGGCCGGTAGGCCCCAGGTGGTCGGCAGGCCGGCGACGTCGAAGGATTCCTTGATCGTCATGGGCACGCCGTGCAGTGGCCCCCAGGGTTTGCCCTTGGCCAGTGCCCGGTCGGCCGCCCGCGCGCGCTTCCGCGCCTGGCCGACATCCATGGCGACGACGGCGTTGAGCGCCGGGTTGTGCCGTTCGACGCGGGCCAGGTAGAGGTCCAGCAGTTCCAGCGCACTCACCTTCTTGCGCCGGATGAGGCTGGCCAGTTCCTTGGCGGAGCGGAAGGGAAGGTCCTGCATGGCTGCCTCGAATCGCTTGGGAGCGCGCCGGTGCGCGCGCCGTGGCGGCGATCCTAGCCCCCTGGCGGAATGGGCAGCAACGCCGGCCGTTGTTTTCGGCATATTATCCGATGCGCGCGGATCATCCGCGTGGGCCTGATGGAGGGACAGCCAGCATGGATCCGGTTTCCGCAATCGCCCTGACGCTCGGCGTCGGCTGGGCCAGCGGCATCAACCTCTATGCGGCCATGCTGGCGCTGGGGCTGATGGGGGCGACTGGCGCGATGGCCTTGCCGCCCGACCTGCAACTCCTGGCATCGCCCATCGTCATCCTGGCGGCGGGGCTGATGTATGCGGTGGAGTTCGTGGCCGACAAGGTGCCGGGCGTCGACAGCGGCTGGGACGCCTTGCACACCTTCGTGCGCATCCCGGCGGGTGCCTTGCTGGCGGCGGGCTCGGCCTGGAGCATCGACCCGTCTATCGGGCTGGCGGCCGGGCTGGTCGGCGGCACCCTGGCGACGGCCGCGCACGCGACCAAGGCCAGCACCCGGCTGGTGATCAACACCTCGCCCGAGCCGTTCAGCAACTGGGGCGCCTCGATCGGCGAGGACATCGCGGTCTTCGCCGGCCTGTGGGCGGCGGTTCAGCATCCCTGGGTGTTCATCGTCCTGATGGTCGCCTTCATCGCCCTGGTGATCTGGCTGCTGCCCAAGCTGTTCCGGGTGATGGGGCGCATCTTCCGGCGCATCGGCCGTTGGCTGAATGGCGGGCCGGAGCCGGCACCGGCCGCGCCGGCCGGCCCCCAGTCCGTGCGGGATCCGCCCAACCGGCCCTGATCTGCATCAAGGGGCTGCGGCCGTCTCGGCCGTTCGCTCCACCAGCCAGGCGGCGAAGCGGCGAACCCGGTCGTCGCCGGACAGGGCGGCCGGCCAGCGCAGGACATGGACCTTGCTGGACGGCATGTCCCATCCATCCGGCAGCAGGCGCACCAGCCGGCCGTCGGCCAGCGCGTCATGGACCAGCATCGAGCGGGCCAGCACCGCCCCCGCCCCTTCGAGCGCGGCCGCGATCGCCGTGCCGATGGTGGCGAAGCGCAAGGTGTCGCCCGGCCGGGGCGGCAGGCCCAGCCGGTCGAGCCAGGCGGCCCACGACCACTCCGCGCCGGTGCCGCGCCCGGCCGGCCCTTTGTGCAGCAACGGCAGGGTCGACAGCAGCGCGGGGTCGCCCGGTACGAAGGCGGCTGGCAGCAACGCCGGGTGACAGACCGGGAAGACGCATTCCTGGAACAGCGGCCGCTGGGTGGAGGTCGAGCGGGCCTCTGCGGCCGGTACCCACAGGATGCGCAGGTCGATGTCGGGCGCATGCGCCTGCGCCTCGTTCTCGACGACGGCCAGTTCTATCGCGATGCCGGGGCAGGCGGCGGCGAACCCTGGCAGGCGGCGCACCAGCCAGTTGCCCGCCAGCGCCGCGCCGACGCCGACCCGCAGGTTGTCGGGCGCGTCGGCGGCGCGGCAGCGCGACCGCAGGCCGGCCAGGTCGTCCAGCAGCGCCGTCAGCCCCTCGGCCAGCGCCGCACCGGCCGGTGTCGGCGCCAATCCCGCGTTGCGGCGCAGCAGCAAGGCCGTGCCCATGAACGCCTCCAGCCGGCGAATGCGGTGGCTGACCGCACTCTGGGTGACGCCGAGCTCGCCCGCAGCCAGCGTCATGCTGCCGAGGCGCAAGGCGGCATCGAAGGCGATCAGCGCATCGAACGGCGGTCGGGTCTGCATCCGATCACCATGAACGAGATTCATGAATGGGTGAATGCTTGGCGTTCGGCCGATCGGCCGGCGTGACCGATGGTGCGCGCCCACCAAGGGGGCCAGCGCCATGTCCACATCGATCGGCTGCGAAGCCGCAGCCACCGCCGAAAGCTGGCGCGAAACCTTCACCCCGGCGCTGGTGCTGGCGTTGGCGGCCGCCCTGATCTCCTTCGACGTGACGGCACTGGCGGTGGCCTTGCCGGCGATCGGGGCGGAGTTCGGCTTCGGCATGGCCGGCTTTGCCTGGGTCATGGATGCCTACAGCCTGGCCTTCGCCGGGCTGCTGCTGGCCGCGGGTGCGGTCGCCGACCGGCATGGCCGGCGGCGGGTGCTGCTGTGGGGCAATCTCCTGTTCGCCGCGGCATCGTTGGGCTGCGGGCTGGCCTGGACGGGGCCGGCACTGTGGGCCGCTCGCGCGATCCAAGGCGTGGGGGCGGCGATGGTCATCACCGGGGCGCTGGCCCTCATCTCGGACCGCTACCGCGAGCCGCGGCTACGCGCGCGTGCCTTCGCCCTGGTGGGCATCGTGTCCGGGGCGGCAATGGCGCTGGGGCCGACGGCGGGCGGCCTTGTGGCCGAGGTCGCGGGCTGGCGTTGGATCTTCCTCGTCAACCTGCCGTTCTGCGTCTGGCTGGGCCGGGTCGTGCCGCGCCTTTTGCCGGAGGCGACCGAATTGGATGGCCGCCCGCTCGATCCGCTGGGCGTGTTGCTGCTGACGCTGGCGCTGGGCGCGGCCATCGCCGGGATGTTGCAGGGCGGGGGCGGGACCTTGCCCTGGTGGGCATGGCCGGCCGGCGCTGCGATCCTGCTGGCGGGCTTCGTGCTGCAACAGCGCGGCCGGCCGCGCCCGCTGCTGGACCCGGCGGTGTTCGCGCGGCCCGAGACGCTCGGCATCTGTGCCGTGCTGCTCGCCATGTCCGTGGGCTACTGGGCGCTGCTGGTCTATCTGCCGCTCTTCCTGCAAGCGGCCCAGGGGCTGACGACGGGGCAGGCGGGACTGGCGATGCTGGCAGCCACCCTGCCGATGCTGGCGCTGCCGCCGCTCGGCGCCCGGCTGGCGCCGCGCCTCGGCTGGCCCAGGTTCTTCGGGCTGGGGTTGCTGGGCGTGGCCGGCGGCAACCTGCTGCTGGCGCTCGGCGCGCAGCCCTGGACGGTGCTGGCGGGCATGCTGCTTTGCGGCTGCGGTGCGGGGCTGGTGAACGCCCAGATCTCCGGCGCCATGATCGCCACCGTGCCCAGCGCCCAGGGCGGGATGGCGTCGGCCATTGCCACGGTCATGCGCCAGGGCGGCTTTGCCATCGGCATCGCGCTGCTCGGGGCAACGGTCGAGACGGGGCAGGGGGCGGCCGGATTCGCGCCGGGGTTCCTCGTCGCGGCCGCCTGTGCCGGCGGAGTGGGGCTCGCCTGCCTGTGGGCAGGGCGGGGGGCCTAGCTATTGCAAGGGACCGTCGCCTAATCTGCCCTCCGGGTTCGGGAGACGGAATCGATGGATACCGCGATGTCGGCCGGGCGCGTCCTGGCACCGCAGGAACTGAAGGCATTGTCCCGCCGCTCCAACCGGCACGGCATCCTCCAGTTTGCGATCCACCTCGCGCTGATCGGGCTGGCGGCTGCCCTCGTCACGGCCGCGCGGGGCCACTGGCTGGTGTTGCCGGCGATGGTGCTGCTGGGCTGGGTGCTGGTGGCCCTCTTCGCGCCGGTGCATGAATGCGTCCACTACACGGCCTTCCGCTCGCGGCGGCTGAACGACTGGGTCGGCTGGGTGGCGGCCGTGCCGAGCCTCGTCGATTTCCACTTCTACAAGCACTTCCACTATGCCCATCACCGCCATTGCCAGGATCCGGCGCTCGACCCCGAACTGATGACGCCCCTGCCGACGACGCGCTGGCAATACCTGCTGCGGGTATCGGCCTGGAACTACTGGCGGGCGCGGGCGGCCATCCTGTGGCGGGTCGCGCGGGGCGACTTCCGCGACTTTTCCTTCGTGCCGGAGCGGGCGCGGGCCACGACCCGGCGCTCGGTCGTCGCCATGTACGTCCTGGTCGTGGCGGCGATCGCCGGCTGGGCGGCGCTGGACCCCTGGGGGCCGGTTCTCTACTGGATCGGGCCGGTGCTGCTCGGCCAGCCGATCCTGCGTGCCATCCTGCTGACGGAGCACATGCTCTGCTCGGACGATGGCAACGCCCTGACCAACACGCGGACCACGCTCGTGTCCTGGCCCGTCAGACTGGTGCACTGGAACATGCCCTACCACGCCGAACACCATGCCTACCCGTCCATCCCGTTCCATGCCCTGCCGGCGGCCCACCGAAGGATGGCGCCGCACCTGGCCCATGTGGAACGCGGCTATGTCCGCACGCACCGCGCCATCCTGGGCAGCCTGGCGGGCGCACGATGACCGAAGCCAAGACCTTTGCGCTGGGCGACTTCGTCCTCCAGGGCGGGATGACGCTGCGCGGTGCCCAGCTCAGCTACACGACCTATGGCACGCTGTCGCCCGACCGAGACAACGTCATCCTCTACCCGACCTCGTACTCGGCCCAGCATCACGACATCGAGTGGCTGATCGGCCCGGGCCGGGTGCTGGACCCGTCGCGCTGGTTCATCGTCATCCCCAACCAGTTCGCCAACGGCCTGTCGACATCGCCCAGCAATGTCGGCGGCGCCTATGATCGCGGCCGCTGGCCCGACGTCACCTATCTCGACAACATCCGGGCGCAACATCGTCTGCTTACAGAGGGGCTGGGGATCGACCGGCTGGCGATGGTCTATGGCTGGTCCATGGGCGGGCAGCAGGCCTATCACTGGGGCGCGCTCTATCCGGAGATGGTCGAGCGCCTCTGCATCCTGTGCGGCTCGGCCCGCACCGCGCCCCACAACCAGGTTTTCATCCAGGGGGTGCGCGCGACGCTGACCGCCGATGCCGCCTTTCGCGACGGCTGGTTCCACGAGACGCCCGTCCGCGGACTGCGCGCCATGGGCCGGGTCTATGCCGGCTGGGCGCTGTCGCAGACCTTCTATCGCGAGGAACTGTGGCGCGGCATCGGCTTCGCCTCGGTGGAGGACTTCGTGGTGTCGGGGTGGGAGGGGAACTTCCTGCGGCGCAACGCCAACGACCTGCTGGCGCAACTCTGGACCTGGGAGCATGGCGATATTTCGGCCAACGATCGCTATCGCGGCGACCTGCGCCGGGCGCTCGGTTCCATCCGGGCCAAGACGTTGCTCATGCCCGGCGATGCCGATCTCTACTTCCAGGTGGCGGACAATGCGCGCGAGGTGCCGCACATCCCCTTCGCCCGCCTGAAGCCCATTCCGTCCGCCTGGGGCCACCGCGCCGGCAACCCGGCGCAGAACCCCGAGGACGAACGTTTCATCGCCAAGGCAGTAGCGGAGTTGCTGGCAACATGACCCTGACCCTCACGCCCGGCGGTGTCGCCTGGGTCGATGGCGAGTGGAAGGCGCTCGACGAGGCGTCGATCTCCATCCTCGATCTCGGCTTCACGCGATCCGACGTCACCTATGACGTGGTGCATGTGTGGGACGGGGCATTCTTCCGCCTCGGCCACCATCTCGACCGTTTCCTGCGCTCGACCGGGATCCTCAACATGGATATCGGCATGTCACGCGAGGGGCTGGCCGACCTGCTGGCCGAATGCGTGCGGCGCACCGGGCTGCGCCGGGCCTACGTCGCCATGGTCTGCACGCGCGGCCGCCCGCCCGCCGGCTCGCGCGACCTGCGGCTCTGCCACAACAAGCTGATCGCCTACGCCGTCCCGTTCGTCTGGATCGGCGGCGAGAAGGCGCAGGCGACCGGTCTGTCGGCTATCATCCCGCCGTTCCGGCGCATCCCGCCGGAATCGGTCGACCCGACGGTGAAGAACTATCACTGGCTGGATCTGGAGCGGGGGCAGCTCGAGGCCTACGAGCGCGGGGCGGACACCGCGATCCTGCTCGGCACCGACGGCAACGTGACCGAAGGCCCGGGCTTCAACGTCTTCGCGGTGTTCGGCGATCGGGTGGTGACGCCCGATCGCGGCGTCCTGGAGGGGATCACCCGCGGCACGGTCATCGACCTTTGCCGCGAGCGCGGTATTCCGCTTGAAGTGGGGCCGCTGCCGGAGGCCCGCTTCCGCGAGGCCGACGAGATCTTCGTCACCAGCACCGCCGGCGGGCTGATGCCGATCGTCCGGCTGGACGATCGCATCCTCTTCAATGGCGTGCCCGGCCCGGTCACCGCCCGCATGCGCGACCTCTACTGGCAGCGCCATGCGGATGCGGCCGACCTCACGCCCGTCGACTACGGGCAGGCCGAGGCGGCGGAGTAGTCTAGCCGATCAGGTCGGTCACGATCTTCCGCAGTTCCTCGCGGGTCAGCCCCTGGGACTGCGGAAGGCTCGCCTGGCCGGGCTTGCGCGCCGGTGCCTTGCTGCGGATGCGGTGGTGGGGATGCGGCTGGGCCGCGCTGGTCTCACGAACGATGATATTCTGCATGGTCTTCCGGTGGTCGCCCCGGCAGATGCCGGGCGACTCTTGTTTAGTTGATGATTGCTACGTCCGTATGAACGCGGCTGTGCCGCCGCGGGTTCCGCGGCGATCAAACTTCGACAGGTACGGGGAACAGGGCTCGGCGCTCGATCACGAGCATGGAGAGCTGGCCGAACAGATCGGGGTCGATGGCAGCTTATATGCCGCCGGCTAGGCCGGGTGTCAAGGCGTGCTGGTTCAGTAGTCTGCCCGCCCCCACAGTTCGCCGAATGGCCGCATAACATGGCGGCGGTAGGCCGGGCGGGCGGCGAGGCGGGCGTACCACGCGGCCAGGTGGGGAAGCTCCGGGCGCGGGCGGTCCATTTCGTACCAGCGATAGAGGCTGGTGCCGGCCGGAATGTCGGCCAGCGTGAAGCGGTCGCCGGCGAGCCATGGGCGCCCGGTCAATTCCCGGTCGAGCAGGCCGTAGTGATCCTCGCAGCGGCGCTGGGCGTCGGCAATGCGGGCGGCGTCGCGCAGGGGCTCGGGCGTTCGGTACCAGCCCCAGAAGAGATCCATGAAGGCCGGTTGCAGGGTTGCCTGCGACCAGTCCATCCAGCGGTCGGCCAGCGCGCGGGTGCCGGGGGCGGCGGGCCAGAGGTCCGGCCCGCCATGGCTGGCGGCGAGGTAGCGCAGGATCGTGTGGGACTCCCAGAGCACGACATCGCCGTCGCGCAGGACCGGCACCTTGCCGTGCGGGTTCATCGCCCGGAAGGAGGGGGCGTCGAGACCGCCGAAGGCGCCGCCTGCCTCGATATGGTCGTGGGGCAGAGACAGCTCGTCCAGCAGCCAGGCGACCTTCTGGAGGTTGAAGGAGTTGCGCCGGCCCCAGAGCGTCCGTGCCATGGCGGTCATGCGCCCCATACCTCGCGGAACACCCGCTGCCAGTTGCGGCCAAGGATCTTCAGGATCGAATCGTCGCCATAGCCCCGCGCCGACAGGCGCTCGGCCAGGTGGGGCAACTTGTCCGGCGTCTCGATCCCCTGGGGATAATGGTAGGGCGGCGGCGGGTAGTTGGCGGGGTTCCAGTGGCCGGCCGCCACCCAGCCGTCATAGAGCCGGCGCGCTTCTGCCTCGTCCACGAACGGGTGCTGGCCCTGGTAGTAGTCGATGCCGAGCCCGACATGCTCGTCGCCGACGAGCTGCACCGTGTAGTCGATATGGTCGATGAGGTCGTCGACCGTCGGCCGCTGGCGCGCGGCGACGAAGGCGGGGAACCCGTTCATGCCGATCAGCCCGCCGGTGGCGGCGACCGCGCGGATCTGGTCGTCGCCGATGTTGCGCGGCGATTCCTTCACCGTGCGCGGGTTCGAGTGCGAGAAGACGACCGGCCGTGTCGCCCGCTCCATCGCCTCCATCGTCGTGCGATAGCCGGTGTGCGAGCAGTCGAGCACGATCCGCAGCGCCTCCAACCGCTCGATCAGCGCGATGCCGAAGCGGCTGAGGCCGGCGTCGGTGCGCTCCTCGCAGCCGTCGCCCACGCGGTTCTTCACGTTGTAGGCGAGCTGCAGCATGCGCAGCCCCATGGCGTGGTAGCCGTCGAGCAGGGCCAGGTCGTCCTCGACCGGGTCCGCCCCCTGGAAATGCACGATGATGCCGATGCGGCCGCTGCGCTTGGCCTCGTCGATGTCCGCCGCGCGCCGCACCAGCAGCAGGTCGTCCTGCTCGCGGACATGGGCGAGCCAGCCGGTCAGCGCCCGGAACGTCTCGGCCGCACCCCCCGTCGCCCCCACCGTCGGGCACAGCGCCGTCACGCCGCCGCGGCGGTAGGAATCGAGGAATCCCTTGCGGTCCAGCAGCGGGCAGGTGGCGTCGATGACGATGGCGCTGCGGTAGAGTTCGACAGGGTCGGTCGCCATGGCGCCTCGGGAATCGCGGATCTGCGGAATGTGACGGTTGCGGTCTTGATAGTGGGGCAATCCGAACGACATGGAAATCAGGAGGTCATCAGGGCAAGGCGCGGGCGCCACCCGCAAGGCAGATCACATCCAGCCTTAAAGATGAGGAAAACCATGCAGATCCCGCTGCAGATCACCTTCCGCAACATCGACTCCTCCGAGAGCGTCGAGGCGCGCGTGCGAGACCGACTCGATCGGCTGTCGCGCTTCAAGGACCGCATCACCAGTTGCCGCGTCGCCATCGAGGCGGTTCGCCGGCAGAATGTCGTGAAGCTTTTCAAGGTCCGCGTCGACATCACCTATCCCGGCGGAGAGATCGCGGTCGCGCGCGAGCATCACGACGCGCAGTCGCACGAAGGTGTCTACCACGCCATCAACGATGCGTTCGAGGCCGCCCGCCGCCAGCTCGCCGACAAGGCCGAGCGAATGGCCGGGATCGTCAAGTCGCATGAGGTGCCGACGCACGGGATCGTCGATCGAATATTCGCCCACGAGGGCTACGGCTTCGTCCGCATGCCCGACGGGCAGGAGGTCTATTTCCATCGCAACGCCGTCGTCGACGACGGCTTCGGCGGCCTGGAGGTCGGGCACAAGGTGCGCTGCGAGGTGGCCGAGGGCGAGGGCATCAAGGGCGCCCAGGCGTCCACGGTGCGGCCGATAAACCACAATCCGCCGCCGGTGGAACGGGTCCGCGCATAGCACATCGGCCGATGCGCAAGGGGCGTTAGACAGCCGGCTTCCGCTCGCCTACCCTCGGGCCGCCCGCGCCCCGCGGCCCGAGGATGGATGCAGCGTTTTTCGTTCTTTCAGTTGGCGCTCAACGCGCTCGACCGGCACCGCAGTTGGCCGGCCTATTGGCGCGACGCCGCCCCGCGCGATTCCTATGACGCGATCATCGTCGGCGGTGGCGGTCATGGGCTGGCGACGGCCTATTATTTGGCCAAGAACCACGGCATCACCAATGTCGCGGTGCTGGAAAAGGGCTGGCTCGGCGGCGGCAATACCGGCCGCAACACGACGATCATCCGCTCCAACTACCTGTGGGACGAGAGCGCGCACCTCTACGAGCACTCCCTGAAGCTGTGGGAGGGGCTGTCGGCCGACCTCAACCTCAACGTCATGCTGAGCCAGCGCGGAGTGCTGAACCTCGCCCACACGCTGCATGACGTGCGCGAGGGCGTGCGCCGGGTGCAGGCGAACCGGCTGAACGGCATCGACGCCGAATGGCTGTCGCCGGAGGAGGTGCGCGAGTTCTGTCCGATCATCGACATCGACGCCCGCCGCCGCCATCCAGTGCTGGGCGCCACCTTGCAGCGCCGCGGTGGCGTCGCCCGGCATGATGCCGTCGCCTGGGGCTATGCGCGCGGCGCGGATGCCCGCGGCGTCGACATTATCCAGAACTGCGAGGTGACGGGCATCGACGTCGAGGGCGGGCGCGTGACCGGCGTCCAGACGACGCGCGGCCCGATCCGCGCGGGCCGGGTGGGCCTGGTGACGGCCGGCCATTCCTCCGTCCTGGCCGCGATGGCGGGGTTCCGCCTGCCGGTGCAGTCGCACCCGCTCCAGGCGCTGGTGTCCGAGCCGATCAAGCCGATCCTGGACTGCGTCGTCATGTCGAACGCCGTCCATGTCTATGTCAGCCAGTCCGACAAGGGGGAACTGGTGATGGGGGCGGGGATCGACGCCTTCAATTCCTACGCCCAGCGCGGCTCGTTCCACGTCATCGAGCACCAGATGGGTGCGCTGCTGGAGCTGTTCCCGATCTTCAGCCGGCTGCGCATGATGCGCACCTGGGGCGGCATCGTCGATGTCTGCCCGGACGCCTCGCCGATCATCGGCCGCACGCCGGTCGACGGCCTGTTCATCAATTGCGGCTGGGGTACGGGCGGCTTCAAGGCGACTCCCGGCTCCGGCTGGGTCTTCGCCCACACCATCGCCACCGGCGAGCCGCATCCGCTCAACGCCCCGTTCCGCCTCGACCGCTTTGCCTCCGGCGCCCTCATCGATGAGCATGGCGCCGCCGCGGTCGCCCATTGAGAGCCCGGACATGCTGCTGATTCCCTGCCCCTGGTGCGGCCCGCGCGAGGAGACGGAGTTCGCCAATGGCGGCGAGGCCCACATCGCCCGCCCACTCGACCCGCCCGCCATGTCGGAGGAGGCGTGGGGCGCCTACGTCTTCCTGCGCGACAACCCAAAGGGCTGGATGCGCGAGCGATGGGTGCATTCCCATGGCTGCCGGCGCTGGTTCAACCTCGTCCGCCACACGGTGACGCACGAGATCGCCCAGGCCTATCCACCCGGCGCCGAGCGCCCGGCCCTGCCGGACCAGCGCCCATGAGCGGCTTCCGCCTGCCGCAAGGCGGCGCCATCGACCGCGACCGCCGGCTCGACTTCACCTTCGCCGGACGCTCCCATTCGGGCCACCCGGGGGACACGCTGGCCTCGGCGCTGATCGCGTCCGGCGTCTCGGTGGTGGCGCGCAGCTTCAAGTACCATCGCCCGCGCGGCATCTATTCGGCCGGCGTCGAGGAGCCGAGTGCCCTGGTCCAGCTCGGGCGCGGCGCCTGGTCGGAGCCCAACATCCGCGCGACGCAGGTTGAACTGTACCAGGGGCTGGAGGCTGCACCGGTCAACGCCTGGCCGGGCCTGGGATTCGACCTGGGGGCAGTGAACCAGTTTCTGGCACCGCTGCTGGTGGCCGGATTCTATTACAAGACCTTCCTCGGCCCCCGGGGCTGGTGGCGCCGGGTCTACGAGCCGGCGATCCGCCGCATGGCCGGCATGGGCCGGGCCCCGACCGAGGCCGATCCGGACTTCTACGACCACACCCACGTCCATTCCGACTTGCTCGTCGTGGGGGCCGGCCCGGCCGGGCTGGCAGCCGCGCGGGCGGCGGCGTCGGCGGGCCTGCGCGTCATCCTGGCCGATGACGGGCGCGAGCCGGGCGGCGACTTGCTGGTGGCGGGCGGCACGATCGACGGCCTGCCCGCTGCCGCATGGGCGGCCCGGGCGGCCGACGAACTGCGGGCAATGCCGGAGGTGACGCTGCTGGCGCGGACGACGGTGCTGGGGCTCTACGATCACGGATATGCGGTGGCGGTCGAGCGCCGCACCGACCATCTGCCGCCCGGATCGGCCGCCGGCCATGTCCGCCAGCGCATGTGGCACGTCCGCGCCGCCCGCACCATTGTCGCCGCGGGTGCGCACGAGCGCCCGCTGCTGTTCGGCGGCAACGACCGGCCGGGGGTCATGCTGGCGGGCGCGGTCGCCACATATGCCCGCCGCTTCGGTGTCGCCTGCGGCCGCCAGGCAGTGTTCGTGACCAACAATGATTCCGCCTACGCCGCAGCCGCCGTGCTGGCCGATGCCGGGGGTGCCATCGCCGCCATCGTCGACTTGCGACCCGACGGCTCGCCGGCCGCGGCCGCACTCGCCGCGCGAGGGATCGAGGTGCTGAACGGGCGCCTGCCGGTCGCCGTGCATGGCGGCCGCGCGGTCACTGCCATCGACATCCGGGCCAATGACGGCGGCACGCTGTCGGGCTCGCTGCGGCGCATCGATTGCGACCTGGTGGCGATCTCGGGCGGCTGGAACCCGGCCGTCCACCTGCTGGGGCAACTGCGCGGCCAGCTTGCCTATGACGAGGCGCTGGCCTGCTTCCGGCCGTCCTCGACGCCGGCCGGCCTGACGGTGGCGGGAGCCGCCGCCGGCGATTTCGACCTGGCCGGCTGCCTGCGGGGCGGGCACGAAGCGGGCGAGGCCGCCGTCGCTGCAGCCGGACGGCGCGGCCGCGTGGCCATGCCGGTCGCAGCCGCCGCACCGGCCGGCGCGCCGATCCTTTCCTTCTGGGGCGTGGCCGAGGGCGAGCGGGTGCGCGGCAAGGTCTTCGTCGACTTGCAGAACGACGTGACCGTGCCCGACATCGAGCTGGCGGCGCGCGAGGGCTTCCGCTCGATCGAGCATGTGAAGCGCTACACCACCGCCGGCATGGGCACCGACCAGGGCAAGAGCGGCAACGTCAACACCATCGCCGTCCTGTCCCGCGCGCTGGCCCGGCCGATGGGCGAGACGGGGACGACCACCTATCGTGCGCCCTACGTGCCCGTCGCCTATGGCGCGCTGGCCGGCCGCCATGTCGGCGCGCTCTTCGACCCCGAGCGGATCACGCCGATCCATCCGAGCCACCTGGCCGCCCATGCCGTGTTCGAGAATGTCGGCCAGTGGAAGCGCCCGCGCTATTTCCCCCGCAACGGCGAGGACATGGAGCGCGCCGTGCTGCGCGAATGCGCCACGGTCCGCCAGGCCGTTGGCATGATGGACGCCTCGACGCTCGGCAAGATCGAGGTGCGCGGGCCGGATGCGGCAGCCTTCCTCGATCGCTTCTACATCAACCCGATGGCCAGCCTGGCGGTCGGCGCCTGCCGCTACGGCGTCATGTGCCGCGAGGACGGGATGGTCTTCGACGACGGCGTCGTCATGCGCCTGGCGCCCGACCGCTTCTTCCTGACGACGACGACGGGCGGGGCCGCCCGCGTGCTCGACTGGATGGAGGAATGGCACCAGACGGAGTGGCCGGAGCTGAGGGTCTTCTCCACCTCCGTCACCGAGCAGTGGGTGACGGTCGCCGTCGCCGGCCCGTCGGCCCGCGCGCTGCTGGGCCGGCTGATGCCGGATGTCGACCTGTCGGCGGCCGCATTTCCCTTCATGACCTTCCGCGACGGCGTGGTGGCCGGCATGCCGGCCCGCATCGCACGCGTCAGCTTCTCGGGCGAACTCGCCTTTGAGATCAGCGTCGAGGGTACGCTGGGGCTGGCCCTTTGGGAGGCGGTCGCGGCGGCCGGCGAGCCGCTCGGCATCGCCCCCTACGGCACCGAGGCGATGCATGTGCTGCGCGCCGAGAAGGGCTATTTCATCGTCGGGCACGAGACGGACGGCACCGTGACGCCGATCGACCTGGGGCTGGAGCGCATGGTCGCGAAGAAAAAGGATTTCCTGGGCAAGCGGTCGCTGGCGCGCTCGGACACCGCGCGCCCGGGCCGCAAGCAACTGGTGGCGCTGCTGCCCGAGGATCCTCAGACGCTGCTGACCGAGGGTGCCCAGATCGTCGGCGAGCCGGTGCTGCGGACGCCGATGCCGATGCTGGGGCACGTCACTTCAAGCTACCAGAGCGCCGCCATGGGCCGCACCTTCGCGCTGGCACTGGTCCGCGACGGCCGCGCGCGGATCGGCGAACTGGTCTATGCGCCGCTGGTGAAGCCGGCCTCCGGCGACCTGATGGTGGCTGCCCGGATCGCCGACCCGGTGCTGTTCGACCCGGCCGGGGAGCGTCGTGATGGTTGAGCCCAGGACGGTGCTGGACGCGCTGGCGGCCGACATGGCGTCGGCATCGGGCGACCAGGCGGCGCTGTCGGCGCTGACGCCGGTCGGCCAGATCACCTTGCGCGGCGAAGCGGCCTGCCTGCCGCTGGCATCGGCCGCACTGGGGGTGGCGCTGCCATCGGCCGCAAACCGCTTCGAATCCGACGGTGCGCGGGCGGCGCTTTGGCTGGGGCCGGACGAATGGCTGGTGCTGGTGCCGCGGCCGGAAGTGGCGACCACCATCGCCCGCTTCCAGATGGCGCTGGCGGGATACCACTATGCCGCCGTCGATACCTCGGCCGGCCGGTTGGGGCTGGAGATCGCCGGGCCGGCGGCGCGCACGGTGATGGAGAAGGGCTGCCACCTCGACCTGCACCCGCGCCAGTTCGGGCCGGGCCATGTCGCCCAGTCGACCTTCGCGCGGGTGCCGGCGATCATCCTGCAGCGCGACGAGCGGCCGACCTACTGGCTGCTCGTGCGCCCGTCCTACTCGGTCTATCTGGCGCGCTGGGCGATCGACGCCATGGCGGAATTCCACCTGGCGCCGATACCCGCGCGGTAGCGCTCAGCTCTTGAAGGTGGAGATCTCGGTCTCCTTCGAGGTGATGAACTCGATGAGCGCCGGGATGCCCTTCTGGGTCTGCTCGATGCCGCGCTTGATGGCCGGGATGATGTCCTCGGGCTTCGTCACCCGCTCGCCATAGCCGCCGAAGGCGCGCGCCATCGCCGCATAGTCGCCGGAAATGTCGGTCGAGCGATACTTCTCGGTCGACACTTCCATGATGTGCAGCTCGATCGCCATGCAGAAGTTGTTCAGCAGGATCGACAGGATCGGGATGCGCTCGCGCACCGCGGTCTCGAAGTCCATGCCGGTGAAGCCGATGGCGGCATCGCCCCAGACATTGATGCAGAGCTTGTCGGGGCAGGCGAGCTTGGCGCCCATGGCCAGCCCCAGCCCGTAGCCGAGCTGGGTGGTCTTGCCCCAGCCGATGTAGGACAGGGGCTCGGTCGTCTCCCAGAAGGGGGAGAGCTGGTCACGCGGGCTGCCGGCGTCGTGGGTGATGATGGTGTTGGCCCGGTCGACGGTGTGGGCCAGGTCCCACAGCACGCGATAGGGCGACAGCGGCGCCTCGTTCGATGTCAGCTTGGGCATCCACTTGGCCAGCCACTCGGCCTTGACCGCGGCGATCTCCTTGGCCACGGCCGAGGCGTCGCGCGGGGTCTTGATGCGCAGTTCCAGCTCGGCGATCAGCGCATCCAGCGTCAGCGCGGCATCGCCCACCAGCGCGTGGGCGGCGATCACGTCCTTGTTGATGTCGAGCGGGTCGAGCGTCGAATGGACGATCGTCTTGCCCTTGGGGATGGCGGTGCCGAAGTTGGTCTCGGTGAAGGAGCAGCCGATGCCGAAGATCACGTCGGCCTTCTTCAGGAAGACGTCGATGGTCTTGGAATAGGCGCGCCCGCCGGAGCCGAGCGACAGCTCGTGGTTCTCGGGGAAGGCGCTCTTGCCCTGCAGCGTCGTCATCACCGGGGCGGCCAGCAGCTCGGCCAGGCGCTTAAGCTGCGGCCAGGCACCGGCCCAGTGCACGCCCTGGCCGGCATGGATGACGAGGTCCTTGGCGTCGACCAGCACGTCGGCCACCTTGCGCACCGCCATCGGGTCCGGCCCGAAGCGGGTCGTCATCACCGGCTCGTAGGCGATGGGCTCGGCCACGTCCTCGTTGAAGACGTCGGTCGGCACCTCCACCAGGCACGGCCCGAAGCGGCCGTTGCGCAGCTGGGTGAAGGCCCGGCGCATGACGTTGCCAAGCTCGGCCCCGCTCGTCACCGGCTCGGCGCTCTTGGTGATGTGCTGCATCGCCGTGACCGAGTTGAAGTTCGGCGGCACATGGGCGATGCGGCGCGGATAACCCATGGGCATGACCAGGACGGGGATCGATTCGCCGTAGCACTGGGCGACGCCGCCATAGGCGTTCTCGGCGCCCGGCCCGTGCTGCATGGCGAAGACGCCGATCTTCTTGCCGCGCGACAGGCGGGAATAGGCGTCCGCCATGTGCAGGCCGATGCGCTCCTGGCGCACGATGATCGGCCGGATGTCGACATGGGCGACATATTCCAGGATGTGGTTCACCGGATAGCCGAAGACGATCTCGACGCCTTCGCGCTTCAGGATCTCGGCGATGGCCAGGCCTACCTTCATGTGCTGGGCTCCCTAGTCGCGGCTATTCATGCCGCCTTGGCATTGAGGATGAGGTCGCTCGCCTTCTCGCCGATCATGATGGCGGGGGCGTTGGTGTTGCCGGACACGACCGTCGGCATGATCGAGCAGTCGACGACGCGCAGCCGGCCGATGCCATGCACGCGCAGTTCCGCGTCGACGACCGCGCCCGGCCCCTGGCCCATCATGCAGGTGCTGGTCGGGTGGTAGATGGTGGAGCCGGTCTGGCGGGCGAATTCCAGGATCTCGTCGTCCGAGACGACGCCGGGGCCGGGGATGTGCTCGCCCGCGACGTAGGCGGCCAGCGGCGCCTGCTCGCCCAGCCGGCGCGCCAGCTTCAGCCCGTCGACCATGGTCCGCCGGTCGGTCTCGGCCGACAGGTAGTTCGGGCGGATCGCCGGATGGGTGGCGGGATCGGCGTCGCGCAGCGTGATCGTACCCCGGCTTTCCGGGCGAAGCTGGCAGACCGAATTGGTGAAGCCGGGGAAGGGGTGGGGCGCCAAGCCGGCACCGTCCGAGCTGAAGAGGATGAAGTGGTACTGCACGTCCGGCGTGGCCAGTTCCGGCCGGGTCTTGGCGAACAGGCCGACCTGGCCGGCGCCGATCGTCATGGCGCCCGTCCGCCGCGTGGCATATTCCAGGCCCATCTTCAGCGTCCGCCACCAGCTCCGGATGTCGTCGTTGACGGTGATGGGCCGGGTGCAGCGATAGGCGATGCGGGCCTGGAAATGGTCCTGCAGGTTCTGGCCGACGCCCGGCAGGTCGTGGGCGACGGCGATGCCGCGCTCCTGCAGGTGCGCGCCCGGACCGATGCCCGACAGCAGCAGCAGTTGCGGGGAGTTGATCGCGCCGCCGGACAGGATCACCTCGCGGCTGGCCATCGCCTGGCGCACCGTGCCGCCCTGGCGATACTCGATCCCGACCGCCTTGCGTCCGTCCAGCAGCACGCGGCTGGCGAGCGCGCCGGTCTCGATCTTGAGGTTGGCGCGCCCCTTGGCCGGCCGCAGATAGGCGACGGCGGCCGAGCAGCGCCGGCCGTTGCGGTTGGTAAGTTGGTAGTAGCCGGCACCCTCCTGCTCGGCGCCGTTGAAGTCGTCGTTGCGGGGAATGCCGATCGCCTGGCACGACTCGATGAAGGCCTCGCACAGCTCGTGCTTCTGGCGCAGGTCCTCGACGCTGAGGGGGCCGTCGGCGCCGTGCAGGTCGGATGCGCCGCGCTCCTGCCGTTCGGCCTTCTTGAAGTAGGGCAGCACGTCCTCGAAGCTCCAGCCGCGATTGCCGAGCTGGCGCCAGTGGTCATAGTCCTCGCGCTGGCCGCGGATGTAGATCAGGCCGTTGATCGAGCTTGAGCCGCCCAGCACCCGCCCACGCGGCCAGTAGGACTTGCGGCCGTTGATGCCGGGATCGGGCTCGGTCTCGTAGCACCAGTTGACCCCCGGGTTCCGGAGGTTCTTCACATAGCCTACCGGGATATGGATCCAGGGGTTGGTGTCCTTGGGGCCAGCCTCGAGCAGCAGCACGCGGTGCCGGCCGTCGGCGGAAAGCCGGTTCGCCAGGACGCAGCCGGACGAGCCGGCACCCACGACGATGTAGTCGAACTGCTGCGGGGACATGCGCCTCTCCGGGCGGTATGCCGGGTGGGAATCCGGCCGGGCTGGAAGGGCGAGCATGGGACGGCCGGGGCGCCGGATCAAGCCTGCTCGACCCGGGCGCGCGCCATGCTAAAGGGAAGCGGTCGCAGCAGGGGAGCCGGGGGCCGGGATGCAGGGTAGCTTCGTGCGCTATGCGGTGATCTGGGTGCTGATCCTGGCGTCGATCTATATCGGCGACCAGTTCGTGCGCGACCTGTGGCTGGTCGGCAGCGAGCCGCGCGTGGTCGCCGCCCGCGGCGAGCTGGCCCCGGCCGAGCGGCACACCATCGAGCTGTTCCAGAATGCCTCGCCGTCGGTCGTCTACATATTCACCGAGGGCGCAGTCGTCTCCACGCCGCAGGGCCGTGCGCGCCAGAGCGGCACCGGCACCGGCTTCCTGTGGGACGCCTCGGGCCATGTCGTGACGAACTTCCATGTGGTCGACCAGGCACGGCGCGTGCGCGTCCGGCTGTTCGACGAGACCACGGTCGAAGGGCGGGTGATCGGTGCCGCCCCCGACCACGACCTGGCCGTCATCCGCCTGGCCGATACCCGCATCGAGTTGCGCCCCATCCCGATCGGCACCTCGGCCGACCTGAAGGTGGGGCAGTTCGCCTATGCCATCGGCAACCCGTTCGGGCTGGCCCGGACCCTGACGACCGGCGTCGTCTCGGCCCTCGACCGGCGCCTGCCGACCGCGTCCCACCGCGAGATCGCGGGCGTCATCCAGACCGATGCCGCGATCAATCCCGGCAATTCCGGCGGGCCGCTGCTGGATTCGGCCGGCCGCCTGATCGGCGTCAACACGGCCATCATCTCCGAGGGCGGCGGCTCGGCCGGCATCGGCTTCGCGGTGCCGGTCGACACCGTCAACCGCGTCGTCCCG
Organism: Stella humosa; assembly: GCF_006738645.1. Lineage (GTDB taxonomy): Bacteria > Pseudomonadota > Alphaproteobacteria > ATCC43930 > Allostellaceae > Allostella > Allostella humosa. The sequence goes on along the minus strand of NZ_AP019700.1, from coordinate 2,964,467 downwards.
GCCCTCATCCGAGATGGTCGCGTGCCGCGCCCCGGCATCGGCATCGTGGCGCTGCCAGAGGACGCGATACCCGGCCAGAGCGGTATCGCCATCGAACGCGTGCTGCCCGGCAGCCCGGCCGCCAATGCCGGCCTGCGGGGTGCCGACCCGCGCAGCGGCGCGGTCGGCGACATCATCATCGCGGTCGACGGCCGCCCGGCCAAGACGCTCAGCGACCTCGCCGCCGCCGTCGAGCGCGCCGGGGTCAATGGCTCGGTCGACCTCACCATCCTGCGCGCCGGGCAGCGGTCGACGTTCCGGGTGCTGGTGGTGGATGTGGCGGGACGGTGATCGCCCGGTGCGGTTACCCCATTGTCATATCGCGGGCGATATCTAATCTAGTATCGTGCGAGTGGTGCTTGATACGTCGACACTGGTGGCAGCCGTCCGGAGCGATCTGGGCGCGTCGCGTCGATTGCTCGTCGCAGCACTCGAGAGGCGCCTGACGATCCTGGTATCGGTGCTATTGATGTTCGAATACGAGGCCGTCCTGACGCGGCCAGAACACTTGGCGAAAGCACGCATCACCGTCGAGGACGCGCAAGTCTTGCTCGATGCGGTGGGAGCAATCGCGGATCCGGTTGTGCTCGCGTTCCTATGGCGGCCCACTCTTGCGGACCCGGACGACGACATGGTGCTGGAGACCGCGGTGAATGGCCGGGCCGCAGCAATAGTCACCTATAATGTTCGAGATTTTATGCGTGCCGGCCAACGGTTCGGATTGGAGATCCTGCGACCGGCAGAAGCGGCACAGCGCCTGGAGGCCACGAAATGAGAAAGAGCAACTTCGCCTTGCGTCTTCAACCCTCTCTGCTCGATGAGGCGCGAAAAGTAGCCGAGAGCGAGGGTGTTGCGCTCAATCAATTCATCAACGTGGCCGTGGCAGAGAAACTCTCTGCGCTCCGGACGGAGAGCTTCTTCTCCGAGCGAGGGGCGCGTGCCGATGTTCCCAAGGCACTGGCGATCCTCGGCCGGCCCGGTGTCGGAAATCCACCGGATCCAGGCGATGAATTGACCGCCAAGGAATAGGCAGGCGGCATAGCCCGAAAGGCCGCCGTGCCCGAAAGCCGCCGTGGACGGGAAGTTCGGCGCTGCCGTCCCTCCCTGTCCGGCATTGTCATACCGCCAGCGCCTCCAACTTTTCCATGATCGCCTTCGTCATCCCGGCCGTCGTCACCGGCTGGATGCCGCCCTGCACGTAGAGGTCGGCCGTCCGAGCGCCGCCGTCCAGGGCGGCTTCCACCGCCTTCTCGACCAGTTCGGCATCCGCCGTGAGGCCGAACGAGTGCCGCAGCATCATGGCGACGCTGAGGATGGCCGCGATCGGGTTGGCGATGCCCTTGCCGGCGATGTCCGGGGCCGAGCCGTGAACCGGCTCGTAGAGGGCCGGGCGGCGGCCGCTGGCGTCGGCGGTGCCGAGGCTGGCGGACGGCAGCATGCCGAGCGAGCCCGCGATCATGGCCGAGGCGTCCGACAGCAGGTCGCCGAACAGGTTGTCGGTCACCACCACGTCGAACTGCCGCGGGTCGCGGATGATCTGCATGGCGAAGTTGTCCGATAGCACGTGGCGCAGGGCCACGTCCTGGAACTCGGCCGCGTGCAGCGCCGTCACCACGTCGCGCCACAGGCGACCCGTTTCCATGACGTTGCTCTTCTCGACCGATGCCACCTGGCCGCGCCGCGTGCGGGCGAGCAGGAAGGCGTCGCGCGCGATGCGCTCGATCTCCTCCTCGGTATAGACCTGGGTGTCGACGGCGCGACGCTTGCCGCTGGGCAGCGTCTCGGTAAAGCGCGGCTCGCCGAAATAGACCCCGCTCGACAGTTCGCGCAGGACGACGAGGTCGACGCCGCGCGCCACCCGCTCCTTCAGGCTGGTGGCGTCAAGCAGCGCCTCGTAGGCCTTCACCGGCCGCAGGTTGGCATAGAGCCCCATGGCCCGGCGGAGCGCCAGCAGGCCGCGTGCGCGCCGGATCGGCCGCGGGATGATCTCGTCGCCGCCGACCGCGCCGAACAGCACCGCGTCCGCCGACTTGGCCGCCTCGATCGTCTCGTCCGACATGGGCACGCCCGTGCGCCGCCAGACCTCGGTCCCCATCTCGCCTTCGGTCAGCGTGATGGCGGTGCCGCGATGGGCGTTGAGCCACTCGACGATCCGGCGGGCCTCGGCCATCACCTCGATGCCGATGCCGTCGCCGGGGATGATCAGAACGTTGCGCGTCATGCGGGCGATCCCATCCAGGGCCGGTCGGCCTGGTACTGCTGTTCGAAGCTGCCCATCGCGTCGCGGTGCTGCAGCGTCAGGTTGATGTCGTCCAGGCCCTCCAGCAGGCATTCCTTGCGCTGCGGGTCGACCTCGAAGCTCCACACGTCGTTGCCGCGGGTGACCGTCTGGTTCTCCAGGTCGACGGTCAGGGTGCTGCCCGGCTGCTCGGCCAGGGCCGTGCGGATCGCCGCCACCTGGTCGGCCGGCAGGACGATCGGCAGCACGCCGTTCTTGAAGCAGTTGTTGAAGAAGATGTCGCCATAGCTGGGCGCGATGACGGCACGGAAGCCGGCGTCGTGCAGGGCATAGACGGCGGCCTCCCGCGACGAGCCGCACGCGAAGTTCACGTCCGCCACCAGGATCTTCGCGTCCTTGTAGGCCGGCTTGTTCAGCGGGAAATCCGGCAGAGGATTGCCGTCCCGGTCATAGCGCACGTCGCGGAAGAGGTTCTTGCCGTAGCCCTCGCTGCGCCGGGCCTTCAGGAAGCGAGCGGGGATGATGCGGTCGGTGTCGCAGTTGGCGACCTCCAGCGGGGCGGCGACGGCGGTGATGGTCTGGAACTTTTCCATGGATCGTCTCCCCGGCTCACGCCTGGTCCAGGCGGCGGAAATCGGTGAAGTGGCCGGTGACGGCGGCGGCCGCCGCCATCGACGGGCTCATCAGGTGGGTGCGGGCACCCTTGCCCTGGCGGCCCTCGAAGTTGCGGTTCGAGGTGGAGGCCGAGCGCATGCCGGCAGACATGGTGTCGCCGTTCATGCCCACGCACATCGAGCAGCCGGGCTCCCGCCACTCGAAGCCGGCCTCGATGAACACCCGGTCCAGCCCCTCGGCCTCGGCCTGGGCCTTGATCAGGCCGGAGCCGGCGACCACGAGCGCCGGCACCTTGGCCTTGCGGCCGCGGGCGACGGCGGCAGCCGCGCGCAGGTCCTCGATCCGGCCGTTGGTGCACGAGCCGATGAAGACGCGATCGACCTCGATCTCGGACAGCGGCGTGCCCGGCTTCAGGCCCATATACTCCAGCGCCTTGGTCTTGCTCTCACGCCGGACGGGATCGTCCAGCGTGGCGGGGTCGGGCACCCGGCCGTCGATCGGCAGCGCGTCCTCGGGGCTGGTGCCCCAGGTCAGCATCGGCGCGATGTTGGAGACGTCGACGGTGACGGTCCGGGCATACTGCGCGCCGTCGTCGGTCGGCAGGCTACGCCAGTGCGCCAGTGCCGCGTCCCAGTACTTGCCCTTGGGGGCGTACGGCCGGCCGGCCAGATACTCGAAGGTCGTGTCGTCCGGCGCGATCAGGCCGGCGCGGGCGCCGGCTTCGATCGACATGTTGCAGACAGTCAGGCGGCCTTCCATCGAGAGCGCGCGGATGGCGGGGCCGGCATACTCCACCGCATGGCCTGAGGCGCCCGCGGCCGTGATCTGGCCGATGATGGCCAGGATGATGTCCTTGCCGCCCAGGCCCTGGGGCAGGGTGCCCGTCACATCGATGCGCATGGTCTTGGGCCGGCGCTGCCAGATCGACTGCGTTGCCAACACGTGTTTCACCTCGGACGCGCCGATGCCGAAGGCGAACGCGCCCATGGCGCCGTGGGTCGAGGTGTGGCTGTCGCCGCAGACCAGCACGATGCCGGGCTGGGTGAAGCCCTGCTCGGGGCCGACGATGTGGACGATGCCCTGGCGTGGGTCGTCCATGCCGAAATGGGTGATGCCGGCCTCGGCCGTGTTGGCGACCAGCCCGTCCACCAGGTTGCGGTAGTCGGCGACGGGAATGCCGAAGCGGCGGCCGGTGGTCGGCACGTAGTGGTCGGGCATGGCGATCGCCTGGGCCGGGCGCGCTACCTTGCGGCCCTCGGCCTTCAGCGCGTCGAAGGCATGGAACGAGCCGTCATGCAGCAGGTGGCGATCGACATAGAGCAGCGTCTCGCCATTCTGCTCGGTGATGACATGGGCGTCCCAGATCTTGTCGATGATGGTCCGAGGCTGGCGGGTGGCGGGCAGGGGGGGCGTCATCGGCGTTTCCTTACTGATTATTCCGCGGCACCCGTGCCGGTGTGCCACCGCTTCTCGAACTCCCATACGTCGGGGAAGCCCATCAGCTCGTGGAGATCCTTGCTGTCCATCAGCGGCACGTTGATGCCAAGCGTGGCGCCGGTGTCGTGCAGGTAGGAATAGGCCGCCGTCACCGCCTGCGAGGCGGCCTTCAGCGCCATGCCGGGATAGATCGCGATCCCGAAGCCCAGTTCCTCTAGCTGCTTGGACGGCAGCTCCGGCGTGCGACCCGTGTTGACCACGTTGCACAGCACCGGCACGTCGAAGCTGCGGCCGATCATCGCCAACTCCTCGGTCGTCTCCGGCGACTCGATGAAGAGTACGTCGGCGCCGGCCTTGGCATAGGCCTCGCCCCGGCGCAGGGCCTCGTCGATGCCGAGCGTCGTGCGCGCATCCGTGCGCGCGATGATGACGGTGTCGTCGTGGCGCCGGGCGTCGGCGGCGACCTGGATCTTCTGCACCATCTCCTCGATCGCGACGACGCGACGGCCCGGCGTGTGGCCGCACTTCTTGGGCATCTCCTGGTCTTCGATCTGGATACCGGCGGCACCGGCCGCCTCGTAGCCCTGCACGGTGCGGCGCACGTTCAGCAGCCCGCCATAGCCGGTGTCGGCATCGGCGATCAGCGGGGTCGTCGTGTTTTCGGCGATGATCGCGACGCGACCCACCATTTCGCTGTAGGTGGCGAGGCCCGCATCGGCCAGGCCGAGGTGGGAGGCGACGGTGCCGTATCCGGTCATGTAGAGGGCCTCGAAGCCCATGCGATCGGCAATCCTGGCGCTCACGGCGTCGTATACGCCGGGTGCCACGATGATCCGCTTGTCCTTCAGGCGCGCAGCCAGGGAGCGCCGACCATTCGGTCCAGCCATTGGCTCATTCCCTCCATTGAGTATATTTTACCTGATGAGGCCGTCATTCTAACGCCGGTCCAGGGAGGAGAGTCCATGCGCAAGATCATTTCGATGGCTGTCGGAGCACTGGCAGTCACCGCCGTTTCGGGCGTCGCCGTCGCCCCCCGGGCCCACGCCCAGGCCGTGCAGATTTCGGTCACCCATTGGGGCTCGCAGCTCTACGGGCTGCCCTATGCGGTCGCCATGCAGAAGGGTTTCTTCAAGGATGCGGGGATCGAGGTCTCCGGCGTCCTGACGTCCAAGGGCGGCGGTACCACGGTGCGCAACGTCTTCGCCAGCGACTTCCCCTATGGCGAGGTTGCCCTGCCGGCGGTGGTCGCCGCGGCGGCCGAAGGCTTCGACCTGCGCATCATCCATGCCGGCACGGTCGCCCATTCCAACGTCTGGATGGCCAAGCTCGATTCGCCGCTGCAGTCGATCAAGGACCTGGAGGGCAAGCGCATCGGCTACACCAGCCCGCGCTCGGTCAGCCAGACGACCATGTTCATGATCATGGACAAGCTGAACATCCCCCGGGACAAGGTGCAGCTCATCTCCACCGGGGCGATCGGCGCGGGGTTCACGGCCCTGGAGAGCGGCGGCGTCGACGCCACGCTGGCGAGCGAGCCGCAGGTCTCGATCTACGCCGGCAAGTACCGCGTCGCCTTCGCGGCGTCCGAAATCCTGCCGCCGGTGACGCAGACGGTCGGCGTGACCACGCCCGAGTTCCTGAAGAAGGAGCCCAAGAAGCTGGCCGCGCTCATCATCGGCCGGGCCAAGGCGGTCGACTGGCTCTATGCCAACCAGGAAGAGGCCGGGAAGATCCTGTCCAAGGCCTATGACCTGGACGAGAAGATCGCCATCAACGCCGTCAAGAACATGGCCGCCACCAAGTTCTGGGGCGCGGGCTCGCTCGATGTCGCCTCGATGAACGAGATGGTGAAGGGCCTGAAGCTGGTCGATGCGATCAAGGGCGATCCCGACTGGAACAAGCTGATCGACCGCTCGCTGCTGCCGGCCGACCTGCGTAGCTGATTGCCGGAGGGCCGCCAGCGCGGCGGCCCTCCTTCCATCCCCGGCAGAATTCTGGACGGTGACGATGACCCGCTATGGCTGGATTCGCCTCGGGATCGTGGTGGCATTCTTTGGCTGGCTGGAGGCGATCGCGCGCCTGGGCTACGTCAAGCGCCAGACCCTGATCCCGCCATCGGAGATGGTGACCTCGCTGGTCGACATCCTGTCGACCGGGCGGATGAACCACGACATCCAGGCGACGCTGCTGACCGTGGCGGCTGCCCTGTGCTCGGCCGTTTCCGTCGGCTTCGTGGCGGGCGTCATCCTCCACCGGCTGCCGCCGCTCAGGCGGCTGATGGACCCCCTGTTCGCGGCCTACTACGCCGTGCCTCACTTCGTCTTCTATCCGATCTTCATCGTGTTGTTCGGCATGACGCGGGTGCCGCTGGTGATCCTGGGCTTCCTCTTCGCCGTCGTGGCCATGATCATCAACACCATGAATGGCCTGGACCGCATCCCCCGGGTGCTGATCAAGGTGGCGCGGACCAACCGACTTGGGCCGGTGCAGACGGCCTGGTACATCGTGCTGCCGTCGACGGCGCCTTACCTCTTCACCGGCATCAAGCTGTCGGTCGCCTATTCCTTCATCGGCGTCATCGCCGGCGAGTTCATCCTGTCCGGCATCGGCATCGGCCACCAGATCGCCTATGCCTACGACAATTTCGACAACCGCACGATGTACGGCCTGCTGCTCTTCATCCTGGGCCTGGTCACTACGGTGAACATGAGCCTGTGGAGCTACGAGCAGCGGCTGCTGCGCCGCCGGTCGAGGGGGTAGGGAAATGCGCGACCGCCTCATCCATATCGGCAGCGTGCTGCTTTTCGTCTTCGCGGTGTGGCAGGTGCTGCACTGGATCACCGGCTCGATCGCGGTCACCTCGCCCGCGGAGACCGTCAACCGCCTGGCCGAGATGATGCGCACGCCCGACTTCTGGGGCCATGCCCGGGAGACGATGGCCGCCTTCTCGCAGGCGCTGGCGATCGCGCTGGGCGGCGGGCTGCTGATCGGCCTGGTGCTGGGCGGCTGGCGCCCGGCCGGGCTGGTGTTCGAGCCGATCCTGATCGCGATCTACTCCATCCCCAAGGTGACGCTCTATCCCGTCATCCTGCTGATGTTCGGCCTGGGCCTGTCGGCCAAGGTGGCGTTTGGCGCCATCCATGGCATCATCCCGGTCGCCATCTTCACGCTGAACGCCGTGCGCTCGCTGAACCCGGTCTATCTGCGCGCCGCGCGGTCCATGCGCCTGTCGCCCAGCCAGATGGCGCTGAAGATCCTGATCCCGGCCACGTTGCCGGAGATCGTGACGGGCTTCCGCATCGGCTTTTCGCTGACCCTGCTGGGTTCGCTGATCGGCGAGTTGTTCGCCTCCCAGCGCGGGCTGGGGTTCCTCATCATGCGGGCGGTCAACGTCTATGACGTGAAGTCGATCTTCGCCGTCACGCTGCTGATCGCGGGCGTCGCCATCGCCGTCAATTCCGCGATGCTGGCACTCGACCAGCGGCTGCACCGCCGGATGTAGCGCGCGGATACGGAACCCGCAGGCGCGCAGCGCCGTTGCGGGCGGGTGAAGACACAACGGCCACCCGCCCGCACCCCCCTGAAGACCCATTTCGCCGTGCTGCTGCTGCTGGGGTCCCTGGCGGCGACCGGCATCCAGCAGGGCCGCCGGCAGCGCCTGCGCCGCCAGGCTGCGTTGCGGCTATCGCAATTGAAGGCGGCGGCATCGGCGATTGTGCCGCTGCCGGATCCCATGGTTCCCGTGCTGCGCTCCGAGCCGCCGGCGGTCGAGCCGGTGGCGGCCGACCCGCCGCGCGGCGGCTGGACCGACCTCGGTGCGCGGGTCTATCGCGAGATCTGGGACGACCGGGTGCTGTCGGTGGCGGCCGGGGTCACCTTCTATGCCCTGCTGGCGATCTTCCCGACCGTCGCGGCCCTGGTGTCGCTCTACGGCCTAGTGGCCGATCCGGTGAAGATTTCCCAGCATCTGGGCCAGCTCTACTTCTTCCTGCCCGCGGGTGCGGTGGAGGTCATCGGCGGGCAGGTTTCGCGCATTACGGCGCGGCCGCCGGAGACGCTGGGCCTCACGCTCGCCGCCAGCCTCGTGGTGTCGCTGTGGAGCGCCAACGCCGGCATGAAGGCGTTGTTCGACGCCCTCAACATCGTCCACGGCATGCGCGAGACGCGCTCCTTCGTCGGCCTCACCTTGCAGACCCTGACCTTCACCTTCGGCGCGATATCGTTCCTGCTGCTGGCGGTGGCCGGCGTGGTCGTGGTGCCAGCCGTCATCGGCTGGATCGGCCTGGGCGGCGATGCCGAGCGGCTGTTGAACGGGATGCGCTGGCCGGCGCTGGCGATCGCGCTCGTGGCCGGGCTGGTGATCCTCTATCGCTGGGGTCCTTGCCGGCCAACCGCGCCTGGCCCGAAGTCGACCGGCCCCTCGGGTCGAGCGTACTGGCCGGGCATCCTGCTCGGCAGCCTGGTGGCAGCACTGGCCTGGATCGTCTTCTCGATGCTCTTCTCCTGGTATGTCGCGAACTTCGCCGACTACAACCAGACCTATGGGTCGCTGGGCGCGGCAATCGGTTTCATGATCTGGATCTGGCTGTCGGCCACGCTGATCCTGGTCGGCGGCGAGATCGACGCTGAGATCGAGCGCCGGCCGCCCTGGCGCCGGCCGGGGGACTGATCCGGCGCGGCCTTGCGTTTGCGCGGACGCGGGGCTGCTGTAAGCTCGGTCGGGAACATCAAAGGACGCCCGGCATGCTCGCATCGCAGCGCCAGCTCTTCGATATCCCGCGCGAAGTGGCCTACTTCAACGCCGCCGCCTGGTCGCCGCTGCCATTGGCCGTGCAGGCGGCCGGGCAAGCCGGCGCCGCGCGCAAGACCCATCCCTGGGAGATCGATCCGGCGCTGCCCGGCCGCGTGATCGAGCGCGCTCGCGCCGCCGCCGCCGCCCTGATCGGGGCCGCGGCCGATGACATCGCGGTGATCCCGTCCGTCTCCTACGGCGTTGCCATCGCGGGCAAGATCCTGGCGCCGCCCCGCGGGTCGCGCGTGCTGGTGTTCGAGGACGACCACACCTCGCCCGTGCTGGAATGGCTGGCCCGGGCGCCGGCCCAGGGTTTCACCGTCGAGACGGTGCAGCGCCCCGCAGACGGCGATTGGACCGCCGCCATGGAGGAGGCGATCGCGCGGCCCGCGGCGCCGCTGGCGGTCGTCTCGATCTCGAACATCCACTGGTCCGACGGGGCGTTGCTGGACATGGAGCGCATCGCCCCGGCGGCGCGGGCGAAGGGGGCCGCACTGCTCATCGATGCGACCCATGGCGTCGGCATGATAAATCTCGACGTGAAGCGTCTGGATCCCGACTTCCTGATATTCCCCACCTACAAGTGGGTGCTCGGTCCCTACGGTCGTGCCTTCGCCTACATCGCGCCGCGCCACCAGGACGGCGTGCCGCTGGAGCAGACCGGCTTCGGCCGCAAGGCCGTCCATGCCGAACGCGGACCCTACATGGCCGACCTGTCCTATGCGCCCACCGCGCGGCGCTTCGACATGGGCGAGCGCGACCATTTCGTCGGCCTCGAGATGGCGGCGGTCGGGCTTGAGCTGATGGCGTCGTGGGGGCACCGGGCTGTCGGCGAGCGCTGTGCGATGCTCACCGCACGGCTGGAGGAGGGGCTGGCCGGCGCCGGCGCCGCCCTGCCGGCACGGGCCCTGCGCGCGCCGCATATTCTCAGCGTCTCTTTCCCCCGGGGCATGCCGGCCGGGTTCATCGAGGCCCTGGCCGCGGAGAAGGCGTTCGCCGCTCCCCGCGTCGGCCGGCTGCGCATCAGCCCGCACGTCTACAACGACGAGGAGGATGTCGACCGCTTCGTCGCCGCCTACGCGCGCTGCATGCGCCGCACCTCGCTCGCGGCCTAGCTGGCCGCCCGCGACGGGCTGGCAGCGACGATGCGGCCGCGCACGGGGAAGGACGGGTCGGTGTAGCCGGGGGTGGATGCATGGCCGGGCGCGACCAGCCCGTCCACGAACGCCTCGTCGTCCGCATCGAGCATGACCGCGGCCGCAGCCAGATACCCCTGCCACTGTTCGACCGTGCGCGGCCCGGCCAGCACCGACGTCACCAGCCGGTTGGCCAGCACCCAGGCGACCGCGAAGGCCTCGGCGGTCAGGCCGCGGGCGGCGGCATGGGCGCGCACCGCCTCGGCGAGCGCGAAGGATTCCGGCCGGAACTCCGTCTCCAGCAGCCGCTTGTTGCCACGCCCGGCCCGGCTTTCGGCCGGCGGCGTCGCGCCCGCCCGGTACTTGCCCGTCAGGACGCCGCGCGCCAATGGGCTGTAGGGCACGACGCCCAGGCCCAGCGCGCGGCAGGCCGGCAGGTGCTCGGCCTCGTTGCCGCGGGTCGCCAGGTTGTAGAGCGGCTGGCTGACGATGGGCTGCGGCAGCCCCATGCGCTGGCACAGTCGCACCGCCTCCACCATGCGCCAGCCGTCGAAGTTGGACAGGCCGAGATAGCGGACCTTGCCGGCGCGGATCGCATCGCCCGCCGCCGACAGCGTTTCTTCCAGCGGCGTCGTCCGATCGTCGGTGTGGAGATACCAGATGTCGACATGGTCGGTGCCCAGGCGCGACAGGCTGTCGTCGATCGCGCGCAGCATCCATTTCCGGCCAAGGCCGGACCGGTGCGGCCCTGCACCCATCGGCAGCCCCACCTTGGTCGCCACCACCCAGCGGTCGCGGTCGCGCGCGATCGCCGCGCCCAGCATCCGCTCCGACCCGCCATGGCCATAGAAGTCGGCCGTATCGACGAAATTGATGCCGGCGTCGCGCGCCATCCCGACAATGCGATCGGCCTCGGCGGCATCCGTCGGCTGCGAGAACATCATCGTGCCGAGGCAGATCCGCGAGACCTGCAGGCCGCTGTCGCCGAGCCGTCGAAATTCCATGGGCACCCTCGCCTGAAACGATTCGCAGCCGCATACTCCGCCTCTCATTTCCGGAGGGGAAGCCGATGCGGGTCAAGGACAAGGTCGTATTCATCACCGGCGGCAGCACGGGCCTCGGCCTGGCGACCGCCAAGCTCTATCACCGCGAGGGCGCCAAGGTCGCCATTCTCGGGCGCCGGGCCGACGTGCTGGCAGCCGCTGCTGCCGACATCGGCGATGGGGTCCTGGACGTACCCGGCGACGCCACCGACCCGGCCCAGGTGAAGGCCGCCGTCGACAAGATCGTGGCCCGGTTCGGCCGCATCGACATCGTCGTGCACTCTGCCGGCGCCAATCCCGAGCGAAAGAACATCGAGGGCGTGACGCTGGAAGGCTTCCGCACGACCTACGAGCTGAACACGACCAGCGCCTTCGTCGTCGTCCAGGAGTCGCTGAAGGCCATGGGGCAGGGCGGGGCGATCGTCCTCATCGGCTCGGTCGCCGGCATGAAGGGGTCGCCGAACCGGCTGGCCTATGCCACAGCCAAGGCCGGCATGATCGGCATGACCCGGCAGTTGGCGCTGACGCTGGGGCCCAAGGGCATCCGGGTGAACCTGGTGGCGCCCGGCCTCATCCGCACGCCGCTGACGGCGAACCTCATCGACAGCATGTCGAACGCCGAGATGGACCGCATGCTGTCGGATCACCCGCTGGGCTGCCTGGGCGACCCCGACGACGTTGCCTACGCCTGCCTCTATCTCGGCAGCGACGAGTCGAAATGGGTCAGCGGCATTTCCCTGCCGGTTGCGGGCGGTCGCGTCACCCACTGATCGGATGCTCCGGGCCATTCCGATCGCGAGCGATGCATCGGGATGGCCTCCGGGTCCCCTCTACATCACCACCGATTTCGTGGTAGTTTATCTGCGATATGTCACCGTTATGGCCGGATCGCGCCAAACTGGTCTCTAAATTGCGTTGCCGGAACGCCGAGCGGCATAGACCCCCGCCCTGACCCATGGGGATGCCCTAGTGAAACGCTTCTTCCTGTTGGCCTTCCTGGTCGCGGCGGCGGTCGCCGGATATCAGTGGCGGGCCGAGATATCGCAGATGGCCGGGCTTCAGCCGCCGGCCAAGCCGTCCGCTCCCGCGCAACCGGCGCAGGCGCGGACCGAGCCCGTGGTGATGGCGCCGGTCGAGGCACGCGACATGCCGGTGCAGGTCGCGACCATCGGCCGCGTCCAGGCCATCGCCACCGTCGGGGTGAAGCCGCGCGTCGACGGCGAGATCGCCGAGGTGGCCTTCCGCGAAGGCCAGGACGTGAAGGCAGGCGAGGTGCTGTTCGTCCTGGACCGGCGCAGCGCTGAGGCGACCCTGCGTGCGGTGGAAGCGAACCTCGCCCGCGACCGTGCCCAGGCCCAGCAGGCCCGCGCCGAGGTGCGCCGCGCATCCGAGCTTACCCAGCGGGACTTCGTGTCGCGCCAGCGCTACGACCAGCTCGAGACGACGGCGGCCGTGCAGGAAGCGGTCGTGCGCGCGACGGAGGCCGCCGTGGAGAATGCGCGCCTGACGCTCAGCTACATGACCATCCGGGCGCCGATCGACGGCCGCACCGGGGCAGTTGCCCTGAAGAAGGGCAACGTGGTGCGCGCGGCCGACACCGGCACGCTTGTCACCATCACCCAGATCCGGCCGATCTACGTCTCGTTCACCGCCACCCAGAAGGACCTGGCGGAGATCCGCCGGGCCGACGACCAGGCTGAGATCCGCGTCGAGGCGACCATTCCGGAGGATACGGGCCCGGCCATGTCCGGCATCGTCACCTTCGTCGACAACAATATCGACGCCGCGACCGGCACGATCGCGCTGAAGGCGACGATGCCCAACGCCGACAGCCGGCTGTGGCCGGGCCAGTTCGTGAACGTCGTGGCGACCCTGCGGACCGAGAAGAACGCGATTACCGTGCCGGCGGCCGCCCTCCAGGTGGGGCAGAACGGCGACTATCTCTATGTCGTGAAGCCCGACATGACGGCTTCCGTGCGGACGGTGAAGGTCTCCCGCGTGGTCGGCGAGCGCGCCGTCATCCGCGAGGGCCTCCAGGCCGGCGAACGCGTCGTCGTCGAAGGACAGCTCCGGCTGACCGAGGGCACCCGGGTGCGCGACCAGCGCGCCGCCCCGGCCACGCGTACCCCCACCTCCTGACAGCCGATTCCGGACAAGGGCCAGGCCCCATGAACATCTCGGCGATCTGCATCCGGCGACCGGTGATGACGACCATCATCACCCTGGCGCTCGTGCTGGGCGGACTGTTCGGCTATCGCACGTTGCCGATCTCGGCCCTGCCGCAGGTGGACTTCCCGACCATCAGCGTCACCGCCCAGTTGCCCGGCGCCAACCCGGACACCATGGCGGCCGTGGTGGCCACCCAGCTCGAGCGGGAGTTCTCGACCATCGCCGGCATCAGCTCGATCACCTCGTCGAGCGGCCTGGGTCAGACGCAGATCACCATCCAGTTCGACCTCGACCGCAACATCGATTCGGCGGCACTCGACATCCAGTCGGCCATTTCGCGCGCCCAGCGCCGTCTGCCGCCGGAGATGACGACACCGCCATCGTTCCGCAAGGTCAACCCGGCCGACCAGCCGGTGCTGCTGCTGACGCTGAGTTCGCCGGTGCTGCCGCTGTCGGCGGTGACCGACTATGTCGACACCATCATCTCGCCGCGCGTATCCACCCTGACCGGCGTCGCCCAGGTGCAGATATACGGGCCGCAACGGTTCGCCGTGCGGGTCCAGGTCGATCCGGACCAGCTCGCGGCCCGCGGCATCGGCATCGACGAGGTGCAGCGCGCCCTCGCCAGCGCCAATGCCAATACGCCGATCGGCAGCCTTAGCGGCCCCACCCAGGCGGTCACGCTTCAGGCGACCGGGCAGATGCAGCGCGCATCGGAATTCCGGCCTCTGATCGTCGCCTACAAGGACGGCGCGCCGGTCCGCCTGGGCGACATCGCCAATCCGGTCGACAGCGTCGAGAACGATCGCACTGCAAGCTGGATCAACGGCACGCGCTCGATCGTGCTGGCGATCCAGAAACAGCCCGGCGCCAATACCATCGACGTGGTCGATGGGGTGAAGGCGCTGCTGCCGCAGTTCCGCGCCATCCTGCCGCCGGCCGTCAACCTCGAGGTCTTCATCGACCGCTCGCAGCCGATCCGCGAGGCGATCCACGACGTCGAGTTCACGCTGGGCCTCACCATCGCGCTGGTGATCCTCGTCATCTTCCTCTTCCTGCGTCGGGCAGCGGCCACCTTCATCCCTTCGGTGACGGTGCCGATCTCGCTGATCGCCACCTTCGGCGGCATGTATTTCTTCGGCTTCAGCATCGACAACATCTCGCTGCTGGCGCTCACGCTGGCGACGGGCCTGGTGGTCGACGACGCCATCGTCGTGCTCGAGAACATCGTCCGCCACATCGAGGAGGGCATGAGCCCGTGGGCCGCGGCCTTCAAGGGCAGCCGCGAGGTGGGCTTCACCATCATCTCGATCACGCTGTCGCTGGTCGCGGTGTTCATCCCGATCTTCTTCATGGGCGGCGTGGTCGGCCGGGTGTTCTTCGAGTTCGCGGTCGTCGTCAGCATCGCCATCCTGATCTCGGCCTTCATCTCGCTCACCCTGACGCCGATGCTGTGCAGCCGGCTGCTGAAGCCCGAGCCGCCCAAGGACCAGCAGGGTGCCTTCCACCGCATCGCGGAGGGTGCGTTCGAGGCGTTGGTACACGGCTATGCGCGGGTGTTGCGCGTCGTCCTGCGCTTCCGCCCGATCATGCTGGTGGTGACGCTGGGCACGGTGGCCCTCACGATTCACCTGTTCATGACCTCGCCGATGGGCTTCTTCCCGCTGGAGGACACGGGCCAGCTTGCCGTGACGACCGAGGCCGGGCAGGACACGTCGTTCGCCGCGATGGCCGAAATCCAGCAGCGCGTGTCGAAGATCTTCGAGGCCGATCCCGGCGTGTCGCAGGTCAACGCCTCGGCGGGTGCCACCGTGTGGAATCCGGCCGTCAACCAGGGCCGGCTCTTCATCGGCCTGAAGCCGCGGGCGGAGCGGGCCGGCGCCGACGAGATCATCCGCCGGGTCCGCCCGAAGCTGGCCGAGATCGCGGGCGTCAATGTCTACATCCAGAAGACGCAGAACCTGAATATCGGCGGCCGTTCGGCCAAGAGCCTCTACCAGTACACGGTGCAGAGCCCCTCGACCGAGGAGCTCTATCGCTGGGCCAGCATCCTCGAAAACCGCATGCGCGGCCTGCCGGCCCTGCGCGACGTCACCACGGACCTGCAGATCCGCGGGCCGGAGGCGCTGATCAACATCAACCGCGACCGCGCCGCCAGCCTGGGCGTGTCGTCGGAGCAGATCCGCAACACCCTCTACAGCGCTTTCGGCACCCGCCAGGTGTCGACCATCTTCACCTCGTCCAACTCCTACCAGGTGATCCTGGAGGTCGAGCCGCGCTTCCAGCAGAGCGTCGAGGCGCTGTCCAAGCTGCGCGTGCGCAGTGCGTCCGGCCAGCTCGTGGCCCTGGATGCCTTCGCAGAGATCAAGCGGCAGGCGGGCCCCGTCACGGTGAACCACCAGGCCCAGCTTCCCTCGGTCACCATTTCGTTCAACACGGCGCCCGGCACGTCGCTGGGCGACGCGGTCAGCGCCGTGCTAGCGCTCGAGCGCGAGCTGGTGCTGCCGGCCAGCGTGACTACGGGCTTCTCCGGTGCGGCCCAGGTCTTCCAGGCTGCATTGGCCGGGCAGGGCATCCTGCTGGGGGCGGCGGTCCTGGTCATCTACATGATCCTGGCCATCCTCTATGAGAGCTTCATCCACCCGATCACCATCCTGTCCGGCCTGCCGGCCGCGGCGATCGGGGCGTTGCTCGGCCTGCGCTACATGGGGCTGGAGGTCAGCGTGATCGCCATCATCGGCATCGTGCTGCTCATCGGCATCGTGAAGAAGAATGCGATCATGATGATCGACTTCGCGCTCCAGGCGCAGCGCGAGCAGGGGATGGACGCGCGCACGGCCATCGAGGAAGCCTGCCTGAAGCGCTTCCGCCCGATCATGATGACGACGATGGCAGCCATCGCCGGCGCCCTGCCGATCGCGGTCGCCCATGGCGCCAGCGCCGAATTGCGCCAGCCGCTGGGCGTGGCGGTGGTCGGCGGCCTGCTCTTCTCGCAGTTGCTGACGCTGTTCATCACGCCGGTCATCTTCCTCTACCTGGAAGACGTGCGGCGGCTGGGTGCGCGGCTGTTCAATTCCAATGCCGACGCGGTGGCGGCCGAGCGCGCGGCCGCCATGGGCGACGACTGAACCCGACCGCCCGGCCGCCGCAACGGGCGGCCGGGTGGCGAATCGTCAGGTGGTCTGCGGCGCCAGCTTGATGGTGCAGCCATAGGCGCGGGTGACCGGCGTATCGACGGTCTTGCCGGCCAGCACGGCCGCCATGGCCGGGCGGACATAGTTGGCCGCGGTCTTCAGGCTCTCGGGGTTGGCGCTCGGCTTGTCGTCGATGGCGCCCATGTAGCGAAGCTGACCCTGCGGGTCGATCACGTACATATGCGGCGTGACCTGGGCGGCATAGGCCCGGCCGGCCGTGCCCTTGGGGTCAAGCAGCACATGGGCCGGCACGGCCTTGCGGCTCTGCGACAGCGAGACGGCCTCGGCCGGCGTTACATGCCCCTGCTCGCCGGCCGGCGAGGACACGATGGTAAGCCAGACCACGCCCTGGTCGCGGGCCTCACGCTGGAGGGCCTGCATGTTGTCGCCGTTGTAGTGCTTGCGCACGAACGGACAGTCGTGGTTCGTCCATTCGAGGACGACGACCTTGCCCTTGAACTGGGCTAGGCTGACGGTCTCGCCGGTTGCACTGGCGAGCTGGAATTCGGGCGCGGCGCTGCCGATGGCGGGGGCGGCGGCGAATGCCGGGCGGATCTGCAGCAGCCCGGGCACGGCGCCGGCTGCCGTGGCGACGGCGGCACCGGTGAGAAAAGCCCTACGGTCCATGCTCTGGCTCCATGTCTGGCGTGATTGCGTCTTGTCTCGATATAGAGGCCAGCCGGCCGCGATCAACGTTCCGGCCATGGGAAACTGGCGCAAGCCCGCCGCCACCGATATCCTCGCCGCCAAACTACTCTGAAGGGAGGACTGTATGCCGGCATATCCCGGAACCGTGGACTGGTCGGGTGAAAACCCGGGCATGTACCTGAAGGAGGATCCGAACGGGCCCTTCGTCACGCTGCTCAGCTTCTTCCGCGTCGTGGTCTCGCCGCACGGCCGTGGCAATGCGCTGCTCATGGTCCGCCGGCCGCAGGAATCGGGCCATGCCGACAATGTCTGCCTGACCGACAACGAGCCGCTCGCCCGCTGGTTGATCGCCGACTATGCGTCCAACTTCGGCGCCTTCAAGGGAACGCCGGCCATGAACGGCCTGCGCTATGCCGGGCTCGACCGGGTGACGACCACGGGCGACACGTCTTCGACCTATACCGAGACGGTGGTCGGCGACGGCATGGAGGTGGCGATGTCCTGGATGGATATCGGCACGCCCTTCGCACTTGAACTGCCGGTCGCGCACTCGGCCACGGGCAAGCACATCATGCTGAGCCTGTTCGCCGGTGCCGGCCGCGCCAGTGCCACCGTCGACGGCCGCCCGCTGCCGGGCAAGCCGATCCCGCGCGACATGGTCGGCCGGCCGATCACGACCGCTTTCCTTGCCTTCTCCGAGACCTGGATCCGCCCATGAGCATGGATATCCCCGCCGCCGAGGCGGTATTCGCAGAGATTCGGGCCGGGAAGACAACCGCTCTCGCAGCTGCCAGGGCGCTGGCCGAGGCCGGCGTCCGCAGCTACCGGGTCGATTTTCTGACCAGCGTGATGACGCTCTTCGGCCGCGACGACGACCACCACGACATACCGTTCCCGAGGATGTCGACGGAGCCGGTCGCCCAGGCCTTCTCCGCCCGGGGGATCGAGGCGGCGTTGATGTCGATGCGTGGGCCGGACGCGCAACACGCGGCGTTTCCCGCCAAGCTGATGGCGGCGGGCTGCACGCAGTACGTCGTCTATCTGAACGGCCGCCGCGCCGTCTATCTCGGTCGGGACGGGGACGGCCACATGATCCGCATGCCAGGCGCCCAGAAGTAGCCCGTCAGAGAACCTGCCGCAGCAGGGCGACCGACGCGATGCCGGCCATGATCGCGACCAGGTCATGGCCGGCGACCCGCATCACGGCGGCCGCCACGACGGTGCCGATCACCTCCGGCCAGCCGCCGCGCGCCACCATCGGCGCCAGCAGCGATACGATGACCGCACCCGGGATGTGGCGCAGCCAGGCCTCCATCCCGCGCGACATCGGCAGCCAGCGCATGATCCAGAAGCCGCCCGCCCGCATGGCGTAGGTGGCGGCCGCCATGCCGAGAATGGCGGTGACCGCCAGCGGGTCCAGCGACCAGGCCTCAGGCGCCATGGCCGGCCTTCCCGCTTGTGTCGCGGATGGCACCCGCGATGGAGCCGGCCAGCGCGCCGGCGATGACGTGCCAGAACCCCGGCACCGCCAGATGCACGGCCACGGCCGTCACGGCGGCGATCAGCCACGGCATGGCGTCGCCCCGCCCGCGCCACAGCTTCACCAGTACGGCCGCGAAGAAGGCGACCACGGTGAAATCCAGCCCCCAGGTGCGCGGGTCGCCGATCGCCGCGCCGGCGGCATGGCCGAAGGCGGTGGATGCGACCCAGGTCGACAGCATGAAGAGCCCGCTGCCCACCAGCACAGCGCCCTCGCGCTCGCCGCGCAGGAACGCCTGGAGCTGCAGCGGCCAGTTGGTGTCGGTCATGAAGAAGAGCGAGCCATAGGCCTGGCGCCGGGTGAGGCGGCTGTACCAGGGGCGCAGCGACGCCCCCATCAGCAGGTGCCGGGCGTTGACGATCAGCGTCGCCAGCACGACCGCGAACACCGGCACCGGGCTGCCCCAGATGCCGATCGCCACGAACTGCGACGAGCCGGCAAAGACCAGCGCGCTCATCAGCGATGCCTCGGCCAGGCTGAGGCCGGCCTGGCGGGCGGCCACGCCGAACACCAGGCCGAAGGCGATGCTGCTGAGGGCCATCGGCAAGGCGTCTCGGGCACCCTTCAACGCGCCCGCGCGGGTGAAAACGACCGGCCGCAGATGCTCGCTCATGCCGGCGACGGCCCCTCGATGTGGAACGACTCCTCGGCCGGCCGGGCCAGGATGCGGTCGGCGATGTCGCGCTTGCCGGCACTCCAGCGGCGCATTTCCTCGCCATCCAGCAGGCGGGCGAAGCCGCGCCTGGCCATCTGGGAATAGCCCTCGGGCACGATGTCGTCGCGCAGCACGAAGACGAGGCGCCGCCCGCCATACTGCAGCTCGAAATAATAGTGCCCGTCGAAGGATTCCGGGCCGATGCCGATGCGCCGGTCGATGACGACCCGGCGGTCGGAGAAGGCGCGGGTCAGGTATTCGAACCCGTCCACCACGCCCGGCGGGTCGAGGCCGAGGACGAGGCGGATGCGCCGCCGGTCGAGCGGCTGCCCGCCGCCCAGCCGCAGCGTCGCCTCGCGCACGACCACGAAGGCCTGGGCCAGCCCGTTGAAGAAGTCGCGGCCGTGATAGCGCGCAAGGTCGTCCATGGTGACGGCATGGACGAACTCGCCATCGGCGATGTGGAGGGGGGCGGTCATGCGGGCTTCCGCTGCTGGATGAGGCGCGCCTTTGCCTATCAAGGTCCGTGGCCGCCCGCCACTCCAACCGTGGCCGGCTGACTGAGGAAGGCGCGCAACGCCTCGCAAGTCTCGTCCGGCGCCTCCTCGGCCAGGTAGTGGCCGGCAGCGATGGCCCGGCCCGATACGTCGCTGGCGCGCTCGCGCCATTCCGCGATCGGGTCAAAATGCTGGGCCACCACGCCGGTCGCCCCCCACAGCGCCAGCATCGGGCATTCGATGCGGCGGTCGAGGTCGGCCTCGTCATGCTCCAGGTCGATGCTGGCGGCCGCCCGGTAATCCTCGCAGATGGCGTGGATGGTGCCGGGCAGGTGGTAGCAGCGGCGATACTCGGCCATGGCCTCGGGGTCGAAGATCGCGGCCTTGGTCGGCTGCCGCTTCTCCATGTGCCAGGCGAGATAATGGTCGGGATCGGCGCCGATCATCCGCTCCGGCAAGTCGAAGGGTTGGGCCAGATAGAACCAGTGATAGTAGGGCTTGGCCCAGGCCAGCCGGATCTGCCGGAACATCGACCGGGTCGGGATGATGTCGAGTGCGGCGAACGCGGTGACGCGGCCCGGATGGTCCAGGCACAGGCGATGGCCAACCCGGCCGCCGCGGTCATGGCCGACCAGCGCGAAGCGGTCGAAGCCCAGGCCCGCCATCAGCTCCACCTGGTCGACGGCCATGGCGCGCTTGGAGTAGGGGGCGTGGCTGGGGTCGCTCTCGGGCTTGGCACTGTCGCCATAGCCGCGCAGGTCGCTCGCGACCACGGTGAAGTCACGCGCCAGCATCGGCGCCACGCGGTGCCACATGGCGTGGGTCTGCGGGTGGCCATGCAGCAGCAGGAGCGGCGGGCCCTTGCCGCCGACGACGTAGCGGATCGGGCCGACGCCGGTGGCGGCGTCGCCCGTTCGAAAGCCTTCGAACAGCATGGGGGCTTCTCCGGCAAGGAGGATGGGTGGCCGCATTCTGCCTCAACCGCAGCCGCCGACCCGAGAAATACTTGACCCGGACCCGCGGGAAGTCTCGTTTGCGCATCTCCGGTGCCTTGCCGATAGTGCCGGACGCAGCCCGCGAGATCATCGAGTGGCGCCCGGGCCGGCCATGCGCCGCGGCCCGGCATGGAGTGCACGCGTGAGCATTGATATCGTCGGCATCGCCAAGAACTTCGGCCGCTTCGCCGCCCTCGACGACATCCACCTGCGGGTGGCCGACGGCGAGCTGCTGGCCCTGCTGGGGCCGTCCGGGTCGGGCAAGACGACACTGCTGCGGATCATCGCCGGGCTGGAATGGCCCGACGGGGGCGAGCTGCGCATGCATGGCAGCAACGCGCTGGGTGTCCGCGCCAGCGAGCGCGGCGTCGGCTTCGTCTTCCAGCACTACGCGCTGTTCCGCCATATGACGGTGTCCGACAACGTCGCCTTCGGCCTCCAGGTGCGCCCGCGTGCCACCCGGCCCGGCAAGGCGGACATCGCGGCCCGGGTGCGCGAACTGCTGCGGCTGGTACAGCTCGAGGCGCTGGTCGACCGCTACCCGGACCAGCTCTCGGGCGGCCAGCGCCAGCGCGTGGCGCTGGCCCGTGCGCTGGCGGTGGAGCCGCGGGTGCTGCTGCTGGATGAGCCCTTCGGCGCGCTCGATGCGAAGGTGCGCAAGGAACTGCGGCGCTGGCTGCGCCGGCTCCACGACGAGCTTGGCATGACCACCATCTTCGTCACCCACGACCAGGAAGAGGCGCTGGAGCTGGCCGACCGGGTGGTGGTGATGAGCCAGGGCCGCATCGAGCAGGTGGGCCGCCCGCACGAGCTCTATGACCAGCCGGCTACCCCCTTCGTCCAGAGGTTCCTCGGCAGCGTCAACGCCCTGCCGGGCAGGGTCGAGGCGGGGCGCATCATCGCTGAAGGCATCGAGCTGCCCCGCATCGCCGTGCCCGGCGAGACCGAGGCCACCGTCTTCGTCCGCCCGCAGGAGATCGACGTCGTTCCCGACGCCGACGCCCCCGGGCACATCCGCTTCATCTGGCTGGTCGGCCCCGTCGCCCGGCTGGAGGTCGAGCTGCAATCGCCCGCCGGCATCATCGAGATCGAGCTGCCGCGCGAGGTCGCCAGCGCGGGCCGCCTGGCCGTCGGCCAGCGGGTCCGCCTGACCGCCCGCCAGGCCCGCGTCTTCGGCGGCCAAGGCGGCGGGGCAGGGCGCGATCCCGTGCCGGCGCCGGCCGCCTGATTCCCATTTCATCCGCCCGAGGAAGCCATGACCATCCATTCCCGCCGCACCCTGTTGGGCGCCGCCATCGCCGGCCTGACGCTGGCTTCGTTGCCCGCCGCCGCCCAGGACCGCGCGGTGACCGAGATCCTCAACGTCTCCTATGACATCTCGCGCGAGCTGTTCCAGCAGATCAACCCGGCCTTTGCCGAGTACTGGAAGGGCAAGTCGGGCCAGGCGATCGCCATCAAGCAGTCGCATGCGGGCTCCTCGCGCCAGGCCCGCTCGATCCTCGAAGGGTTGCAGGCCGACGTCGTCACCTTCAATCAGGTGCTGGACGTGCAGGTGCTGGTCGATCGCGGCGGCTATGTCGCGGCCGACTGGAAGAAGCGCCTGCCCAACGCCGCCTCGCCGTTCTATTCGCTGCCGGCCTTCCTGGTGCGCAAGGGCAATCCCAAGGGCGTGAAGGACTGGGCCGATCTGGTGCGGCCGGACGTCAAGAGCGTCTTCCCCAACCCCAAGACCTCGGGCAACGCGCGCTACACCTACCTGGCGGCCTTCGCCTACGGGCTGGAGAAGGAAAAGGGCGACGCCGCCAAGGCGGCCGATTTCGTGAAGGCCCTGCTCGCCAACGTGCCGGTGTTCGACACCGGCGGGCGCGGCGCCACCACCACTTTCGTCGAGCGCGAGATCGGCGACGTACTGATCACCTTCGAGGCCGAGGTGAACGGCATCCGCCGCGAGTATGGCGCCGACAAGTTCGACATCGTGGTGCCCTCGGTCAGCATCCTGGCCGAGTTCCCCGTCGCCGTCGTCGACAAGGTGGTCGACCGCCGCGGCTCGCGCGCCGTCGCCACCGCTTATCTCGAGTATCTCTATTCCGCCGAGGCGCAGGATATCCTGGCCCGGAACTTCAACCGCGTGCACGAGCCGGCGGTGGTCGCCCGCCATGCGGCCAGCTTCCCTAAGGTTCGCCTGGTGACGGTCGAGGACGTGTTCGGCGGCTGGGAGAAGGCCAATGCCGCCCATTTCGCCGATGGCGGTACGCTCGACCGCATCTTCGTCCGCCGCTAGTATCCTTCATCCGTCGAAGGCGCGGCCGGGGATCGTCCCCGGCCGTCGCCGTCTGGAATCCAGCCCCCGATGCGCCGTTCCCCCCATGTGCTGCCCGGCTTCGCGCTCGCGATGGGCTGCACGCTTTTCTATCTCAGCCTGATCGTCCTGCTGCCCCTGGGTGCGCTGGTCGCCAAGGCGACAGCGACGGGGTGGACGGAGTTCGTCGCCATCGTCACCGGCCCGCGCGCGGTCTCGTCCTACCGGGTGACGGTGACGGCGGCACTGGCCGCGACCGCCTTCAATGCCGGCTTCGGACTGCTGATGGCCTGGATCCTGGTGCGCTACCGCTTTCCCGGCCGGCGCATCCTGGATGCCATGATGG
Source organism: Stella humosa (assembly GCF_006738645.1). Lineage (GTDB taxonomy): Bacteria > Pseudomonadota > Alphaproteobacteria > ATCC43930 > Allostellaceae > Allostella > Allostella humosa. The sequence continues at coordinate 2,940,823 of NZ_AP019700.1, read as the reverse complement.
ACCTGCCCTTCGCCCTGCCGACGGCGGTGGCCGGCATCGCGCTGACGACGCTCTTCGCGCGCAACGGCTGGCTCGGCCAGTTCCTGGAGCCGGCCGGCATCAAGGTCGCCTACGCCTGGCCCGGGATCGCCGTCGCCATGGCCTTCACCAGCGTGCCCTTCGTCGTGCGCACGGTGCAGCCGGTGCTGGAAGACCTGGATGCGGAGGTGGAGGAGGCCGCGACCGTGCTGGGCGCGACCGCCTTCCAGCGCTTCCACCGGGTCATCCTGCCGGCGATCCTGCCCGCACTCGTGGCCGGCTGCGCGCTCGCCTTCGCCCGCAGCCTGGGCGAGTTCGGCGCCGTCATCTTCATCGCCGGGAACATGCCGAACGTGACCGAGATCACCGCGCTCCTCGTCTTCATCCGGCTGGAGGAGTTCGACTATCCGGCCGCAGCCTCGATCGCCTCGGTGGTGCTGCTGGCCTCGTTCGCGATCCTGCTGGCCACCAACATGCTGCAAGCCTGGCAGGGACGCCATGCCGGCCGCGGCTAGGGGCGGCCCCGGCCGCGAGACGGGCGCAGCCCGGCGGCCGTCCGGCGCCGGCGCATGGTTCCTGGTGGCGCTCGGCGCCGGGCTGACGCTGCTGCTTGTGGCGATGCCGCTGGTCCTGATCTTCGCCCAGGCCCTGCGCCGCGGCTGGGGCGCCTACCTGACGGCGGTGGCCGAGCCCGACACGCTGTCGGCGATCGGGCTGACGGTCCTGGTCGTCCTAGTCACCGTGCCGCTGAACATGCTGTTCGGGCTGGCGGCGGCCTGGGCGCTCGCCAAGTTCCGCTTCCGCGGCAAGCGCCTGCTGACCACCCTGATCGAGCTGCCCTTCTCGGTCTCGCCGATCGTGGCCGGCGTCATCTATGTGCTGCTCTATGGCGCCCAGGGGTATCTCGGCCCCTGGCTGGCGGAATGGGACATCCGCATCATCTTCTCGATCCCCGGCATCATCCTGGTGACGATGTTCGTCACCAGCCCCCTGGTCGTGCGCGAGATTCTGCCGCTGATGCAGGCACAGGGCACGGACGAGGAGGAATCGGCCCACATCCTGGGCGCCAGCGCCTGGCAGATGTTCCGCCGGGTCACCCTGCCCAACATCAAGTGGGCGCTGCTCTACGGCACCATCCTCTGCACCGCGCGCGCGGTCGGCGAGTTCGGCTCGGTGTCGGTCGTGTCGGGCAACGTGCGCGGCGAGACCAACACGCTGCCGCTTCAGATCGAACTGCTCTACAACGACTACAACGCGGTCGGCGCCTTCGCGGCGGCCACCATCCTGGCGATGCTGTCGCTCGTCACGCTGGTGGTGAAGGCGATCGTCGAACGGCGGGCAGCGGCGGCGCGCTGACGCATCAATCCCGCCGGCGCACCTGCTCGGCCATCGCGCGATAGTGGGCGAGCGGCGGCGTCTCCAGCCCCTCGACCTTGCCGATGTCGTCCCAGCGGCGGACGGCGACGGCGGCCCGGGCGTAGGGCTGGGCGATGAAGCGGTCGGCACCGGCCTTGTCGAACACGCCGCCCTGGAGCTGCAGGCTGCGCACGGAGGCCGGCGACAGCGTGTCGTGGTAGGTCGTCTCGGCGTGGCAGAGCCAGCGCTTGGCATCGACATGCAGGCGCACGGGCTCGGTCACGTCCGGGCCGAACCAGCGGCCGAGGATGGCGGCGCCGGAGAATTCGTGGCGGTCGTCGATGCCGCGCAGGGCCGCGTCGTCGCCCAGGTCGTGGATCAGGTGGCCGACATCGTGCAGCAGGGCCGCCACCACGGAGGAGGCGGGCGCACCCTCCTGTTCGGCCAGTTGCGCGCACTGCAATGCATGCTCGAGCTGGCTGACGGCCTCCTGGCCGTACTGGTCGGCCCCGGCCTTCTCCAGCACCACGAACAGATCGTCGAAGCTGTCCATCGTCGTCGTCCTCAATAGAGCGTGGCTGCGACGCGCGCCGGCAGGGCCGCGTCATACTCCGCACCGCCGACCTTGCCGGCGCTGAGCGTACCCAGGATGGTGCCGCCGCTCGGCAGGGCCGAGCGGGGAAGCTGGCGGCTGGCGTCCCACAGATGGGAGCGCACCAGCGCGCGCGAGCATTGGAAGAAGACGGTCTCGACCGCCACCACCATGACCGAACGCGGCTCCTTGCCGCCGACCGCAAAGCGCGCCAGCAACGCGGGGTCGACCGACAGCGTGGCGCGGCCGTTGACGCGCAGCGTCTCGCCGACGCCCGGCACCAGGAACAGCAAGGCCACGCGCGGGTCGAGCAGGATGTTGCGCAGGCTGTCGATGCGGTTGTTGCCCCGGCGGTCCGGGATCAGCAGGGTCTTGTCGTCCTCGACCACGACGAAGCCGGGCTCGTCGCCGCGCGGGGAGGCGTCCAGCCCGTCCGGCCCGCTGGTCGCCAGCACGAAGAACGGCGCCTTCTCGATGAAGGGGCGATAGACCGGGTGGACGTGGTCCACCTCCTTGGCGATGGAAGTCTCGGTCGGCGTGCCGTAGAGCCGCTCCAGGGTGGCTACGTCCTCGATCCGGTGCTGCTCGCTCATGCCACTCTCCGTCCTTCGCGCCAGACCGAGCGGACGATCGGCAGGCCGTCCAGCTCGCACACCCGGATCACGTCCGCCCGCAGCCCGGCCTCGATCCGGCCGCGGTCATGCAGCCCGACGGCCGCCGCCGGCACGTCCGACACGGTGGCCACCGCATCGGCCAGCGCCATGCCGATCGGCGGGCGCGACAGCAGGAAGGCCCCGTGCAGCAGGCTCTGGGGATAGTAGTCCGACGACAGGATGTCGACGACGCCGCGCGCCGCCAGTTCGCCCGCCGACACGTTGCCGGAATGGGAGCCGCCGCGAACCAGGTTGGGCGCGCCCATCAGCACCTTCAGGCCGTGGCCATGGGCGGCGTCGGCCGCGGCCACGGTGGTCGGGAATTCCGCGATCGTCATGTGCGCCGCGACGGATTCCGCGACATGTTCCAGCGTCGCATCGTCATGGCTGGCGAGCGGCCAGCCACGAGAGCGGCTGAGCGCGATCATCCAGGACCGGTGCGGCTGGCTGTACTGCTCGGCCAACGCCTTGCGCCGCGCAGAGAACTGCTCGTAGGCCGCATCGTCGATGTTGTGGCGCCGCTGGTAGCTGCGGCGATAGGCGGCCTCGTCGGCATACTGGCGCTGGCCCGGCGTGTGGTCCATCAGCGACACCAGCCGCACCAGCGGATCGTCCAGGAACGGCTCGAACATCTCGCGCACGTCGGGTTCGCTCACCTCGATGCGCATGTGCAGGAAATGGTCTGCCTTCAGCATGCCGTGGCGCAGCGCGTTGGCCAGCCCGACCGGCGTCACCTCCAGGCTGCGGCGGCGCTGGGTCCCGGCAATGACGTCGCCGACTGCCACCGAATCCAGCACCGTGGTGATGCCGCAGCCTGCGACCAGCGCGTCATGGGCGACGATGGCGGCCTCTGGCGGCCACAGCACGCCGGGGCGCGGCGTCAGGTGCTTTTCCAGATTGTCGGTATGCAGCTCGACCAGCCCGGGCAGCAGGTAGTCGCCATCGACGGACTGCGCGCCCGCGGCCCGGCTGGCGCCCGGCTGGATGTCCGCGATGCGGCCCTCTCGCAGCACCAGCGTGCCGTCGACGACGCCGTCGCGGGTGACGATCCGGGCATCGGTCAGGATCGATTCGCTCATGGGGGAAAGATAGGTCATGCCGCCATTATAGGGGCGCGCATTGCAACTGTGCGGTCGGCCACCGCGTCGCGCACTTCGGCATCGTGGAAGATGCCGAGCAGGGCGGCGCCACGCGCCTTGGCCTCGCCGATCAGCGTCACCACGGTGCGGCGGTTGTCGGCGTCCAGCGCCGCCGTGGGCTCGTCGAGCAGCAGCACCGGGAAGTCGACCACGAAGCCGCGCGCCAGGTTGATGCGCTGCTGCTCGCCGCCCGAGAAGGTGGCCGGCGGCAGCGACCACAGCCGCTCGGGGATGCGCAGGCGCGACAGCAGGCGCTGGGCGCGCTGTTCGGCCTCGGCGGCGCGCATGCCGACGGCGCGCGCCGGCTCGGCCACCACGTCGATCGCCGGCACCCGCGGGATCACCCGCAGGAACTGGCTGACATAGCCCAGCGTGTGCCGGCGCAACTCCAGGATCTTCTGGGGCGTGGCCGTGGCGATGTCGACCGGCTCGCCGCGATGGCGGACCCGGATGCTGCCACCCTGGGCGCGGTAGTTGCCGTAGACGAGGCGCAGCAGCGAACTCTTGCCGGCACCCGACGGGCCGTTCAGCGCCACGCACTCGCCGGCCGCGACCTGGAGGTCGATGCCGTTCAGCACCGCCAGCACGACGCCGCCCTGGACATGCAGGGTGAACCGCTTGGAAAGGCCAGCGATCGAGAGCGCGAATTCAGGATTGGCGGTCATTCGGGGCTGGCGGTCAGGGATGCAGGATCGAGGCGACGAGAAGCTGGGTATAGGCGTGCTGCGGGTCGTCCAGCACCTGGTCGGTCAGGCCCTCCTCGACGACGCTACCAGCCCGCATCACCATCAGCCGGTGGGCCAGCAGGCGCGCGACGGCGAGGTCATGGGTGACGACGATGACCGACAGGCCAAGGTCGGCGACCAGCCCGCGCAGGAGGTCGAGCAGCCGGGCCTGGACGGACACGTCCAGGCTGCCGGTCGGCTCGTCCATGAAGACCAGGCGCGGCTGCGAGACGAGGTTGCGGGCGATCTGGAGGCGCTGCAGCATGCCGCCCGAGAAGGTGCGCGGCATGTCGTCGATGCGGTCGCGCGCGATCTCGACCCGGCCCAGCCAGTCCAGCGCCGAGGAGCGGATGCGCCCATAGTGGCGGGCACCCACCGCCATCAGCCGCTCGCCGACATTGGCGCCGGCGCTGACGTTCATGCGCAGCCCCTCGACCGGGTGCTGGTGGACGATGCCCCAGTCGGTGCGCGCGAGCAGGCGCCGGCGCGGCTCCGACAGGGCGAAGATGTCGCGCGGGCCATCCTCGCGCGTGGCGTAGACGATGCTGCCGGCATCGGGCTCAAGCTGCGCCGAGAGGCATTTCAGCAGCGTCGTCTTGCCCGAGCCGGATTCGCCGACGATGCCCAGCACCTCCCCCGGCCACAGGTCGAAGGAGACGTCGCGGCAGCCGATGCGGGTGCCGTAGCGCCGGGTCAGGCCGCGCACCTGGAGCAGCGGGGTCTCGGTCATGGGGCGGGCACCTTGGCGACCGGCTGGCCCAGCGCGTCCGGCTGCGGGCCGACATGGCCGGCCGCCCGGCGCTCGCCGCAATGGTCGCTGTCGGAGCAGACGAAGATGCGCCCGCCGCGATCGTCGACGATCACCTCGTCGAGGAAGCTGTCGCCGGCCCCGCACAGGGCGCAGCACTGGTCCCACTTCTGGATCTCGAAGGGATGGTCCTCGAAATCCAGGCTGCGCACCTCGGTGAAGGGCGGCACGGCATAGATTCGCTTCTCGCGGCCGGCGCCGAAAAGCTGAAGCGCCGGGGTACGGTCGAGCTTCGGGTTGTCGAACTTCGGGATGGGCGAGGGGCGCATCAGGTAGCGCCCGCTCACCATCACCGGATAGTCGTAGGCCGTCGCGATGCGGCCGTGGCGGGCCACGTCCTCGTAGAGCTTCACGTGCATGGCGCCATACTCGGCCAGCGCATGCATCTTGCGCGTCTCGGTCTCCCGCCGCTCCAGCCAGCGCAGGGGCTCGGGGATCGGCACCTGGAAGACGATGATCTGGTCGCCGCGCAGGGCCAGCTCGGGAATGCGGTGGCGGGTCTGGACGATGGTCGCCTCGGCCGTGCGCTCGGTGGTGGCGACGCCGGTGGTGCGCGCGAAGAAGCGGCGGATGCTGACGGCGTTGGTGGTGTCGTCGGCCCCCTGGTCGATCACCTTCAACACGTCGGTCAGGCCGATGATGGCGGCCGTCACCTGGATGCCGCCGGTGCCCCAGCCATAGGGCAGTGGCATCTCGCGGCTGGCGAACGGCACCTGGTAGCCGGGGATGGCGACCGCCTTCAGGACGGCGCGCCGGATCATCCGCTTCGTCTGCTCATCGAGATAGGCGAAATTGTAGCCGTCCATGGCGGTCAATCCCCGTCCACCAGATCGGGGCTACGCGCCGGTGCCGCGTCGGCGCCGGCTTGCCGGCGCAGCGCCCGGATCATTACCAGCTCGGACTGGAAGTCGACATAGTGCGGCAGCTTCAGGTGCTGCACGAAGCCCGACGCCTCGACATTGTCGGCGTGGTAGAGGACGAACTCCTCGTCCTGGGCCGGGGAATCCACTTCCTCGCCCAGTTCTCTTGCCCGCAGCGCCCGATCGACCAGCGCCATCGCCATGGTCTTGCGCTCGCAATGGCCGAAGGACAGGCCATAGCCCCGGGTGAACTGCGGCGGCTCGGTCGCCGTGCCCTTGAACTGGTTCACCATCTCGCATTCGGTCACGGCGATGTCGCCGATGGACACGGGGAAGCCCAGCTCCTCTGGCACGAACTCCACCTCGACCGCGCCGAAGCGGATCTCGCCCGCGAAGGGGTGGTTGCGGCCATAGCCGCGCTGCACCGCATAGCCCAGCGCCAGCAGGAAGCCCTCGTCGCCGCGCGCCAGGCCTTGCAGCCGCGCGGCGCGGTCGGATGGGAAGACCGGCGGGTCGCGGGTGATGTCGGGCACGGGCGCATCGGGGTGGCGATCGACCTCGGATTCGATCAGGCCCTCGCGGTCCAGCATGGCCAGCACATGGGGCATCGACCCGCCTTCGACATCCCCGCGCGGCGCGGCCGGCGGCGGCTCACCGGTCGCCAGCAGCGAGAAGTCCAGCAGGCGGTGGGTGTAGTCGAAGCTGGGCCCCAGGATCTGCCCGCCCGGCAGGTCCTTGAAGGTGGCGGAGATGCGGCGTTCCACCAGCATGCGCGCGGTGTCGATCGGCTCGGAATGGCCGAAGCGGGGCAGGGTGGTGCGGAAGGCGCGCAGCAGGAACACCGCCTCGATGGCGTCGCCGCAGGCCTGCTTGATCGCCAGCGCGGCCAGCTCGCGGTCGTAGAGCGAGCCTTCGGTCATCACCCGGTCGACGGCCAGGCCCAGTTGCTGCTCGATCTGGCCGATGGTCAGCTCCGGCACCGCCCGGTCGCCGCGCCGCTTCTCGGCCAACAGGCTCTCGGCGTTGGCGATGGCGGCCTCGCCGCCCTTGACCGCGACATACATCGGTTCAGCCCTCCAGCCGGGTCGTGCGCGGCAAGGCGGCCACCAGGTCGCCCGCGGTCAGGAAGATGTCGACGCCGCAGGGAAAGAGCGCCCGGTTGTCGCCCCAGGCATCGACGAAGCCGTCCGGCAGCCCGGCGACCGCCAGCCGGGCGTCATGCTCGATGCCGGGGCCGGTCAGCCGCAGGCCGTCGCCCGCGCGCAACCCCGCCACCTCGATCAGCAGCGTCGCCGACCGGTCCGGATAGGCGTCCTGGCCGGGATCGAATACATCGAGGGCCGGCATCCGCGCGGCATCGGTGACCAGCGCGAAGCGGGCCGCGGCCGGGGCCGCCACGATCGGCGCGCCGCAATGGAAGCGGGTCCAGGCCAGCACCGCCGGTGTTGCGGCGGCGGCATCCAGCCAAAGCGGCGTCTCGAAGTCGACCAGCGTCAGAAGGACCGCCGCGGCGGCACGCGACAGCGGGGCCGGTGTGGTCTGCGGCGCGTCGAGGCGTACGACCGTGCCGGGCCGGGCGATGGCGTCGAGCAGGCCGCGGAAGGCGCGCTGGGAATCCTGCACCGGGTCGGCGAAGCCGGGGGTGGGGGCCGTGCTGTCCATCATTCGCCGCGCACCATGGTGAAGAAGCGGACCTTGGTGGCGGCCGCTTTCTCGCGCGTGTCGCGGGCGGCATCGGCCAGGCTGGCGGCGGCTGGCGCGATCACCGCGCGCAGGATGGCGTCGCTACTGGCCGGCTCCTGCAGCATGGCGTCGAAGAGCGCCGCCAGCTCGGCGTGCCGGCGATCGCGCCCGGCGACATAGCCATACCCAAGCGTGCCGCTGTCCAGCTGCACGACGCAGCGCGTTACCGTCATCTCGCCCAGGTTGAACTGCGGGCCGGTGCCGCCGGAGCGGCCGCGGACCATGACCATGCCGATCTCCGGCCGGCGCAGCATCTCATAGCCCGGGCGGTCCGCCAGGGCCTGCCAGCCGGCCTCCAGCCGATCGGCCGGCATGCGGGCCAGCGTGGCCATCCAGCTTTGTCGCGGTGTCTGATCGGGGGAGGCGGGCAGGGGGCTCGACATCTCGGTTGATTTGTCTAGACGTCCATATCACTGAGGCCGATACTGCCCCAGCTCGACTGCCCAGTAAAGCAGCAAGGTCTGAAGGTTTGATGACGATGGCGACGATCGAAGTGGAGCCGACCGAGCCGGGCGAAGGTGCCGGCCCCGTGGCGCTGACGCGCCGCGGCGGCGTCGCCCTGTGGCGGCAGATCGAGCAGGCGCTGGAAGCGGAGATAGCGTCCGAGGGGCTGGCCCCCGGCGACCGACTGCCGACCGAGCATGCGCTGGCCGAGCGCTTTGGCGTCAACCGCCACACGGTCCGCCAGGCCCTGGGGGCGCTGGAAGAACGCGGCGTCGTGCGGGTGGAGCAGGGGCGCGGCACCTTCGTCCATGACGACCCGCTGCCCTATACCGTGCGCAAGCGCACCCGCTTCAGCGAGACGATCCGGCTGCAGAACCGCGAGCCGCATTCGCGCCTGATCCTGGCCGGGAACTTTCCGGCCGAAAGCGCGATCGCCCGGCCGCTCGGGCTGCGGCGCGGCGAGTCCGTCATCCTCCTGGAAACCCTGGGAGAGGCGGACGGGCGCCCGATCACGATTGCCTCGCACTATTTCCCGGCCGCCCGCGTCCCCGACATGATCGCCGCCTATCGCGCCGAGGGCTCGATCACGCGGGCGCTCGCCCGCTGCGGCATCGCCGACTACACCCGCAAATCGACCAAGGTGACCGCGCGCCTGCCGTCGGCGGAGGATGCGCGCGCGCTGCGCCTGCCGCGCAGCCGGCCGGTCCTGGTGGCCGAGAACCTGAACATCGACCTGGACGGACGGCCGATCGAGGTCAGCATCAACCGCATGGCGGCCGAGCGCGTTCAACTGGTATTCGAGCCCTGATTTCGCGGCTATACCTCGCAGACCCGATGCCGCCCGCTGCCAGGAGAGCCGGAATGGCCCGCCCGTTCGACCCCAAGCCCGCTGCCGCCGCCATTGCCGGCGACCGGCTCGCCCGACGCGTGATCGCAGCACTGGCCGATGATGTCCGCCCGGCCGATGTCGCGGAAGGCTACCAGGTGCAGTTCGCGGTGCATGCGGCGATGGCCCCGGCGCGTGGCGCGCGCGTCGGCTGGAAGATCGGCGCCACCACCCGCGTGATGCAGGAGTGGCTGGCGATCGACCATCCCTGCGGCGGCGGCGTGCTCGTGGCGGGAGTGCTGCCGGATGGCGGCCGGACCGCGGCGGGGGACTACACCAAGCCGATGGTCGAGACCGAGATCGCCGCCCGGCTGGCGGCAGACCTGCCCCCGATCCCCGGCGGCTACAACGCGGCCTCGGTCGCGTCGGCGGTGGCCAGCATCCATCCCGGGATCGAGCTGGTCGACGACCGCTATGGCGACTTCGCCCGGCTGGGCGTACCCACCCTGATCGCCGACGACTTCTTCCAGTCGGGCGTCGTCATCGGCCCGGCCGCGCCGGACTGGCGCGCCCTCGACCTGCCCGCTTTGCGCGGCCAGGTGACGATCGGCGGCATCCATCGCGGCGAAGGCGTGGGGGCGGCCATGATGGGCCACCCGCTGACCGCGCTCGCCTGGCTCGCCGACACGCTGAACGCCGCCGGCACCATGCTGCGGGCGGGCGAGTTCGTCTTCCTCGGCAGCGTCGTCGCTCCGCAGCCGGTGGTGGCCGGCGATCATGTGGTGGTGGAATTCGCCGGGCTCGGCCGGGTCGAGGTGTCGTTCACATGAGCAACAGTCGCATGGTGGTCGGCTTCTCCTGCGTCGGCCATGGCATCTCGCATCTGGTGATGCTGCTCTACCCGACCGTCGTGCTGGCGCTGGAGCCGGCCTGGGGCCTCAGCTATGGCGAGTTGCTGTCGCTGTCGCTGGCCGGCTTCGTGCTGTTCGGCGCGGGCGCGCTGCCGGCCGGCTGGCTCGGCGACCGCTGGAGCGCCGAGCGGATGATGGTCATCTACTTCGTCGGCACGGGCGGCGCCTGCATCCTGACCGGGCTGGTCAGCGGGCCGCTCGGCATGGCGGCCGGGCTGGGGCTGATCGGCCTCTTCGGCTCGATCTATCACCCCGTCGGCATCGCCTGGCTGGTGCGCGCCAGCGTCAATCGCGGCCGGGTGCTGGGGCTCAACGGCCTGTTCGGCTCGGCCGGGCTGGCGGCGGCCCCCTTCGTGGCCGGCGCCCTGACCGACCTCGTGTCGTGGCGGGCGGCCTTCATCGTGCCCGGTATCCTGACGATCGTCTGCGGCCTGATCCTGGCGGTCTGCATGAAGCAGGGCACCGTGGTCGCGATGAAGGAGGACCGCTTGCCCGAGAAGGCGCAGCCGCGGGCCGACATGATCCGCGTCTTCATCGTGCTGTCGGTGACGATGGCGGCGGCGGGCGTCATCTTCCAGGGCCTGTCGCTGGCCCTGCCCAAGGTCTTCGCGGACGGGACGCACGCCATCACCGGCGGCACCGCGGCCGGCGCCGGCATGCTGGTCACCATCGTCTACATCGTGTCGGCCGGTGGCCATGTCGTCGGCGGCTGGTTGGCCGACCGCTACCCGTCCAAGCCGATCTATGTCTATGGCTGGCTGGCCCAGGTGCCGCTGATGGCGCTGTGCGCCACGGCCGACAACTGGATCCTGTTCACGATGGTCACGGCGACGACCTTTCTCCAGATCGCCGTAACCCCGGCCGAGAACCTGCTGCTGGTGAAGTACACGCCGGGCAAGTGGCGGGCGACGGCGTTCGGGGCCAAGTTCGTGCTGGCATTGGGCGTCAGCGCGGCTGCCGTGCCGCTGGTGGCGGTGATCTACGACCGCACCGGCAGCTTCTACTGGTTCTTCGTCACGCTGGCGGTGCTGGGTGGCGTGATCGTTGCGGCGGCAACCCTGCTGCCGGGCAGCCGGTCCTCCTCGCGCACGGCAGTGCCGTCGCCGGCGGAGTAGAGGGTCAGGCGGCTCTTCGCCGCCCGCGAGTGGCAGTAGTTCCTCGCAGCGCCGGTTCTGACTTCGCAAAGCGCGGTTCCGTCAGCGTACAGACTAATCCAGAGCACGTCGGCTTGAACAGCAGGCTGCGGCCACATAGTCTGGAGTGGCGGCAGCGTCGGCAAACGACGGGAACGGGCGTCCGGGGGAACGCTGATGGAACTCACCGTGGCCATGATCTACGCGCTCCTTGCCGGCCTGGGCCTGGTGACGGTCGATAGCCTCCTGAGTTCGCAGTCCGTCTATCTCGATGCCAAGACCGTCAGCACGTTGGAGGAGAAAGGCTACTCGAAGGAGGTCGTCGACCAGGTCTTTCTCACCCGGTTCAAGGAAATCAGTGCGACGAAGTCCCTGATCGAGGGGGTCACTCTCACTTCGAGCAAGACCAAGCCCATTTCCGTTGCATTGGCTGAACTGGTGAAGCTCGAGGGGTCGCTGACCGCCATCCAGACGATGTTTGGCGTTGTGCAGAGCAAGGTCATCCTCTCGCCCCTCATCGATGACGATGCGAAAAAGGGCAAGGTGGTCGGCGCCGGATCCGCCGCCCGGATGCAGCAGGCGCAACCTGACAATCTGGCGCGGCATCAACTTCTGCTGACGGGTTTTTCGAAGCAGTCCGGATATTTCGTCATCAAGATCGGCAACGATCAGGAAAGCCCCATGGACCTGGACGAGTTGATCCGGGAGGGGGCCTTTCAGATCGTCCTTAGATTGAATCCCTACCTGGCCGTACTGCACCGGCTCGACATCGCGATCTCCGAGGACAAGTCCCTCGATCCCGTGAAGGAGATGATCGAGGGGTTGGTCGTCCGTTTGCCGGATACCCCGATCAGTCCGGAACGCGCGCGACTGGAAAATCTGCTGGGACTGATCGCCCTGCTGCAGGAGGACGTCGAACTGGCGGAGATCCGCTTCATGCAGTCTATGGCGTCCGACCGTTCCTTCTACGTGGCGAGGCTGAACATGGCCTTCGTCGACCTGCACTACAATCGCCATGATCAAGCCATCGCGAAGGTCGAGAGCGTCGCCGAGCCCTGGTACTGGCCGCCAACCGGGAACCAACTCCTGCTTGCAGCGGCGCATGTCATACGTGGCGTCGCATTGTCGAGCCTCGGCCGCAAGGCCGATGCGGTCAAGGCGTTCCAATACGCGATATCCATCAATCCGAGATCCTCGGAGGCGTATTTTTACTGGTCGCACCTGGCGAATTACACGAGCGGCACGGATGCGGCTCAGGCGCTGCTTCAGAAATCCAAACAGAACTCGGAGAATTTCGAGAACTACGCCGAGGTTGCGATGTTCTATTTCTGGCTTTCGGACGCGAACAACATGCCACTCGTTCGCCGCGGCCGATATGCGCTGCGCTAGGCGACATGACCGGACGGATGGCCGGTCCGCAGGGGCCGGGACATGAATGAGTTCGCGGTCCGCCGACTGTCGCGCCGTGGCCTCCTGGCCGGCAGCGGCGCGCTCGCCGTCGGGATGGCGCTTGCGCCGCGCGACGGTGCGGCCCGGGAGGAGCCGGTTGTCCGGTTCCTCAACTGGGACGACTATATCGGCGCAACGACCTTCTCCGACTTCAAGTCCGGCACCGGCGTCGACGTTGTTTTCACGCCATTCCGGAACAACCAGGAAATGTTCGACGCCGTCAGCCGGCCGGATCATGGCTATGACGTGATCGTGCCGACCAACGAGTTCGTCGGCCGGTTGATGGCCAGCGATCTCCTGATGCCGCTGGACGAGGCGGCGCTGCCGAACAGGCTCAATATTCAACGGCAGTTCAGCGACGCGCTGTTCGATCCCGGCCGCCGATACTCGATCCCCTATGTCTGGGGAACCCTGGGTATCGCCTACCGGCGATCGGCGATGGCAGAGCCGCCGGGAAGTTGGCGCTGGCTGTTCCAGTCGAACCGCTACAACGGGCGGATCGCCCTGTACGACGAGCCGTCGCACGTCTTCGGTTGCGCCTTGCGCTACCTTGGTCTGCCGGTCAACACGACGGATCCCGCCCATATCGAGGCGGTCGAGCACTTGCTGATCCGCCAGAAGCCCAACATCCGCATCGTCGGACCGGTCGCGGCGAACAAGTTGCTGATGACCGGCGAGGCCGACCTGATCCTCGTCTACAGCGGCGTCATGCAGGGCATGATCGCGCAGGATCCCGATCTCGGATACATCATCCCGCGCGAGGGCTCCATCCTGTCGCAGGATTCGCTGTGCGTTCCCAAAGGGGCGCCGCATCCGAAGAACGCGCATGCGTTCATCAACTTCATTCTCGACGCCCGGAACGGGGCGAAGATTGCGCGATCCCTGAACCTGCCCGTCGCGAACCGGGCGGCCCTGCGCCTGATGCCCAGATCCTATCGCGACAACCTGGTGATCTTCCCGTCGGAGATCGTTCTCGCGAGCTGCAGGGTTCGCGTCTACCAGGGCCCAGATGTCGCCGCCATGTATCAGGCAGCCTGGGACCGGGTCCGCAGGGCGTAGTCCGGTGGCGGTGATCTACGACCGCACCGGCGGCTTCTACGGGTTCTTCGTCACGTTGGCGGTGCCCGGGGAACGTGATCGTGGCGGTGGCAATTCTCCTGCAGGCGGCCGGTCCTCCTCGCGGGCGCCACTGCCGTCGCCGGCGGCGTAGGCCGGCGCCAGCGCCCGCGCGACCTCGATGAAGCGCAGCAATGATCGCCTGGCACCCTTGGGGCGCCAGGCGATCGCCATGTCCCAGGTGAGATCGCTCGCAAGATCGGTGATCGGCACCAGACGCACGCCGGGCACGGCCATCGCAATCGCCAGCGACGGCAGCAGCGACACACCCATGCCGGATGCCACGAGCATCAGGATGGCGTGCATCTGCCGCGCCTCCTGCGTGACACGCGGCACGAATCCGGCCGCGCGACAGGCCTGAATGATGCGGGCATGAAGGTGTGGTCCCTGGGCGCAGGGAAACAAGATGAAGGGCTGTCCGGCGAGGTCGGACAGGTGTAGATCCTCGCTTCGGGCGAACGGGCTATCTTCTGGGACCGCGGCGACAAGGCGGTCGCGGCGGATCAGTTCAAGTGCGACCCCCTCGGCGTTGGCGAGAGGCGGGTGCAGAAACCCTATGTCGATTGTGCCCTGGGCCAGTCCGGTCGCCTGCTCGATCGACGGCCGCTGGTCCAGCCGAATACTGAGGTCGGGCCACTCGGCGCGAAACGCCCGCAGCGTGGCCGGCAGCAGCCCGAACAAGGCGGAGACGACGAAACCGATCGTCAGTTCGACCTCCTCCTCCGCCGCCGCGCGGCGCGCCAGCATGACCGCGTCGTCCGCCTGCGCAATGGAGCGCTGGGTTTCGACCAGGAAGACGCGGCCAGCCGGAGACAGCTCGACCTGGCGGCCGGATCGGTCGAAAAGGGAGAATCCGAGCCTCTCCTCGAGCCGGCGGATCGCCTGGCTCAGCGGCGGTTGGGCGACGCCGAGGCGGGCGGCCGCCCGCCCGAAATGCAGTTCCTCGGCCAGCACCACGAATTGGCGCAGGTGGTTCAATTCGATCGCCATGCTACGCACTCTCGGCCGGTTCGGCCTCGGCGATGCGGCTCGTGCGCGCGGAAGGGCAGAAATCGGTGTCCGTGGCATACTCGGGGGCCAGTTCCAGCACCGTCTCAATGAAGCTCCGCAACGGTCGCCCGGCGCCCTTCGGTCGCCAAGCGATGGCCATGTCCCAGGTCAGGTCCCGGGGCATGTCGGCGATGGGCAGCAGGCGGACGCCGTCGATGTTCATGGCACGCGTTCCCGACGGCACCATCGACACCCCCATGCCTGCGGCGACGAGGGTCAGGATGACCTGCATCTGGCGGGCTTCCTGGACAATGCGCGGCACGAATCCCGCCATCCGGCAGGCATGGGTGAGCCGGCCGTGCAGGTTCGGCCCCTGGACATGGGGGAACAGGATCATGGGTTCGCCCGCCAGGTCCGCCAGCCGCAACTCGGTCCGCAGCGCCAGCGCGTGGGTTTCCGGCACCGCGGCTACCATCGGATCCTGCCGGATCGTGCGGACGGTGATGCCCGCCGCGTCGTGAATCGGCGGATGCAGGAATCCGGCATCGACGTCGCCCTGGACCAGCCCCGCCGTCTGCTCGTTGGTAGAGCGTTGGTCGAGCCGTACCCCGACCTGCGGAAAGCGGAGGCGGAAGGCACGGATTGCCGCCGGCAGCAGCCCGAACAGGGCCGAGACGACGAAGCCGATGTTGAGGCCTGCCATTTCCTCTGCTGCGGCACGCCGCCCCAGCAGGATCGCGTCGTCGGCCTGCGCCAGGGTCCGCCGGGCTTCGCCCAGGAAGACACGGCCCGCCGGCGTCAGTTCGACATGGCGGCGCGAGCGGACCAGGAGGGGAAAGCCCAGATGATCCTCGATGCGGCGGATAGACTGGCTCAACGGTGGCTGCGCCATGCCAAGCCGCGCGGCGGCCCGGCCAAAATGCAGTTCCTCGCCCAGAACGGCAAATTGGCGGAAGTGGCGCAGCTCGATCGTCATACTGGAATCTGCCTTGGGGCAGTTCTAAGCGCTCATATCAAGATAGTCTCAATTCGCACGGCATCGATATTGGATTCGGTCGCCTCCTCCGAGGATTTTCGCGTTCGCCGGTACAACGCAGATCCGAGGTGAATCGATGGCAAGCCGCTTTCTCCCCGCAAGGGCCACGGAGGCCACGGAAGTCCTGCAGTCGGTGTCGTTCCCGATCCGGCGTCGGGCGGATCTTCCCAATATCCGCTGGGCCGTTCGGGCTATCGCCAGCGAAATCGGGCTCTCCCGCGTCCAGCAGTCCAGGATCGAAACGGCAGCGACCGAGATCGCACGGAACACGCTGGATCATGGCGGCGGCGGGTGGGCGATGATCGGGCTGGTGAACGATCTCGGGCGAACAGGGCTGCGGGTCAGCTTCGGGGACGATGGACCGGGCATAGGCGACATTGATGCCGCGCTGCGGCCCGGCTACTCGACGGGATCGGGGATGGGCGTGGGGCTGTATGCCGCGCGGCTGCTCTCGCACGACTTCATGATCTCGTCGGCGATCGGCGCCGGCACCCGGGTGACGCTGGCCTACTGGAAGTGACCTGCGCCACCTGGGCTGCATCCGGTCAGCCGGCCTTCATCCCCTTGGCCAGCGCCTGGTCGAGGTCGGCGATGATGTCCTCGACGCTCTCGATGCCGATCGACAGGCGGACCACGTCCGGGCCGGCGCCGGCTGCCACCCGCTGCTCGTCCGAAAGCTGGCGATGGGTGGTCGAGGCCGGGTGGATGATCAGGCTGCGGGTATCGCCGATATTGGCCAGATGCGAGAACAGCTCGCAGCCCTCCACCATCTTCACGCCCGCGTCGTAGCCGCCCTTCACGCCGAAGGTGAAGACCGAGCCGGCGCCGCGCGGCATGTATTTGGCAGCCAGTGCCCGGTAGGGGCTGCTCGGCAGCCCGGCATAGGAGACCCAGGCGACGGCCGGGTGGCCTTCCAGGTATTCGGCCACCTTCTGGGCGTTGGCGACATGGCGCTCCATGCGCAGCGCCAGCGTCTCGGTGCCGGTCAGCGTCAGGAAGGCGTTCAAGGGCGCCATCGCGGCACCCAGGTCGCGCAGGCCCAGCGCATGGCCATGCACGGTCAGGGCGAGATCGCCGAAGGTCTCGTGGAAGCGCAGGCCGTGATAGGCGGGCTCGGGCTCGCTCAGCGACGGGAAGCGGCCGCTGGCCGTCCAGTCGAAGCGGCCGCTGTCGACGACCATGCCGCCCATGGAATTGCCGTGGCCGGACAGGAACTTGGTCGTCGAATGGACGACGATGTCCGCCCCCCACTCGATCGGCCGGCACAGGTAGGGCGAGGCCATTGTGTTGTCGACGATGAGCGGGATGCCGGCCTCGCGCGCGATGGCCGACACGGCTTCCAGGTCGGTGATGACGCCGCCGGGGTTGGCCAGGCTCTCGACGAAGATCGCCTTGCATTTGGGCGTCAGCGCCCGGCGGAAATTCTCCGGGTCGTCGGAATCGACGAAGCGGACGTGCCAGCCGAACTTCTGGAAGCTGCGCCCGAACTGGGTGATCGACCCGCCATAGAGCCGGCGCGATGCCAGGAACTCGTCGCCCGGCTCCATCAGGGCGAAGAATGCCAGCATCTGCGCGGCGTGGCCGGACGCGCAGCCGGTCGCCCCGCGCCCGCCTTCCAGGCTGGCGACGCGCTCTTCCAGTGCCGCCACCGTCGGGTTGGTCAGCCGCGAATAGATGTAGCCGTAGGTCTGCAGGTTGAAGAGCGAGGCCGCGTGGTCGACATCGTCGAAGACATAGGCCGTCGTCTGGTAGATCGGCACGGCGCGGGCGCCGGTGGTGGGATCGGGGGCGGCACCGGCATGCACGGTGCGCGTCTCGAAGCCGAACTTGGACTTGTCGGTCATTTCTATACCTTTCGGGTCCGCCGCGAGGTGATGATGCCGGAATCGAAGCCGCCCCAGGACAGCTCGCCCGAATGGCGGCCATACTCGATCTTCGGGCAACGGTTCATGACGACCTTGATGCCGGCGGCCTCGGCCTTGGCGGCCGCTTCGTCATGGCGCACGCCGAGTTGCATCCAGACGACCTTGGCGCCGATGGCGATGGCCTCGTCGACGATGCCCGGCACGGCATCGGCGGCGCGGAAGACGTCGACCATGTCGACCGGCACCGGCACGTCGGCCAGGGATGCGTAAACGGTTTCGCCCAGGATCTCCTGCCCGGCCGCGCGCGGGTTGACCGGGATCACCCGGAAGCCCTTGCCTTGCAGGTACTTCATCACGAAGAAGCTGGGTCGGTTCCAGTTCGGGCTGGCGCCGACCATGGCGATGGTCTTGGTCTCGCGCAGGATGCCGGCGATGTATTCGTCGGCGTAGCGGTCATGCTCCATCAGCAACCCTTCCAGGCGGGCGTCCGCCGGGTGACGAAGGCGTCGATACCCTCGGCTGCGTCGGCCGCCATCATGTTCTTCGTCATCACGTCGGAGGCATAGGCATAGGCATCGGCCAACGGCATGTCGCGCTGGCGGTGGAAGGCTTCCTTGCCGATCGCCAGCACCAGCGGCGACTTGGACGCGATGGTATCCGCCAGCCCGTCCACGGCCGCGCGCAGGCCGGCCGCCGGCACCACCCGGTTGACGAGGCCAAGGCCGAGCGCGGTGGCGGCGTCGATCGGTTCGCCCGTCAGCAGCATCGCCATCGCCGGCTTGGCGCCGATGTTGCGGGTCAGCGCCACCATCGGCGTCGAGCAGAAGAGGCCGATATTCACCCCAGGCGTCGCAAAGCGAGCGGTGTCGGCCGCGACCGCCAGGTCGCAGGTGGCGACAAGCTGGCATCCGGCCGCGGTCGCCATCGCGTGCACCTCGGCGATCACCGGCTTGGGCAGGCGGGTGACCTGCAGCATCAGGTCGCTGCACTGCCGGAACAGGGCCTCCATGGCCGCGCGGCTGGAATCGGCACGCACCTCCTTCAGGTCGTGGCCGGCGCAGAAGGCCGGGCCGCTGGCGGCGATGACCACCACCTTCACGGCCGCATCGTCGGCAATCTCGTCCAGCACATCGGCCAGCTCCGCCATCAGCGCCACCGACAGCGCGTTGCGGGCGGCGGGGCGGTTCAGTGTCAGCCGAGCCACGCCGGCCCTGTCCTCGCGCAGCAGCAAGGGTTCGTCCTGCGACACCGGTGCGAGCATGATGGGGGAATCCTCGCCTGGGAACGATATTGGGCATCAATGCCGGCCGCGATGGCCGGATGCAACGGGCATCGGCGCCGGATCAGACCGCGATCGCCACCGCCCGGGCCCGCGCGCCGGCAGCCGCGATCGGGTCGCCCGTGGCGGACAGGCTGTCGGCCAGGTTGCCCCAGGTCCAGCCGCACCAGGGCTTGCGCCGGCTGCGCTCGGACCAGAGCGCGCGCGCCAGCGGCAGGCGCTCCGCCTTCAAGGCCGCCACGGCCAGCATCTGCTCGAAGACATCGCGCTGGGCGTGGCTGCCGCCGATGCCGCGCAGTGCCGGGCGGGCGGCCGACAGATGATCGACGGCACGGCCGAAGTCGCCGCGGCGGTAGGCCAGCACGCCGTCCACCAGGTCCGCGCCGCATGCGGCCATGACGGCGGACTGGGTCTCGCCGGCGCCGGCAAAGGCGCGGCAGCTTTCGGCGAAGCGCCGGTCGGAGCCTTCCGGCCCGGCGGCGGCCAGGGCCATGGCGAAATGCGCGTCGGAGAAAACCAGCATGTGGTCGCCGATGCGCTCGGCCGCGCGGGCCGCCAGTTCCTGCCAGCGGTCGCCGACATCCATGCCGACCTGCTCCAGCCGCCACAGCAGGGAGGTGGCGTTGGCGATGTCGAGCGCGTCGTCGGTCGATTCCGGGCGCACCTCGCGGTCGTAGAGGTCGAGTGCCGCGTCATAGCGGCCGCGGTCCCAGTGGAAGAGGGCCCGGTGCCACCACAGATGATAGGTGAAGTTGTGGCATTCGCCGAAATTGCCTTCCAGGCCGGTGATCCAGGCGACGCCCTCGTCGGCGCGGCCCTGCATTTCCAGCACGTGGGCCACGGCATGGGTGGCCCAGATGTCGGCCGGCTGCATCTCGACCGCGCGCCGGCCGTCGCGTTCGGCCGCGGCATAGTCGCCGGCCTCTTCCTGCGCGAAGGCATAGGCGCCCAGCATGAAGCCGTAGCCCGGCACGCTTTCGTCCCAGGCATGCAGGCAGCGCGCGAAGCTGTCGCGCATGCCGGCCGCGTCGCCGGCATAGAAATGCCCGTAGTTGGCCAGGCGCAGGGCGATCGCGTCCCGCGGGTTCTCGGGCAGCAGCGCCTCCCACCGGCGGACCGCACCGGCGAAGTCCCCCGCAACCCAGGCCCGGAGGGCCGCAACATGACCCTGCTCGCGGGCGGTCGCCCCGGCGGCCGCCTTCTCGGCCGCGGCCAGGCACTTGGCCGCCCGCGGCACCAGCGTGCGATTGGCCATCAGCAGCATGTAGTAGCCGCGCAACACGTTGGCGAAGACGCACTCCGGGTCGAGCGCCAGGGCCGGCTTCAGGCGCTCGCCGGTGTCCTTGCGAAAGCCGAGGAAGGCCGCGATCGAGGCATCGACATGGCCGACCACGGCGGGGTCGGCGGCGGTGACGGCGAGGCCGCGTACATCGGAGAAGACAGGCATGCACCGATTCCTGGCATAATCGCGGCCACGAAACCAGGGAGGCGGGGATGGACGGCAGCGGCGAGGCACGGATCACGCGCGAGGCGTTCGACGCGTTGTGCGCGGCGGAATTGCCCTTCACCGTCTCGTTCGGCTTCCGCCTCGATTCGATCGGCTGGGGCAGTGCGGTCTGCCGGGCGCCGTTCCGGGCGGATTCCATCCGCCCCGGCGGCACCATCGCCGGCCCGATCCTGATGGGACTGGCCGACTTCGCGCTCTATGCCGCGGTCCTGAGCCGCATCGGTGCCGTGCCGCTGGCGGTCACGACGAGCCTGACTACCAACTTCCTGCGCCGGCCGCGTCCGGCTGACTTGATCGCGGAAGCGCGCCTGCTGAAGCTCGGGCGACGCCTGGCCTATGGCGAGGTGACGCTGCTGTCGGAAGGGGAGGCGGACCCCGTCGCCCATGTCACCGGCACCTACTCGATCCCGCCCGGCGCAGTCACCTGAGAATGTGCGGTATCATGATACCACCAGCGAAAAAGCCCCGTGGCATCGGGCTTTTCTGCGTTGACAGTGGGCTGGACGACGCGTAGACACCGCCTCCGAAGCGGCATCCAGGGGTGCCGCGCTGTCTTTTTGATCGAGCGTGTCCGAATGAAGACCTATTCCGCGAAGCCCGCGGACATCAGCAAGAAGTGGGTGCTGATCGATGCCGACGGGCTGGTGCTGGGCCGCCTGGCGAGCGTCATTGCGCTGCGCCTGAAGGGCAAGCACAAGACCACCTTCACCCCGCACATGGATTGCGGCGACAACGTCATCGTCGTCAATGCCGACAAGGTCCATGTCACCGGCCGCAAGCTGGAGCAGGATGTGTTCTATTGGCACACCGGCTTCCCTGGCGGCATCAAGGGCCGGACCAAGGGTGAGATCCTGCGTGGCCGCTATCCCGAGCGCGTGCTCGAGAAGGCCGTCGAGCGCATGATGAAGAAGGACAGCCCGCTCGCCCGCCAGCAGATGAAGAATCTGCGCGTCTACAAGGGTGCCGAGCACCCGCACGAGGCGCAGCAGCCGGAAACGCTGGACGTTGCGGCGATGAACCCGAAGAACAAGCGCAAGGGCTGATCCGATGGCCGAGACTCTCGAATCCCTGGGCCAGCTCAAGGACGCGCTGGCCGCTGCCCAGAACCCGCCCGCGGCCGACGATGCCCGCGCGCCCGATGCCGAGCCTGAACTGCGCGAGCGCCAGGTCGACCGGTTCGGTCGTGCCTATGCCACCGGCAAGCGCAAGAACGCCATCGCCCGCGTCTGGCTGAAGCCCGGCAGCGGCGCGATCAGCGTCAACGGCAAGGACCTGGAGACGTATTTTGCGCGCCCCGTGCTGCGCATGATCATCAACCAGCCCTTCCAGGTCGTGTCGCGCGAAGAGCAGTTCGACATCTACTGCACGGTCGTCGGCGGCGGGCTCTCGGGCCAGGCCGGCGCGGTGCGCCACGGCATCTCCAAGGCGCTGTCCCACTTCGAGCCGGCCCTCCGTCCGGCCCTGAAGAAGGTCGGCTTCCTGACCCGCGACAGCCGCGTGGTCGAGCGCAAGAAGTACGGCAAGGCCAAGGCCCGCCGCAGCTTCCAGTTCTCGAAGCGCTGATCCATCCCGGGCTTCGGCCTGGAACCGGAAGGGCCGTGCCGCAAGGCGCGGCCCTTTTGCATTGGCGGCGAAAATTCCCGTATCCTCTGGACCTGGAGCCGGTGTAGAAGCGACCCCATGTTCACGATCGGACTTCGGGTGACCTGTTCCGCTGCGGCGCTGCGACGCCGTAGCATGCCGATTCCGACCTGAGCGCCGGGCCCCTGGAGGCCCATGGACCCCGAAAAGGCCGCGCTCAGCGCGGCCTTTTTCGTTTGCAGGTAGTTTCGAGGTGGAGGAGGGCGGTTCGATGGTCGACAAGAGCGGCAAGCCCCGGGTTTTCATCGACGGCGAAGCCGGCACCACCGGCCTTGGCATCCGCGAGCGCCTGCTGGCGACGCCGTGGGTCGAGCTGAAGAGCATCCCGGCAGAGCAGCGCAAGGACCCGGCCGCGCGCCAGGCGCTGATGGCCGAAGTCGACCTGGTCGTGCTGTGCCTGCCCGACGACGCCGCGCGCGAATCCGTGGCGCTGGCCGACGCGCTGGGCGCGGCCGGCCCGCGGGTGCTGGATGCCAGCACCGCCCATCGCACGGCGGAAGGCTGGGCCTACGGCTTTGCCGAGATGACGCCCGACCAGGCGGCCCGGATCGCGGCCGCCCGGCGGGTGACCAATCCCGGCTGCTACCCGACCGGTGCCATCGCGCTGCTGCGGCCGCTGGTCGATGCCGGGCTGATGCCGGCCGACTATCCCGTCACCATCAACGCCGTCAGCGGCTACAGCGGCGGCGGCAAGGGCATGATCGAGGCCCATGACCGCGAGGGCGGCCCGGCGTTCGAGCTGTACGGCCTGAAACTCGAGCACAAGCACCTGCCCGAGACGCAGCTCTATTCCGGCCTGTCGCGGCGGCCGATCTTCGTGCCGTCGGTCGGCCACTTCCGCCAGGGCATGCTGGTGTCGATCCCGCTGCATCTCGACACGCTGACCGGCCGGCCGACCGGCCGCGACCTGGAGGCGGTGCTGGCCGCGCGCTTCCGGGGCTCCGAGCTGGTCTCGGTCGTGCCGGTCGGCGAGGGCAAGGAGATGGTCGATCGCATCGTGCCGGACACGCTGAACGATACCGACCGGCTCGAACTGCGGGTCTTCGCCAGCGAGAAGCACCGGCAGGCGATCCTGGTCGCCCGGCTCGACAATCTGGGCAAGGGCGCGTCGGGGGCGGCGGTGCAGAACATCGGCCTGATGCTGGGGCAGGCGGCGGCGACCCAGGCGGCAGCAGCGGAGTAGCAGCATGAACAGCTTCAGCCCCACGGCCGGCGGCATCCTGATCCCCTATCGCGGCAAGAGCCCGCGCATCGCGCCGGACGCCTTCATCGCGCCGACCGCGGTCCTGATCGGCGACGTCGAGGTTGGTCCGCAATCCAGCATCTGGTTCGGCTGCGTGCTGCGCGCCGACACCAACACCATCCGCATCGGCGCGCGCAGCAACATCCAGGACGGCACGGTCATCCATGTGAATCCGCCCGAGGAGCATGCGACGATCATCGGCGACGACGTGACGGTCGGCCATCTGTGCCTGATCCATGCCGCAAGGCTGGAAAGCGGGGCCTTCGTCGGCATGAAGGCGGCCGTCATCGACGGCGCGGTGGTCGAGGGCGGCGCCATGGTGGCGGCCGGCGCGCTCGTCACCCCCAACAAGCGGGTCCCCTCCGGCGAGATGTGGGCCGGCAGCCCGGCCGCCTTCAAGCGCAAGATCTCGCCCGAGGACTGGAAGGTCTTCGCCCGCACGGCCGAGCGCTATGCGGAGTTCGGGCAGGAGTACCGCGCGGAAGGCATCGGCGTCGGCGTGGTCTGAAGCTGGATCCAGGGCACCCTTTCGCGGGCGCCCCGGATGCCGCTAAGCTGGCTTCCTGGACATCGAGGGGGCGGGTATGTCGGCATCGAACGGTTGGACGCGGCGTGAATTCCTGGCGGGCTCGGCGGCCGCCGCCGCCCTGGCGATGGGCGGGCTGCCCGCGCGTGCCGCATCCTGCAGCCAGGTCGTCGTCGGCACCTGGGGCGGCGACTATCAGCGCCTGCTGAGCGCCCATATCGACAAGCCGCTGATGGACCCGCAGCGGATCGAGTCCGTCCAGGACGTCGGCACCTCGTCGGTGCGCAAGACCAAGCTGCTGGCCGGCCGCGCCTCGCGCCGGGCCGCCATGGACATCGCCTGCCTCAGCGACCTCGACACCTACGAGATGAACGAGGCGGGGGTGCTGGCGCCGATCGATACCCAGCGCCTGCCGAGCCATGTCCACCTGCTGAAGCCGCTGGTCCGCCCCTTCGCGGTGGCGCACATCTATTCGGCCAAGGTGATCGTCTACAACCCGGCCAAGATCCCGGTCGCGCCGCAATCCTTCAACGACCTTTGGGACCCGAAATACAAGGGACGGGTCGGCCTGGTGGACGGCCACTTCGCCCAGAACATCGAATCGGCAGCCCTGATCAACGGCGGCAGCATGTCGAACTACGAGCCCGGCAAGGCCAAGCTGCTGGAGCTGAAGAAGCTGTCCGAGCCCAAGGTCTACCCCTCGAACGAGGCGCTGGCCGCCGCCCTGAAAGGCGAGGAGGTGTGGATCACGCTGATGTTCAAGGCGCGCGGCTTCATGTGGAAGAAGGCTGGCATTCCGGTCGAGAGCGCCACGCCCAAGGAAGGTGCCACCCCCTACATCTCTGACCTGGCGGTCGCCCGCAACGCCGAGAACGCGGAGTGCGCCTGGCGCTACCTGGAGGCGGCCCTGAAGCCCGAGGCCCAGGTCGGCTTCGCCGACCAGATGGGCTACCTGCCGACGGTGAGGAACGCCAAGCTGCCGGCCGACCTGCAGAAGGAGATCGGCTTCTCCGACGCCGAGATCGCCGCCTTCAACATGCCGGACTATGGCTACAACGCGAAGAATGCGGCGCAGCTACTCGATTGGTGGAACAAATCCTTCAAAGCGTAGCAGGCAAGGCGTAGCGCGCGCCGTTCAGTCGCGCGTCGACACCTTCACATAGCGGCCCGGCGCGTCCTCGATCGCCTTCAGCTTGCCCGCACCGGGCTTGCGCGCCTTCACCTGGCCGCCGGAATACTGCCGTAGCCACTGGCGCCAGAGCGGCCACCAGGAGCCCGGCACCTCCTTGGCGCCGGCCAGCCATTCCTCGGGCGTCGGCTGGATCTGGTCGCTCTCCCAGTGGCTGTACTTGTTGCCGGCGGGCGGGTTGACGACGCCCGCGATATGACCGGAGGCGGCCAGACAGAACTTCACCGGGCCGCGATAGTGGCGGGTGGCGGCGTAGGTCGACTTCCAGGGCGCGATATGGTCCTCACGCGTCGACAGGATGAAGACCGGCAGCTCGATCCGGCGAAGGTCGATCGGCACGCCCGCCAGCGTGATGCCGCCCGGCTCGACCAGTTGGTTCTGCTGGTACATCCGGCGCAGGTAGAAGCTGTGCATGGCGGCCGGCATGCGCGTCGAATCGCCATTCCAGAACAGCAGGTCGAACGGGAACGGCTCCTTGCCGAGCAGGTAGTTGTTCACCACGAACGACCAGATCAGGTCGTTGGCGCGCAGCATGTTGAAGGTCGTGGCCATGGCCGACCCGTCGAGATAGCCGCGCTCGTTCATGCGCGCTTCCAGCGCCTGGAGCTGCTCCTCGTCGATGAAGACGCCGAGTTCGCCCGCCTCGGTGAAGTCGACCATGGTCGTGAAGAAGGTGGCGGAGTGGAAGCGCTTGTCCTTCTTGGCCGCCATCCAGGACAGGGTCGCCGACAGGAGCGTGCCGCCCAGGCAGTAGCCGATGACGTTGACGGATTTCTCGCCCGTCGCCTGCTCGATGGCGTCGAGGGCCGCCAGCGGCCCTTCGAGCATGTAGTCCTCGAAGCTCTTGTTGGCGAGGCGCTCGTCGGGGTTGACCCAGGAGACGACGAAGACCGTCAGCCCCTCGTCGGTCGCCCATTTCAGGAACGAATTCTTCTCGCGCAGGTCGAGGATGTAGAACTTGTTGATCCAGGGCGGGATGACGAGCAGGGGGCGCTTGTCGACCTTGGCCGTCGTCGGCTCGTACTGGATGAGCTGCATCAGGTCGTTCTCGTAGACGACCTTGCCAGGCGTGACGGCGACGTTGCGGCCGACCTCGAACGCCTCCTCGTCGGTCATGCGGATCTCGAGCCGGCCGTCGCCGCGCTCGAGGTCGCCCAGCAGGTTCTCCAGCCCCTTCACGAGGTTCTCTCCGCGCGATTCGATGGTGGCGCGCAGCACTTCCGGGTTGGTCAGCACGAAATTCGACGGCGCCATCGCATCGACGAACTGGCGCGTATAGAAATCGACCTTCTTGGCCGTCTTGTCGTCCAGGCCCTGCACGTCGTGCACGGTCGTCTGCATCCAGCGCGCCGTCAGCAGGTAGGACTGCTTGATGTAGTCGAAGACGGCGTTGTCCTGCCAGGCGGCGTCCTTGAAGCGGCGGTCGCCGTCGGCCGGGGCCACCAGCGGCGGCGTCTCCTGGCCCAGCCATTTCTGCGTCGTGTGCTGCCAGAGCTGCAGATAGTCCGTCCAGAGCTGCATCTGCGCCTGCATCAGCCGCGCCGGGTCGGCCATCATGCGGGCCGTCATCTCCATGAACGCATGGCCGATGTTCAGCGGGTCGGCCATCCCCACACCCTCGCGCGTGCTCGTCTGGCGCGACAGGAATTCGGCCACCAGCTTCTGGCTGCGCTCGGCGATGCCGGCCAGGGCGCGCGACATCTCCACCGGGTCGGGGGCCTTGGTTTCGCCATTCGTCTGGTCGGCCATGGTTCGTCTCCAGTTGCGCGCCGCCGTTCCCGCGGAGTGTGCCAGCGTGCTAGGGTCGTCACGATACTCTCGATATAATGGGGATGTCTCGCCACGTCGCCGCCACCATTTGCGGGCAGGCTTGGGAAAAGGGTCGGCAGGACCCGGGGCATCGGTTGCGGACGGAAAACGGATCGTCAGAGAAAACATGGCCATCAGCAGCAATACGGCAAAGCCGCTCGTCGCGGCCGGTCTGGCACTCGCAGTCGGCGCTTGTTCCTGGTTTGGCGGCGATCCCGCGCCGCGCCGGCCCGGCGCCGAGACCAAGGAGCCGAACCTCGCCAGCGTGCCCGAGAAGCCGCAGCCGATCCTGTCGGCCGAACAGCGCAAGGCGCTGACCCAGGACCTGGTGCGCGACCGCGAGAACGCGCGCTACAGCAACCAGGAATTCCGCATCGGCAACGTGCCCGAGGCGCCGCCGCCGCGCCCGGCACCGCCACGCCCAGCCGCCCGCCCGGCCGCGGCCGCAGCACCCGCGCCCGCCGTGGCGGAGGCACCCGCCGGTGCCGTCCCCGCGCCGACGCTGGCACCGCCGCCGGTTACGGTCGCCTCCGAGCCCGTCGCCAAGGAAGAGACGGAGGAATCGCCCTGGTGGTGGCCCTTCGGCGGTCGCTCTGCCGCCAGGCCCGCTCCGGCGCCGGTGGCGCCGACCGGTCCTACCGTGGCCGCCACGCCCGAGAACATGCAGGCGCCGGTCGGCACCATGCCGGTCACCGGCAAGCCGCTGCCGCAGCCCGAGGCCGCGACCGACATGCCGGCGCCGATCACCATGGCCCCGGTGCCGGCGACGCCGCCGCGCGGTGCCGGCGTGCCGATGATGGGTCCGGGCGGCAGCCCGCCGCCGCGGCCCGACCTGCCGCCGGCCGCCGCCTTGCCGGCGCCCAGCGTCGCCGCCCCGGCGCCGACCGCGCCGATGGCCTCTGCCGCCGGACCCGGTGCCCCGCTGTCGGTGCCGCCACCGCTCGCGGCCGCCACGGGCGACAGTGCGCGCATGGCGCCCGACGCGATCGGTGCCGCCCCGCCGCCACCGCCCGCCATGGCCGCGGCGACGGCCCCGCCGCCGCGGGCCTCGGCATCCGTGCCGGCGGCCGGCCGCCTGCTGGCATCGATCGACTTCCCCGAGACCGGGACGGCACTGCCGGACAGCGGCAAGCAGGCGCTGGAGACCGTCGAGCAGCAGCACCGCGATCGCGGCGGCCGCATCCGCGTGGTGGCGTTGACCCCGCGCGGCGGCAGCGGCGTGGC
Source organism: Stella humosa (assembly GCF_006738645.1). Taxonomy (GTDB): domain Bacteria; phylum Pseudomonadota; class Alphaproteobacteria; order ATCC43930; family Allostellaceae; genus Allostella; species Allostella humosa. The sequence continues at coordinate 2,912,741 of NZ_AP019700.1, read as the reverse complement.
GGGCGACGTCATGCTGGCCGCGGCCGCGGCCGCCACGGAGCGGGCCAATGCGGTGATGCGCGAACTGGTGCGCCTGGGCGTGCCCGAGGGCGACATCGCCGTGTCGACGGTGCCGGGCGGCACCGGCCGCGACATCCGCCGCGTCGACACCTACCTCGACAACTGAGGCGGCGCCCCCGCCCGGTCCGTCGCCGGCCAGCCGGACAGGCACCGGCGCCGGTATCCGGCCGGGCGATCATGCTTCCCCCGACTCACCCTATGGTGCGTCCAGCAAGCTGGGCGCGAGCGATGAAGGCCCTTTTCGTGAACCGAATTCCAATGATCGTCGGACCCAGAGCATGAGCAATATCCTGCGCGTCGGGGTGGCTGGCCTCGGAACCGTCGGCGCCGGCACCCTGCGCCTCCTCCAGACCCATGCCGACCGCCTGGCCGAGCGGGCCGGGCGGCGCCTGGTCGTCACGGCCGTGTCGGCCCGCGACCGCCGTCGCGACCGCGGCATCGACCTCTCCGGCGTGCGCTGGTACCAGGATGCGGCGGCACTCGCCGCCGATCCCGAGGTGGACGTCGTCGTCGAGCTGATCGGCGGGTCCGAGGGCGTCGCCCGGGCGCTGGTCGAGGCCGCCATCGCCCGCGGCAAGCCGGTCGTCACCGCCAACAAGGCGCTGCTGGCGATCCACGGCACCGCACTGGCCCAGGCAGCCGAGGCGGCCGGCGTGCCGATCGCCTTCGAGGCGGCCGTTGCCGGCGGCATACCCATCATCAAGGGGCTGCGCGAAGGGCTGGCCGGCAATGCGGTGTCGCGCGTGTATGGGATCCTCAACGGCACCTGCAACTATATCCTGACGACGATGCGGCGCGAGCAGCGCGAGTTCGGCGAGGTCCTGGCCGAGGCGCAACGCCTGGGCTATGCCGAAGCCGACCCCAGCTTCGACGTCGACGGTATCGACACCGCCCACAAGCTGGCCGTGCTGACCGCGACCGCCTTCGGGACCCAGGTCGATTTCGAGCATGTCCATGTCGAGGGTATCCGCCACGTCTCGGCCCTCGACATCGCCTATGCCGACGAGCTTGGCTTCCGCATCAAGCTGTTGGGCATCGCGCGCCGCACCGAGCACGGGATCGAGCAGCGGGTCCATCCCTGCATGGTGCCGGTCGCCACGCCGATCGCCAATGTCGAGGGCGTCTTCAACGCCGTGGTGGCTGAGGGTGACTTCGTCGGCCGGGTGGTGATGGAGGGCCGGGGTGCCGGCGCCGGGCCGACCGCGTCGGCCGTGGTGGCCGACCTGGTCGACATCGCCCGCAACCGCGCGGTGCCCACCTTCGGCCGGCCGTCGGCCCTGCTGGCGCCGCCGGACCCGGCGCCGATGGAGCGGCATCGCGGCTGCTACTACATCCGGCTGATGGTGGTGGACCGGCCGGGCGTCATCGCCGATGTGACGGCGGCGCTGCGGGACGAAGAAGTCTCCATGGAAAGCATGCTGCAGCGCGGCCGGGCGCCGGGCGAGGCGGTGCCCGTGGTCCTGACGACCCATGAGACCGAGGAGGCGCGGATGCGCCGGGCATTGGCGCGGGTGGCCGCACTCGGCACCGTGCTGGAGCCGCCGCGGACCATCCGCATCGAAGATCTGTGAGGGAGGATAAGATGTCGAACGCTAAGTCCGGCACCATGGAACGCAACCTGGCGCTGGAAGTCGTGCGCGTGACCGAGGCGGCCGCCTTGTCGGCGTCACGCCTGATGGGCCGCGGCGACGAGAAGATGGCCGATCAGGCGGCGGTGGACGCAATGCGCCGGGCGCTGAACGCGCTGGCGATCGCCGGCACGGTCGTCATCGGCGAGGGCGAGCGCGACGAGGCGCCGATGCTCTATATCGGCGAGAAGGTCGGCACCGGGAAGGGCCCCAAGATCGACATCGCGCTCGATCCGCTGGAGGGCACGACCATCACCGCCAAGGGCGGCCCGAACGCGCTGGCCGTCATCGCCATGGCCGAGGAGGGCGGGTTCCTCAATGCGCCCGACGTCTACATGGACAAGATCGCCGTCGGCGGCGGCCTGCCCGATGGCGTCGTCGACATCGACAACAGCCCGGCGGTCAACCTGAAGGCGCTGGCCAAGGCCAAGAAGGGGGAGGTCGGCGACCTCGTCGTCTGCATCCTCGACCGCCCGCGCCATGCCGAGCTGATCGCCAAGGTGCGCGAGGCCGGTGCGCGCATCATGCTGATTTCCGATGGCGACGTCAGCGGCGTCATCGCCACGGCCCAGCCGGACAGCGGCGTCGACATCTATATCGGCTCGGGCGGCGCGCCGGAGGGCGTGCTGGCGGCAGCCGCCCTGCGCAGCATCGGCGGCCAGATGCAGGGCCGGCTGCTGTTCCGCAACGACGACGAGCGCGGCCGCGCCAAGCGCATGGGTATCACCGACTTCAACCGGAAGTATGGCCTGCTGGATCTCGCCAGCGGCGACGTGATGTTCGCGGCGACCGGCGTCACCACCGGCGCCATGCTGCGCGGCGTGCGCCTGTTCGGCGGCGGCGCCATCACCCATTCGCTGGTGATGCGCTCCAAGACCGGCACCGTCCGCTACATCGAGGCGCACCACAACTTCGTCATGAAGCCGATGGAGTTCTGAGACCCGCGATGGACGGCGCCACGCCCCTGCCGGCGCCCACCATCCTGGGGGTGGAGCGGTCGTTCACCGGCCGGCGCTGGCGCTCCCGCCTGGCCGACGACCGCCCCGCCTATGCGCTGGCCGACCGCTTCGGCCTGCCGGAGGTGGTGGCCCGCGTGCTGACCGCGCGCGGCGTCGGCCCGGACGAGGCCGAGCGCTTCCTGGCGCCGACGCTCCGCGACCACTTGCCGGACCCGAGCCACCTGCTGGGCATGGACGTGGCGGCCGACCGGCTGGCCGCAGCCATCCGGTCGGGCGAGGCCATCGCCATCTTCGGCGACTATGATGTCGACGGCGCCACCTCCAGCGCGCTGCTGGTGCGCTTCCTGCGCGCGGCCGGTGGCCGCGTGCGCGCCTACATCCCCGACCGCATGACCGAGGGCTATGGCCCCAACACGCCGGCCTTGCTGCGCCTGCGCCAGGAAGGGGCGGGGGTGGTGGTCACGGTCGATTGCGGCACCACGGCCTTCGCGCCGCTGGCGGCCGCCCGCCAGGCGGGGCTCGACGTCATCGTCATCGACCATCACGTCGCCGAGCCGGCGCTGCCGGACGCGGTCGCCGTGGTCAATCCCAACCGCCTCGACCAGGTGAGCCAGCATCGCGGCCTGGCGGCCGTCGGCGTCTGCTTCCTCCTGGCGGTCGCGCTGAACCGGACGCTGCGCGCGGCTGGCTGGTGGCGCGACCGGCCGGAGCCGGACCTGCTGTCGCTGCTCGACCTGGTGGCGCTGGGCACCGTCTGCGACGTGATGCCGTTGACGGGGCTGAACCGCGCGCTGGTCGCCCAGGGGCTGAAGGTGATGGCCAGGCGCGCCAATGTGGGCATCGCCGCCCTGGCCGATGTCGCGCGGCTGGACCAGAAGCCGCAGGCGTTCCACCTGGGCTATCTCCTGGGCCCGCGGGTCAATGCCGGCGGCCGGGTGGGTCGCGCCGACCTCGGCACCCGCCTGCTGTCGACCGAGGACCCGGCCGAGGCCGCCGCCATCGCGGTCGAGCTCGACCGCTTCAACGAGGAGCGGCGGCGGATCGAGGGCGAGGTTCTGGTCGCCGCCATGGCGATGGTGGAGCAGGGCGGCATGCCGGCCGTGCTGACCGTGGGCGATGCCGGCTGGCACCCCGGCGTCATCGGCATCGTCGCCAGCCGGCTGAAGGACCGCTTCAACCGCCCGGCCATGGTGCTGGCGGTGGCCGACGGCATCGCCAAGGGCTCGGGCCGCTCGATCCCCGGCTTCGACCTGGGTGCGGCCGTGATCGCCGCGCGGCAGGCGGGCATCCTGACGCAAGGCGGCGGGCATGCCATGGCGGCGGGCTTCACCCTGCCGGCCGGCGCCATCCCGGAATTCGGCGCCTTCCTCTGCGATCGCTTCGGCGCCTGCGGCATCGCCACGGGGCGGGTGGCCGAACTGGGGGTGGATGGCAGCCTTGCCCTGTCGGCGCTCGACACCGCCCTGGTCGCGCGCCTGGACGGGCTGGGGCCGTTCGGTGCGGGCATGTCCGAGCCGCGCTTCGCGCTGGCCCATGTGAAGGTCGTCCGCGCCGACCTGGCCGGGCAGAACCATGTCCGCCTGATCCTGGGGTCGGCTGCCGGCGAGCGGGTGAAGGGCATCGCCTTCCGGGCGATGGACAGCGAGCTGGGCCCGTCGCTGATCGCCGCCCGCGGTCGCACAGTGCATGTTGCGGGCCACCTGTCGATCGACAACTGGAACGGCGGCGACACCGTCCAGATCCGCATCGACGACGCGGCACCGGCCGCCTGACGGCCGGTGCCGGTTCAGATCCGGCGATAGTCGATCTCCGGCCGGCGCAGCATCGCCCGCCCGCTCAGGTCGATCTCCCACAGCGCTTGCGCGTCGACCCGGACCGGGCAGGGCTGGTCGCCGCCATGGCCGTGGCCACGGACGGCACCTGCCAAGCGGGCGGACGCGCGGATGAGGATTGCCAGCATGATGGCTTCTTCCGTCCGCTCAGCGCTGCCAGAAGGACTTGTCGACCTCGCCCGCCAACTGCGCCCGGCTGACGCCGATGTCGCGCAGCATGCGGTCGTCCAGCAGCGTCAGGGCGCGGCGCTGCCGCATCCGGTCCTGCCAGCCGGCCAGCGCGCCGGCGACGGCCATGCCAATCGCGAATAGGGAAGAGGGTACACGAAGGGAAGAAGGCGGGGCCTTGGCGGCGGTCGGCGCGGGAAAGATCGAAACGGTCTGCATCGCTTGCTCCATCGGGGTTGTCGTTGCCGATGGCATAGGGTCGCGCAGGCCCCGCGGGCGGTTCACACCCGCAGAGTTTCAGTTGTTTCAGCCGCGTATGCGCTTGATTTGTTGGCGCCATCCCGGTAGGTGAATGCGTCCCGCGCGGCACCCGACGTCCCCATCGTCTAGAGGCCTAGGACACCGCCCTTTCACGGCGGTAACAGGGGTTCGAATCCCCTTGGGGACGCCATATCAGATTACGTTGGCGGGTTGAAGAAACCTGCTTCAGCCTGTGCCTTTGGAGCAGGCTGAAAAATTTCCGCATCTGCGCCAACTCGTTTAATAGCGGCAATTTCTAAACGGGTTGGCAACAGCACCCGTTGCTTCTTTTTGGCGGCGGCTACGGCTGGTCAGTGATCGGACCAAGGACCAATCGGGTGGTGCCGTGCCTTGGGTGCCAACTATTGGCTAGTAACGGGAATGTCGAGCCCGCCAATCGATAAGTAAGAGTGACCGCTATAGGATCAATTATATAGGTCCACTGTGCGGTCACTCGATAGAACTCATCGGACACATTCGGAAAATTCGAAATTTGAATGGTCGCAATTCCGATATCTTCCGACTTGTCGAACGTCAGGAAAAGTTCGGGACAGGCCCTTTCTCCAAGTATGGCCGTTGCCAGCGGCGCAACGTCGATGGGCGACTGCACATGCAGGATGCGGCAACCCATTTGCTTGGCGAAATAAAGGTGAACGCGTAGCATTTGACGACGCGCGTGCTGGGCGAATACTCGATCGCCTCGAATCACACTCCCAGCCCGGATGGGAGGGTTGGCGGCGTGAAGCCACGCAGATAGACGCTCCCAGGCCCGGTCGTGCGGCTGCGTTCGGGTGGTGTTGCAGTAGGGGCAGACCGGCACATCCCACTTCAGTGCATCGGCGTTAGCGCCTTGAAGCAGTCGGTTTCGACGTAGACTGTCACTTCGAAATAGTCGGTGACGTTTTGTGCCCTTGGGAAACTTCAACTGCACGTCTGATTTCTTCGAGGCGTGCTCGCGGCTACCGCTAGGGTCGCCGCAAATCCAGCACGGCTTGTCCGACATTATCCCTCCTGCGTGGCGCGACGGGTAGCCTACGCCAATCTGCCCGAGATACCGCCATACCCACTCCTTCCCGGCGACACCCACCCCGCCGGCGCCGCCCGCGGCCGGAAGATGTCCACCCGCAACGGATGACACGCCGCCGTGTCGCTCGAATGCTCGGCGCTGCAATCGCCGCCGGGGCAGGCGGACAAGGCGCCCAGCAGGTCGATCTCGGCGAAGAATTCCAGGAAGTCGCCGGCGCGGACTGGGCTTGCCTTCATGAAGTACTGGCCGGTGTCGCGGGTGAAGCCGGTGCACATGAAGACGTTGAGGACGTCGTGCACGTCGGGCTCGGCTTCGGCCGGCGGGCGGGCGGTGTGGCGGGCCAGCGCCCAGGTCAGGTTCGAGTGGCAGCAATGATGATAGTCACCGCCCGACAGCAGGCGGTGGGTGTAGGGGTCGCAGCGCGTGCCGATGACGTCGTGCACCGACCCGCCCCATTCGTCGAAGCCGTACCAGTCGAGCGTGTCCTGGGTGATGGTTGCCATCGGGCGCAGGTGGGGCAGGGACGACCACATCCGGTCGCCGGTCGACAGGTGCGTGCCGTGCAGCGCCCGCGTCTTGCCGGAAAAGAAGCGCTCGCCCAGGTCGTGCGCGTTCCACAGGTTGAGGTCGCCCACCTGCGGCCCGTCGACGCCGACGATGCGGAAGAAATGCCCGGCCGGCACCTCGAAGCAGCGCGCCTCGCGCGGCGGTACCAGCACCTGGCCCACCTGTTCCCAGCCGTCGCGCGCGGCGCGATAGCCAACGATGTCGGGCGGGGGCAGGGCGTCCACGGGATAGCAGATGACGGGGCGGATGGCGCGCCGGGCGGCGGCATCCGCCGGCGGCGCGGCATCGGGGTGGGCTGGCTTCATGGCGATGGTCCCTCAACGCATGCGGGGGGCAAGGGGTGCGTCGGCAGGGTCGCCTTCGTCAAGCTCTCTGGAGGTCAGCCGACCCGTAGGATCTCCTTCAGGAAGCTTTGCAGCCGCGGGTGCTCCGGCGCGCCGAAGAACTGCTTCGGCGGCGCCTTCTCGATGATGGACCCGGCATCCATGAACCAGACCTCGTCGGCCACTTCCTCGGCGAAGCCCATCTCATGGGTGACGCACATCATCGTCATGCCCTCGTCGGCGAGCGATCGCATGACCGACAGCACCTCGCCCACCATCTCGGGGTCGAGCGCGCTGGTCGGCTCGTCGAACAGCATCAGCGGCGGCCGCATGGCGAGCGCGCGAGCGATGGCGACCCGCTGCCGCTGGCCGCCCGAAAGCTGGTTGGGGAAGGCCGACGCCTTCTCGGCCAGGCCGACCTTGGCCAGCAGGTCGAGGGCGAGTGCGTCCGCCTCCCGCGCCGGCACCCCGCGCAGCCGGCGCGGCGCCAGCGTCACGTTCTGCAGCACCGACAGATGCGGGAAGAGGTTGAACTGCTGGAATACGAAGCCGATGCCGCTGCGCAGGCGGTTGATGTCTGCGGTCGCCGCCACGTCCGCGCCGTCGACGGTGATCCGCCCCTTCTGGATCGGCTCCAGCCGGTTGACGGCGCGGATGAGGGTCGACTTGCCCGAGCCCGAGCGGCCGCACAGCACGATCACCTGGCCGCGCGCCACCTCGCCGTCGACGTCGCGCAGGACGTGCAGCTTGCCGAACCACTTGTTGACGCCCTCGAAGCGGATCATGGCTAGGCCGCCTCCGCCACCTGGCCGGCGCGCCGCGTGCCGATGCGGCGCTCCAGCAGCTTGGCCAGTCGCGTCAACGCAAAGCACAGCACGAAGAAGGTGAGCGCCAGCAGCCCATAGACCTCGAACGGCTTGGTCAGCAGCCGGTTGTTCACCTGGTAGGCGGCAAAGGTGATCTCGTTGACGCTGATGATGTAGCCGACCGACGTGCTTTTGATCAGCGAGACGAACTGGTTGACCATGCTGGGCAGCATGTTGAACAGCGCCTGCGGCAGGATGATCTTGTACATGGTCGGGAAGTAGCGCAGGCCCAGCGACTTCGCGGCCTCGGTCTGCCCGGCCGGGATGCCCTCGATGCCGGCGCGGATGATCTCCGACAGGTAGGCGCTCTCATAGATGACGAGCGCGCAGAGCAGCGTCGTGAAGCCGCTGACGGCCTGGCCGGTCACGATCGGCACGAAGAAATAGGCCCAGAACAGCAGCATCAGCAGCGGCACGCCGCGGACGGCATAGATGATCGCGACCGCCGGCCAGCGCAGCCAGCGGAACGGGCTGAGCCGGGCCAGCGCCAGCGCCAGCGCGCAGGGGAAGGAGAGGATCAGGCCGAGCAGGGCCAGGATGACGGTGACGGTCAGGCCGCCGATCGGCCCATGGGGATACTGCCCGATCAGGAACAGCAGCCAGTTCTCTTCGACGATGGCCCACATGGTCAGCGCGCGTCGATCTGCGAGCGGCGGGCGGCGTGGTCGCCCAGCAGCATGATGCCGAGCGAGATCGTGAGGTAGACGGCCGTGGCGACGAAGAAGGCCTCGAACGTCTTGAAGGTGTAGCTCTCGATCTCCTTGGCCTGGTAGGTCAGCTCGGCGACGCCGATCGCCATGGCGAGGCTGGTGTTCTTGAACAGGAAAAGCGTCTGGTTGATCAGCGGCGGACCGGACACCCGCAGCGCCTGCGGCAGGATCACATAGTACATGCTGCGGAAGTAGCCGAAGGCCAGCGCGCGGGCGGCCTCGTACTGCGTCCCAGGGATCGAGCGGATGCCGCTGCGCAGGTCCTCGGACATGTAGGCCGAGAAGCACAGCCCGATCGCCACCAGCGCGAAGAAGAACTCGCTGTTCTGCTGGTTGATCCACATGCGGGCCGAGTTCGGCAGCAGCTCGGGCACGCCGAAATACCAGAGCAGGATCTGGATCAGCAGCGGCACGTTGCGATGATACTCGACGAACGCCGCGACCGCCCAGTCCGCCGGCTTGAAGGGCGCCATCCGCACGACGGTGAGGAGGACGGCCAGTAGGAAGGCCAGTATCCAGGCCGCTACGGCCAGCTCCATCGTGGTGATGAAGCCGGTGACGTAGCGGGCCAGGTACTCGCCCGACAGGACGGTCGCGAGGTCGAACCGGGGTGTCATGGCAGGCCGCGTGCCGCTGCCTCAGCCGATACCGATCAGCCCTTGATCTCTTCGATCTTGAAGTCGCGCTCGAGCTTGTAGGCCGTGGCCGGGCCGAACCATTCCTCGAACACGCGGGCGGCCTCGCCCGACTGCTCCATCTTCACCAGGGTGTCGTTGACGTGCTTCAGGAAGGCGGGCTCGCCCTTGCGGATGCCGAGGCCCCAAGGCTCCACGAACAGCGACTTCTTCACGATGTCGACCGGGTTGGCCGAGCCGTCCGTCTGCTCCTTCAGCTTCACCAGCACCAGTTCGGACGCGCAGAAGCCGTTCACCTTGCCCTGCTGCAACGCCAGGAACGAGGCCGAGCCGTCCTGGTAGGTCAGCGTCTGGGCGTTGGGGATCTCGCGCTTCACGCCCTGCTCGGAGCTGGAGCCCTTCACGGCGCTGATCTTCTGGCCCTTCAGTTGCTCCAGCGTGGTGATGCCGGAATCGCGGCGGACCAGGATCTTCTGCTGGCTGACGAAGTAGCTGTAGCTGTAGTCGATCTGCTCGGACCGCGCCTTGGTCCAGCCGAGGTTGGCGGCCAGGATATCGACGCGGCCCTGGGTCAGCTCGGGGATGCGGGCATCGACCGAGATCGCCTTCAGCTCCATCGGCACGCCGAGGCTCTTGGCGATGGCGCCGCACACGGCCACGTCATAGCCGATGATCTCGCGCGTCTTGGGGTCCTGGTAGCTGAAGGGCTGGGACGTGCCCAGCGTGCCGCATACCAGCTTGCCGCGCGCCTTGATGTCCTGGAGCTGGTCGGCCTGTGCCGCACCGGCCAGCAGCACGCAGGCCGCAGCGGCGCTGAGGATCACGTTCAAAGTCTTCATCGATGCCTCCCTGGTCGAATTCGTGTTGCGGCTCGCGACCGCTATTGCAGGCTCTCGCAGGCGGTCCGGATGCGTGCCGCCGCCTTGCGCAGCGTCTCCTCCGAGACGGCGAAGGAGATGCGGAAATAGGGGCTGAGGCCGTAGGGCGAGCCGGCGACCACCGCCACGCCCTGCGACTCCAGCAGGTAGGCGACGAAATCCTCGTCGGTGCGGATGACCGTGCCTTCGGGCGTGCGCTTGCCGATCAGCCCGGCGCAGGACGGATAGACATAGAAGGCACCCTGCGGCGACAGGCACGACAGGCCGGGGATGGTGGCGAGCTCGCCCACGATCAGGTCGCGGCGATCGCGGAACTCGGCGTTGCGCTTGGCCACCAGGTCCTGCGGGCCGTTCAGCGCCTCGACGGCGGCCGCCTGGCTGACGGCAGACGCGCAGGACGTGCTCTGCGACTGCAAGGTCTTCATGGCGCGGATGAGGTCGGCCGGGCCGGCGGCATAGCCGATGCGCCAGCCGGTCATCGAATAGGCCTTGGACACGCCGTTGATCGTCAGCACCCGGTCGCGCAGCGCCGGCACGGCGGCTGCCATCGTGCTGAACCGGCCGCCGTCGAACAGGATGTGCTCGTAGATGTCGTCGGTCATCACCAGGATGCCGGGATGGTCCTGGAGGACCCGGCCCAGGGCCTGGAGCTCGGCCTCGCTGTAGACCGACCCGGACGGGTTGTTCGGCGTGTTCAGCGTCAGCCACTTGGTCCTGGGCGTGATGGCGGCGGCGAGCTGCTCGGCATCGAGCTTGAAGCCGGCATTCTCGCTGCACGGCACGACCACCGGGGTCCCGCCCATCAGCTTCACCATCTCGGGATAGGACACCCAGCAGGGGGCGGGGATGATCACCTCGTCGCCCACGTCGAGCGTGGCGAGGAAGGCGTTGAAGATGAGCTGCTTGGCGCCCGTGCCCGCCATCACCTCGGCCGGACTGTAGTCGAGCCCGTTCTCGCGGGCGAACTTGCCGATGATGGCGCGCTTGAGCGCGTCCGTGCCGTCGACGTTGGTGTAGCGCGTCTCGCCGCGGGCGATGGCGTCGTTGGCCGCCTGCTGGATGTGGGCCGGGGTGTCGAAGTCCGGCTCGCCCGCCGTCAGGTTGATGATGTCGCGGCCGGCCGCGGCCAGGGCGCGGGCGCGCTGGGCCGCCGCACCGCTGGCCGACGGGGCGACCGTCTTCATGCGCGTCGCCAGATAGGAGCTGCTCATGGTCTTCCTGCCATTCCGTGATTCAAGCGCGATCGCGCGGACGGACCTAGATGCCGGTCCAGCCCAGTTCCTTCAGCCGCTGGTCGACCCAGGGCTTGCGGACGTTGCCCTTGCGGGTCTCGGCCATCATCTTCTCCTCGGCCGCCTGCTTGGCCGCCGCCGCCTGGTAGATGGCGCCCACGTCGTCGTAGGGCACGCACAGCAGCCCGTCCTCGTCGCCGATGACGAGGTCGCCCGGCTGGATCACCATGCCGTCGATGGCGATCGGCACGTTCACCTCGCCCGGGCCGTCCTTGTAGGGGCCGCGATGGGTCACGCCCGCGGCATAGACCGGCAGGTTGCCGGCGCGGATGGCGGCACTGTCGCGGATCGCCCCGTCGATGACGAAGCCGCCGAGGCCGATCTCCTCGGCATGGGCCAGCATCAGCTCGCCGATGATGGCGTTGGTCAGGTCGCCGCCGGCATCGACGACGATGATGTCGCCGGCCTCGGCCATCTGCAACGCCTTGTGCACCAACAGGTTGTCGCCGGGGCGCGCCTTCACGGTCAGCGCCGGACCGGCCATGAAGCCGCCCGCATGCATCGGCCGCAGGCGTGAGCCGCCGGCCGTCATGCGCGCCATGACATCGCTGACATTGGCCACCGGCAGCTTGCGGAAGTCGCGGACGATGTCCGCGCCGACGGCGCGGGAGCGGGCCAGGACCCTGAAACCGATTGTCATGAGGCACCCTTCTTGCGTGCGCGAGGCCGCGGACATCGTGCTCGGCTTCGCAAGCCGTCAACGATGAGCGCATAATTTCTTGCAAAGAAACTTCACTGCTGCAACAAAATTTTCATGGGCCGGGCGCCCAGGAGGGGAGAGGGGTGGATGGCAGAGGTCATCGAGCGCATCCAGCAGATGACCGGGCGCCTGACGGGCGGCGCCCGGAAAGTGGCCGAGCTGATCGTCGAAAGCCCGCAGGAGGTGGCCTTGTCGACGGCCGCGCGCGTGGCCGAGCGGCTGGGCATCAGCCAGTCAACGGTGGTCCGCTTCGCGACGGCGCTGGGCTATGACGGCTATCCCGCCCTGCGGCGGGAGCTGCAGGATCTCATCCGCCGCAACCTGGAGCCGGCGCAGCGGCTGAACGACTTCGCCACCGGCGCGCACGGGCAGCGGCCGCTGCATCGGTCGTTCCAGTCCGACGCCGACAATCTGGCGGTCACCGAGCAGGGCGTCGTGGCGCGGGACTTCGATGCCGCGGTGTCGCTGATCTCGGCCGCGCGCACCGTCTACATCTTCGGGCTGCGCAGCTCGTTCGGCATCGCCCACACGCTCTCCTACCTGCTGCACCAGACGTTGGGCACGGCAAGGCTGCTGGATGCCGGGCGTGGCGAACTGCCCGACCAGTTGATGGAGATCGGGCCGCGCGACGTGCTGATCGCGATCTCGTTCCCGCGCTACACCCGCCAGGTGATCGAGACGATGGACCTGGCGGCGGCGCGCAAGGCGCGGCTGATCGCCATCACCGACGGCCCGCTGTCGCCGCTGGCCGCCCGGGCGGAGGTGGTGCTGAAGGCCAGTTGCGGCGGCAGCGGCTTTGCCAATTCCAACGTGGCCGCCGTGGCGCTGGTGAACGCGCTGGTGGCCGAGGTCGCCGTCCGCAACAAGCCGCGCGCGGTCAAGGTCCTGGCCCAGCTTGAATGGACGCTGCGGCAGGGCGAGGTGCTGGAGTTCGGGCCGGACAATGCCCCGGACGCCGGCGACCCCGCCCGCTAGATCAGCGCATCTGGGGCAGCAGCAGGTCCTTGATCGTCGTGGCAAGCTGTTCGCGCAGCTTGGGCAGGAAAGTGACGGTGTAGATGAGCCGGAGCGACGCCAGGAAGGCCTTGTTGCGCAGGAAATACTGGTAGTCCGCGTCCGGCTTGTCGGCGAAGTAGTGCTTCAGGAAATGCTCCAGCAGCCGGGCGCCGTCGGCCGACGGGATTTTGGTCGCCAGTTCGGAGATGCCCGTCTCCGGGTAGCCGTAGATGGTGGCCAGCAGCCCCATGTCGAACATGTAGTGGCCGCGCGACAGGTCGCCCATGTCGATGATCACGGGCTCGCCGCCGCGGATCATGATGTTGCTCGTGTGCAGGTCGAAATGGACCAGCGTGTCGGCGTCCGGGATCTCTTCCAGCTTGGCCTGCAGGAAGGCGATCTCCTCGGTCGACAGGAAGAAGTCCATCTGGTCGATGTAGCCGCGGAAGTTCTTCTTGATGTCCGGGAACACATCCCGGTCGGCAGGGGTGGCGTGCACCGTGCGGGTGATCTCGGCCAGCGTCTGGGCATGGTGCTCGAGGTTTTCCAGGTCGTTGCGAATGACGGCGCTGAACAGCGTGGCGTCCAGCATCTCGTAGACGACGCCCGAGCGGCTGCCGCAGGCGACCACGTCGTAGGAGATGGCGGTCGGGATGCCGAGCAGGAAGGCCGCCTTGGCGAACTCCTTCTCCTTCTCGGCGATGTGGAGCTCGACGCCTTCGTTGTAGAGCTTGACGATGGTCTCTTGGTCGAGGCGATAGCACTCGCCGCAGACGCCGGCCGACAGGAACTCGCGGCCGTCGAGCGAGATCTCCCGCGCCTTGCGCCGGGTCGGGATGATCGTGGAGAAGCCGGTCATGTCCAGCACGTCCTGGACCTCGCGCGACACGTTGGTCAGCAGCATCGTGCCGCCGGCCGTACTCAGCCGCTTCTGCGCGCGCAGCAGTTCCCGCAGCCCAGCGCTGGAGATGTATGGGCAGGCGTCGAAGTCGAGGACGAGATGCCGGACGCCGTCCAGCCCCAGCTCGCGCTCCAGCAGGGGCACGGTGGTGATGTCGAGCCGGCCGGCCAATGCCAGGGTCAGCGTGTCGTTCGTGCGGCGAGCGTCGATTTGCATTGCCCTGGAGTCTCCGTTGGGTGACCGAGGCCGGATCGGCCGCGGGCAGGCGTCGTCCCTGTCGCGTTATGGCTCGAGCGGGGGCGGCATCGCCCCGGGCCGGAATTTGCGCCGGGATGGTTCCAGGATCGCGGTGCGCGACACAAGCGCTATTTCCCCGACTGCGCGGCAGGGCGACCTGCTAGAGAAGGCGGGTACAAACGTCCGCCCGAGAATCCGCTCGCGATGACCTGGTCATTCGATCCACCGGAGCTGATCGACCGGGCCCGGGACCTGCTCGCCCGCTGGGCCGACCTGCGGCAAGCCGACGATACCGCCAACCGCGCCTGGTGCCGGGCGCCAGGGCGCATCCTGGCCGTCCGCCACCCCTTTCGCCAGGCTGGGTTCCACGATCAGTTCCTGTTCTGGCTCGCGCGGCACTTTCCCGACCTGCGACGCCGCTTCGAGCTGGCGCTGCTGCCATGCGCCGGGGTCGACCTGGCCCAGGTCGCCGTCGTCGTGCCCTGGCTGCAGGACCCGGTGGAGGCCTGGTCGCCAGTGGCGCTCGACGCCGCCTGCCAACTTGTGGAGGCGGCGGCCGCGCGCGGCATCCCGGTGGTGAACCATCCGGCGCGGCTGGCCAATGGCGGCAAGCGCGCGGCAGCGGAGCGGCTGGCGGCCATCGGCATCCGCACGCCGCGCACGCTGGCGGTCGATACGGCCTCGGCCGACGCGGTGCGGCAAGCGCTGCCGGGCCAGATTCTGATCCGCGAGGATTGGGGCCATGGCGTGCCATCGCTGCGCCTTGGACCCGGCGAGCCGATCACGCCCACCGCACTCGCCCGCTTCCGCCGGCCGATCGCGGTCGAGTTCGTCGACACCAGGGGCCCCGACGGGCTCTATTGCAAATATCGCTGTTTCGTCGCCGGCGACCATCATGTCGCCGTCCACCGCCTGGCCGCGCCGGACTGGGAGGTGCGCGGCGGCAACAAGCGCTCGACGCCGGACCTGTTGGCGGCGGAGGCGGCCCACGTCGCTGGTCCCGATCGCCATGCCGACCTGTTCGCCCGCGCCCGCGTCGCCATGGAACTGGATGTGGTCGCCTTCGATTATGGCTACCTGCCGGCGGGTGGGATCGTGGTGTGGGAGGCCAACCCCTTTCCCTTCATCCAGTTCGGCCCGCGCGTTGCCGAACTCGCCTATCGCGACCAGCCGGTCCACCGCCAGTTCGCGGCCATGGCCGGCCTCTATCTCGAACGCGCCGGCCTGCCCGTGCCGGAGCCGATCGAGATGCTGCGGCGCTACGACCGCGGTGCTGCCGGCCGGCTAGCATTGCGGCCGAACCTGCCCGGCTGATTCAGGCGAAGTTCCGGTAGGCGCGCGGACCGGCCGGCGGCAGCAGCAGGTCGATGCCGCTAAGGCCGACCGGCCCGCTCATGGCGAAGCCTTCGCCGTGGGCCACCCCGATCATCGCGCCGTGGCACACCGCGCGTGCCTCAACGAAGCGCAGGAAGCTGCCGTCGCTGAGCGCGGTGGGCGAACCGGTGCCGGATTCGAACTGGCTGGCATGGGCCAGCAGGGCTGCCATCCGTTCCTCCCACACGGTGCTGACGTCGATGACGATCGCGGGCTGGAAGGGGTGGTGGCCGCAATAGTGCAGCAGGCGGTTGACGGCGTGCGGCGCCCCCGCGCCATGGCCTTTCAGCCGGGCGAGGAAGGCTGCGCGCTCGACCAGCCGGGCGGCCGCGGCATGGTCGGGATGGCGGTCCTGGGGATAGGGCAGCAGCAGAATGCGCGGGCGCGCCTGCCGCAGCAGCGCGATCACGGGTTCCACCTGCTCGGGTGTGTCGCCAATGCGGCCGTCGGGCAGGTCGAGGCAGCAGCGCCAGGCGACACCCAGCCGGCGCGCGGCCTCGGCCGCTTCCTCCCGGCGCAGCGCGGGCGTGCCGCGGGTCGCTGCTTCGCCGGCCGAAAGGTCGGCGAGGCCGACCCGCAGGCCCTGGCGCACCGCTAGGATCAAGGTGCCGCCACAAGCCAGTTCGACGTCGTCGGGATGGGTGGAGATGGCCAGGATGTCGACCGGGGTCATGGGTGCCACACTACCCCGTCAGCCAGCTTTGCAGCAGCCCGTCCGGCCCCGAAGGGGGCTCGGCCAGGGTCGTCGGCACCAGCATCGGGATCGGCCGGATGCCCAGCGCCGTCCGCATCGCGGTGGCCAGGACCAGCCCGTAGAGCGCCGAGCTGCGCCCGGCGACCATGCCGCTGAAGCGGTCGTTCAGCAGGACCGGCAGGGTCACGTCCGGGCTCCAGCGGCCGGCGGCCAGCAGGGCGCCCAGGTCGCACCCGGTGGCACCCAGGGGAAAGGCGTAGGCGCGGCCGGCCCGGCTGCGGCCGGCCGCCACCACATCCCGGCCGCTCCGTTGCCGCCGCAGCCGCATGCGCTCGCCATCGACCGGGCAGGAATAGAAGAGGGGCAGCCAGTCGGCCGCCAGGGCGCCGACCGCCGGGTCGATGCCGGCGGCGGTCAGGTCGTGCACCGCCCGGTTGAACGCGGCGACGAATCCCTCCAGCCCCGCCAGCATCGTCGCCAGGGCCTGCGTCAACTGCCCAGACTCGGCCAGGGTGGACACCATGACCGGCCTCGGCGCCTGGCCAAGCCGCGCCGCCAGCAGGAACTGGCTGAGCGAGGTTGCGTACTCGGCCAGGGTCAGCGCGCGCGCGGGCGCCAGCAGCGGCCGCAGTCGTGCCATCCGGGAAGTAGCGGCTGCCCGGTCGCCCGGGATCTGCCGCAGGTAGGCGGCCAGCCGGTCGGCCACCCGATCGAGCTGGGCTGGGTCGAGGCCGAGGTGGCGGAACTCCAGCGGCTCGGTGCCGGGCGGCGTCACCTTCAGCATATGGCGGCGGCCGTCCGGCCCATCCCAGGCGATGCGCGTCGCCACCTTGCTGGATGCGGCCCGGTCGGTGTCGATGAGGACGAACGCCGTATCGACCACCTCCGGCTGGCGCCGCCGCAGGTCTTCCAGCGTGGAGAGCTTGGCCAGGACCGACCGCCGGATATCGGGGCCGGGCTGCTGGTGGGTGTGGATCGGGCGCCGGTCGCTGCCGGGGAGGACAGCCGGTGGTGCCAGGGCATCCAGGAATGCGGCCGGGTCGGTGAATACCCCGCCTGCCGCCAGCCTGGCGCGGCCATCGGCTTCCCCCAGTAGTGCACGCAGGTCCTTCACCCGGCGACTGCCGGGGTCCGCGCCAGTGCCAGCGCATAGAGCCGGTCGTAGCCCGCGATGGCGCGCTCCTCGGAAAACGTTGCCGCGCGGCGGCGGGCGCGGTCGGCCATGCGGCGGCGGTGGATCGGCGCCAGCAGCAGCGCCACCGCCCGGGCGGTGGCGTCCGCATGGCGGCCGGGATGGAAGAGGCGACCGCCGACCCCGTCGCCGACGACCGCCGGCAGGCCACCGACGCGCGGGGCGACGACCGGCACGCCAGCCGCCATCGCCTCCAGCGCCGCCAGGCCGAAGCTCTCGGCCCGGCTGGCGAGCAGCATCAGGTCGGCCGCCCTCAGCAGCGCCGCCACGTCGCGGCGGAAGCCGGACAGGGAGACATCGCCGGCGCGGGCGCGCAGCAACTGCCGCATGCCGCGGCGATCCGGGCCGTCGCCGACCAGAACCAGCCGGCAGCGGACCTGCCGGCGGATCGCCAGGAAGATGCGGGCGACGGCGCGGGTGTCCTTGACCGGGCGGAAGCTGGACACATGGATGATCGTCGGTACCAGCCGCCGGACCGGCGGTCGCGGCCGGGCTGCCGGGGCCGCCGGCAGGAAGTTGGGCACGACGGCGGGTTCCGGCATGCCGGTGGCGGCTGCCAGCATCCGGGCGTAGGGCAGGGAAACGGTCGAGACCGCGGCGGCGGCGGCCAGCGGCCTGCCTAGGCCGGGGTTGCGGGCGATGGCCGTCACGTCGCTGCCATGCAGGGTCGCCACCAGGGCCGGTGCGTCGGCGCCGAGCCACCCCTGCACCCGCGCGGCAACCGCCGCGAACGGCAGGGCATAGTGATAGTGCAGGATGTCGATGGCGGTGCGCCGGCACAGCCGGGCGACCGCGCGGGCCATCCCGTCCAATGCCGCTTCGTCCCACCCGGTGTCGAGGCGGCCTGTGCCGCCCCCTCCGCCCCGCCCGATCACGATGTGGTCCAGCCCGGCCGGCACCGGCCAGAGCGGACGGCCCAGCGTCGCCAGGACGACGCGCCGGCCGCGCCGGTCGAGCGCGGCCGCCAGGTTCATCGCCGCATGCGTGCTGCCGCCCCCGCCGCCATGGCAGAGGATGGCGATGGCCGGCGGCGTTCCGCATGTCGGCATCGCGTCGGACAAGGCTGGTGCGATCTCCTGGTGGACGATGACCTTGGCCGAAGGGACCATCCGGGATGCCGGGCGGTCAAGTGCATGGTCGGGGGTTGGCCTGCCGGGCGAACCGGCCGAGTATCCCGCCCATGAATCGACCAGACGCCGCCCGCCGCCGTTTTGCCGGCGCCCCGTTCGTTGCCCTGTTCCTGGCGCTGCCGCTGGCGGCCTGCCTCGACCCGGCTACGACCCTGAACGATATCGGGCGCGTTCGCGCCACCTTCTATCGGCACGAACTGCCCGTGGCCAATGCCGGCGTCAGCATGCCGGGCGACCGCCTGGTGCCGCAGGGGCAGGCCGGCGGGTGCAAGCCAGCAGCCAGTGCCGGCCTGTTCGACCCTTGCCGGCCGGACCCGGACCAGCAGGAACTGGACTCGGCCGGCATGCCCAAGCCGCCGCTGGGCCCCTGGGCCGACCGCACGCGGTCGAATGCCGGGCAGGCGCGGGCGCGCAAGCAGGCCGCGGCCCCGGTGCCCGGCCGCAAGCCGACGGCCGCGGTCAAGGCGCCCGCTCGGCCGCCAAAGGCGGGACCTGTCAAGACCACGCCGGCGAAGGCCGCACCCGTCAAGATCAAGCCGGCGAAGGCGGCGCCCGCCAAGGTCGCACCGGTGAAGGCGGCAACCCGCAAGCCCGTGCCCGCGAAGCCGGCCCAGCGACCGAGGCCAGTCGCCCGCCCGCGTTAGGGCGACGCCGCCAGCCTGGGCCAACTTCCCCTATTCCGGGTATCGCGCGCGGCCTATCCTGCGCGCACCGACAAGTGCCGCCCGGGATCGGGGCACCCCTTCGCGGGAGAACAACGGCGCAGTCGGGGAGGGGATGCCATGACGATTCGAGGGCGCCGCGTTGCGGCCCTGGGTGCGTTGCTCGCGGCCCTGCCGGGCCTTGCCGCCGCACAGACGATCATATCGGCGAACGAAACCAAGATGACGCTCGACAACGGGGTCGCCAAGGTAGTGGCGAACCCGGCGGGCGACAGCATCACGGTGATGCGCTTCACGAAGGGCGGGCTGGAGGTGAAGGCCCAGGTCTCCGTCCCGGCCTCGCTGGTCGGCCCGCCCAACAGCGTCGCCGTCAGCCGCAGCGAGAAGCTGGCGCTCGTCACCGCGGCCATGAAGATCGACCCGGCCGACCCGACCAAGCAGATCCCGGACAACCGCGTCTCGGTGATCGACCTGACCCAGAACCCGCCCAAGGTCGTGCAGACGGTCGAGGCCGGCGCGGGCGCGGCCGGGGTCTCCTTCACCCCGGACGATCGCATGGCCCTGGTGGCCGACCGTTCGGCCGGCACCATCTCGGTCTTCAAGGTCGAGGGAATGACGCTGACCAAGGTCGACACGGTGACGATCGGCAAGCCCGAAATCGGCGTCAGCCATGTCGCGGTCACGCCGAACGGGAAGCACGCGCTGGTCACCCGCGATGGCGACACCGACAACCGCATCTCTGTCCTGAAGATCGAGGGCGGCAAGGTCGAGTACACCAAGCGGGACTTCAATGCGGGCCTGCGGCCCTACGGCCTGGCGATCAGCCCGCTGGGCGACGTCGCCGTCGTCGCCAATATCGGCCGCGGGGCGGGCGACACCGACACGGTCAGCCTGATCGACCTGGGGCAGGAGCCCTTCCGCGTCGCCGACACGGTCAGCGTCGGGCAGACGCCGGAAGGGATCGCCATCTCGCCCAACGGCAAGCTGGCGGCGGCCGTCGTCATCAACGGCTCGAACAAGGCGAAGAACTCGCCGTTCTATGCAGCAGCCGGCAAGGTCGTGCTCCTGCGCATCCAGGATCGCCGGATGACGCGGATCGCCGAGGCGCCGATCGGCACTTGGTCCCAGGGTGCGGCCTTCTCGGCCGACGGCCGCACGCTGGCGGTGGGCAACGTTATGGAAAAGAACATCCAGGTGTTTCGCATCGAGCGGAACAAACTGGTCGACACCGGCCAGCCGATCGCGCTGCCGGGCGGCTCCGGGGCCCTGCGCGGGCCGGATTTCCCGGCGGTCGATGCGCCGATCGCCGCCAAGCGCAAGGCGAAGGCGACGACCGCGCGCGGGTAGTTCGCGTTTCGCAGGGGGCGCCCGTCCCATGCCCAGGCTTGGGAGGGGCGCCCACCGGCCTACTTCGTCGTCACCGTCACCAGCGCGGTGACGGGCTTGCCGTCGACCAGAATGGGTCGGTGATGGTCGTCGGCGAGCAGGACGCCGATCACATGGCTGCCGGCGGCACTCGGGCAATGGCCGAAGCGCGCCTTGATGAGGTCGCCGCCAAAGTCGCTGTTCATGCTGTTGTAGGGCCGGCCCGGGATGTTGCAGCTATCCCCGGCGGGATCGATCTTCATGTGGACGTGGCCGCAGCGCCGGTCGTCGCCGCATTTGCCAGCCGGGCGCAGCGCGAAGTTGCTCTTCACCACCACCCCGACGGCCTTCTCTGCATCGCTGCCCAGCGCGATGACGGCGCCCGCGTGCGGCCAGGTGATCTCGAGCATGGGGCGGTCCTGTGCATGCGCCGTCGTGAACGATATCGCCAGGAATGCGAGGGTGAGGTGTGAACGGGCCATGCTGGTCTCCCAAGGAATATAATCGACGATTAGATTAAAGCGGCATGGCGGGTGGGGATGCAAGCAGAATTAATCACTGATTAGATAGGCGCTCGTGATACTGGTCGGCGCATGAGCGACCGACCGTCCAAGACCAAGGCGGGGCCTGCGAGGCCCTACCATCACGGCAATCTCGTCGAGACGCTGATTGCCGTGACCGTCGAGATCATCGAGGAGCGGGGTGTCGAGCATGTCTCGGTGCGCGAGGCCGCCAAGCGGGCGGGCGTGTCGCCCGGCGCGCCGTTCCAGCATTTCCGCTCGAAGACTGCGCTGCTGACCGCCGTCGCCGAACAGGCGATGGGGCGGCTGACCCTGGCGGTGGCCCGAGCCCAGTCGGACGCCGACCCGGACGACCCGGTGGCGATGTTCGAGGCGATCGGCCGGGGCTATCTCGGTTGGGCGGTCGCCAATCCGACCCACTTCGCGATCATCAGTTCCCGCACCCTCATCGACTTCGCGTCGTCGGACAGCCTGCGCGGGCAGAACGAAGCGATCCGGCGCCGGATGGTCGAACTGCTGACCCAGGCCCGCGACCGCGGGCGGCTTGCCGAAGGCGTCGATCTCGACCGTCTGGTGCTGGCCGCGCGCGCGCTGGTCTACGGTTTGGCGCGGATGGCGATCGACGGCCACTTCCCCGAGTGGCATCCGTCGGAGCCGCCGCAGGTCGCCATGCAGCGAGCGCTCGGTCTATTCATCGGGCAGATGACCGTCCCCGCCGGCCGCTGACCGCGGGTCAACGCTGCCCGCCGGCCAGCCGGGCGAGTTCACCCGCCGATGGCGCGCCGCGTTCGATGGCGGCGAGCGCCAGCTCGAATTGCTCGAAACTTGCCATGCCCACCAGGATCGTGCCGATGGCAGCCTGCGACAGGGGATAGCGGGTCGCCAGATCCGTCAGTCCGGCGGTCGTCCCGCCTGCCTGGGGCAGCAGGGCCTGGGCACGGTCGAGGTCGCCCGCGTAGGTGTCGCTGGAGCCGATCGGTGCCGGGGCGGGACTGGCGATCGGGTGGCGCTCGGCCGATCCGGAGAGCGCGCCGCCGGCCAGCACGCGGATGGCGACGACGCCGGCTCCGGCCGTCGCGGCATCGCCCAGCAGTCCGTCATAGTCCTGGCCGGGCCAGCCGGCAGGCAGGCGGTCGGCGGCCGACGGGTTCAGCAGGTTGAACACCACCTGGGCGGCTTCGACCTTGCTCGACGCCAGCACGGCCTTCAGCGCTGCCGTGTCGCCGACCGCCGTGATGCCGACGAAACCGACCTTGCCGGCATCGCGCAGCCGCTCGACGGCCGGCACGAACTCTTCCAGCAGGCGGGCGACCGACAGGCTGCCGGGGCTGCCGTCCATGGTGACCGGGTTGTGGAAATAGAGGATATCCACCCGCTCGCGGCCGAGGCGGGCAAGGCTGCCCTCGAGCGACCCGACGACGGCGCCGCCGACATCCGAGAAGTCGTCGCCCAGCAGCCGGACCTTGGTGCCGATCACGGCTTCGGCCGGCTTCAGCCGGGCCAGGACGCGGCCCAGATTGCGTTCCGACTGCCCGTCGCCATACTGCACGGCCGTGTCGAAATAGTTGATGCCGGCATCGAGTGCCCGGGCGACGGCGCGCTCCTGCTCGGCCGCGTCGGCGCGCACCATCAGGCCGCCGACGGCGCCGCAACCGAAGCCCAGGGCCGACAGGCGCAGGCCTGTCCGGCCGAAATCCCGCATCTCCATGGTGCCGTCTCCCGTTCGATGTTCGGCCCAGCATGACAGGCCGGCCGCCGCCGGAGTAGCCCGCCGCTACCGCTCGCGGAAAGCGCTGCGGACGATGCGGGTGGATGCCGCCGTCAGGTGCCGCTCGACCGCCAGATACCAGGCCACCGCCACCACGACGGTCGCCGCCGTGATGACCGGGTAGAGGATATCAGGATGGGCATGGACGGTCGGCCACCATACCTGGGTCGCCAGCGTCAGTACCGGCACATGGCAGAGATAGAGGGCGTAGGAGCTGTCGCCCAGCAGCACCAGCGTGCGACCGCAGGTGACGCCGCGATGCTCCAGCGCCACGGCAAGTGCCACGGTGGCGACCGCGAACGGGGCCACGCACAGCACCCGGCCCAGCACGTCCAGCCGCCCCAGCAGCCCGTAGCGCTGGCCGACATAGACGCCGACTGCGGCCAGCAGCGCGGTCGCGATGGCAGCGGGCCATGCCGGCGGCGGGCCGAAGCGGCCGATGGCGGCAGCCAGCAGGGCGCCGGCGGCGAATTCCGCGATGAAGGGGTTGAGCCACCAGCGGCTGGGCCAGACCAGGCTCGCCACGGCCCAGGCCGCCAGCAGGACCAGCCCGACCCGGCGCGGCAGCAGCATGGCGACCGCGAAGGCGAAATAGAACATCAGCTCGAACATCAGGGTCCAGCTGACGATCATGACCAGTTGGCCGCGGATGAAGATGGTGAGCGCGATCGAGCGCACGGCGCTGTGGCCGGAATAGTCGATGCCGACGACGAAGCGTCCGACCAGATAGGCGACGACCAGCCAGGGCCAGTAGCCCAGATAGATGCGGGCCGAGCGCCGCAGCATGAACGAGGTGGCCGCCGCCGGACCGGCGCGGCCGGCCGTCGTGATCTGCACGACATAGCCGGAGATGACGAAGAAGAGGTCGACGCCGGTCATCCCATAGGCGACCAGCGGGGCGAACAGCGGCGCTAGGCCCTGGCTCTTGTCGAGCGCGAAGTAGAGCGTGCCAGCGTGATACCCCACGACGGCAAAGGCCGCCAGGAAGCGCAGGGCCTGGATGTTGCGGATCACGCGCGGGGGCTCCGCGGGCGTGCCTGGCGCCGCCTAGGAGCGTCCGAGGATCTTGCCCGCCAGCCTTTGCAGCAATGGGCGAGGCGATTCTACCGCCGGTGTTGGCGCGGCTGGCGCTGCAGCCGCTGGCTGCCTTTGCAGTTCGGGCGACAAGCCGACCGACACCCGCGGGCCGCGGGCCGGGCGCGGCGGGCCCAGCATCTCGGTCTCGCCCTGGTAGATCGCCGGACGGCGCTTGGGGTGCAGCGGCCCGCGTGGGGCGTCGATCGGCCATTTGCGGCAGACGAAGACATCCTGGAAGTTGCCCAGGCCTTTCTCCATCAGGCCGATCGTGGTCAGCGACGGATCCGCCTCGATCGCCTGCTGCACCCAGGCGACGCTGGACAGCGACACGCCGTAGCCGGGGGATTCCGCATAGTCGTGATAGCCGAAGCCGGTCGCGCGGAAGCCGTCCTCGATCACCTGCCACGGCTCCGGCGCGATGAAGGGCATGATAGTGCGATGGAAGGTCAGGCACCAGCGGCCATGCGTGGTGAAGACCAGCAGCCCATCCTCGGCCAGGTGGCGCGACATCTTGGCGAGGAAGCGGCGGAACGGCCCGGCATCGAGATGCGTCAGCAGCGAGCCGCAATAGATGAGGTCGAAGGTGGCGTCGCCCAGCTCGATGCGGTCCGGGTCGGGGTCGCCATAGACCGGCAGTGCGCCGAAGGTGCGGGCGCAGAAATCGACGCCGTCGCGGTCGATGTCGCAGGCGGTGATCTCGGCCTCGGGAAAGGCCGCGCGCAGGCCGCGCAGGACCCGGCCATGGCCGCAGGGCAGGTCGAGGATGCGGCGGATCTCGGGCTGTTCGCCCAGCAGCATCGCCTTGGCGACGACGCGCAGTGCCTCTTCCGTGACCCAGAAGTACTGCGCGCACCAGTCGGTCTCGGGCAGGGTGGCGCTGTCGAGCGCATCCTGCGGCAGGACCATCTGGTCGTTGGGCGAGACCTCCTCGATCATCCGCCGGCGATAGGTGCGCAGCAGGTCCAGCGGCGTCGCCGCGCCAAGCTCGATCATTCCCCGTCGCCCACCCGGTTTCCCTGCCCAGGGCAAGACCTAGCGCCTGGGCCGACCGGCGTCCAGAGAAGGCGCCGCCTTCGCCCTTGCCTTGGATCCCGTCCGCAGTCGAACCTGCGGGCGCCATGACCGCCCCCGTCCTCTTCGGCGCCATCTACAGCGTCTACACCCGCATCGCCCGCCTGGCCCTGGCCGAGAAGGGTGTCGCCCATCGCTTCGAGCCGGTCGACATCTTCGACCCGCCCTCGGTACCGGCCGAATATCGTGGCCTGCACCCGTTCGACCGCATCCCGGCCCTGCGGCACGGCGCGCTCGACCTGTTCGAGACGGCGGCAATCGCGCGCTACGTCGACGAGGGCTTCGCCGGGCCGCCGTTGCAGCCGGCCGCCCCCGGCGCGCGGGCGCGCATGGCGCAGATCGTGGGGTTGCTCGACGCCTATGCCTATCGCACGCTGGTGTGGGACGTGTTCGTGGAGCGGGTGCGCAAGCCCGTGCGCGGCGAGCCGGTGGACGAAGGACGCATCGCGGCGGCCTTGCCGCAGGCGGCGCGCTGCTGCCGGGTGCTGGAAGGGTTCCTTGGCGGTGGCGACTGGCTGGCAGGCGAAGGACTGGGGCCGACGCTGGCCGACCTGCACGCCGCGCCGATGTTCGCCTGCTTCCGCATGGCGCCGGAAGGGGCGTCCATGCTGGCCGCGCATGCCGCGCTCGACCGCTGGTATCGCCGGATGGCGGCCCGGCCGTCGATGCTGGCGACGCCCTCGCCGATGATCGAGGGCGCATCGCATGCCGGCGCGTAAGGAGCCGTATGCACGCCCTGTGCGTTGACCATGTCCGCCAGCCCGGCACAGCGGAGGAGTTGCCCGAAAATTGATCCGTTCCCGCATTCCCAGACCGACCCTGCTGGCCGACATCGGCGGCACGAACGCCCGTTTTGCGATCCTCGACGAGGACACGATCCGCCAGTTGGCCCCGGTCGCGACCGCCGATCACCCGACGCTGGAGGCCGCCATGGAGGTGGCGCTCGCCGGCTGGACCGGCGCGCGGCCGACCAAGGCGCTGCTGGCCGTGGCCGGCCCGGTGGACGGCGACCGAATGCAGCTGACCAACGCCCCGTGGGAAGTGAACGGCCTGCGGCTGCGGCGCACGTTCGACATGTCCGACGTGCGGCTGGTCAACGATTTCGCGGCCGTCGCCTGGTCCATGCCGGGGCTGGATGCGGGTGATCTGCGGCCGCTGGCGCCGGGCGAGGCCGATCCCGAGGCGCCGATCGTGACGCTCGGTCCCGGCACCGGCCTGGGCGTGGCCGCCTTCCTGCCGGGCCGCCCGGCTCGGGTCGTGGCAGGGGAGGGGGGGCATGGCACGCTGCCCGCGGCTGACCCTGAGGAGGAGGCGGTGATCGCCCGCCTGCGCGCCAGATTCGGCCATGTCTCGGCGGAGCGCGCATTGTCCGGCCCGGGCTTGGCCAACCTCCGTCGGGCGATTTCGGAATGTCGCGGGGTGAGTGTGCCGGACGAGCCGCCGCAGGCGATCACACGGGCGGCTCTGGACGGAAGCTGCGCCGTCGCGCGGGCGGCGCTGGAGATGTTCTGTGCGATGCTGGGCGGCGTGGCGGGCAACCTGGCGCTGACCTTCCGGTCCGCGGGTGGTGTCCGCATCGCGGGCGGCATCGCCCCGCGCATCGCCGACTTCCTGGCGGCCAGCCGGTTCCATGAGCGCTTCGTCGCCAAGGGGCGCTTTCGCCCATGGCTGGAGACGGTGCCGGTCGCCATAGTGACCCATCCGGCGGCGGCCCTGGTGGGCCTGGCCCGGCTCGCCGACGAGGACTGACCCGCCATGCCCGCCTCGATCATCGACTCCAGCATCCTCGGCAACCTCTTCTCGACCGAGGCGATGCGGGCGATCTTCTCCGATGAAACGCGGACCGCGAAGTATCTGGAGGTCGAGGCGGCCTTGGCGCGGGTCCAGGGCCGGCTGGGGCTGATCCCGGCGGCGGCGGCGGCCGAGATCGAGCGCAATTGCCGTATCGACCGGATCGACCTGGAACGGCTGCGCCAGCAGACCGAGCGCGCCGGCTCACCCGTCATCGGGCTGGTGCAGCAACTCGTCGAGTTGTGCGTCGACGGGCAGGGCGAATACTGCCACTGGGGGGCCACCACCCAGGACATCACTGATACCGCCACCGTGCTGCAACTGCGCGAGGCGCTGGACCTGGTGGAGGGCGACCTGCGCGGCCTCTCGGCATCGCTGGCGGACCTGGCTCGCCGCCATCGCGACACGCCGGTGATCGGCCGCAGCAACCTGCAGCAGGCCGTGCCGGTCACCTTCGGCTACAAGATGGCGGGGCTGCTGAGCGCGGTCGAGCGCCACCGCCGCAGGCTCGACGAGCTGCGGCCGCGACTGCTGGTGGGGCAGTTTGCGGGCGCGGCCGGGACGCTGGCCTCGTTGCCGGAAGGCGGGCTGGAGACGCAGCGGCTGCTGATGGTGGAGCTTGGCCTGGGCCAGCCCGACATCGCCTGGCACACGCAGCGCGACGCGATCGCCGAGGTCGGCTGCTTCCTGGGGCTGGTGGGCGGCACGCTGGGCAAGTTCGCGACCGACGTGAAGCTGATGATGCAGACCGAGGTGGCCGAGGTCTACGAGCCTTTCGCCCACGGCCGCGGCTCCAGCAGCACCATGCCGCAGAAGCGCAACCCGGTATCCTGCATCTACATCCACGCCGCCGTTGCCGCCGCCCGGCCTCAGGTCACGGCACTGCTGGAAGCGGTGGTGGCCGAGCATGAGCGGTCGGCCGGCCCCTGGCAGATCGAATGGGCGGCCCTGCCGCAGATCTGCTGCCTGATGGCGGGTGCGCTCGCCCATGCCCGGTTCCTGGCCGCGGGGCTGGAGGTGGATGTGCCCCGGATGCGCGCCAATCTCGACCTGACGCACGGCTTGGTGGTGTCCGAGGCGGTGATGATGGGGCTGGCCCCCCATCTCGGCCGCGAGCGTGCCCACCACCTGGTCTACGACCTCTGCCGCACGGCGATCGCGGGTGGTCGGCCGCTGGTCGAGCTGCTGGCCGAGACGCCCGAGGTCGCCGACCACCTGGACCGGCCCGCCCTCGACCGCCTCTGCGATCCCGCCAACTATCTGGGCCTGGCCGGGGCGATGGTCGACCGGGTGCTGGCCCGGCTCGCCGATTGTTGACCACCGTCGGCCGGTGGCGCCAACATGGGCATAGCCCTGGAGGTCCCGTCGATGCTGTCCGCCGCCGATGTCGAGTTCTATCGCGAGAATGGCTATGTCGTCGCCCCGGACGTGCTGGACGGTGCCACGCTCAGCCGCATCCGCCAGGTCGTCGCCGAGATCTGCGAGGGCGCCCGCGGGCTGGAGACGCACGACAAGGTATTTGATCTTGAGCCGTCGCACCGGCCGGACGCGCCGCGGGTGCGCCGGATCAAGGTGCCGCACAGCAACTTCCCCTTCTTCCGGGAACTGGCGGGCTACGGGCCGATGGTGGCCATCCTGCAGCAGTTGCTGGGCCCGGACGTTCGCCTGCACGGGTCCAAGATCAACATGAAGGCCCCCGGCTACGGCTCGCCCGTGGAATGGCATCAGGACTGGGCCTTCTATCCCCATACCAACGACGACGTGCTGGCCGTGGGCGTGCTGCTCGACGATGCCGACCGGGACAACGGGGCGATGATGGTGGTGCCGGGCTCCCACCGCGGGCCGACCTGGAACCATCACGACGAGACCGGGCATTTTTGCGGCGCCATGGACCCGGCCCAGTGCCCGGGGCTGGACCTGTCAACGGCGGCCCTGATGCCGGCCCGGGCCGGCTCCATGACCTTTCACCATGTGCGTGCCGTCCATGGTTCGGCCCAGAACTTCTCCAGCCGGCCGCGCACGCTGCTGCTCTACGAGTTCGCCGCGGCCGACGCGTTCCCGCTGAAGGGCATATCGAACTTCGCGGAGTATGAATCCTGCATGGTCGCTGGCAGTTCCAGCATCGAGCCGCGGGTGGTGCCGGCACCGATCCGCATGCCGTTTCCGCCGCCGCGTTTCCAGGGCTCGATCTATGAAAGCCAGACGGCGATAGCCAAGCGCTATTTCGAGATGCGGCAGGAGCCGGCGCCCGCGGGCTAGCCCCCGGACGCTGGGCAGGAAAGAGGGTGGCACGGATGGCGCGACGTGGGTGGAGGCTGGCGCGCGTGCTGGCGGGCATCGTCCTGGCCGCGGTCCTGGCCGTGACCGTGGAATCGACCGAAGCCGCGGCCCAGGAATCCCGCGACCCCATCCGCATCGCCGTCCATGACTGGACCGGCCAGCAACTGACCGCGCGGCTGGCCGGCGGCATCCTGGAGCGCAGCGGCTATCGCGTGCGCTACGTCGTCACGGACTACATGGCGGGGCTGGACTCAATGGCGGCCGGCCGCATCGACCTCGTGACCGAGCAGTGGGAGACCACCGCCCAGCCGGCGATGCGCCGGGGCGAGGCGACCGGCAAGGTGGAGCGGCTGGGACCGCTGGGGCCGATCGCGATCGAGGACTGGTGGTATCCGCTCTACATGAAGGAGCGCTGCCCCGGCCTGCCCGACTGGCGCGCGCTGCTGAAATGCGGCCAGGCCTTCGCCACGCCCGACACGGCGCCGCTCGGCCGCTATCTCGGCCTGCCGGCCTTGTGGGAAGGCAACGACGCGGAGCGGATCGAGGCGCTCGGCCTGCCCTTCGTCGTGGTCGACGCCGCCAACGAGGAGGCGATGTATGCCGACCTCAAGGACGCCTATGAGCGCAAGGCGCCGTTGATGGTCTGGGTCTACAGCCCGCACTGGGTGAACGCCCGCTTCCAGGGCGAATGGGTGCAGTTCCCGAAATACGAGCCGGCCTGCTACAGCGACCCGAAATGGGGCGTCAATCCGGACAAGGCCTATGACTGCGGCAAGCCGTCCGGCAACATCTGGAAGTACGCGGCGATCGACATGGCGCGGAAATGGCCCAAGGCCCACCGCATCATGACGCGCTTCCGCATCGACGGGCCGGAGCTCGAGCGCCTGGTCGCCCTGGTCGACATCGAGAAGCGACCCCTGCTCGAGGTGGCCGGCGAGTGGCTGGCCGCGCACGAGGCCGAATGGAAGGCCTGGGAGGCCCCCTGACAGGTCAGGGAGGCCCGGCGACGAAGGCTACTGTGCGGCCGACGAGGTGAGCGCCCCGGCGCGGGCGGCGGCGAAGATCGGCGCGAACACCTCCGGCTCCTGGGCACCCGAGACGGCGTACTGGCCATCGAAGATGAAGCAGGGGACGCCGTTGATGCCGATGCGCCGGGCGGAGCGGTCCTCGGCCACGATGTCGGCATCCCCGCCGGGGCGCGCCAGCATGGCGCGGGCCTCGTCGGGATCGAGCCCGGCCGCAGCCGCGATGGCGGTCAGTTCGCTCGCCTGGCCGATGTCGCGGCCCTCCTGGAAATAGGCGCGGAACAGCCCCTCCAGCACGGGATCGACGTCGCCCTGCTCGGTCGCCCAGCGGATCAGCCGGTGGGCCGCCACGGTGCTGGGCGTCCGCGGGATGCGGTCGATGGCCAGTTCCAGGCCCTCGGCCTCGGCCGCGCGCAGGACGTTGTCATAGACCCGGCGCGCCTGGGCCGGTCCGCCGAACTTCATGGCCATGTAGGTCTGCCGGTCCATGCCTTCGGCCGGCATGTCGGGGTTCAGCATGAAGGCGCGCCACCGGAGCGTGACGGAGACATCGCTCTCGGCCGCCAGCGCCCGGGCCAGCCGGCGCTTGCCGATGAAGCACCAAGGGCAGATTACGTCGGAGAATACGTCGATATGCATGGCCGAACCTCGTCGCGTGCCGTTCGCGAATCTATCACGGAAATCCACGGGTTCCATCGGCGGGCTTGACCCGACCGGGGCCCGCCCGGGACAAATGGCACCCGCACTGGAGGAGCCCGCGCTCGATGGAGATTTCGCTCACCGACAAGATAGCCCTGGTGACGGGCGCGTCGAGTGGCCTCGGCCGGCATTTTGCCCGCACCCTGGCCGCTTCCGGCGCGCGCGTGGCGGTCGCGGCCCGTCGCACGGACCGGCTGCAGGACCTGGCGCGGGAGATCGCGGCGGCCGGCGGCCAGGCCCTGCCGGTGGCGCTCGACGTGACCGACCCTGCATCGATCGACGCTGCAATCGCCCGCGTCGCGGCGGAATTGGGGCCGATTGACATCCTGGTCAACAACTCCGGGGTCGCCACCGCCAAGCCCGCGCTGGAGACGACCGCCGAGGACTGGGACGGGGTGATGGACACCAACCTGCGCGGCGCCTTTCTGGTGGCGCAGGCGGTGGCCCGACACCTGGTGGCGGCCAAACGGCCGGGGGCGATCGTCAACATCGCCTCGGTCACCGCCATGCGCACGATGGGACAGCTCTCCGCCTATGCTGCGTCCAAGGCTGGGCTCGACCACCTGACGCGCGTGTTGGCGCTGGAATGGGCGCGGCATGGCATCCGCGTGAACGCGATCGCGCCCGGCTACATCGAGACCGAGATCAACAGCGCCTTCTTTGCCAGCCCCGCCGGCGAGGCGGTGATCAAGCGCATCCCCCAGCGGCGGCTGGGGCAGCCATCGGACCTGGACGGGGCGCTGATGCTGCTGGCATCGGATGCCGGCCGCTACATGACGGGCGCCACCATCATCGTCGATGGCGGTCACGTCGTCTCGCCGCTGTGATGCCGGGACAAGCGAAGGTGGCGGCCGAGGCGCTGCTGACGGTGGCCGAGATGGCGCGCGCCGACAGCGCCGCCATTGCCGCCGGAACGCCCGGCATCGCCCTGATGGAAGCGGCGGGACGTGCCGCGGCGGTGGCGATCGCCCGGCGGTGGCGGCCATGCCCGGTGACGGTCCTGTGCGGTCCCGGCAACAATGGCGGTGACGGCTACGTCATCGCCCGCTGGCTGGAGCGGGCCGGCTGGCCCGTGTCGGTGGCATCGCTGATCGACCGCTCGCACCTCGCCGGCGACGCCGCGCACCATGCGGCGGCATGGACAGGCGAGATCGGCCGCATGGGGCCGGCATCGGTCGCCGGGGCGGGGCTCGTGGTGGATGCGATCTTCGGTGCCGGCCTGTCGCGGCCGGTCGCCGGGATTGCCGCCGCCACGCTGGAGGCTGCGGCTGCCGCCGGCATCCCGATCGTGGCCGTCGACGTGCCGTCCGGGGTCGACGGGGACAATGGGCGTCTGCGCGGGCAGGTGTCGGCCGCGGCCCTGACCGTCACCTTCTTCCGGCGCAAGCCGGGCCACCTTTTGGAGCCGGGGCGATCCATGTGCGGCCAGGTGGTGGTGGCCGACATCGGCATTCCGGCCGCCGTGCTGGACGGCATCGGCCCCAGCGCCTGGGCCAACGGGCCCGGCCTGTGGGGGTCGGCCCGGCGGCGGCGCGGGCCGGGGGACCACAAGTATCGCTTCGGCCACGCCGTCGTGGTCGGCGGCGGCCGGCTGACCGGTGCCGCGCGGCTGGCTGGCCATGCGGCGGCGCGGGCCGGGGCGGGTCTCGTCACGGTGGCCGCGCCCGATGCCGCGCTCGCTTCCTATGCCGCGCAGCCGGCCGCCCTGCTGCTGGCGGCCGAGGCGGAGATCCCGGCGCTGCTGGCCGACCCGCGCCGCAACGCCTGGCTGCTGGGGCCGGGGGTGGGGCAGGGGCGGCACTGCGCGACCAGGTGCTGGCGGTGCTGGCCGCCGGCCGCGGCGTCGTCCTGGATGCCGACGCCCTGACCGTCTTCGCCGGCCGACCGGCCGACCTGTTCCGCGCGATTTCCGGCCCGGCGATCCTGACGCCGCATGAGGGGGAGTTCGCCCGCCTGTTCCCGGCCCAGGGTGAGCGGCTGACGCGGGCGCGCGGCGCCGCCGCCACGAGCGGCGCGGTCGTCGTGCTGAAGGGCACGGATACCATCGTCGCGGCCCCGGACGGGCGCGTCGCCATCAACGAGAACGCCCCGCCCTGGCTGGCGACAGCCGGCACCGGCGACGTTCTGGCCGGGCTGTCGGTCGGCCTGCTGGCCCAGGGCATGCCGGCGTTCGAGGCGGCAGCCATGGCCGTCTGGCTTCATGGCGCGGCCGCGACGGCGTGCGGGGAGGGGCTGATCGCCGACGACCTGCCGGCCGCCATTCCGGCCATCCTGGCGGCCCTCTAGGCATCTTTCCGAGCGGAGGGATTGCCCCGGCCCTGGATTCGCATATAAATAACCGACCAGTCAGTTATTTCATGGCCTAGCAATGCCCGTCACCCCGCGCTGGCGCCGCCGCAAGGAGGCGCGGCCGAGCGAGATCGTCGATGCGGCGCTGGCCGCCTTTGCCGAGCGCGGCTATGCCGCGACCCGGCTCGACGACGTGGCCGAGCGGGCCGGCATCGGCAAAGGCACGCTCTACCTCTACTTCTCCAGCAAGGAAGAGCTGTTCAAGGCCGTGGTCCGCCAGACGCTGGTGCCCAACCTTGCCGCCGCCGAGGCGCGCATAGCGACGGCGGAGGGTCCGACAGCGCCGCTGCTGGCCGGGGTGGTGCGCGGCCTGATCGAAATGGCGGCCGGGCCCATGGGGGCGATCCCCAAGCTGATCGTGGGCGAGGCCGCCAACTTCCCCGACCTGGCGCGCTTCTATGCGGACGAGGTGGTGGCGCGGGGCTTCGGCGTGTTCACCCAGCTCATCGCTCGGGGCGTCGCACGGGGCGAGTTCCGCCCGGTCGACCCGGCGACGGCCGCACCCTTGCTGGCAGCACCGATCCTGCTGACGGCCCTGTGGAAGAACGCGCTGGAGCCCCATGCGACGCATCGGATGGATGCCGCCGCCCTGGCAAGCGCGGCGAGCGACCTGCTGCTGCACGGGCTGGTCCGGCAAGAGGGGGCGACATGATGGAATGGATGCAGGCGGCAGTTGCCGCCCTTCTTGGCCTCTTCTCGCCGGCACCGGATCAGCCGGCGCGCTTCTACGGCTATGCCGAGGGCGAGTATGTCCGGCTGGCGCCACGCGAAGGCGGCACGTTGCGTGAACTGCGCATCCGCCGCGGCGAGACGGCGGCCGCCGGGCAGGCGGTGGCGGTGCTGGAGGATGGCAGCGAGCGTGCCGCGCTGGCCGACGCCCGGGGCCGCCTGGCCCAGGCCGAAGCCCAGCTCGCCAACCTGCGCAAGGGCCGCCGCACGCCCGAGATCGAGGCGCTGGAAGCCCAGCGCACCCAGGCCGCCGCCGCCATGCGCCTCAGCGAGGCACAGTACCGCCGGCAGCGGCAGTTGCCGGCCGGGCAGGTAGTGTCCGTGGACCGGATCGACCAGGCGCGCGCCGCCTTCGAGCGCGATCGCGCCCGGGTGGCCGAACTGGCGGCCGACCTGGACCTGGCCCGCATGTCGGCCCGCGACGATGAGATCGACGCCGCCGGGGCCGCTGTCGAGATCGCCCGCGCGGGCATCGAGCAGGCCGAGTGGAAGCTGGGGCAGCGCACGCTCTCGGCACCCGTCGCCGCCCTTGCCGCCGACACGCTGTTCGAGCCGGGGGAGTTCGTGCCGGCCGGCGGCGCCGTCGTGTCGCTGCTGCCGCCGGGCAACGTGAAGCTGCGCTTCTATGTGCCCGAGGCGGCTCTGTCCGGCATGGCGATCGGCATGGAACTGGCGGTCGGCTGCGACCGCTGTCCGGCCGGGCTGCGGGCCAGGGTGTCGTTCGTCTCGCCCCAGGCGGAGTTCACCCCACCCGTCATCTACAGCCGCGAGAGCCGGGCCAAGCTGGTCTATCTGGTGGAGGCGCGGCCGCTCGCGGGTGCTTCCCTGAACCCCGGCCAGCCGGTCGAGCTGTCGCGGCCGTCCCGTTAGCCCGCCGATGGAATACGCCATCGACGTCCATGGCCTGAACAAAAGCTTCGGCGGCCGCCCGGTCGTGCGCGACCTGTCGATGCGGGTCGAGCGGGGCCGCATCTGCGGCTTCCTCGGCCCCAACGGCAGCGGCAAGACGACAACGATCCGCCTGCTCTGCGGCCTGCTGACGCCCGATTCCGGCAGCGGCACGTGTCTTGGGCTCGACATCATCCGCGACGCCGCGGCGATCAAGCGCCAGGTCGGCTACATGACCCAGCGCTTCAGCCTCTACGAGGATCTCAGCATCCGCGAGAACCTCGATTTCGTCGCCCGCATCTATGGCTTGCCCGCGCGGCGGGCCGCGGTCGACGAGGCGCTGGAACGGCTGGGCCTCGCCAGCCGCCAGCGCCAACTCGCGGGCCAGCTTTCCGGCGGCTGGAAGCAGCGGCTGGCGCTCGCCGCCTGCATCCTCCACCGTCCGCAACTGCTGCTGCTGGACGAGCCCACCGCCGGCGTCGACCCGCGCGCGCGGCGCGAGTTCTGGGAGGAGCTGCATCGCCTGGCTGCGGACGGGCTGACCGTCCTGGTCAGCACCCACTACATGGACGAGGCCGAGCGCTGCCATGCCATCGCCTACATCGCCTATGGCCGGCTGCTGGCGGAGGGGACGGTCGACGCCGTCGTCCGGGCCTCCGGGCTGGTGACGCGGCGGGCGGCGACAGCGGAACCCGACCGGCTGGCGGCGCGGCTGGAGGGGCTGCCCGGAATCGAGATGGTGGTGCGCTTCGGCGGAGCACTCCATGTCAGCGGCCATGATGCCGCCGCCATGGATGCGGCACTCACCCCCTTCCGCGACGACCCGGCGATCCGCTGGAGCGAGGCCGAGCCCGGCCTGGAGGACGTCTTCATCGCACTCATGGCCAGCGTGAAGGACCCGCAGCAATGAGGGGTGTGATCTCGCTGCGGCGCTTCTGGGCGATCCTGGTGAAGGAGTTCGTGCAGATGCGCCGCGACCGGCTGACCTTCGCCATGATGGTGGGGGTGCCGGTGCTGCAACTGCTGCTGTTCGGTTATGCCATCAATGCCGACCCCAAGTCGCTGCCGACCGCGGTGGTGATGGGCGAGGCCAGCCCCTTCGCCCGCGCATTCCTGGCCGGGATCGGCAATTCCGGCTATTTCCGCCTGGTCGGGGAGGCGGTGGACGAACAGGCCGCCGACCGGATGCTGGCGCGCGGCGACGTGCAGTTCGTGGTCACCATCCCTGTCGACTTCCAGCGCCGACTGCTGCGCGGCGAGCATCCGGCTGTTCTGGTCGAGGCCGATGCGACCGACCCGGCCGCCACCAGCAACGCCCTGGCGGCCCTGTCGCGCATCGCCGAGACGGCGGCCGTGCGCGACCTGGGCGGCGCCCAGGCCGGCCTGGCGGCGCGACCGCCGCCGTTCGAGGTCCGCATCCACCGGCGCTACAACCCCGAGGGCGTCACCGCCTACAACGTCGTTCCCGGGTTGATGGGGACGATCCTGACCATGACCATGGTCATCATGACCTCGCTCGGCATGACGCGGGAGCGCGAGCGCGGCACGATGGAGAACCTGTTGGCCATGCCGGTACGCCCGGCCGAGGTGATGCTGGGCAAGATCGTGCCCTACATCCTGGTCGGCTATGTCCAGGTGACGGTGATCCTGCTGGCCGCGCGCTTCCTGTTCGGGGTGCCGATGGCGGGCAGCCTGGTCCTGCTGTCGCTGGTGCTGGTCATCTTCATCGCCGCCAACCTGGCGATCGGCTTCACGTTCTCGACCGTGGCGGCCAACCAACTCCAGGCCATGCAGATGGCCTTCTTCTTTTTCTTGCCGTCGATCCTTCTGTCCGGATTCATGTTTCCCTACAGGGGGATGCCGGATTGGGCTCAGGTAGTGGGCGAGATCCTGCCGCTCACCCACTTCCTGCGCATCGTGCGTGGAATCCTGCTGAAGGGCAGCGGCTGGACCGACATCGCGCCCGAGGTCTGGCCGCTGCTGGCCTTCATGGCGGCGGCGATGGCGCTGGCCCTGCTTCGCTATCGCCGCACGCTCGATTGACGGTCGCTCAGTACCAGTAGGGATCGTCGGCTGGCGCCGGCGCCGACAGGCCCTCGGCCGCGCTGATCTGGATGTTGGCAGCCGAGATATCCGCCTTGGTGATCCCGGGCAGAATAATGGCATTGCCGCCGCCCAGGTCGATGATCAGCCCGCGGCCGACGATGACGAAGGACGCGTTGAGGACGGCCTGGGCCGTGGTCAGGTTGCCGCCGTTCACGCCGGACGCGATCGACAGCTTGTCGGTCGCGGCATCGAAGCCGATGACGGAATCCTCCCCGCTGCCGCTGCCGAAGGCCATGGTGTCGCTGCCGGAGCCGGAATGGAGGTAGTCGTTGCCCGCACCCCCAACCAGCAGATCGCCGCCGGAACCGCCATAGAGGCGGTCGTTGCCGCCATCGCCCATCACCGTATCGTCGCCCTCGTCGCCATAGATCAGGTCGTTGCCATTGCCGCCGCGCACGACATCGCTGCCGCCGCCATATCCCAGCAGGGAGAGGAAGGCCGGAAACTCCTCGTACTCGTCGTCCAGGAGCAGGCGGTCGGCCGAGATCGTGTCGTCGCCGTTGCCGCCGGACACGCTGTCCGAGCCCAGATGACCGAAGATGGTGTCGTTGCCCTCGCCGCCGGACAGGGTGTCGTTGCCGTTGAGGTTGAACTCGATGGCCTGCTGGTAGGCCATGTTGAGATCCGCCTCGGTCAGGTCGAAGCCCAAGATGCCAGTGAGCATGTCGCCCGACAGGAAGTCTCCGTCGGCACCGCCATCCATCGAGTCGTCGCCGCCGATGCCCAGCATCACATCGATTCCGGCCCCGCCCAGAAGCCGGTCGTTCGCCATGTCGCCGGCCATCGTATCCGACCCGTCGCCGCCATAGATCAGGTTGTCCCCATCTGGGGGCCCGTCCACATCGCTAACGAAACCGAAAGTCCCGCCGAACATGAAGTCGTCGCCGGTGCCACCGTCGAGCGTGTCGGACCCGAGACCCCCCATCGCGAAATCCTGGCCGTCGCCGCCCAGCACGCTGTCCTCGCCGTCGCCGCCGGCCGCATAATCCGTCCCGGCCCCGCCCAGCACCGTGTCGTCGCCGGTCGCGCCATCCAGCGAATCATCGCCGTCGCCGCCCTGCAGGAAGTCGTCGCCGAGGTCGCCGCTCATCGTGTCGTTGCCGGAATCGCCCAGCAGCGTGTCGCTGCCCTGGCCGCCATACACCGAATCGCTGCCCTCGCCGCCGGCGACGTAGTCGTCGCCGATATTGCCGTTGACGTGCCAGTCGCTGCCGGTCCCGCCGAACACGCTGTCGTTGCCCTGGCCGCCGCGCACGAAGTCGACGCCCGGGCCGCCATAGACGACATCGACGCCGGTATTGCCGTTCAGGCTGTCATTGCCGTCCTCGCCCTGGATGACGTCGTTGCCGTCGCCGCCCAGGATCAGGTCGTCGCTGGTACCGCCCAGCAGCAGGTCGTTGCCCGTGTTCTCCTGGTCGACGTTGGATCCGCCGAACAGGGCGTCCGCGCCGGCCCCGCCGATCAACGTGTCGTTGCCGGCCATGCCCATCATGAAGTCGGCGCCGCCGCCGGCATCGGCGCTGTCGGCACCGGGGCCGAGGTCGATGAAGTCGTCGCCACCCAGGCCGGCCGCCGTGTCGTTGCCGCCCAGACCCAGGATCGTGTCCACGCCTTCCGTGCCGGTCAGAAGATCCGGGCCCTCGGTTCCTATCGTCGCCATGAAGCCAGTTCCTCGCCTACGCTGCCCTTTTGGGGGCCGAATGATTGGACGCCAAGACGAAGCGTGATCTTCAATCGGCGGGCGCACAAGTTTGGACTTGCGGGCGGGCTCGCAAATCTGCCGATCCACCCCTGCCGGTCTGCAAAGGCGCCGATGCGTACAACCGCCGATGCTGCCGGCGGTTTGCCGACCGTGCCAATCTCGTGCGATCGGCGATCATGCGGGGCTGGCGATGGCGGTTGCCTTGCCTTGCCGGAAAGGGGCGCGGTGCGCTAATCGAAGGGCATGAACGATCGTACCGCACCCGGCTTCCTCGATGTCGTCCTCGACCGCACGCTCGGCAATTTGCGGGCGGCATGGCGGGACATCTCGGCATCCGCGCGCGGCGCGGTCGGGGCAGGGCCCCGACCGGACCTGCCGAGCGACGATGCGCAGCGCCTGCACACGCAGATGCGCGACTGCCTGGACGGCAAGGGCGGCGAGGTCTCGGCCCGCCAGCGCGCGGCCGAACTGGGCCGCACCTACCTGGAACTGAGCGCGATCGGGCGGGACCGGTTCCTGCGCATGTTGGCGGGCGACTTCGGCTGCGACCATGACGCGGTGAAGGCGGCGGCCGAGGCGCTGATCGCGGCCGAGCCGGACAAGGTGATGCGGGCCGAGCGTGATCTGGCCCGCGCCCTGGAAGCACCCAGGGTTCGGTTGCTGAAGCAATTCAACGGTTTGCCGGAAGGTGTTAAGTTTCTGGTTGATCTTCGGGCTGAGCTGCTGCCCATCGCACGCGGCGACCCGGCCCTGGCGGCTCTCGACGCCGACCTGCACGGCTTGCTGGCGTCCTGGTTCGATGTCGGCTTCCTCGAACTGCGGCGGATCACCTGGGAGGCGCCGGCGGCCCTCCTGGAGAAGCTGATCGCCTACGAGGCGGTGCATGCCATCCGCGACTGGCGCGACCTAAAGAACCGGCTGGAGGCCGACCGCCGCTGCTTTGCCTTCTTCCACCCGCGCATGCCGGACGAGCCGCTGATCTTCGTCGAGGTGGCGCTGGTCAATGGCATCTCGGGCCATATCGAGCCCTTGCTGGACGAGAGCGCGCCGGTGGCCGACCCCAAGTCGGCCGACACCGCGATCTTCTACTCGATCTCGAACTGCCAGCGCGGGCTGGACGGCATCAGCTTCGGCAATTTCCTGATCAAGCGCGTCGTCGACCTGCTGGCGGGCGAACTGCGCAACCTGAAGACGTTCGCCACCCTGTCGCCGATCCCGGGCTTCCGGACCTGGCTGGACGGCCGCATCGCCGATGGCGGCTTCGAGGCGCTCCTGCGGCCGGGGGAAAGCGACGCGGTGGCGGCCGCGGCCCATGGCGTCGCCGGCGGGGCCGCCGCGGCACTGGCGGACGGCACCTGGCTCACCCGGCCGGCGCTGGCCGACGCGCTGCGGCCGCCGCTGGAGCGGCTGGGCGCCACCTATCTCACCTCGCTCCGGCCCAAGGGGCGGCGCGCGATCGACCCGGTCGCGCATTTCCACCTGACCAACGGCGCCCGCGTCGAGCGCCTCGACTGGCTGGCCGATCCGTCCGACAAGGGGATGCGCCAGTCCTTCGGGATGATGGTGAACTATCTCTACCGGTTCGACAGCATCGACACGAACCACGAGGCCTATCGCGGCGAGGGCAAGATCTCCGCCTCATCGCCGATCCGGGCGCTGGCCAAGGGGTGAGCCGGCGCCGCAATCGCAAGCCTTCTCGAGGATCACCGATGAGCGCGCTCCCGATCGAGGTCTTTCCCGAGCCGGCCTCCGGCGACCGAATTACCATCCTGCGCGAACTGGAGCGCAAGATCCTCTGGCTTTCGAGCTGGATGATCCACCAGGCCAACCACGAGCGCGACAGCCGCGACGGCCTCAAGGTGGGCGGCCACCAGGCGTCGAGCGCATCCTGCGCCACGATCCTGACCGCTCTTTATTTGTCGGTGCTCCGGCCGCAGGACCGCATCGCCGTCAAGCCGCACGCCAGCCCGATCTACCACGCCATCCAGTACCTGCTGGGCCGGCAGGAGCAGGGCAAGCTGGAGCGGTTCCGCGCGCTGGGCGGGGCGCAGTCCTATCCCTCGCGCACCAAGGATGCCGACGACGTCGATTTCTCGACCGGCTCGGTCGGCCTCGGCGTGGCGATGACGACGTTCGCCTCGATCGCCCAGGACTATCTGCGGCTGAAGGAGATGGTGCCGACCCACCGCCCGGCCGGCCGCATGGTGGCGGTGGTGGGCGACGCCGAACTGGACGAAGGCAACGTCTTCGAGGCGATGCTGGAGGGCTGGAAGCATGATGTCCGGAACCTCTGGTGGATCATCGACTACAACAGGCAAAGCCTGGATAGCGTTGTTTCCGACCGCCTTTTCATGCGCATCGACGGCATCTTCCAGTCGATGGGCTGGCGCGTCGTCACCCTGAAGTACGGCAAGAAGCTGGAGGCCGCCTTCAAGCGCCCGGACGGCGCTGCCCTCCGCGACTGGATCGACGCCTGCCCGAACCAGCTCTATTCGGCGCTGGTCTTCAAGGGCGGCGAGGCCTGGCGGCCGCGGCTGGAGCGCGACATCGGCCACCTGCCGGGCATCCGCGCGCTGCTCGACGAGTTGGACGACGATGCGCTGGGCGTCCTCATGACGAACCTGGCCGGCCACGATATCGAGGCCGTGCTGGAGGCGTTCGAGGCCGTCACCGACGACCTGCCGACCTGCTTCATCGCCTATACGGTGAAGGGCTTCGGCCTGCCCTTCGCCGGCCACAAGGACAATCATTCCGGCCTGATGAACCGCGACCAGATGGCGGGCTTCAAGAAGGCCAACCGCATCGCCGACGGCCAGGAATGGGATCACTTCGCCGGCCTCGACCTGCCGGCGCCGGTGCTGAAGGAATTCCTGGCGCGGGTGCCGTTCGCCCGCGAGGGCTTCCGGCGGTTCGAGGACCAGTCCGTGCCGGTGCCGGATGCGCTGCCGGTGCCGACCGCCCAGCGCATGTCCACCCAGGAAGGCTTCGGGCGCATGCTGTCGGAGCTGGCGGCCGGGGAAAGCCAGCTGGCCGAGCGCATCGTCACGACCTCGCCCGACGTCACCGTGTCGACCAACCTCGGCGGCTGGGTCAACCGCCGCGGCATCTTCGACCGCAGCGAGCGCCACGACATCTTCCGGGACGAGAAGGTGGTGTCGGCCCAGCGCTGGGCGATGGGGCCGTCCGGCCAGCATGTCGAACTCGGCATCGCCGAGCACAACCTGTTCCTGACGCTGGCTGCGTTCGGCCTGACGCACAGCCTCTATGGCCGCCGGCTGCTGCCGATCGGCACGCTCTACGATCCCTTCATCATGCGCGGCCTCGATGCGCTCAACTATGCCTGCTACCAGGATGCCCGCTTCATGCTGGTGGCGACGCCGTCCGGCCTGACGCTGGCGCCGGAAGGCGGCGCGCACCAGTCGATCAGCACCCCCCTGATCGGCATCGGCCAGGCGGGCCTGACGGCCTTCGAGCCGGCTTTCGTCGACGAGCTGGCGATCGTCATGGCCTGGGGCTTCCGTCACATGCAGGCCGAGGAGGGGGGATCGGTCTATCTGCGCCTGTCCACCCGCCAGCTCGAGCAGCCGGCCCCCGCTGCCGACCAGGATCGCCGTCGCGCCGACGTGCTGTCGGGCGGCTACTGGCTGGCACCGCCGGCCAAGGGTGCCCCGGTCGCCATCGTCTATGTGGGCGCGGTGGCACCCGAGGCGATCGCCGCCCATGCGGCGATCCTGGAGGACGTGCCGGGTGCGGGCCTGCTGGCGGTTACCTCGGCCGACATCCTGCATGCCGGCTGGCGGACGGCCGCCACGTCAGGCGGGGACAGCCGGATCGCGCGTTTGCTGGCACCACTGGCGGCCGATGCCGTCATCGTGACGGTGGTGGACGGCCACCCGGCGACCCTGTCCTGGCTGGGTGCCGTCGACGGCCACCGCGTGGTGCCGCTGGGCGTCGACAGCTTCGGGCAGTCGGGCGACATCCAGGACCTCTACCGCGTGCACGGCATCGACGCCGATGCCATCGTCGATGCCGTTGCGCGCGGCCTGCTGGAGGGGTGAGGGGTCGCTCGGTGCCTCTCAGTGATGGAACGTCCACAATAGCCCTTCGCTCAGCCCCTTCAGGGTCTCGACCGCGTCGGGCCGTTCCTTGGCGATCGTGGTGACCAGCCCGTCGGCCAGCGCGAAGGCCGCCGTCGGCGAGTTGGGTAGCAGGCGGTTGCGGGCGGGCGCGTAGAGCGTCATGTCGGCGATGCGGGCGAGCGGCGAGGTGGCGGCGTCGGTGAGTGCGAGCACCGGCACGCCGCGCTTGCGCGCGAAATGGCAGAGGTCGACCGTGGTGCGGGAGTAGCGCGGGATCGAGACCGCGACCACGAGGTCCTCGGGGCCGGCCGACAGCATGTGGCGGATCGCCCGCTCCGGCCCGCCGCGCGAGGCGGCGAAGATCACGTCCGCATCCAGGTAGAGCGCGAAGCCGTCCTCCAGGAAGGAGGCGACGTGGTGGCTGGCGCCCGATCCCAGCAGGAAGATGCGGCGGGCGCCCAGCAGCGTGGCGACCGCGCGCAACACGACGGCCTCGTCGAGCTGGGAGATCGCCTCATCGAAGTTGGCCGCCTGGTCCCGCAGCGCGCCGGCCAGAGTGGCGAAGGTCGAGCCGGCGGCGGCACGGGCATCGGCGAAGCCGTCGACCGGGGCCATCGCCAGCTTGAGTGCGGCGGACAGGGCGGCGCGGAACTCGCCATAACCGGCAAAGCCCAGCACCCGCACGAAGCGGGTTACCGTGGCGGTCGAGGTGCCGCTCTGCGCGCCGAAACCCTCGATCGTCATGGTCGCGGTGTCGAGCGGGTTCTGCAGCACGAAGTCGGCCGCCTTGCGGTGCCCGGCGCTGAGCGACGGATAGGCCCCGGCGATCCGGTTGGCCAAGTCTGTCGTCGGGCGCAAGGGCTGGGACATCGGCAATGGCCTCGATTGACGTTGGATGGGTTTCATGCTTCCTAACCAACGAAAATATTTATGTCAAAAACGGTCGGTCGGGACAGGAGACGAAGCATGTCGATGCACAGCCGCGTGTTGGTCGCAAGCGTTGCCGGGGCCTGCCTTCTGGCCGGTCCGGCCTGGTCGCAGAACCTGCGCATCGCGCTCGCCTCCGAGCCGACGGCGGTCGACCCGCACTATCACGACCTGACGCCGAACAACGCGCTCGCCGCCCACATCTACGAAGGCCTGCTGCGCCAGGACGAGATGCAGAAGCTGCACCCGGCGCTGGCGACCTCGTTCGAGAACGACGGCGCCAACCGCTGGACCTTCAAGCTGCGGCCGGGCGTGACCTTCTCGAACGGCAAGCCCTTCACGTCCGAGGACGTGCTCTTCACCTTCTGCCGCACGCTGAAGAACGAGACCGCGATCGCCGGGTCGTTCGCCGATACCACGGCCAACTTCGCCTCGGTCGAGGCGCCCGACGCCGGCACCGTCGTCATCACCACCAAGACGCCGGAGCCGCTGCTGGCCACCCACCTGTCCGGCCTGATGATCCTCAGCGCGTCCATCGTCGAGCATGGACCGATCGCGTTCGACGTCGCCAAGGGCTGCGGCGTCACCAGCCCCTGGCCCGGCGTCGCCAACTTCAACGACGGCACGGCTGCCATCGGCACCGGCCCCTACAAGCTGAAGAGCTACGTCCGCGGCTCGGCCATCGAGCTGGAGCGCAACGAGCGCCACTGGGGCGCGGCAGAGCCCTGGGCCAATGTCCGCTACGTGCCCGTCACCAATGCCGGCCCGCGCCTGGCCGGGCTGCTGGCCGGCGACTACGACCTGATCGAGAACCCGGCCGCGCGCGATCTGGGCCGCATCCGCAATGATGCGCGC
The DNA here is from genome assembly GCF_006738645.1 of Stella humosa. Lineage (GTDB taxonomy): Bacteria > Pseudomonadota > Alphaproteobacteria > ATCC43930 > Allostellaceae > Allostella > Allostella humosa. The sequence continues at coordinate 2,868,378 of NZ_AP019700.1, read as the reverse complement.
TTCGGCCATGTCGTGACGCCGTCCACCCGCGTCATCTACTTCCAGCTCGACGTGGCGCGCGACAACAGCCCCTTCGTCAAGTCGGACAAGGGCGGCAACCCGATGAAGGACCCGCGGGTCCGCCAGGCGATGTCGCTGGCGATCGACCGCGATGCCATCGTGAAGCGGATCATGGACGGGGCTGCCACCCCGGCCTACCAGTTCCTGCCGACCGGCATGTTCGGGACCCTGCCGAACCCGCCCGTGCTGCGCTACGACCCGGCCCAGGCGAAGAAGCTGCTGGCCGAGGCGGGATACCCCAACGGCTTCCAGGTGACGCTGTCGGCGACCAACGACCGCTACATCAACGACAGCCAGATCACCCAGGCGGTCGCCCAGTACCTGACCCAGGTCGGTATCAAGGCCGAGGTCGATACGATGACGCGCGCCATCTACTTCTCGCGCCGCGCCAAGAAGGAATTCAGCTTCGCAATGGGCGGCTGGGGGTCTGGCACCGGCGAGGCGGCATCCTTCCTGCGGCAGTGGCCGGCGACGCCGGACGAAGCCAAGACGGTCGGCGGCTCGAACTATGGCGGCTACTCGAATCCCGACTTCGACCGGCTGATCCGCAGCGCCATCTCCACCCTGGACGACGGCAAGCGGGCGGGGCTCCTGCAGCAGGCGATGGCCAAGGCGCTGGAGGACGGGGCCTTCATCCCGCTGCACTTCGAAAGCTCGATCTGGGGCTACAAGGCCGGGCTGACGATGACCGGCCGCTCCGACCAGCAGACGCTGGCCATGTCGATCCGGCCAGCCGCGCGCTGACCGGGAGCGGCTGAGGGCGGGCGGCACCGGCGATGGGCGCCTATGTCCTGCAGCGGCTGATCCAGAGCATCCTGGTGCTGCTGGCGGTCTCGGTCGTGGTCTTCTTTGCCGTCTACGGCATCGGCGACCCGATCGAGGTGCTGGTGCCGCCGCAGGTCAGCGCCGTCGAGCGGGAGGCGATGATCCGCCGGCTCGGCCTCGACCTGCCGGTTTGGCAGCAATACCTGGTCTTCATGGGCAACGCCCTGAAGGGCGACCTCGGCCGCTCCTTCGTGCATGGGGTCCCGGCGGCGGGCCTGATCCTGGCGCGCCTGCCGGCCACCTTCGAGCTGGTGCTGCTGGCGATGACCTTCGCGCTGACGCTGGGCATCCCGCTCGGCCTGCTGGCCGGGCTCGACCCGGAGAGCCGGCCGGCCCGGGTGATCATGGCGGGCACGGTGCTGGGCTATTCGCTGCCCAATTTCTGGAAGGGGATGATGCTGATCCTCCTCTTCGCCGTCGTGCTGCGCTGGCTGCCGACCGCCGGGCGCGGCGACACGGTCTCGGTGCTGGGGGTGCAGACCAGCCTGCTGACGCTGGACGGGCTGCGGCACCTGGTCCTGCCGGCGCTCAACCTCGCGATCCCCAACCTGGCGCTGATCATCCGCCTGGTCGCGGCCGGCACGACCGAGACGATGACCCAGGACTATGTGAAATACGCCCGCGCCAAGGGCGTGCGCCGCCGCCGCATCGTCGGCCGGCACGTGCTGCGCAACATCCTGATCCCCGTCGTCACCGTGGTCGGGATCGAATTCGGCAGCCTCGTCGCCTTCTCGACCATCACCGAGACGGTGTTCGCCTGGCCCGGCATGGGCAAGCTGCTGATCGACAGCATCTACCAGCTCGACCGGCCGGTCGTGGTCGCCTACGTCATGCTGGCAACGCTGTTGTTCGTCGCCGTCAACCTGCTGGTCGACATCCTCTATGCCGCGCTGGACCCGCGCGTGAAGCTGACGGGGGAACTGGCATGACCGCGTCGCCCCCGGCCTCCACCGCGGCCCCGCCGACGGCGGCGGACACGCCGCTCCGCCGCCAGGTGCTGCGCCGCCTGCGCCGGCGTCCGACACCGAAGGGGGCCGGCCTGCTGCTGGGCGCGCTGGTGCTGCTGGCGGTGCTGGCGCCGGTGATCGCGCCGCAGAACCCCTACGATCTTGCCAAGCTCAGCGTCATGGACAACCGCCTGGCCCCCGGCGAGAGCGGCATGACCGGCATCACCTACTGGCTCGGTACCGATTCGCAGGGCCGCGACATGCTGAGCGCCATCCTCTACGGGCTGCGCACCAGCCTGATGGTCGGGCTGTCGGCCACATCGGGCGCGCTCGTCATCGGCATCACGGCAGGTTTGGTCGCGGCCCAGTTCGGCGGCTGGGTCGATGCAGCCCTGATGCGCGTGGTCGACTTCATGCTGGGCTTCCCCTCGATCCTGGTGGCGCTCGTCCTGCTCGCCTCGATCGGGCGCGGCGTCGACAAGGTGATCTTCGCCATCATCATCGTGCAGTGGGCCCACTACGCCCGGCTGATGCGGGCGGCCGCCATGGTGGAGCGGCGCAAGGAATACATCGAGGCGGCGGTCAATTTCGGCCTGCCGCGCCGCCACATCATGCTGGCCCACCTGCTGCCCAACTCGATCGGCTCGGTCCTGGTGGTGGCGACGATCAGCGTCGCCGGCGCCATCACCCTGGAGGCGACCTTGTCCTTCCTCGGCGTCGGCGTGCCGGTGACCCAGCCCTCGCTCGGCCTGCTCATCGCCAACGGCTTCGAGTTCCTGCTGTCGGGCGAATACTGGATCGCGGTCTTCCCGGGCATTGCGCTGGTGCTGCTGATCATGTCGCTCAACGTCTTCGGCGACCGTCTGCGCCGCAGCCTCAACGTGCGCGGCCAATGACCGAGCCGTTGCTCGCCGTCCGTGGCTTGCGCACGGTGTTCCACGCTGCCGACGGCGCGTGGGCTGCGGTCGACGGCGTCGACTTCACCATCGCCCTCGGCGAGGTGCTGGGCCTGGTGGGCGAATCGGGGTCGGGCAAGTCGGTGACCGGCTTCTCGCTGGTCCAACTGGTCGACCCGCCGGGGGAGATCGTCGCGGGCGAGGTGCTGTTCCGGGGCCGCGACCTGTGCCGGGCCACGCCCGAGACGCTGCGGGGCCTGCGCGGCGACCGCATCGCCATGATCTTCCAGGACCCGCTGATGACCCTGAACCCGGTGCTGACCATCGGCGAGCAGATGGCCGAGGCGATCCTGGAGCACCGGCCCGGCGACCGACCGGGCGCCATGCGCCGCGCCGCCGACGCGCTGGCCCGGGTCGGCATTTCCTCGCCGCAGACGCGGCTCAAGCAATACCCGCACGAATTCTCGGGCGGGATGCGCCAGCGCGTGGCGATCGCCACGGCATTGCTGAACGAACCCGATCTCATCATCGCCGACGAGCCGACGACGGCGCTCGACGTCACCATCCAGAGCCAGATCCTGTTCGAGGTCCAGAAGCTGAGCCGCGAGACCGGCACGGCGGTCTTGTGGATCACCCACGACCTGGCCGTGGTGGCCGAGCTGGCCGACCGCGTGGCCGTCATGTATGCGGGCCGCATCGTCGAGGTCGGCCCGGTCGACGACATCCTCGACCTGCCGCGCCATCCCTATACGCTGGGCCTGCTGAACTCGTCCGCCTCGATGGTGGAGCCGGGCCAGAAGCTGCACCAGATCGACGGCGTGGCCCCGCGCATCGATTCGCGGCCGTCCGGCTGCCCGTTCCGACCGCGTTGCGAGCGCGCGCTCGCCGTCTGTGCCGAGGTCGACCCGCCGCCGACCGGCGATGCCCAGCGCAATTTCCGCTGCCACAACCCCGTGCCGATGGCAGAGGACCGACGCTGATGGCCCAGCCCCTGTTCGAGCTGCGCGGCGTCACCAAGCATTTCCGCAGCAAGGGGACCCTGGCCGAGCGGTTGCTGCGTCTGGCCGGTAGCGGCCGGCCGCCCGCGACCCTGCGGGCCGTCGATGGCGTCGACCTCGCCGTCGCCCGTGGCGAGGTGCTGGGCCTGGTCGGCGAATCGGGCTGCGGCAAGTCGACCCTGGCGCGCATCGCCACCGGCATCCTGCCCCCGACCGCCGGGACCGTCGTCTATGACGGGCGGCCGACGGCCGGCCTGACGGGCAGGGCGCGGCTCGACTACCTGCTGAAGGTCCAGATGATCTTCCAGGATCCGTACGCCTCGCTCGACCCGCGGATGCGTGTGAGCCGCATCATCGGCGAGGCGCTCAGCGTGCACGGGCTGGTGGCGAAGGCCGATCTGGCGGCGGCCGTCGACCGGGCGATGGGCGAGGTCGGCCTCGACCGCGCCTATCGCGATCGCTACCCTCACCAGTTCTCGGGCGGCCAGCGCCAGCGCATCGGCATCGCCCGGGCTCTGGCGGTGAAGCCCGATTTCCTGGTCTGCGACGAGCCGGTGTCGGCGCTCGACGTGTCGATCCAGGCCCAGGTGGTCAATCTTTTCATGGACCTGCGGGCCAGGCACGGGCTGACCTATCTCTTCGTCAGCCACGACCTCGGCCTCGTGCGCCACATCAGCGACCGGGTGGCGATTATGTATCTCGGCCGCATCGTCGAGAGCGGCCCGGCGGCCGACATCTTCGCCAAGCCGGCCCATCCGTACAGTGCGGCCCTGATCAAGGCGATCCCGTCCGCCCGCCGCCGCAAGCGCGATTTCCAGCCCCTCCAGGGCGAACTGCCGTCGCCCCTGGCGCCGCCCGGCGGCTGCCCGTTCCACCCGCGCTGCGAACACGCCATGGCGGTCTGCCGCGAGGTCCGCCCGGCCTTCGTCGAGATCGCGCCCGGCCGCCAGGCGGCCTGCCATCTGCACACTCCAGCGGAGAGCCCATGACGACCACCGTCCTCGCCCCCGAAGTCGGCCGCAGCACGCTGCCCTTCGTCGACCGCCTGTTCCCCGACCGGCCGCTCGAGGTGAACTTCTATCGTCCGGCGGCGCACCGGCCGGACGGCCCGGTGGTGGTGGTCCAGCACGGCATGATGCGCAACGGCGACGACTATCGCGATTTCTGGATCGATGCGGCGGAGAAGCACGCCATCCTGATCGTGGCGCCGACCTTCTCCAACCAGCATTTTCCGCAGGCGGAGGGCTACAACAACGGCCTGACGGTCGCGGCGGACGGCACCATGCGGCCGCGCGACCAGCGCATCTATGGCGTGCCCGGCCGGGTGCTGGACGCGCTCAGCCAGGGTGGGGTTGCCACCCGTCCCCAGGTCCGCCTGTTCGGCCATTCGGCCGGCGGGCAGTTCGTCCACCGCCTGCTGGCGACCGAGGCCGACCATTCGCGCTTCGCGGTGGCGATGGCCGCCAACTCCGGCTGGTACACCCTGCCGACCCTGGACCGCGCCTTCCCCGAGGGCATGGGCGGCCTTGGGCTCGGCCCGGACGATCTGGCCCGCTGGTTGGCCTATCCCATGACCATCTTCGCCGGCGACCAGGACAACGACCCGACCGAGGCCAACCTGCCGTCGAACCCGGAGGCCAAGGCCCAGGGGCCGACGCGCTACGCACGCGCCCATTTCATGTACGCGTTCGGCCAGCGCGAGGCCGCGCGCCTGGGCCTGCCATTCGCCTGGAATCTCATCAGCGTTCCGGGTGTCGGCCATGATGGTGCGGCGATGTCGCGGGCGGCGGCCGGCATCTGGTTCGAGGGCCGGATGCCCCCGGCCGAGGTTCTGAAGGGCACGGGGCCGGGGGCGCTCTAGCAACTAAGTTGTCGAACCGGCGGGACCTGCGGTAGAACGCCCCGTCATCTGCGACGGACAAGGGCGCCGGCCGTCGTTGCGGGCGGGCGTGGCGGAACTGGTAGACGCGCCGGATTTAGGTTCCGGTGACGCAAGTCGTGGGGGTTCGAGTCCCTTCGCCCGCACCAACGCTGTCCCGGATTCATCCGGAAAAACAGGCTTTCCTGGCCGGCGCGGTCGGCCATCAGAATTAGGAATCAACCTTCGATGAACGTTGTCGAGACTGCCAGCCAGGGCCTGAAGCGCGAATTCAAAGTGACCGTCCCGGCGGCGGAACTTAGCGGCAAGGTGGAGACTCGCCTGACCGAGATCGCCAAGACGGCCAACATGCCGGGCTTCCGCCCGGGCAAGGTGCCGCTGCCCGTCCTGCGGCGGCGCTACGGCCAGGCGCTTCTCGGCGAGGTCCTGCAGGAGACGCTGGAAAGCGGCGTCCAGCAGGCGATGGAAGAGCGCGGCCTGCGCCCCGCCCTGCAGCCCAAGGTCGAGATCCAGTCCTTCAACGAAGGCGCCGACCTGGAATACACGATGGCCGTCGAGGTGCTGCCGCAGATCGCGCAGCCCGACTTCAGCGTCATCGAGCTGGAGCGCCTGAAGGCGCAGGTCGACGAGGCCGAGGTCGATCGCGCCCTGCAGCGCGTCGCCGACCAGCACAAGCGCTCGGTCGCCGTGGCCGAGCCGCGTCCGGTGCAGGCGGGCGACATCGCCGTGATCGACTTCGAGGGCTTCGTCGACGGCACGGCGTTCGCCGGCGGCAAGGCCGAGGACTTCCACCTGGAAGTCGGCAGTGGCATGTTCATCCCGGGCTTCGAGGACCAGATCGTCGGCAAGGAAGCCGGCCAGCCGTTCGACGTCGAGGTCACCTTCCCGGCGGACTATGGCAACAAGCAGCTCGCCGGCAAGCCGGCGCGCTTCGCCGTCACTATCAAGGAACTGAAGACGCCGGCACCGGCCCAGGTCGACGACGAGCTGGCGACCCAGATCGGCTTCCCCTCGCTGGTCGAGCTGCGTGAGGCCGCCCGCCAGGAGATGGAGAAGGACTTCTCGGCCGTCACCCGCGCCCGCATGAAGCGCGAGCTGCTGGACAAGCTGTCGGCGAACAACGACTTCGAGGTGCCGCAGGGCATGGTCGAGCTTGAGTTCGAGGGCATCTGGAGCCGCGTCGAGGAGCAGCGCAAGGCCGCCGCCGCACCGGCGCAGGACGGTGAGGCGCCTGCCGAAGGCGAGGCGCCGGCTGCGGCACCCGCGGTCGAGCCCGATCCGGATGCCGGCAAGGACGACGAGACGCTGAAGGCCGAATACCGCGCCATTGCCGAGCGTCGCGTCCGCCTTGGCCTGCTCCTTGCGGAAGTGGGGCGGCTGAACAACATCAGTGTGGCCCAGGAAGAGATCAACCGGGCGATCTCCGAGGAGGCACGGCGCTATCCCGGCCAGGAGCGGCGGGTCATCGAGTTCTACGAGAAGAATCCCCAGGCGGTCGCCTCGCTCCGCGCGCCGCTGTTCGAGGACAAGGTCGTCGATCACATCGTCGAGCAGGCGAAGGTGAGCGAGCGCGCCGTCCCGGTGGAGGAACTGCTCCGCGATCCCGACGACCAGGCCGCCGACAGCCCCGCCGCCTCCTAGGCAGGGACCGGCAACCAGTTTTGGCGGCGCCAAGGCCGCCAGCGGAGTGAGGATGATGCGCGATCCCTACGACTTCACCATGAACACCCTGGTTCCCATGGTCGTCGAGCAGACGAACCGGGGGGAGCGGGCCTACGACATCTATTCCCGCCTCCTGAAGGAGCGGATCATCTTCCTCGTCGGCCCCGTCAACGATGCGGTGTCGAGCCTCGTCTGCGCGCAGCTCCTGTTCCTCGAGTCCGAGAATCCGAACAAGGACATCGCGCTCTACATCAACTCTCCGGGCGGCGTGGTGACCTCGGGCCTGGCGATGTACGACACCATGCAGTACATCCGCCCCGAGGTGACGACGCTGTGCATCGGCCAGGCGGCCTCGATGGGGTCGCTGCTGCTGACGGCCGGCGCCAAGGGCAAGCGGTTTGCCCTGCCCAATGCGCGAATCATGATCCACCAGCCGTCGGGCGGCGCCCAGGGGCAGGCGACGGACATCGAAATCCACGCCCGCGAGATCCTGGCGATCCGCGCCCGGCTGAATGAAATCTATGTGAAGCACACCGGCCAGCCGCTGGACGTGATCGAGCGGGCGATGGAGCGCGACAAGTTCCTGACCCCCGTCGAAGCCAAGGAATTCGGCCTCATCGACGAAGTCATCGCCAGCCGGCCGCCCCGCGAAGAGGATGGCCGCCCGGCCTGACCGGCAGGGTTCGACCGGGGTACGGCCGCGCCGCGGCGTACCCCGGGAGCGGCAGTAGAGGTTGGGGGTCTTGACGGCCCCCCCATATTACTGATGGGTTTCGATCTGCGTAACGGCCCCAATGGTGGCGGTCGGTGCGCATATCGGGTTGCGGCGCGGGTCTTGCAGGCCGGGGTCAATGTCCAGATCTAGGGCGTTGTCCCTGGGCCGAGCCAGGGTCTAACATCCCCCGCGGCCCCCGATCTCGTTTGGAGCGGCTATGAACAAGTCCAGCGGCGGCGATTCCAAGAACACCCTCTACTGCTCCTTCTGCGGAAAGAGCCAGCATGAGGTGCGCAAGCTGATCGCCGGCCCCACCGTCTTCATCTGCGACGAGTGCGTCGAGCTCTGCATGGACATCATCCGTGAGGAGCACAAGACGACGCTGGTCAAGTCGCGCGACGGCGTGCCGACGCCCCAGGACATCTCCAAGGTCCTGGACGACTATGTGATCGGCCAGTTCCACGCCAAGCGCGTCCTGTCGGTCGCAGTCCACAATCACTACAAGCGCTTGGCGCACGGCGCGAAGAACAACGACGTCGAGCTGGCGAAGTCGAACATCCTGCTGATCGGCCCGACCGGCTGCGGCAAGACGCTGCTCGCCCAGACGCTGGCCCGCATCATCGACGTGCCGTTCACGATGGCCGATGCGACCACGCTGACCGAGGCCGGCTATGTCGGCGAGGATGTCGAGAACATCATCCTGAAGCTGCTCCAGGCGGCCGACTACAATGTCGAGCGGGCTCAGCGCGGCATCGTCTACATCGACGAGGTCGACAAGATCAGCCGCAAGTCGGACAACCCGTCGATTACCCGCGACGTGTCGGGCGAGGGCGTGCAGCAGGCGCTGCTGAAGATCATGGAAGGCACGATCGCCTCCGTGCCGCCGCAGGGCGGCCGCAAGCACCCGCAGCAGGAGTTCCTGCAGGTCGACACGACCAACATCCTGTTCATCTGCGGCGGCGCCTTCTCCGGCCTGGAGAAGCTGATCGCCCAGCGCCGGCAGGGGACGTCGATCGGCTTCGGGGCCGAGGTGCGCGGGCCCGACGAGCGCCAGACGGGCGAGATCCTGCGCGATGTCGAGCCCGAGGACCTGCTGAAGTTCGGCCTCATCCCCGAGTTTGTCGGGCGCCTGCCGGTGGTGGCGACCCTGACCGACCTCGACGAGGTGGCGCTGATCGACATCCTGAGCAAGCCCAAGAACGCCCTGGTGAAGCAGTACCAGCGCCTGTTCGAGATGGAGGACGTGCGCCTCACCCTGGCCGAGGACGCCCTGCGCGCGGTCGCGATCAGGGCGATCCAGCGCAAGACCGGCGCCCGCGGCCTGCGCTCGATCATGGAGAGCGTGCTGCTCGACACGATGTACGACCTGCCGACCCTGGACGGGGTCGAGGAGGTCGTGATCACCCGCGAGGTGATCGAGGGCAAGGCGCGCCCGCTCTACACCTACGGCGAGCGCCGGGCCGAGGCCGCAAGGGCCGCCGACCGCTCTTCCTGACCGGGGCCGCCCGGCCCCCGGGGCCTCCGGGCTTGTCCCTGGAGGCCGCCGGCCTTGAACCGGTTTCCGGGCGGCGCCATCTCTCGGATATCCAATGTAGCGGGCCGGTTCGCCGGCCCGCGCTGCCATCTGAGGCAAGATGCAAGACGTTTCCGGTCAACAGCTCTATCCCGTCCTGCCGCTGCGGGACATCGTCGTCTTCCCGCACATGGTCGTGCCTCTGTTCGTGGGCCGCGAGAAGTCCGTTCGTGCCCTCGAAGACGTGATGAAGGATGACAAGCAGATCCTGCTCGTCACCCAGAAGAGCGCCAGCCAGGACGATCCGGCCCCGGCCGATATCTACACCGTCGGCACCGTCGGCACCGTGCTGCAGCTCCTGAAGCTGCCGGACGGCACCGTGAAGGTGCTGGTCGAGGGCGGCCAGCGGGTGAAGGTCGCCAACTACATCGACAATCCGTCCTTCTTCCAGGCCTACGCCGAGCCCTATGGCGACGACGACGGCGACCCGCGCGAGCTCGAGGCGCTCAGCCGGACTGCGGTTTCGCAGTTCGAGGAGTACATCAAGCTCAACAAGAAGATCCCGCCCGAGGTCCTGGTCTCGGTCAGCCAGATCGACGACGTCGCCAAGCTGGCCGACAGCATCGCCGCCCACCTGGCGCTGAAGATCTCCGACAAGCAGGAATTGCTGGAGATCCGCTCCGTCGGCGGCCGGCTTGAGAAGATCTGCGGCTTCATGGAAGGCGAGATCGGCGTGCTCCAGGTGGAGCGGCGCATCCGCAACCGCGTGAAGCGGCAGATGGAGAAGACGCAGCGCGAGTACTACCTCAACGAACAGCTCAAGGCGATCCAGAAGGAGCTGGGCGAGAACGAGGAGGGCCGCGACGAGGCGTCCGAGCTCGAAGAGCGCATCAAGAAGACCAAGCTCAGCAAGGAGGCCCGCGAAAAGGCCCTGCTGGAGGTCAAGAAGCTGCGCTCGATGAGCCCGATGTCGGCCGAGGCGACGGTCGTGCGCAACTACCTCGACTGGCTGCTGACCATTCCGTGGAAGAAGCCGACCAAGGTCAAGAAGGACATCAAGCTCGCCGAGGCGATCCTGAACGAGGACCATTACGGCCTCGACAAGGTGAAGGAGCGCATCCTCGAGCATCTCGCTGTCCAGCAGCGGATGCGCAAGATGAAGGGCCCGATCCTCTGCCTCGTCGGCCCGCCCGGCGTCGGCAAGACCTCGCTCGGCAAGTCGATCGCCAAGGCCACCGGCCGCAACTTCATCCGCATGTCGCTGGGTGGCGTGCGCGACGAGGCGGAGGTGCGCGGCCACCGGCGGACCTATATCGGCTCGATGCCCGGCAAGGTCATCCAGGGCATGAAGAAGGCCAAGTCCTCGAACCCGCTCTTCCTCCTCGACGAGGTGGACAAGCTGGGCGCGGACTGGCGCGGCGACCCGTCGGCGGCCCTGCTGGAGGTCCTGGACCCCGAGCAGAACGGCACGTTCAACGACCATTACCTGGAGGTCGACTACGACCTGTCCGACGTGATGTTCGTGACGACGGCCAACACGCTGCGCATGCCCCAGCCGCTGCTGGATCGGATGGAGATCATCCGCCTGGCCGGCTACACCGAGGACGAGAAGGTTGAGATCGCCAAGCGCCACCTGATCCCCAAGCAGGTGGAAGCGCACGGCTTGGCCAAGAAGGAATGGTCGATCAACGACGAGGCGCTGCGTGACCTGGTCCGCTACTACACGCGGGAAGCCGGCGTGCGCAGCCTGGAGCGGGAACTGGCCAACCTGGCGCGCAAGGCGACCAAGGAGATCGTCTCGGGCGAGGCGACCAAGGTCGCGGTCACGCGCAAGAACCTCGACAAGTATGCCGGCATCCGCCGCTTCCGCGACAACGAGCTGGAGACGGACGACCTGGTCGGCACCACCACGGGCCTGGCCTGGACGGAAGTCGGCGGCGAGCTGCTCTACATCGAATCGGTGACCGTGCCCGGCAAGGGCAAGGTGACCGCGACGGGCAAGCTGGGCGACGTGATGAAGGAATCGGTCCAGGCGGCCGAGAGCTACGTGAAGTCGAGGGCAGCCATCTTCGGCATCCGGCCGACGATCTTCGATCGCAAGGACATCCATGTCCATGTGCCCGAGGGCGCCACGCCCAAGGACGGCCCATCAGCCGGCGTCGCCATGGTGACGTCGATCGTGTCGGTGCTGACCGGCATCCCGGTCCGCCGCGACCTTGCCATGACCGGCGAGATATCGCTGCGCGGGCGGGTGCTGCCGATCGGCGGATTGAAGGAGAAGCTGCTGGCGGCCCTGCGGAGCGGCATCAAGACGGTGTTGATCCCCAAGGACAACGAGAAGGACCTGGCCGACATCCCGGACAACGTGAAGAAGGGGATGAAGATCATCCCGGTCAACACGGTCGACGAGGTGCTGGCGCGCGCCCTGGTGACCCCGCCGACGCCGATCGAGTGGCTGGAGCCGGACCCGGACAAGCCCGCTGCGGCGGCTGATCCCGCGGCCGACGGGCGTTCGAGCCTCGTGACGCACTGACCGCTGCCTGGGCGGTCGGGTTGAGGACGCGGTCCCCGCAAGGGGGCCGCGTTCTGCGTTTTGGGGCCGATATTTCTACCGAGTGTGCTGCGTGGCCAGCTCCACCCTGCCGGTTGTATCCAGCGACTTCCATACAGTCGATACCGATCGCGACCCAGTCATGGGTTTTCGCCAGATAAGATACTGTTATGCCTTGCTCGACTTCGGGCAGACGAACGGCAGAAGACGTGGCTCCGATCATCAGACTTGATCGCAGCGCGGCGAGCACCGGAAATCGGCGGAACTTGCGACACGCCGCAGCCCAAGAGGATCGCCGCCGACACTCCCGGGTGCGCGATCAATGCCCAATAGTGCGGCGCTTCCAGCGAATTGCCTGCCGAAGCCCCGGGCGACTGGCCCAACGCCAAATGGCGTTTCCGCCCTGAAATCCAACCTGTCAGTCATGCTGTCCGGATCGACGAAAACACCCCTCGGGTCGATTGACCCCTTGCGAGCAGGCGTTCTAGACTTTGCCTCTCGATTGGGTCAGGTTCCCGGCCGCTATAGCCGACGAACGTGGTCAGGAGGGAGGCCGAACGGTGAATAAGAACGATCTCGTGGCTGCGGTGGCTGCGGATACCGACCTGTCGAAAACCGATGCTGCCAAGGCGGTCGACAGCGTGATTCTGATGGTGACGAAGGCGCTGAAGAAGGGGGACGAGGTTCGCCTCGTCGGCTTCGGGACCTTCTTCGCCACCAAGCGTGAGGCGTCCGAGGGTCGCAATCCCCGGACGGGCGAGAAGATCAAGATCGCGGCATCCAAGCAGCCCAAGTTCCGGGCCGGCAAGGGGTTGAAGGACGCCATCAACTGAGGTAGGCGAGGGGTGCCTCGCCGATGTCGCGACGGCCGGACGGCAGCGTCCGGCCGGTTCTTTTTGTGCGGTCGTCAGCGGGTCGTGGCAGGGCGGGCGATTAGCTCAGCGGTAGAGCGTCTCGTTTACACCGAGAGGGTCGGCGGTTCGAATCCGTCATCGCCCACCAGCCGAATGGCAAGCGCAAATATCCACTTCCGAGGCGTTTCCATTTCTTGACTTGAGGAGCCCGGACCTTTAAATCCCGGGACCTCGTTGCGACGCGCTTCGAAGCGTCGGAATGCGGGGGCGTAGCTCAGTTGGTTAGAGCGCCGGCCTGTCACGCCGGAGGTCGCGGGTTCGAGCCCCGTCGCTCCCGCCACCGTCGCAAGACGGTGGCGGGTCTCCTTCCGCCACGGCGGATCATCCTGCGGCCGCTCCGGCGGCCATTTTCATATGCGGAACGCATGACCGTCCAGCCTGGCGCCGACGCCCTGCGCGCGCACCCTTTTGCCGCACCGTTTGCACTGCAATGCAGGTCTTTGCCGGTGCAACAAATGGGACTATGTTCCTGCGCGCCGGGGCGAGGGGTCTGGGTCACAGAGCGTTTCCCCCACGGCGCAACCTTCTGTTCGAACCGCTAGGGGACATGCCGGGCATGCTCCGCGAATACCTGCCTATTTTGCTGTTCATCGGCGTCGCGTTCGCGATCGCCATCGCCATGGTGGCCGCGTCCTACATCGCCGGCCGGCAGAAGCCGGACTCCGAGAAGGTGTCGGCCTACGAGTGCGGCTTCGAGCCGTTCGGCGACGCCCGCGGCCGGTTCGACGTGCGATTCTACCTGGTCGCCATCCTGTTCATCATCTTCGACCTCGAGGTGGCGTTCCTGTTCCCCTGGGCGGTAGCCCTGGGCGGGATCGGCCTGTTCGGCTTCTGGTCGATGATCGTGTTCCTGGGCGTGCTGACGATCGGCTTCATCTACGAGTGGAAGAAGGGCGCGCTGGAATGGGACTGACGGGCACTTCGGGCGCCGTTCTGGCCCCCGGCGTGGCGCAGGACGCGGTCCTGCGCCACGTCACCGCCGAGATCGAGGAGAAGGGCTTCGTCGTGGCCCAGCTCGACAAGGTGCTGAACTGGGCGCGCACCGGCTCGATGTGGCCGATGACGTTCGGGCTCGCCTGCTGCGCGGTCGAGATGATGCACACGGCGGCTGCCCGCTACGACCTCGACCGCTTCGGCATCTTCTTCCGCCCCAGCCCGCGCCAGTCCGACGTGATGATCGTCGCCGGCACGCTGACCAACAAGATGGCGCCCGCGCTCCGCAAGGTCTACGACCAGATGTCGGAGCCGCGCTGGGTCATCTCCATGGGGTCGTGCGCCAACGGCGGCGGCTACTATCACTATTCCTATTCGGTGGTGCGCGGCTGCGACCGCATCGTGCCGGTCGACATCTATGTGCCGGGCTGCCCGCCGACCGCCGAGGCGCTGCTGTACGGGATCCTGCAGTTGCAGAAGAAGATCCGTCGCACCAGCAACTTCGCGCGTTGAAGGCAGCCGGCCGATGAACCCTGTCCTGGCCGATCTCGGCGCGCTCGTCGAGGCCGCCCTTCCCGACCATGTGCTGCGCGTCGAGCAGGCGCTGGGCGAGCTGATCGTGCATGTCCCGAGCGCGTCGGTCACCCGCGTGCTGACCTTCCTGCGCGACGATTCGCAGTGCCTGTTCAAGGTCCTGGTCGATGTCTGCGGTGTCGACTATCCCGAGCGCGCGCAGCGGTTCGAGGTCGTCTACAACCTCCTCAGCCTCGATCACAACTTTCGCATCCGGGTGAAGACCGCGACCGACGAGGCGACGCCGGTGCCGTCGGTCGTGCCCGTCTTCAGCGCCGCCGGCTGGTGGGAGCGCGAGGCGTGGGACCTGTACGGGATCTTCTTCTCGGACCATCCCGACCTGCGCCGCATCCTGACCGACTATGGCTTCGAGGGGCATCCGCTGCGCAAGGATTTCCCGATGACGGGCTATGTCGAGGTGCGCTACGACGAGCAGCAGAAGCGCGTGGTGTACGAGCCCGTGAAGCTGGTCCAGGAATTCCGCAGCTTCGATTTCGAAAGCCCCTGGGAGCGCATGACGCCGTTGCTGCCGGGCGACGAGAAGGCGACGAGGGATGCCAATCCCGACCGCCCAGTCGGGAGCGTTTAGATGGGCGGGAGCGTCTAGATGGCTGACGTCGAGCTCAAATCCTTCGCGATGAACTTCGGGCCGCAGCATCCTGCGGCCCATGGGGTGCTTCGCCTGGTGCTGGAGATGGATGGCGAGGTGGTCGAGCGTGCCGACCCGCATATCGGCCTGCTCCATCGCGGCACCGAGAAGCTGATCGAGTACAAGACCTATCTCCAGGCGGTGCCCTATTTCGACCGGCTCGACTATGTCGCGCCGATGTCGCAGGAGCATGCCTATGCGCTGGCGGTGGAGAAGCTGCTGGGCATCCAGGCGCCGCCACGCGCGCAGTACATCCGCGTGCTCTATGCCGAGATCAGCCGCATCCTGAACCACCTGCTCAACGTCACCTCGATGGCGCTCGACGTCGGCGCGCTGACCCCGTTCCTGTGGGGCTTCGAGGAGCGCGAGATGATGATGGAGTTCTACGAGCGCGTATGCGGCGCCCGGCTCCATGCGGCCTATTTCCGCCCGGGCGGCGTCGCCATCGACATGCCGGCCGGCCTGGCCGAGGACATCCACGCCTATTGCGACCGCATCGAGAAGGTCATCGACGATCTCGACAACCTGCTGACCGAGAACCGCATCTTCAAGCAGCGCACGGTCGACATCGGCGTCGTCACGGGCGAGCAGGCGTGCGACTGGGGCTTCTCGGGGCCGATGCTGCGCGGATCCGGCTTCGGCTGGGACCTGCGCAAGGCGCAGCCCTACGACGCCTATGCCGATATGGATTTCGACATCCCGGTCGGCCGCCACGGCGACTGCTACGACCGCTACCTGGTGCGGGTGGAGGAGATGCGCCAGAGCGTGCGCATCATGCGCCAGGCTATCGAGAAGATGCCGTCCGGCCCGGTCAAGGTGAACGATCGCAAGATCGCGCCGCCGCCGCGGGCCCAGATGAAGCGGTCGATGGAAGCGCTCATCCATCACTTCAAGCTCTACACCGAGGGCTACCACGTCCCCGCGGGCGAGACTTATACGGCCGTCGAGGCGCCCAAGGGCGAGTTCGGCGTCTTCCTCGTCGCCGACGGTTCGAACAAGCCCTACCGCTGCAAGATCCGTGCGCCGGGCTTCGCCTTCCTCCAGGCACTGGAATTCATGTCCAAGGGGCACATGCTGGCCGACGTGGTGTCGATCATCGGGTCCATGGACATCGTCTTCGGTGAGATCGATCGATGAGCGCCGATACCTCCCAGCCCGCCACCTTCGCCTTCAACGCCGAGTACGACGCGAAGGCCGACGCGATCATCGCTCGTTATCCGGCCGGCCGGCAGCAGAGCGCCGTCCTGCCGCTGCTCGACCTGGCCCAGCGCCAGCATGGCTGGCTGCCCCGGGCGGCGATGGACCATGTCGCCGTCAAGCTGAAGATGGCGCCGATCCGCGTGTACGAGGTCGCGACCTTCTACACGATGTTCAACCTGAAGCCGGTCGGCCGATATTTCCTCCAGGCCTGCACGACGACGCCCTGCTGGCTGCGCGGCTCCGACGAGATCATGGGAGCCTGTCGCAAGGTGCTGGGCATCGGCGGCGGCGAGACGTCGGCCGATGGCCTCTTCTCGCTGATCGAGGTGGAATGCCTGGGGGCCTGCGTGAACGCGCCGATCCTCCAGGTGAACGACGATTTCTACGAGGATCTCGACGGCCCGGCGACGGAGCGCCTGCTCGAATCGCTGCGCCGTGGCGAGGTGCCGCCGATGGGCTCGGCCACGGGCCGGCAGATGTCGGCACCGGCCGGCGGACCCACCACCCTGAACAGCCTGTCGTTTGATGCCGCCCCGGCGGCCGCCAAAGGGGCCGAGTGATGCTCGACGACAAGGACCGCATCTTCACCAACCTCTATGGCCGCCACGATTGGCGCCTGGAGGGCGCGCGCCAGCGCGGCGATTGGGACGGCACGCGCGAACTGGTCCTCAAGGGCCGCGACTGGATCATCGACCAGATGAAGGCGTCCGGCCTGCGCGGCCGCGGCGGCGCCGGCTTCCCGACCGGGCTGAAATGGTCGTTCATGCCCAAGTCGTCGCCGGACGGCCGGCCCAGCTACCTCGTCGTCAATGCCGACGAGAGCGAGCCCGGCACCTGCAAGGACCGCGACATCCTGCGCCACGATCCGCACAAGCTGATCGAGGGCTGCCTTCTGGCCGGCGTCGCCATGGGGGCATCGGCCGGCTACATCTATGTGCGCGGCGAGTTCTACAACGAGGCCCAGCGCCTTCAGGCGGCCGTCGACGAGGCTTATGCGGCGGGCCTGGTCGGCAAGAACGCCTGCGGCTCGGGCTATGACTTCGAGCTCTACGTCCATCGCGGCGCCGGCGCCTACATCTGCGGCGAGGAAACGGCGCTGCTGGAAAGCCTGGAGGGGAACAAGGGCCAGCCACGGCTGAAGCCGCCGTTCCCGGCGGCCTGCGGCCTCTATGGCTGCCCGACCACCGTCAACAACGTCGAGACGATCGCGGTCGCCCCCACCATCCTGCGCCGCGGCGGGGCGTGGTTCGCCGGCATCGGCCGGCCGAACAACACGGGCACCAAGGTCTTCTGCGTGTCGGGCCATGTCGAGCGGCCCTGCAATGTCGAAGAGTCCATGGGCATCCCGCTGCGCGAGTTGATCGAGAAGCATTGCGGCGGCGTGCGTGGCGGCTGGGACAATCTGCTGGCGGTCATCCCCGGCGGCTCGTCGGTGCCGGTCCTGCCCAAGTCGATCTGCGACGAAGTGCTGATGGATTTCGACTCGCTGCGCGAGGTCCGCTCGGGCCTGGGCACGGCGGCCGTCATCGTCATGGACAAGTCGACGGACATCATCAAGGCCATCGCCCGCCTGTCGCGCTTCTACAAGCATGAGAGCTGCGGCCAGTGCACGCCCTGCCGTGAAGGCACGGGCTGGATGTGGCGGGTGATGGAGCGGATGGTGAAGGGCCAGGCCGAGCTGGAAGAGATCGACATGCTGCTCGACGTCTCGCAGGAGATCGAGGGCCATACGATCTGTGCCTTGGGCGATGCCGCGGCCTGGCCCGTCCAGGGGCTCATTCGTCATTTCCGGCCGGTGATGGAGCAGCGGATCATGGCCTACCGGGCAACGCTCCAGGGGCGGTCCGCCCCGGCGCGGGCGGCCTAGAGCGGGCAGGGGCGGGGAACATGCCGAAACTCAAGATCGACGGCATCGAGGTCGAGGTTCCGCCCGGAACCACGGTCCTCCAGGCATGCGAAATGCTCGGCATCGAGGTGCCGCGCTTCTGCTTCCACGAGCGGCTGGAGATTGCCGGCAATTGCCGGATGTGCCTGGTCGAGCAGGAAAAGGCGCCGAAGCCCATCGCGTCCTGCGCGATGCCGGCGGCCGACAACATGGTGATCCACACCAACTCGCCGCGTGCCCGCAAGGCGCGCCAGGGGGTGATGGAATTCCTGCTGATCAACCATCCGCTGGACTGTCCGATTTGCGACCAGGGCGGCGAGTGCGACCTGCAGGACCAGGCCATGGCCTACGGCTTCGACCGTGGCCGCTACCGCGAGAACAAGCGTGCGGTGAAGGACAAGGAGCTGGGTCCGCTGGTCAAGACGACCATGACCCGTTGCATCCATTGCACCCGCTGCATCCGCTTCGCGACCGAGATTGCGGGCGTCGAGGAACTGGGTGCCACCGGCCGCGGCGAGAACATGGAGGTCGGCACCTATATCGAGCATGCGCTGACGTCCGAGCTGTCGGGGAACATCATCGACCTCTGCCCGGTCGGTGCGCTGACCTCCAAGCCCTATGCCTTCACGGCGCGCTCGTGGGAACTGCGCAAGACCGAATCGGTCGACGTCCTGGACGCCGTCGGCTCGAACATCCGCATCGACGCCCGTGGGCCGCAGGTCATGCGCATCCTGCCGCGCCTGAACGAGGCGGTGAACGAGGAGTGGATTTCGGACAAGACGCGCTTTGCCTATGACGGGCTGCTGCGCCAGCGCCTCGACCATCCCTATGTCCGGCGCGACGGCAAGCTGGCGCCGGCGACGTGGGACGAGGCCTTCCAGGTCATCGCCCAGCGCATGAAGGGCCTCGCCGGCGGCCGCATGGCGGCGATCGCGGGCGATCTCGCCTGCGTCGAATCGATGTTCGCCCTGCGCACGATGATGGACGGCGTGGGCTCGCCCCACCGCGATTGCCGGCAGGATGGAGCGGCGATCGACCCGTCGGCCCGGTCCGGCTACCTCTTCAACACCACCATCGCCGGCATCGAGGACGCCGACTTCTGCCTGTTGATCGGCACCGATCCGCGCTGGGAGGCGCCGCTGGTCAATGCCCGCCTGCGCAAGCGCTGGCGGCGCGGCGGCTTCTCGGTCGCCCGCATCGGTCCGCGGTCGGAACTGACCTATGCGGTCGAGGAACTGGGCAACGACCCGTCGCTGCTGGCTGCCATCGCCGACGGCTCGCACCCGATCGCCCAGCGCCTGCGCGACGCCAAGGCGCCGATGCTGATCCTGGGGCAGGGCGCCATCGCCCGGCCCGACGGCGCGGCGGTGCTGGCTGCCGCCCGGCGCGTCGCCGATAGCTGCGGCCTCGTGCGCGACGGCTGGAATGGCTTCAACCTGCTGCATACAGCCGCTGCCCGCGTGGGTGGCCTCGATGTCGGCTTCGTCCCGGCTTCGGGCGGGCGCGACATGGCCGGCATCCTGGCGGGTGCGGCGGCAGGCGAGATCGAC
This sequence comes from Stella humosa, assembly GCF_006738645.1. Classification (GTDB taxonomy): domain Bacteria; phylum Pseudomonadota; class Alphaproteobacteria; order ATCC43930; family Allostellaceae; genus Allostella; species Allostella humosa. The sequence continues at coordinate 2,848,628 of NZ_AP019700.1, read as the reverse complement.
CTCGTCTGGCTGCTGGGCGCCGACGAGTTCGACATGGCCCGGCTGGGTCGGGCCTTCGTGGTCTATCAGGGGCACCATGGCGACGCCGGTGCGCATCGGGCCGACGTCATCCTGCCGGGGGCGGCCTACACCGAGAAGGACGCCCTCTACGTCAACATGGAAGGCCGGGTGCAGGAAGGTCGGCGCGCCGTCTTCCCGCCGGGCGAGGCCCGCGAGGACTGGAAGATCCTGCGCGCCTTCTCGGGCGCCCTTGGCCGGCCGCTGCCGTTCGACACGCTGGACGAACTGCGCCGCAAGATCGCGGCCGCATGCCCGGTCCTGGCCACGCGCGATGCCGTGACGGCCGCCCCCTGGGCGCTGTTCGGCGTGGCGGGCACGGTCTCGGGCGCGCCATTCGTGCCGCCGGTGGCAGACTTCTACATGACCGATCCGATCTGCCGGGCCTCGACGACGATGGCCGAGTGCAGCCAACTCTATGTGCGGGGCACCGACGCCCGCACCGGCACGCACGGGTGACCCGGCCATGACCGACGGTTTCTGGGACGGCTACGCCTGGCCCACCATCATCATCCTGGCTCAGATCGTGGCCACCATCGTCGTCGTGCTGGTGGCGGTGGCCTACCTGACCTTCGCCGAGCGCAAGGTCCTGGCCATGGCGCAACTCCGCAAGGGGCCGAACGTGGTCGGGCCCTTCGGCCTGTTGCAGCCGTTCGCCGACGGGCTGAAGCTGCTGACGAAGGAGACGATCATCCCGGCCGGGGCCAATCCGGTGGTGTTCCTGGCGGCCCCCATCCTGACCTTCGCGCTGGCGCTGATGGCCTGGGCGGTGATCCCCTTCGGCGAAGGCGCGGTCATCTCCAACATCAATGTCGGCGTGCTCTACCTCTTCGCCATCTCGTCGCTGGGCGTCTACGGCGTCATCATGGCGGGCTGGGCCAGCAACTCGCGCTACGCCTTCCTGGGCGCCCTGCGCTCGGCCGCGCAGATGGTGTCGTACGAAGTGTCGATCGGCTTCGTCATCATCACGGTGCTGCTCTGCGTCGGCTCGCTGAACCTGACTGATATCGTCATGGCCCAGAAGACGGTCTGGTTCGCCGTGCCGCTGTTTCCGATGTTCGTCGTCTTCTTCATCTCGGCCCTGGCCGAGACGAACCGCTCGCCCTTCGACCTGCCGGAAGGCGAGTCGGAGCTGGTGGCGGGTTATTTCGTCGAGTATTCCTCGATGTCCTTCGCGCTCTTCTATCTGGGCGAGTACGCCCAGATGATCCTGATGAGCGCCATGACCTCGATCCTCTTCCTGGGCGGCTGGCTGCCGCCGGCCGACATCGCGCCTTTCAATTGGCTGCCCGGGCCGATCTGGTTCGCGCTGAAGATCGCGGCGTGCCTTTTCGTCTTCCTGTGGGTGCGCGCGACGCTGCCGCGCTACCGCTACGACCAGCTCATGCGCCTGGGCTGGAAGGTGTTCCTGCCGCTGTCGCTGTTCTGGGTGGTGGCGACGGCCGGCGTCCTGGTGGCGTTCGACTGGCTGCCGAAATGAGCGTCGCAAGAAATCCCGTGGCCGCCCTGCTCGGGGTTGCATCGGTCGGGTTTGCGCATATGGTACGCGCCGCCTCCGGGCGGGTTCGCGGAACGAGAGGCTGAAATGTCCCTGCTGGATCGCGGAGCGCGGGCCTTCTTCCTGTCGGAGCTCGTCTCCGGCATGAGCCTGACGCTGCGCTACATGTTCAAGAAGCCGGTCACCTTGAACTATCCGTTCGAGAAGGGGCCGCTGTCGCCGCGCTTCCGGGGCGAGCACGCGCTGCGCCGCTATGCCAGTGGCGAGGAACGCTGCATCGCCTGCAAGCTGTGCGAGGCGATCTGCCCGGCCCAGGCCATCACCATCGAGGCCGAGCCGCGCGAGGACGACAGCCGCCGCACCACGCGCTACGACATCGACATGACGAAGTGCATCTATTGCGGCTTCTGCCAGGAAGCCTGCCCGGTGGATGCCATCGTCGAGGGACCGAACTTCGAGTTCGCGACCGAAAGCCGCGAGGAGCTTTTCTACAACAAGGAAAAGCTGCTCGCGAACGGGGACCGGTGGGAAGCGGAGATCGCCGCCAACATCGCCGCCGACGCGCCATACCGCTGACATCGGGCCGCTGATCGCCATGCAGAGCCTTGGGGGGACGGCGTGATCGTCCAGACGCTCGCCTTTTATCTGTTCGCCGGCCTGACCGTGGCGTCCGCCTTCATGGTGATCGCCGCGCGCAACCCGGTCCATTCGGTGCTGTTCCTGATCCTGGCCTTCGTCAACGCGGCCGGGCTCTTCGTCCTCCTGGGGGCGGAGTTCCTGGCGATGATGCTGGTCGTGGTCTATGTCGGCGCCGTCGCCGTGCTGTTCCTGTTCGTCGTGATGATGCTCGACATCAATTTCGCCGAGCTGCGGCAGGGCTTCCTCCAGTACCTGCCGATCGGCGGCCTGGTCGGCCTGATCCTGCTGGTGGAGCTGGTGCTCGTCGTCGGCACCTGGGTGGTGGCGCCCGGCGTGACGCCCGCCTCGCCGACGCCGGCGGCGGCCCAGATGTCCAACACCGAGGCGCTCGGCCGCCTGCTCTTCACCAAGTACGTCTACTTCTTCCAGGCGTCCGGCATGATCCTGCTGGTCGCCATGATCGGCGCCATCGTGCTGACGCTGCGCAGCCGCGAGGGCGTGCGCCGCCAGTCGATCGCCCAGCAGAACGCGCGCACCCGCCGCGACACGCTGGAGATCCGCAAGGTCCAGAGCGGGACGGGGGGCTGACATGGAGACCATCGGCCTCGGCCACTACCTGACGGTGGGCGCGATCCTGTTCACGCTCGGGATCTTCGGCGTCTTCCTCAATCGCAAGAACGTCATCGTCATCCTGATGTCGATCGAGCTGATGCTGCTCGCCGTGAACATCAACCTGGTCGCCTTCTCCTCGTTCCAGGGCGACCTGGTGGGCCAGGTGTTCACGCTCTTCGTGCTGACGGTGGCCGCCGCGGAGGCCGCGATCGGCCTGGCGATCCTCGTCGTCTACTTCCGCAACCGCGGCTCGATCGCGGTTGAGGACGTCAACCTGATGAAGGGCTGAGGCCGGGCCGATGTTTGCCGCCGCCATCTTCCTGCCGCTGCTTGGCGCCATCGTGGCCGGATTCTTCGGCCGCTGGATCGGCGACCGGGGCGCCCAGATCGTCACCTGCGCCGGCCTGCTGATCAGCATGCTGCTCGGCTGGTACATCCTCTACCTGGTGGGCTTCCGGGGCGAGACGCGCACCGTCGAGCTGTTCACCTGGATCTCGTCCGGCACCTTCGAGGTCGCCTGGGCGCTGCGCTTCGACACGCTGACCGCGGTCATGGTGTTCGTCGTCACCACGGTGTCGGCGATGGTCCATGTCTATTCCGTGGGCTACATGTCGCACGACCATTCGATCCCGCGCTTCATGGCCTATCTCAGCATCTTCACCTTCTTCATGCTGATGCTGGTGACGGCCGACAACTTCGTGCAGATGTTCTTCGGCTGGGAGGGCGTGGGCGTCGCCTCCTACCTGCTGATCGGCTTCTGGTTCGACCGGCAGTCGGCCAATGCCGCGGCGATGAAGGCCTTCATCGTCAACCGCGTCGGCGATTTCGGCTTCGCGCTCGGCATCATGGCGATCTTCTACCTGTTCGGGACGGTGCAGTTCGACGCCGTGTTCCAGGCCGCCCCGCAGATGGCCGGCCGGAACTTCGAGTTCCTGGGCATGCAGGTTGACGCCCTGACGACCGCCTGCATCCTCCTGTTCATCGGCGCCATGGGCAAGTCGGCCCAGCTCGGCCTGCACACCTGGCTGCCGGACGCGATGGAGGGGCCGACCCCGGTGTCGGCGCTGATCCATGCGGCAACCATGGTCACGGCCGGCGTCTTCATGCTGTGCCGCCTGTCGCCCGTGTTCGAGTACGCGCCGACAGCGCTTGCCATCGTCACCCTGGTGGGCGCGACCACGGCCATCTTCGCGGCCACGGTCGGCCTGACGCAGTTCGACATCAAGCGCGTCATCGCCTATTCGACCTGCAGCCAGCTCGGCTACATGTTCTTCGCGATCGGCGTCTCGGCCTACCAGGCGGCGATCTTCCACCTGATGACGCATGCCTTCTTCAAGGCGCTGCTGTTCCTGGGTGCGGGCTCGGTCATCCACGCCATGTCCGACGAGCAGGACATGCGGCGCATGGGCGGCATCTGGCGCCTGATTCCGACCACCTACACGCTGATGTGGATCGGCAGCCTGGCGCTGGCCGGCCTGCCGTTCTTCGCCGGCTTCTATTCCAAGGACATCATCCTGGAGGCCGCTTTCGGCGCCCATAGCGGCGTCGGCCAGTACGCCTTCTGGCTCGGCATCCTGGCCGCCCTGCTGACCGCCTTCTATTCGTGGCGCCTGCTGTTCCTCACCTTCCACGGCAAGCCGCGGGCGAACGAGAAGGTGATGGCCCACGTCCATGAATCGCCGCCGGTGATGATCGTGCCACTGGTGGTGCTGGCGCTGGGCGCGCTCTTCTCGGGCTGGCTCGCCTACGAGGCCTTCGTCGGCCACGACCAGAAGGCATTCTGGGGGGCGTCCATTTTCGTCGCCAGCCACCACGACCCGCTGGAAGCCGCCCACCATGTGCCGGGCTGGGTGAAGCTGCTGCCGATCTTCGTGGCCGTGGCCGGCATCGCGCTCGCCTGGATCGCCTACATTGCGCGGCCCGACCTGCCGCGCCTGGCGGCAGAGGCGCTGCGGCCGGTGCACCGCTTCTTCTTCAACAAGTGGTACTTCGACGAGCTCTACGACCGGATCTTCGTGCGGCCGTCCTTCTATCTCGGCCGCGGCCTCTGGAAGACCGGCGACGGGGCGCTGATCGACGGCGTCGGCCCGGACGGGGTGGCGGCGGCGACGCAGGCCATGTCGATCCGCGCCAGCCGGCTGCAGACGGGCTACGTCTACCACTATGCCTTTGCCATGCTGATCGGCGTCGTCGTGCTGGTCAGCTGGTACCTCTACGTCCGCATTTGACGGGAATCGATCGGATGTCCGACCTGCCCATCCTGTCGCTCGTCACCTTCCTGCCCCTGGTGGGGGCAGCGCTCATCTTCGTGGTGCGCGGCGATGTCGACACGGTCGCCCGCAACGCGCGCAACGTCGCCCTGTGGACGAGCACGATCACCTTCCTGCTGTCGCTGCTGCTGTGGGTCGATTTCGAACCCGGCCAGCCCGGCTTCCAGTTCGAGGAGAAGGCGACCTGGATCGCCGACTTCAACATCACCTATCACCTGGGCATCGACGGCATCTCGCTGTTCTTCGTCCTCTTGTCGACGTTCCTGACGCCAATCTGCGTGCTGGCCTCCTGGGAGTCGGTGCAGAAGCGGGTGAAGGAGTACATGATCTGCTTCCTGGTCCTCGAGACCATGATGGTCGGCATGTTCTCGTCGCTCGACTTCGTGATGTTCTACATCTTCTTCGAAGCGGTCCTGATCCCGATGTTCCTCATCATTGGGGTATGGGGCGGGACGCGCCGGGTCTATGCGGCGTTCAAGTTCTTCCTCTACACGCTGCTGGGTTCGGTCCTGATGCTGCTGGCCATCCTGGCGGTCTACGCCCAGATCGGCTCGACGGACATCCCGACCGCGATGGCGTTCTCGTTCGCCCGCGACATGCAGATCTGGCTGTGGCTGGCCTTCTTCGCCTCCTTCGCGGTGAAGGTGCCGATGTGGCCGGTCCACACCTGGCTGCCCGACGCGCATGTCGAGGCGCCGACGGCGGGCTCGGTCATCCTGGCCGGCGTGCTGCTGAAGATGGGCGCGTACGGCTTCCTGCGCTTCTCGCTGCCGATGTTCCCGGAGGCGTCGGTCTACTTCTCGCCGTTCGTCTATACGCTGAGCGTCGTCGCCATCATCTACACCTCGCTCGTGGCGTTGGCGCAGGAGGACATGAAGAAGCTGATCGCCTACTCGTCGGTGGCCCACATGGGCTACGTGACCTTGGGCATCTTCACCTTCACCCAGCAGGGGCTGGAGGGCGCCATCTTCCAGATGCTGAGCCACGGCATCGTCTCGGGCGCGCTCTTCCTGTGCGTCGGCGTCGTCTACGACCGGCTGCACACCCGCGAGATCGCGCGCTATGGCGGCCTCGTGCACCGCATGCCGAAATACGCGGTCGTCTTCATGCTGTTCATGATGGCGTCGGTCGGCCTGCCGGGCACCAGCGGCTTCGTCGGCGAGTTCCTGGTGCTGGTCGGCGCGTTCCGCGCCAACACTTGGGTGGCGCTGCTGGCGACCACCGGCGTGGTGCTGGGCTGCACCTACATGCTCTACCTTTATCGCCGCGTCGTCTTCGGCAAGCTGACCCGCGACGACCTCAAGACCATGCTCGACCTCGACCGCCGCGAGATCGCGATCTTCGCGCCGCTGGTCGTCCTGGTCCTGTGGATGGGCATCTATCCCAGTTCCTTCCTCGATCCGATGGCGCTGCCGGTGGGCCAGCTCGTCGATCGGCTGAAGCTCGCCGAGGCCGCCGGCCATGCGATCTTCCTGGCGCAGCACTGAGGACCGGCAAATGACTCCCGTTCAGTTCCCGGACCTGCTGCCGGCCCTGCCCGAGATCGTGCTCGCCGTCGGCAGCATGGCGCTGCTGATGCTGGGCGTGTTCAACGGCGATCGCTCGGCCCGGCTGGTGGCTTGGCTCAGCGTCCTGCTGCTGCTGCTGGCGGGCGTGCTGGTCGCGGCCGGCGGCGGCGCGGAGCGCGTGACCTTCTTCGGCGCCTTCGTCTCCGATGCTTTCTCGTCCTTCGCCAAGATGCTGATCCTGCTGGGCTCGATCACGGCGATCCTGCTCGGCGCCGACCAGAACGAGCGCGACGGGCAGGCGCGGTTCGAATACCCGATCCTGATCGTCCTCTCGACGCTCGGCATGCTGATGATGGTGTCGGCGGCCGACCTCATCTCGCTTTATCTGGGGCTGGAGCTGCAGAGCCTGGCGCTCTACGTCCTGGCCGCCTTCCGGCGCGAGACGGTGCGCTCGACCGAGGCCGGCCTGAAGTATTTCGTCCTGGGCGCGCTGTCGTCCGGCATGCTGCTCTACGGCTCGTCGCTGCTGTACGGCTTTGCCGGCACGACCTCGTTCGAGGCGTTGGCGACGACGCTGCGCGCGGGCGAGCCCGCCATCGGCGTCATCTTCGGCATCGTGTTTCTGGCCGCGGGCCTGGCCTTCAAGGTGTCGGCCGTGCCGTTCCACATGTGGACGCCCGACGTCTATGAGGGTGCGCCGACGCCCGTCACCGCCTTCTTTGCCGTGGCCCCCAAGATCGCGGCCGTCGCGCTGCTGCTGCGCGTCATGCTGGAGCCGCTGGGCGGCCTGGTCGACCAGTGGCGCCAGATCATCATCTTCATCTCGGTCGGCTCGATGGTGCTGGGTGCCTTCGCGGCGATCAACCAGACCAACATCAAGCGCCTGATGGCCTACAGCTCGATCGGCCATGTCGGCTACGCATTGGTAGGGCTGGCCGCCGGCACGGCGGCCGGCGTGCGCGGCGTGCTGATCTACATGGCGATCTACCTCTTCATGACCGCTGGCACCTTCGCCGTCATCCTGTGCATGCGCCAGAAGGACCGGATGGTCGAGGGCATCCAGGACCTGGCCGGCCTGTCGCGCACGCGGCCGCTGCTGGCCCTGGCGCTCGCCATCTTCATGTTCTCGATGGCCGGCATCCCGCCGCTGGCGGGCTTCTTCGGCAAGCTCTACGTCTTCATGGCGGCGATCGACGCAGCGCGCACGTTCCCGGCGCTCTATGCCCTGGCGATCATTGGCGTGCTGGCCAGCGTCGTGGGTGCCTACTACTACCTGCGCATCGTCAAGATCATGTATTTCGACGAGCCGGCCGAGGGCTTCGACCGGAACGTGTCGGGCGAGGTGCACGCGATCATCGGCGTGGCCGCCGTCTTCACGCTGCTGTTCTTCATCTATCCCGCACCCTTGCTGTCGGCTGCCGCGACCGCCGCCGCAGCCCTGGTCAAGGGATGAATGGCCCTGCCGGTGGACTGCCTCGGGCGGTCCACCGCGTGGCGCTCGACGCCGTCGGGAGCACCAACGACGAGGCGTTCCGCCTTGCCCGCGAAGGGGCGGCGGAGATCACCATGGTCACGGCGCGCAGCCAGACCGGTGGCCGGGGGCGGCGGGGACGGACCTGGGCATCGCCCCCCGGCAATCTCTATTCGTCGTTCCTGTTGCGGCCCGACCGGCCGGCCGCGGGGCTGGCGGAACTCAGCTTCGTGGCGGCGGTGGCGGCCGCTGAAGCATGCAGCGGGCTTCTCCCGGCGTCCGCAGGGGTGGAGTTGAAGTGGCCCAACGACCTGCTGATCGATGGGGCCAAGTTGTCCGGCATCCTGGTCGAGACCGAGCAGGGCCCGGACGGGCGCCCGGTGGTGGCGCTCGGCATCGGCATCAACGTGGCCCATGCGCCGGAAGGCACCCCCTATCCCGCGACGGCCCTGTCGCACCACGCGGCGGTCGTGCTGGAAGATGTGGCATCGGCCCTGGGGGCTGCGGTCGCGCGCTGGTACGGCCTGTGGCTCGATCAGGGGTTCGCACCGGTGCGCGCGGCCTGGAGTGCCGCTGCCATCCGGCCGGGCCGGCCGCTCAGCGTCCGCATCGGCCAGGAGACGATCGCCGGCGGCTTTGCCGGGATCGACGAGTCCGGGGCCCTGCTGCTCGACCTGCCGGCCGGCACGCGGAGGCGGGTGCTGGCGGGCGACGTGATCTTCCAGACGGGATAGCTGCCATGCTGCTGGCGATCGACATCGGCAATACCAACAGCGTCTTCGCCCTCACCGAGGGCGATGCGATCCGTGCCACCTGGCGCTGCGTCACCGACACCAAGCGCACCGCCGACGAATATGGCGCCTGGTTGACCCAGCTCATGGGCCTGGAGTGGATCGAGCCGCAGCAGGTGACGGCGATCGTCGTCGCCACGGTGGTGCCCGAATCGCTCTTCAATGTCGTTGGCATGTGCCGGCGCTACTTCCGCTGCGAGCCGCTCGTGGTGGGGGACTCGGCCGTCCATCTCGGGGTGGAGGCCAAGGTCGACCGCCCGCGCGAGGTGGGGGCCGATCGCCTGGTGAACGGCCTGTCAGCGCATCGCCGCTATGGCGGGCCGGCCATCGTCATCGACTTCGGCACCGCCACCACGTTCGACGTGATCGACGGGGACGGCAACTACAATGGCGGGGTGATCGCGCCCGGCATCAACCTGTCGCTCCAGGCGTTGCACATGGCGGCCGCCCGCTTGCCGCGCGTGGACATCAAGCGGCCGGAGAAGGTCATCGGCCGCAACACCATCGCCTGCATGCAGTCCGGCGTCTATTGGGGCTATGTGGGATTGATCGAAGGCATCGTCGCCCGCATTCGCGCGGAGTGGGATGCCCCCTTGAAAGTCATCGGTACGGGCGGCCTCGTACCCCTATTCGCAGAGGCGACCAACGTGTTCGATCATGTCGACGGCGACCTTACCCTGCACGGCCTGATCGCCGTCCACGCGCTCAATTCATCCGCGCCCGCCAGTTCATCGGCTACCGCCAGCCCGGCCCATTGATGGCCAGTTCCCAGATGGCACCGGCAGCCGCGCTGACTTCGGGCGCCTTCCCGCCGGGCGCGCCCCAGGATCTCCATTTCCTCGCCCTCGGCGGCTCGGGCGAGATCGGGATGAACCTCAACCTCTACGCCTACAAGGGCAAGTGGCTGATGGTCGACCTGGGTGTCACGTTCGGCGATGATTCGACGCCGGGCGTCGACGTCATCATGCCCGACATCGGCTTCATCGCCGATCGCCGGGATGCGCTGGCCGGCCTCGTGCTGACCCATGGCCACGAGGACCATATCGGCGCCGTCCAGTATCTCTGGCCGCGCCTGAAGTGCCCGGTCTATGCCACGCCCTTCACCGCGGCCCTGCTCCGGCGCAAGCTGGCCGAGACGGGCCTGGCCGACATGCCCATCACCATCATCCCGATGGAAGGCCGCTTCCAGGTCGGCCCGTTCGACCTGGAACTGATCACGCTCACCCATTCGATCCCCGAGCCCAATGCGGTCGTCATCCGCACCGGCCAGGGCACCATCCTCCATACCGGCGACTGGAAGCTCGACCCTGACCCGCTGGTCGGCCCCGTCGCCGACGAGGCAGCCCTGAAGGCCCTGGGCGACGAAGGCGTGCTGGTGATGATCGGCGATTCGACCAACGCCATGCGCGACGGCGAGTCGGGTTCGGAGGGGGAGGTGCGCAGCGCGCTGCTGTCGCTGGTCGCCCGCTGCAAGGGCCGGGTGGCGATCGCCTGCTTCGCTTCCAACGTCGCCCGGCTGCAGACGATGATCGACGTGGCGAAGGCGACCGACCGCCAGATTGCGCTGGTCGGCCGCTCGCTGTGGCGCATCGTGGCGGCCGCGCGCGAGACCGGCTACCTCGACCGCGACGTGCCGTTCCTGGACGACCGCGAGGCGGCATACGTGCCGCGCGACCAGTTGCTGATGGTCTGCACCGGCAGCCAGGGCGAGCCGCGCGCGGCCCTGCCGCGGATCGCCAACGGCACGCATCCCAAGATTACGCTGGAAGCCGGCGATTCCTGCATCTTCTCGTCGCGCATCATCCCCGGCAACGAGAAGTCGATCGGCAAGCTGCAGGACGACCTTCTGCGCCTGGGCGTCGAGGTGCTGACCGAGCGCGACCATTTCGTCCATGTCTCGGGCCATCCCTGCCGCGACGAGCTGGTGCGCATGTACCAGTGGGTGCGCCCGCAACTGGCCATCCCGGTGCATGGCGAGCATCGCCACATGGTGGCGCACGCCGAGCTGGCGCTGACCTGCCAGGTGCCGCAGGCGCTGGTGACGGCCAACGGCTCGCTGATCCGCCTGGCGCCCGGCAAGCCCGCCATCGTGGCCCAGGTCCCGTCGGGCCGGGTGGCGGTCGAGGGCGACGCCCTGCTGCCGCTGGAAGGCCCCTCGCTCAAGACGCGCAGCCGCATCGCCAATCACGGGGCGGTGGTGGCCACGCTGGTGCTGAACGGCGAGGGGCGGCCGATCGCGCCGGCCCAGGTGGCGGCCCCCGGCCTCTTCGACCCGGAGGTCGACGCGGGCGAGATCACGGCACTTGGCCGGACGGCCTCCTCGGCGTTCGACCGCCTCAGCAAGGCCGACCGCCGCGACGACTCCGTGGTCGAGGCGGCCGTCGCCTCCGCACTCCGGCGCTATGTCCGCGAAGGGCGTGGAAAACGGCCGACGATCTCCGTACATCTGGTCCGGGTGTAAGGGCATCCGGATCTGCAGGGCAGGGGAGGCGTTGGGATGATCGGGAGGCTGAACCATGTGGCGATTGCGGTGCCGGACCTCGCGGCCGCGTCGGCCATGTATCGCGACGTGCTGGGCGCCGAGGTGTCGGAGCCGCTGCCCCTGCCAGGGCACGGCGTGACCGTGGTCTTCGTCGGCCTGCCCAACACCAAGATCGAGCTGTTGCAGCCGCTGGGCGATGCCTCGCCGATCGCGCCGTTCCTGGCGCGCAACCCGTCCGGCGGCATGCATCACGTCTGCTACGAGGTGGACGACATCCTGGCCGCGCGCGACCGGCTGAAGGCCGGCGGCGCGCGGGTGCTGGGCGACGGCGAGCCCAAGCTGGGCGCGCACGACAAGCCGGTGCTGTTCCTGCACCCCAAGGACTTCACCGGCACCCTGATCGAGCTGGAACAGGCCTAGGGCCATGAGCATCGTCACGGGCTCGGCCGTCTATCTCGTGCTCTGGTGGATCTCGCTGTTTGCGATCCTGCCCTGGGGCGTGCGCGTCCCCGACCAGCCGGCACCCGGCCACGCGCCGAGCGCGCCCGAGCGGCCGCGGCTGCTGCTGAAGGCCGGCGTGACGACGGTGGTGGCGGCGATCCTCTGGCTTTTCGTCGAATGGCTCGTGACCACCGACCTCATCAGCTTCCGCGGTCCCTGAGCGATGGCGGACGGCGGCCCGGTCAGCGGCTACTGCCTGGCCGCGCTCGGGCATGCGTGGCACGCGCCCTATCATGACGCGGAGTACGGCTTCCCGGTCGCCGGCGATGATGCGCTGTTCGAGCGATTGGTGCTGGAGATCAACCAGGCGGGCCTCTCCTGGCTGACCATCCTGAAGAAGCGGGCCTCGTTCCAGGCCGCCTATGACGGCTTCGACATCGACCGGGTCGCCGCCTATGGCGAGGCCGACCGAGCGCGCCTGCTGGCCGATCCCGGCATCATCCGCAACCGGCTGAAGGTCGAAGCCGCGATCGAGAACGCGCGCCGGCTGCAAGGGATCCGCGCGAGCCACGGCTCTTTCGCGGGTTGGCTCGATGCCCACCACCCGCGGCCCAAGGACGCGTGGCTGAAGCTCTTCAAGAAGACCTTCCGCTTCACCGGCGGCGAGATCGTGGGCGAGTTCCTGATGAGCACCGGTTACCTGCCGGGTGCCCATCACCCGGGCTGCCCCGTGCATGACCGGGCGGTTGACGCCGGAGCGGCCTGGGCCCGGCGCTGATCCGCGCCACGTGCCGACTGGATCCCGGATAAGGCCTATCCGCCGAACACCACCGCGTACATCGCCCGGCCGGGCAGCAGCGTGAACAGTCCGGCCACGACGAGGCCACCCAGGAAGATGCCGGTCATCGTCCGGCTGTGGGCGGAAACGCGGTGCTGGCGGGCGCGGATGACGGCGAGCGGCAGCAGCACCAGGACCATGATCGCCAGCAGGTGGATCGGGCTCCACGGCCCGAACATGCGCAACCCATGGATGAAGAAGGCGGTGATAGCGACGATGGTCATGAGGATGACCCAGACCCATCCGACCGTGCGGTGGGGCAGGGTCCCCTTCGGGGCAACGAACTGGGCGATTCCCAGCACGAAGGCGCCGAAGGCGGCAAACGCGTGGATCTGAGTCGCGAGCGGGTGGGCGAGCAGCGGGGCCAGGGTCATGCGGGGGACTCCGAACGCGCCAAAGGAATGAGCGAAACCCTGCCCATTTCGCGAGCAGTTGCTGTTCCCCTGAGCAAGCCATTGATTTTAATGCGTAAAATGCGAAGTGCGACGAGTTGACCCTTGCGCCTGGGCCTGTATGTCACCATCCTAAACGCAATCGAGCGGCTCTCGCCGCTCGATTGTCGCCTGGTGGCGATTCCTCCCTAAACTCGGGGCTGCGTCGAGGTCTCGGCGCGGCCTCTTCTTCACACCGCAAGAGTAAGCAATCACCGGGCGGCTGTCATCACCTTTTTGCATGACTGCATCACGTCTGCGTCATGCGATGCGGCCCTATGTCACGGCGAACTTGATCACGAACAGCCCGGCGAGCAGCCAGACCGGCAGCGATACGTCGCCCGCCCGACCGCTGAGGAGCTTGATCGTCGCATAGGCGATGAAGCCGAAGGCGATCCCATGGGCGATCGAGAAGGTGAAGGGCATGGCGACCGCCGTGACCACGGCTGGCACGTATTCGCTGCCGTCCTTCCAGTCGATCTCGGTGATCGCGCGGACCATCATGCAGGCGACGAACAGCAGGGCCGGCGCGGTCGCGAAGGCCGGCACCGAAAGCACCAGCGGCGCGAACAGCAGGCTCGCCACGAACAGGACGGCGGTGACGCAGGCCGTGAGGCCGGTGCGGCCGCCCGCCTTCATTCCGGCCGCCGATTCGATATAGGCGGTGGTGGTCGAGGTGCCGAACGCGGCCCCGGCGATGACCGCGCTGCTGTCGGCGACCAGCGCCCGGCCCATACGCGGCAGGCGCCCTTGCGCATCCAGCATGCCGCCATGCCAGGCTACCCCCACCAGCGTCCCGGCCGTGTCGAACAGCGCCACCAGCAGGAAGGCGAAGACGACCACGGTCACGCCGAGGTCGAGCGCGCCCCGGATATCCATCTGCAGGAAAGTCGGCAGCAGGCTGGGCGGCGCGTCGACGATGCCGCGGAACGGCGTCAGGCCCAGGAGGATGCCGGCCAGAGTCGCGCCCAGTATGCCGATCAGCAGGGCGCCCGGCACCCGGCGCTGGTCGAGTGCCACGATGGCGAAGAAGGCAAGGATGGCGATCAGCGCGGGCGGCGCTGTCACCCGGCCGATCGTCACCATGGTCGCCGGATGGGCGGCCACGATGCCGGCGTTCTGCAGGGCGATGATGGCCAGCAGCAGCCCGATCCCGGCCGCGATCGCCATTTTCAGCCCGTGGGGGATGCTGTCGATGATGCGTTCGCGCAGGGTGGTGAGGCTGAGCGCCAGGAACAGCACGCCCGAGATGAAGACCGCCCCCAGCGCCACCTGCCAGGAATGCCCCATGCCCTGGACCACGCCATAGGCGAAGTAGGCGTTGATGCCCATGCCGGGCGCCAGCGCGATGGGGTAGTTGGCCCACAGGCCCATCGCCGCCGATCCGAAGGCGGCGGCCAGGCAGGTGGCGACGAAGACCGCCCCCTGGTCCATCCCCGCATCCTTCAGGATGAGCGGGTTCACGAACATGATGTAGGCCATGGCCAGGAACGTGGTGATGCCCGCCACCGCCTCCGTGCGCAGGTCGGTGCCGTGTGCGCGCAACCCGAACAGCCGTTCCAGCATGCTTCCCCCCCAAGGCCTGTGCCCGCCGCCATGCGATTCTGCGGCTTCGTCCGGCGCCCGGCAATCGGTCTCGAATGCGGGGCCGCCGCCTTCTGCTATGGATGGGCCGGGAAGTGTCGGAGGCACCGTCATGCTGAGGCTGTTCTATGCGCCCGCGACCTGCGCGCTGGCGACGCACATCGCGCTGATCGAGGCGGGCGCCGACTACGACCTGATCCGCCTCAGCTTCGCCGCCGAGGACCAGCGCAAGCCGGCGTTCCTGGCGATCAATCCCAAGGGCCGGGTGCCGGCATTGGTGACCGAGCAGGGTGTGCTGACCGAGACGCCGGCCCTGCTGGCCTATGTGGCGCAGCGCTACCCGGCGGCGCGCCTGGCGCCCTTCGACGACGCCTTCGCGCTGGCCCGGGTCCAGGCGTTCAACAGCTATCTCTGCGCCACCCTGCATGTCGCCCATTCCCACCGGATGCGCGGCTATCGCTGGGCCGACGAGCCCGACGCGATCCTGGCCATGCAGCGCAAGGTGCCGGCCTCCGTCAGCCAGTGCTTCGAGGTGGTCGAGCGCGAGTTGACCGGCCCTTGGGTGATGGGCGGCGCCTACACGATCTGCGACCCCTATCTCTTCACCCTGGCGCAGTGGATGGAGGCGGACGGCGTCGATACGGATCGCTTCCCGAACGTGATCGCCCATCGCCGCCGGTGCGCGGAGCGCGCTGCGGTGCAGCGGGCGCTGGCCGAAGAATCCGGCATGGCCTAGGGGCGTCGATGGACTCGGGTCCGGCCATCGGCTAAACGGAACGGCCTCACCCCATCGACCCAGGACGCCATGCGCCTCAGTTCCTACTTCATGCCGACGCTCAAGGAGAATCCGAGCGAGGCGCAGATCGTGTCGCACCGCCTGATGCTGCGCGCCGGCATGGTGCGCCAGGCCAGCGCCGGCATCTACAGCTGGCTGCCGATGGGCTTCCGGGTCCTGAAGCGGATCGAGCAGATCGTGCGCGAGGAGCAGAACGCCTCGGGCGCCCAGGAGGTGCTGATGCCGACGATCCAGTCGGCCGACCTGTGGCGTGAGAGCGGTCGTTACGACGACTACGGCAAGGAGATGCTGCGGATCGTCGACCGGCATGACCGCGAGATGCTGTACGGCCCGACCAACGAAGAGCTGATCACCGACATCTTCAAGGGTGCGGCCAAGAGTTGGCGCGACGTGCCGCGCAACCTCTACCACATCCAGTGGAAGTTCCGGGACGAGGTCCGCCCGCGCTTCGGCGTGATGCGCGGCCGCGAGTTCCTGATGAAGGACGCCTATTCCTTCGATTTGTCGAAGGAAGCCGCCCGCCACTCCTACAACAAGATGTTCGTGGCCTACCTGCGCACCTTTGCGCGCCTCGGCCTGAAGGCGATCCCGATGCGCGCCGACACCGGCCCGATCGGCGGCGACCTCAGCCACGAGTTCATCATCCTGGCCGAGACGGGCGAGAGCCAAGTCTACTGCCATCGCGACGTCCTCGAACTGGACGTGCTGGGTGCCGATATCGACTTCGACGATCAGGCCACCGTCCAGGGCGTGGTCGACCGCTGGACCGCGATCTATGCCGCGACCGACGAGAAGCACGACGAGGCGGCCTATGGCGCCATCCCGGAGGAGCGCCGCGTATCGGCCCGCGGCATCGAGGTCGGCCACATCTTCTATTTCGGCTCCAAGTACTCCAAGCCGCTGGGCGCGATGATCGCCAGGCCCGACGGCGAGACGGTGCCGGTCGAGATGGGCTCCTACGGCATCGGCGTGTCGCGCCTGGTGGGCGCCATCATCGAGGCCAGCCACGACGAGCGCGGCATCATCTGGCCGGAATCGGTGGCGCCGTTCCGGGTCGGCCTGATCAACCTGCGCGTCGGCGACGCCGCCTGCAGTGCGGCCGCGACGGGGATCTACGACACCCTGCGCAAGGCCGGCGTCGAGGTCCTCTATGACGACCGCGACGAAAGCCCCGGCGCCAAGTTCGCCTCGATGGACCTGATCGGGCTGCCCTGGCAGCTCGTCGTCGGCCCGCGCGGCCTGGCCCAGGGCGTGGTCGAGCTGAAGGAGCGGCGGACCGGGGAGAAGCAGGAACTGCCGATCGACGCCGCACTCGCGCGTTTCACCGCCGCCCCCATCACCGCGGTCTGATCGCCCGATGATCTTCTCGGCCTTCGAGCGGATGCTGGCCTTCCGCTACCTGCGGTCGCGCCGGCAGGAAGGCTTCATCTCGGTCATCGCCGGGTTCTCCTTCCTCGGCATCGCGCTGGGCGTGGCCACGCTCATCATCGTCATGTCGGTGATGAACGGCTTCCGGCAGGAGCTGCTGGGCCGCATCCTCGGCCTCAACGGCCACATGACGGTGCTGTCGACGCAAGGCAACCTGCGCGACTTCGACCGGGTGGCCGATGCCGTTCGCCGCATCCCGGGCGTGGTGACCGCCACCCCGCAGATCGAAGGCCAGGTGATGGCTTCCAACCAGGGCCGCGCGTCCGGCGCCATCGTCCGCGGCGTCCGGCCGGACGACCTGAAGGCCCGCAAGCTGATCGCCGAGAAGATCGAGGCCGGCTTCCTCAACCAGTTCGGTGGCGAGGATACGGTGGTCATCGGCTACCGCCTGGCGCAGAAGCTGGGGCTGCTGATCGGCGACCGCCTCACCCTGATCTCGCCCCAGGGGGTGCCGTCCCCCATGGGCACGCTGCCGCGCATCCGTTCCTACAAGATCGTCGCCGTCTTCAATGTCGGCATGTTCGAGTATGACAGCTCGCACGTCTTCCTGCCGCTGGAGGCGGCCCAGCTCTTCTTCCAGATGCCCGATGCCGCCACCGGCATCGAGGTGTTCGCGACCGACGCCGACCAGGTGCGTCGCCTGCGCCAGGACATCCTGGCGGCGGCGGGCCCGGGCGTGCGCGTCTATGACTGGCAGCAGGCCAATTCCAGCTTCTTCAACGCGCTCCAGGTGGAGCGCAACGTGATGTTCCTGATCCTGACGCTGATCATCGTGGTGGCCGCCTTCAACATCATCTCGTCGATGATCATGCTGGTGAAGGACAAGGGGCGCGACATCGCCATCCTGCGCACCATGGGGGCGACGCGCGGCATGGTCCTGCGCATCTTCTTCCTCACCGGCGCCAGCATCGGCATCGTCGGCACGCTGGCGGGATTCGGGCTGGGGCTGGCCTTCTGCCAAAACATCGAATCGATCCGCCAGGCGCTCCAGGCGCTGACCGGCACGCCGCTCTTCTCGCCCGAGGTCTATTTCCTGTCGCGCCTGCCCGCCATCATCGACTGGCGCGAGGTGAGCCAGGTGCTGGGCATGGGGCTGGCCTTGTCCTTCTTCGCGACCATCTATCCGGCCTGGCGGGCAGCCCGCCTCGATCCGGTCGAGGCCCTGCGCTACGAATGACCGCCAACCGCAACAAGGGTGAAGTCGCGCTCGACCTGCAATCGGTCGTGCGCACCTATCGCCAGGCCTCCGGCTCGCTCGAGGTGCTGCGCGGCGCCTCGCTGACCTTGCGCGCGGGCGAGATCGTGGCGCTGGTGGGCCCATCCGGGGCCGGCAAGTCGACGCTGCTGCATGTCGCGGGCCTGCTGGAAAAGCCGGACGGCGGCAGTGTCCAGGTCGACGGTCGACCGGCCGAGAACCTGGATGACGGCGAGCGCACCCGGCTGCGCCGCGACACCATCGGTTTCGTCTACCAGTTCCACCACCTGCTGCCGGAATTCTCGGCCGTCGAGAATGTCATGATCCCGCAGATGGTGGCAGGCGTGTCGCGGGCGGCCGCGCGCACCCGGGCGCGCACGCTGCTTGACCGGGTCGGGCTGCTGCCGCGCGAGGGGCACCGGCCGGCGCGGCTGTCGGGTGGCGAGCAGCAGCGGGTTGCGATCATGCGGGCGCTGGCCAACGACCCGCGGGTGCTGCTGGCCGACGAGCCGACCGGCAACCTCGACCACACGACCGGCGACCTGGTGATGGGCGAACTGGTGGGGCTGGTGCGCGACACCGGCCTTGCCGCGCTGGTCGCGACGCACAACCTGGAACTGGCGCGGCGCATGGACCGGATCGTAGAGCTGCGCGACGGCCTGCTGGTCCCCTACGCCGCCTGAGGGCGGCCGCCCGCCTTTCGTCACCCACGCCCGACCGGTAGAGTCGCGGGACGCAGGAGTCGGCATCCATGTCCCACGCGGACTTCGTCCATCTGCGCACCCATTCGGCCTATTCGCTGTCCGAAGGGGCGCTCAAGACCAAGGACCTGGTGAAGCTCTGCATCCAGGGCGGGATGCCGGCGGTCGCCGTGACCGATACGGGCAACCTGTTCGGGGCACTGGAGTTCGCGACCGAGGCGGCATCGTCGGGTGTGCAGCCGATCACCGGCAGCCTGTTCGGCATCACCCGCGTCGGCGGCCGGCCGGCCGGGCCGGGCCTGCCGCAGACGCCCGACCGCATGGTGCTGCTGGTCCAGGACGAGACCGGCTATCGCAACCTGCTGAAGCTGGTCAGCCGCGCCTTCATGGAAAGCGACGGCACGCGCGAGGCGCAGCTTTCCCTGGCCGAGCTGGACGGGTTCACTGACGGCCTGATCGCGCTGGTTGGCGCGCCCGACAGTCCGCTCGGCCGGCTGTTGGTCGATGGCCAGAAGGAAGCGGCCGAGCAGTGCCTGGCGACGCTGCGCGCGCTCTTTCCCGGGCGCCTCTATATCGAGTTGCAACGGCACGGCGTGCCGGCCGAGGAGGCGATCGAGGCAGATCTGCTCGACCTGGCTGACCGCACCGGCCTGCCGCTGGTCGCCACCAACGACGCCTTCTTCTCCGACCGCACGATGTACGAGGCCCATGATGCGCTGATCTGCATCGCGGGCGGCGTCACCGTGTCGACCGACCAGCGCCGGCGGCTGACGCCCGAACATGGCTTCAAGTCGGCGGCCGAGATGCGCGAGCTGTTCGCCGACCTGCCGGAGGCGATCGACAACACCCTGGTCGTCGCGCAGCGGTGCGCCTTCATGCCCGAGAAGCGCAAGCCGATCCTGCCGCCTTTTGCCAGCGACAGCGGGCGGGAGGAGCCGGCCGAACTGCACGCCCAGGCGACGTTGGGCCTGGACGGGCGGCTGGCGGCCATGACCGATCATCCCGACCCGGCCCCCTATCGCGAGCGGCTGGAGTTCGAGCTGGACGTCATCGTCCGCATGGGCTTCGCGGGCTACTTCCTCATCGTCGCCGACTTCATCCAGTGGGCCAAGCGCCAGGGCATCCCGGTGGGGCCGGGGCGCGGATCGGGAGCGGGCTCGGTAGTCGCCTGGGCGCTCTCGATCACCGACCTCGACCCGCTGCGCCACGGCCTGTTGTTCGAGCGCTTCCTCAACCCCGAGCGCGTGTCGATGCCCGACTTCGACATCGACTTCTGCCAGGATCGCCGCGACGAGGTCATCCGCTACGTCCAGCAGCGCTACGGCCGCGACCGCGTGGCCCAGATCATCACCTTCGGCAAGCTGCAGGCGCGCGCCGTGCTGCGCGACGTCGGCCGGGTACTGGAGATGCCCTATGGTCAGGTCGACCGGCTGTGCAAGCTGGTCCCGAATAACCCGGCGAACCCGGTCACGCTGCGCCAGGCGATTGACGGCGAACCGCTGCTGCAATCCATGCGCGACGACGACGAAGCGGTCGCCCGCCTGATCCGCATCGCCCTGCAGCTCGAGGGGCTCTACCGCCACGCCTCGACCCACGCGGCCGGCGTCGTCATCGGCGACCGGCCGCTGGACGAACTGGTGCCGCTCTACCGCGACCCGCGCTCCGACATGCCGGTCACGCAGTTCAACATGAAGTATGTCGAGCTGGCCGGGCTGGTGAAGTTCGACTTCCTCGGCCTCAAGACCCTGACCGTGCTGGTGAAGGCCCAAGCGCTGCTGCGAAACCGCGGCATCGAGATCGACCTGACCAACCTGCCGCTCGACGACGGGCCGACCTTCGAGATGCTGAGCCGGGCGGATGCGACCGGCGTGTTCCAGCTGGAAAGCCAGGGCATGCGCGACGTGCTGCGCAAGCTGCGGCCGGACCGCTTCGAGGACATCGTCGCCGTCGTCGCCCTCTATCGCCCCGGCCCGATGGAGAACATCCCGCGCTACATCGCCTGCAAGCATGGCGAGGAGCAGCCGGACTACCTGCACCCGATGCTGGAGCCGATCCTCAAGGAAACCTCCGGGATCATGATCTACCAGGAGCAGGTGATGCAGATCGCCCGCACCCTGTCGGGCTACAGCCTCGGTGGCGCCGACCTGCTGCGCCGGGCCATGGGCAAGAAGATCAAGGAGGAGATGGAGGCCCAGCGCAAGGCGTTCGTCGACGGCGCGGTCGCCAACGGCGTCGACAAGGGCACGGCGGCCCACGTCTTCGACCAGGTGGCGAAGTTCGCGGGCTACGGCTTCAACAAGTCGCACGCGGCCGCCTACGCACTGGTCGCCTACCAGACGGCCTACCTCAAGGCCAACTACCCGGTGGAGTTCTTCGCCGCCTCGATGTCGCTCGACCTTGGCAACACCGACAAGCTGAACACCTTTCGCCAGGAGCTGGCCCGGCTCGGCATTCCGTTGCTGCCGCCCGACGTCAACCATTCGCAGGTCGAGTTCTCGGTCGAGACCGGCAAGGACGGCAAGGGCTGCGTGCGCTACGCCCTGGCCGGGCTGAAGGGCGTCGGCATCCCGGCGATGCAGAACATGGTGGCGGTGCGCGGCGACAAGCCCTTCGCCGGGCTGGAGGATTTCGCCGCCCGCATCGACGCCCGCGCGGTTACCAAGAAGCAGGTGGAGGCGCTGGCCCGTGCCGGCGCCTTCGACGCCTTCAACAAGAACCGCGCCCAGATGATGGCCGCCGCCGAGACGATCGTGCGCGAGGCCGCCGCCGCCGCGTCCGACCGCGACAGCCGGCAGGAGACGCTGTTCGGCGGCGTCGCGGCACCGCAGTGGCGGCTGCCGGCGGTGGAGGAGTGGAACCTCTTCGACAAGCTGCAGAACGAATTCGAGGCGATCGGCTTCTACCTGTCGAACCATCCGCTCGACGCCTATGGCAAGAGCCTGGAGCGCATCGGCGTCACCCGCGCGGCCGACCTGCCGGCGCGCTTTTCGCTGGGCGGGTCGACCCGGGTGAAGCTGGCCGGCATCGTCGTCAGCAAGCGCGAGCGCACATCGGCCCGCGGCAACCGCTTCGCCTTCGTGCAGATGTCGGATGCGAGCGGCCTCTTCGAGATCGCGGTCTTTTCCGAGGTGCTGAGCGTCGCCCGCGAGTTGCTGGACAGCGGCCAGCCGATCCTGGTGGTGGCCGATGCTCGGGTGGAGGGCGATTCGATGCGGCTGGGGGCGGTGCAGATCGACGCGCTGGACAAGGTCGCGGCATCGGCCGCCGCCGGCATGCGCATCTATCTGGGCGGGACCACGGCGCTCGAGGGGTTGAAGCGCCTCATCGCCAAGGAGGCGTCGGGCCGCGGCGGTCGCGGTCGCATCAACCTGGTTCTCGACATCGACACGGGCCGTGAGGTCGAGGTGGCGCTGCCGGGCAGCTATCGCGTGACGCCGCAGGTGCGCGCGGCCGTCACCAGCATGGTCGGCGTCGTCCAGGTGCAGGACATCTAGGGCGCGCCATGGCGGCCCCCCGCGTCTCCGTCATCGTGCCGGCATGGCGCGCCGAAGAGACGATCGGTCGCGCCATGCGCAGCTTGCTGGAGCAGACGCTGGGCGACTGGGAAGCGGTGGTGGCGGCAGACGACGACCGCCACTATGGCGCGATCCTGGCCCGGCAGGGGATCGCCGATCCGCGCATCCGCCATGTCCGCACGGACCGGCCGCGTACCGGTGCTGCTGGCGCCCGCAACGTCGCCTGGGCGGCGGCCCATGGCGGCGTGGCGGCGCCGCTCGACGCCGACGACGCCTGGTTCCCGCGGCGGCTGGAGGTCCTGCTGCCGATCGCCGAGACGCGCGGGGCGGCCGCCGACAATGTCCGCGTGGTCGACGACGCGACCGGCCGACCGGTCGGCACCCTGTTTCCGGCGGGTGAGGGCGACCGCCTGCTCGACGCCCCCGCCTTCCTCGCGACGGCCGTGCCGATCATGACGCTGGTGCGCCGCGACGCCATGGCGGGGTGGGATGCCGACGTCGACCTCTGCGACGACCTGCCCTTCAACCTCCGGGCCATCGACCGGGCAGGGGGCCTACTCGTCACCGCCGAGCCGCTGCACGAGTATCGCGTGCGCGACGGCTCGATCTGCCATTCCCCCGACTCCGACCAGCGCGCCGATCGCGGCTACGCCACCTGCCTGGCCCGCCTGGAGCAGGACGGCCTCGGCATCCGCGACCCCGCCATCCGAAAGTCTTTCCGCGTGGCGCTGGAGCGCAAGCGGGCGCTGAACCACGCCTACGCCGTGTGGCGCGACGGCCGGCCGGGCGGCGGGACATTCCAGGAGTTCATTGCCGATCGCGGGTCTCCGTAGCCCATGGGAGTCGGCCGACGCCAATATCAATCTCGATTATACAATCTTTGATTGCCAAAAATATAAACTCCCATTATGAATGCGGCATCGGGAGGGTCCCATGCTGCTGCTCGGTAGTCGCGCCCGGACGATCGCTCTTGCCGGCCTGGCCAGTGCCACCATGCTTTCCGGCTGCTCCCCCTTCCTTGAGCGCGAACCGCTGCCGGACCGCCCCAGGATCTCCGCCGCCGATGCGGGGGCGACCGAGCAGGCGCTGCGCTACCTCGATGACACGCGCCTGAAGGCGGAGGGCGCGCGGGACAACCGGGTGCTGATCGACACGGTCGCCAACAGCGGGATCATCGTCGGTGCCGCGGGTGCCGCGGTGGCCGCCGCCTACGGCGCCAGCACCAACCTGATCGTCGGCTTCCTGCTGGGTGGTTCCGCCAGCTATGTCGGCGGCCAGCTATACGGCGACCGGGGCTATATCGAGATTTACGGCAATCTTATCGAGGCGCTGGACTGCGTCGACGAGGAGGCGCGCAAGGCCTACGAGCCCGTCCGGCCGATCCGGAATGCGCGCCGTGCCGTAGGCGCGGCAACCGACCGCCTTCAGAGCAAGTACATCGCGACTAAGCGCCGGATCGCCGACCGTGCCGACATTGAAGATGAACTGGCTGTCAAGCTGACCGAAGCCGCTTCCATGCTGGACGCGGCCAAGCGGGCACTGAACCGCGCGGATGACTATCTGGTGATCGAGTACGGTCTGGCAGACGCGATCGTCGGAGCAGTCAATCGGGTTGTCACCAAGGGCAACGACCAAATTCGACAGCGTCGCCCGGACGCGGATGCATTTGTACGTGCGGCCGGACTGCTCTCCGCCACTTCCGCCTTGAAGAACGCCAATCAGGTCAAGAAAGAGATCGAGGATCTGAGGAATGCACCCATGGTTGGGGCCGCCGGTATGCCCAAAGGATTTATGGGTGCGACGCCGCCGGGGCGCCAGTCCCCGCCCGATGCAGCATTGCAAAAAGCCGAAGCGAACGAGCTTGGCCTGCTCATTGCCGAAGTGCGGGCTGCCGTGCCGTTCATCCCGCTAGACCTTGATCGTTCCACCGGCACCGCGCGTACGGCGCTGACCGGCTGCAAGATAGGCGATTCGACGGTGGTCGCCCTTACGGTCAGCCCGTCGGGCGACGTCAAGCTGCGCAAGGGCCAGACCGTCACCCTCGTCTCCAGCGGCGGGCTGGCGCCTTACGACGCCGTCTGGATTGGCGAGGAGCCCGGCAAGACCGAGGTCGGCCGGGATCGGGCCTTTCGCAGCGTCACCCTGACGGGGATGGACAAGATGGTCGCCGGCAAGACTTACGTGCTGCGCATCGTCGACTCCGGCCAGGGGGCGCCGGCCTTCGTCGACATCAAGGTCGTCACCGAATAACGGCGCCGACGGCAGCCGACTGCTTGCAAATCCGGGCGCGCCCGGCTATCACCGCGCCATTCCTCACGCGGGCCATCGGGAGCCGGACGTCGTTCGGCCCCCTTCCGGTGTTCGGCACTTGCCGAATCACAAGGCCCGCGGCGGCAGAACCGGAAAAGGACCAAGACATGGCGATGCCTTCCTTCACCATGCGCCAGCTTCTCGAAGCCGGCGTACATTTCGGCCATCACACCCGTCGCTGGAACCCGAAGATGCGTCCGTACATCTTCGGCACGCGCAATGGGGTGCATATCCTCGACCTCGAGCAGTCGGTGCCGATGCTGCACCGGGCCATGCAGTCGGTGCGCGACGTCGTCGCCGGCGGCGGGCGGGTGCTCTTCGTGGGCACCAAGCGCCAGGCCCAGGAGCCGATCGCCGCGGCCGCCAAGCGGTGCGGCCAGTACTACGTGAATCACCGTTGGCTCGGCGGCATGCTGACCAACTTCAAGACCATCTCCTTTTCCATCAAGCGCCTGCGCGACCTGGAAGAGCGGCTGCAGCAGGATGCCAGCGGCTTCACCAAGCGCGAGCGGCTGGAGCTGACGCGCGACCGCGACAAGCTCGACCGCGCGCTGGGTGGCATCAAGGAGATGGGCGGCCTGCCGGACATGCTGTTCGTGATCGACACGAACAAGGAGTCGATCGCCGTGCAGGAGGCCAACCGCCTCCATATCCCGGTGGTCGCCGTGATCGACAGCAATTCCGATCCGGAAGGCGTGCTGCTGCCCATCCCCGGCAATGACGACGCCATCCGGGCGATCAACATGTACTGCGACCTGATCTCGGGTGCGGTGCTGGACGGCATCCAGGCCGAGCTCACCGCCGCTGGCGTCGACATCGGCAGCCAGGCCGACGCGCCGGAGATCGACCTCGACGGCGAGGAAGAGCTCCTGGCCGAGGCCGAGGCAGCGGCTCCCGAAGCGGCTCCTGCCGTCGACGAAGCGGCCCCGGCCGCCGAGGAAGCGGTGGAGCCCGCCGCCGGCGCCTGATCCCGCGGCGCGCACCGGAAAGAACGGGCGACGGCGGCAGGCACCTGCCGCCGTTCGCTTAAGCAGATACCCTACCGATACGTTTCGAACCGACGACGTCCGTTCGTACCAACGAAAAACGAAGGAGAGACCGATGGCCGAGATCACTGCCGCCCTGGTGAAGGAACTGCGGGAGAAGACCGGCGCCGGCATGATGGACTGCAAGAAGGCGCTGGCCGAGACCGGTGGCGACGTCGAGGCTGCTGTCGACTGGCTGCGCAAGAAGGGCCTGTCGGCCGCCGCCAAGAAGGCCGGCCGCGTTGCGGCCGAGGGCCTGGTCGGCGTCGCCGCGTCGGGCAAGCGTGGCGCCATCGTCGAGGTCAATGCCGAGACCGACTTCGTCGCGCGCAACGAGATCTTCCAGGGCTTGGTCCGTCAGGTCGCCGAGGGCGCGCTCGAGACGGGCGGCGACATCGAGGCGTTGAAGGGCAAGAGCGTCGCATCCGGCCGAACCATCGCCGACGAGCTGACCCACCTGATCGCCACCATCGGCGAGAACATGGCGCTGCGCCGCGCCCTGCGCCTGGAAGTGTCGCAGGGCATCGTCGCCAGCTATGTGCACAATGCGACGGCGCCGGGTTTGGGCAAGATCGGCGTCCTCGTCGCGCTGGAGTCGGCCGGCGACACCGCCAAGCTCGAGGCGCTGGGGCGCCAGCTCGCCATGCATGTGGCGGCCGCCAACCCGCAGTTCCTGGACGTGGCCTCGGTCGACACCACGGCACTCGACCGCGAGCGCGACGTGCTGCGCGAGCAGGCCCGCGCCAGCGGCAAGGCCGAGGCGATCATCGACAAGATGGTCGAGGGCCGCCTGCGCAAGTTCTACGAGGAGACCGTGCTGGTCGAGCAGGTCTTCGTCATCGACGGCGAGAGCCGCGTGTCGAAGATCGTCGAGGGCGTGGCCAAGGAAATCGGCCAGCCGATCAAGCTGACCGGCTTCGCGCGCTACGCGCTGGGCGAGGGCATCGAGAAGGCGCAGTCGGACTTCGCCGCGGAAGTGGCAGCCCAGCTCGGTCGCTGAGGCCAGGCCCCGGAGCCCGGCGCCGTGTCCGCCGCCTATCGCCGCGTCCTCCTGAAGATTTCGGGAGAGGCGCTTCTCGGCAACCGCGAATACGGTCTCGACGGCGAGACCGTCGAGCGGATCGCCAAGGAGGTCCGCCACGTCCATGACCTGGGCGTGGAGATCTGCGCCGTCATCGGCGGCGGCAACATCTTTCGCGGCGTGTCGGGGGCGGCGGCCGGCATGGAGCGGGCCAGCGCCGACTACATGGGCATGCTGGCGACGGTGATAAACGCCCTCTCGCTCCAGAACGCGCTGGAGCGGGAAGGCGTCAACACCCGGGTGCAGTCGGCCATTCCCATGTCGACGGTGTGCGAGCCGTACATCCGGCGCCGGGCGATCCGGCACATGGAGAAGAAGCGGGTGGTCATCTTTGCCGGTGGCACCGGCAACCCGTTCTTCACCACCGACACCGCGGCGGCGTTGCGCGCCTCGGAAATGGGCTGCGACGCGATCCTCAAGGCGACCAAGGTCGACGGTGTCTATTCCGACGACCCGGTCAAGGTGAAGGACGCCGAGCGCTATGATAGACTTTCCTATATGGAGGTCCTGTCGCGGGATCTTAAGGTGATGGACGCGTCGGCGATCTCGCTGGCGCGCGAGAACCGGATCCCGATCGTGGTGTTCTCGATCTACACCCACGGCGCATTCGCCGAGGTGGTGCAGGGTCGCGGGCGCTTCACGATCATCGGCGATTGAGGGGGAGGGACGAGGAATGGCGGGAGCGAACCTCGAGGAATATCGTCGCCGGATGGTCGGCGCCCTCGATGTGCTGCGCAAGGAGTTCGCGGGGCTGCGGACCGGCCGTGCATCGGCCGATCTGCTGAACCCGGTCATGGTCGAGGCGTATGGCCAGCACCAGCCCATCTCGCGCGTCGGCACCGTCAACGTGCCCGAGCCACGCATGCTGACGGTGCAGGTGTGGGACCGCAGCATGGTGAAGGCGGTCGACAAGGCGATCCGCGAATCCGGCCTGGGCCTCAACCCGATGACCGAGGGCCAGACCATCCGCGTGCCGTTGCCCGACCTGACGGCCGATCGCCGCAAGGAACTGACCAAGGTCGCGCACAAGTATGCCGAGGCCTGCCGCATCTCGGTCCGCAACATCCGTCGCGACGCGATGGACCATGTGAAGCGGATCGAGAAGGACGGCGAGATTTCCCAGGACGAGCAGCGCAAGATCGGAACCGAAGTGCAGGCCCTGACGGACGAGCACATCAAGAAGATCGACGAGCTGCTTCAAGCCAAGGAAAAGGACATCCTCCAGGTCTGAGGCGGTGGCCATGGCGCCCGCAGACGGCCATGTGCCCCGGCACGTGGCGATCATCATGGACGGCAACGGCCGCTGGGCGCGGGCGCGTGGCCTGCCGCGCGCGGCCGGCCACCGCCAGGGTGCGGAGGCCGTCAAGCGCACCGTGCGGGCCGCCGGCGACCTGGGCGTCCGCTACCTGACGCTGTTCGGCTTCTCGTCCGAGAACTGGAAGCGGCCGGAGCCGGAGGTCAACGACCTCATGGGCCTGCTGCGCCACTATCTCCGCGCCGAGATCGCCGAACTGCACGCGAACGGGGTCCGCCTGCGCGTCATCGGCGACCGCAACCGCCTGGCCCGCGACATCCGCGCCCTGATCGAGAATGCCGAGGCCACGACCGGCGCCAACGAGGCCCTCAACCTGACCGTGGCGCTGAGCTATGGCGGGCGCCAGGAGATCGTCGGCGCGGTGCGCCGCCTGGCCGACGACATTCGCGCGGGCCTTATCGCGCCCGATCAGATCGACGAGGCGACGCTGGCTGGCCGGCTCGACACCCGCGACCTGCCCGACCCCGACCTGCTGATCCGCACCAGCGGCGAACAGCGGATCAGCAATTTCATGCTGTGGCAGAGCGCCTATACCGAACTGCACTTCACGCCGACCCTCTGGCCCGATTTCGGCCATGCGCAGCTCGACGAGGCCTTGCGCGATTTCGGCAGCCGCGAACGACGCTTCGGTGCGGTGGCACGCTGACGGCATGACCATCTCCGCGGCGGCGGCCCCCTGATGAGCCGCGCGCTGCTGCTGCGCATTCTCTCGGCCGCTATCCTCATTCCCGTCGCCGTGGGCGGTGCCTGGGCCGGTGGCTGGTGGTTCTCGGCCGTGGTCGGCCTGTTCGCGCTGGGCATGGCCTGGGAATGGGCCGCCATGAGCCATCGCGTCTCGCCCGTCGCCGGCCAGGATGCCGCGATCATTGCCACCGTCGCGGCCACCACGCTGGCCGGGGCCGCCGGCTGGTTCGCCTGGGGCGTCGGCATCGGCATCCTCGGGGCAGGGGGCCTGGCAATCCTAACCGCCCGCCAGGCCGTGCGTGCCCGCTGGCTGGCGCCGATGGGCACCCTTTATATCGCGTTGGCCGTCCTGACGGTCCTGCATGTGCGGCTGGCCGGCGGCGCGCTGCCGACCCTGTGGCTCTTCGTCGTGGTGTGGGCGACCGACATCGCCGCCTATGCCGCCGGGCGCTCGATCGGCGGCCCGCTGCTGGCGCCCGCACTCAGCCCGCGCAAGACCTGGTCGGGCCTGCTGGGTGGGGCCACGGCGGCCGCCATCGCCGGTGCCGCGCTGGCGGTGGCGACGGACGGGCCGCCGGCATGGGCGGCAGCGATCCTCGGTTTCTGCCTGGCGATCGTGGCCCAGGCGGGGGACCTCGCGGAATCCGCGGCAAAGCGCTACGTTGGCATCAAGGATGCGAGTGGTCTGATCCCCGGGCATGGGGGCGTGCTCGACCGGCTGGACGGCCTGATGGCCGCAGCCCTGGCCTTCGCCATCCTGCAACTGTGCCTGGGAGAGGATTTGCTCGGATGGCGATGAGCGATGCGCCCCGCCCGGCCGGGCTCGCGGCCCGCCGGCGGCGGAGCGTCACGATCCTGGGGGCGACGGGCTCCGTCGGTCGCAGCACGGCCGACTTGCTGGCGCGTCACCGCGAACGCTACGAGGTCGAGGCGTTGACGGCCCACCGCGATGTCGCCGGCCTGGTGGCGCTCGCCCACGATCTCCGCCCGCGCCTGGCGGTGATCGGCGATCCCGCCGGCTTGGCCGAACTGCGCGCCGGCCTGGCCGGCACCGGCATCGCGGTCGCCGCCGGTGCCGATGCGGTGGTGGATGCTGCCTCACGCCCGGTCGACTGGGTCATGGCCGCCATCGTCGGCATGGCCGGGCTGGCCCCGACCATGGCCGCCATCCGCGCCGGCGCCACCGTCGCCTTTGCCAGCAAGGAATGCCTGGTCGCCGCCGGGCCGCTGATGATGGCCGCGATCCGCCGCCACGGCGCGACCCTGCTGCCGGTGGATTCCGAACACAATGCCA
The DNA here is from genome assembly GCF_006738645.1 of Stella humosa. GTDB lineage: Bacteria > Pseudomonadota > Alphaproteobacteria > ATCC43930 > Allostellaceae > Allostella > Allostella humosa. Next base: position 2,818,662 of record NZ_AP019700.1, on the reverse strand, counting down.
TCTTCCAGGTCTTCGACTTCGCCCGGCCCGAGGCGATCGAGCGCATCATCCTGACCGCGTCGGGCGGCCCGTTCCGCCAGGCGCCGCGCGAAAGCCTGGCCGCCGTGACGCCGGAGCAGGCCCTGGCCCATCCCAACTGGCGGATGGGGGCCAAGATCTCGGTCGATTCGGCGACCATGATGAACAAGGGGCTGGAGGTGATCGAGGCTCATCACCTCTTCGCCATGCCCGAGCCGCGGATCGAGGTGGTGATCCATCCGCAATCGATCGTCCACAGCCTCGTCGCCTATGTCGACGGCTCGGTGCTGGCCCAGCTCGGCTCGCCCGACATGCGCACGCCGATCGCCCACACGCTGGCTTGGCCCGATCGCATCGCCGCACCTTCGCCGCGGCTCGATCTGGCGCAGATCGGCACCCTGTCCTTCGAGGCGCCCGATGACGACCGCTTTCCGGCGCTGGGCCTCTGCCGCCGGGCGCTGACCGCCGGCGGCGGCACGCCGGCGGTGCTGAACGCCGCCAACGAAGTGGCGGTGGCGGCGTTCCTGGAGCGGCGGATCGGCTTCCTCGATATCCCGGCCATCGTCCAGGATGCGATCGGGCGCATGAACATTCCGTCACTGGACAGCATAGACGATGTCGTGGCACTCGACGACGAGGCGCGCCGGGTGGCGTCGGCGCTGGTAACTGCCAGCCTTCGCACCTAGGTCATCGAGAATGGATGCCATACTCCAGGTTCCCCACTACGGTCTGTCCTTCATCCTCCTTTTGACCATCCTCGTGTTCGTGCACGAGTTCGGCCATTTCTGGGTCGCCCGGCGCAACGGCGTGCGGGTCGAGGTGTTCTCGATCGGCTTCGGCCCGGAGCTGTTCGGCTGGAACGACCGCACGGGCACGCGCTGGAAGTTCAGCCTGCTGCCGCTGGGCGGCTACGTGAAGATGTTCGGCGACGCGGGCGCCGCCAGCAACCCGGCCGAAGGGCTGGATCGCATGTCGGCCGACGAGCGCGCCGTCGCCTTCCACCACAAGCGCCTGGGCCAGCGCGCGGCCATCGTCGCGGCCGGGCCCATCGCCAACTTCCTTTTCGCCATCCTGGTCCTGGCCGGCCTGTTCATGACCCAGGGCCAGCCCTACACCCCGGCGGAGATCGGCACGGTCCGGCCCGACAGTGCGGCCGCCGCCGCCGGCCTGCAGCCGGGCGACCGCATCGTCGCGATCAACGGCAGCAGCATCGAGCGGTTCGAGCAGGTGCAACTCATCGTCCGGCTGAACCAGGGCACGCCGCTCTCGGTCGACGTGCTGCGCGACGGGCGCACGATCAACCTGCCGGTCACCCCGCGCGTCGTGGAATTGCAGGACCGCATCGGCGGGACCCAGCGCGTGGGCCAACTCGGTGTCGGCCGCAGCGGCGTGGAGTTCATGCAGCACAACCCGCTGACGGCGATCGTGGCCGGCACGGAGGAGACCTGGACCCTGACCGCCGGCACGCTGACCGCGGTCTGGCAGATGATCAGCGGCGTGCGCACGACCGAGGAACTGGGCGGCCCGTTGCGAATCGCGCAGATGTCGGGCGAGGCGACCCGGTCGGGCGTCGCCGGCTTTCTCTGGTTTGCGGCGATTCTCTCGATCAATCTGGGACTTATCAACCTGTTCCCGATCCCCGTGCTTGACGGGGGGCACCTGCTGTTCTACGCAGCGGAGGCGGTCCGGGGAAAACCGCTTGGCGAACGAGCACAGGAGTACGGCTTCCGCATCGGGCTCGCATTGGTCCTGACGCTGATGCTGTTTTCGACCTGGAACGACCTGGTACAACTCCGGGTGTTCTCCTTTCTCAGAGGGCTCGTGACGTGAGCGGTGCAGCCTCCGAGAAAGGGCATGGGGTGCTTCGTACGTTCGTGATCGCCTTGGCGCTGGTGGCAGGCGCAATGGTCTCTTCGGTTCCCGCCTGGGCCCAGTTCGGGCAGGGGACCATTCAGGAAGTCCGCATCGAGGGCACGCAGCGCATCGAGCCGGAGACGGTTCGGTCGTACATGTCCGTGCAGCCGGGCGACCAGTTCGATTCGCAGGCCATCGACCGGTCGCTGAAAGCGCTGTTTGCGACCAACCTGTTCGCGGACGTGAACCTGCGCCGCGACGGCAATGCGCTCATCGTGCGCATCTCCGAGAACCCCATCATCAACCGCATCGCCTTCGAAGGTAACCGGCGGATCACCAACGAGATCCTGACCGCCGAGGTGCAGTTGAAGCCGCGGACCGTCTATACGCGGACCAAGATCCAGAACGACGTGAAGCGCATCCTGGATGTCTATCGCCGCTCCGGGCGCTTTGCCGCGACCGTGGAGCCGAAGGTCATCCAGCGCGAGCAGAACCGCGTCGACCTCGTGTTCGAAATCGACGAAGGCACGCTGACGGGCATCCGTCGCGTCAATTTCGTGGGCAACCAGAAGTACTCCGACGGCCGCCTCCGCGAGGTCATCCAGACCAAGGAAACCCGCTGGTGGCGCTTCCTGACCTCCGACGACAGCTATGACCCGGATCGGCTGACCTTCGACCGCGAGCTGCTGCGCAAGTTCTACCTGTCCGAGGGCTATGCGGACTTCCGCGTCGTCTCTTCGGTGGCCGAGCTGACGCCCGACCGTGAAGGTTTCGTGGTCACGGTGACGGTCGACGAGGGCGACAAGTACAAGTACGGCAAGGTCGAGGTGGTCTCTCAGTTGCGCGACCTCGATCCGGAGTCGGTGCGCGGCCTCGTCGCCGCCGTCGAGGGCCGCGACTACAACGCCGACCAGGTCGAGACGACCATCACCCGCCTGACCGACGCCATTGGCAATCGCGGCTACGCCTTCGTCGATGTCCGCCCGCAGATCACCCGCGATCGCGAGAAGAAGGAAATCGGCGTCACCTTCGAAATCCAGGAAGGCCCGCGCGTCTTCGTCGAGCGGATCGACATCGTCGGCAACGTCCGCACGCTCGACAAGGTGGTGCGCCGCGAATTCCAGCTGGTGGAGGGCGACGCCTTCAATGCCGCCAAGCTGCGGCGGTCGCGCCAGCGGGTCCGCGATCTCGGCTACTTCAAGAAGGTCGAGATGACCAACGTCCCGGGGGCCACGCCCGACCGGACGGTGGTGACCGTGGAGGTCGAGGAGCAGTCGACCGGCGAGATCGCCTTCGGCGCCGGCTTCTCGACCAGCAATGGCGTGCTGGGTGACGTCAGCCTGCGCGAGCGTAACCTGCTTGGCCGCGGCCAAGACCTGCGCATCGGCTTCTCGCTGTCGGAGCGGTCGCAGGAAGTCGACCTCAGCTTCACCGAGCCCTATTTCCTCGACCGCAACCTCTCGGCCGGCTTCGACGTCTTCCGCATCGTCCGCGACCTGCAGGACGAAAGCTCGTACGACGAATCGATCACGGGCATCTCGCTGCGCTCGGGATTCCAGCTCAGCGAGCACCTGCGGCAGACGGTGCGCTATACGTTGCGCCAGGACGAGATCAAGAGCGTGCCCTCCACGGCATCGCGCTTCATCAAGGAGCTGGAAGGGTCCTCGATCGCGTCGATCGTCGGCACGACCCTGACGTATGACCGCCGCGACAGCCGTATGGATCCGACCGACGGCTACTACGTCACGCTGGCGACGGACCTGGCCGGCCTGGGCGGCGACCGCCACTTCCTGAAGCCCAAGCTGTCGGCCGGGTACTATTTCCCGATCTCGCTGCCTTGGGTGCTGAGCGTGCGCGGCGAAGTCGGCCATATCGTCAGCTTCGACGACGAGGTCCGCCTGACCGATCGCTACTTCATCGGCGGGGACAACTGCCGTGGCTTCCGCAACTCCGGCGTCGGCCCGCGCGACACCGGGACCAAGGACGCGCTGGGCGGCAACACCTACTACACCGCCACCACCGAACTCACCTTCCCCCTCGGCCTGCCGCAGGAATTCGGCCTCGCGGGCCGCGTCTTCGGCGACGCCTGCAGCCTGTGGAACTCCGATTCCAAGGGCGACGACGTTGCCGACAAGAACTCCATCCGGTTCGCCACCGGTATCGGTCTTTCGTGGAAATCGCCATTGGGTCCGATCCGCCTCGACTTTGCGGTGCCGGTGCTGAAGGAGGACTCCGACCGCACCGAGAATTTCCGGGTCAGCTTCGGAACGAGGTTCTAGCATGATGCAGTTTGGTTACCTGCGCGCGGCCGCGGCCGCCGCGATCCTGGGGGCGGCCGTCGCCATGACGGCCGTGCCCGCCGCGGCCCAGCAACTGCCGGCCCCGATCATCATGATCGTCGACATCCAGGGCGTGCAGCAGGGTTCGAAGGCGTTCAAGAACATCCAGGCGCAGATGCAGACGCACCGCCAGTCGTTCCAGAAGGAGATCAGCGACCAGGAAGGGCAGCTCCGCGGCGCCGAGCAGGAGTTGCAGCGCCAGCGTACCGTCCTGTCGCCCGAGGCCTTCGGCGCCAAGCAGCGCGAGTTCCAGGAGCGGGTCAATAACGTGCAGCGCAACGCGCAGGCCCGCCGCCGCCAGCTTGAGGAAGGCTTCAACGAGGCGATGCAGCAGGTGCAGCGCCAGCTCCTCCAGGTCGTCGGCAAGCTGGCCGAGGAGCGGGGGGCCACGGTCGTGCTGCCCAAGACCTTGGTCGTGCTGGTCGACAAGCGCTTCGACCAGTCGGACGAGGCCCTGAAGCGCCTCGACGCCGCGATCACCCAGGTCAGCGTGAAGCTGCCGGCCAAGAAGTAGCGGCGGTATCGCGGCCCGGTCGATGGCCGATCAACGTTTTCACCGGCGTGCCGGTCCGTGGACCCTGGATGATCTTGCCCGGTTGACCGGCGCCGATGCACGGCCGGGTCAGCGGGGCGATCTTTTCCACGATGTGGCCGCGGTCGCCGAGGCCGAGGCCGGCGACGTGATCTTCGTCGAGGATCGCCGCTACCTGGATGCGCTCGGACTGTCCGCAGGGGGCGCCTGCTTCCTCCACCCCGATGTCGTCGGTCGCGCGCCGGCCGGCATGGCGCTGCTGGTCACCCGGGCGCCGCAGCGGGCATTCGCGATCGCGGCGGCAGCCTTTCATCCCCCCGACCCCGTTGCGGCCGGCATATCGCCGCTGGCGTTCGTCGACGCGACGGCCGAGATCGACCACGGCTGCGAGATCGCGGCCGGCGCCCATGTCGGCGCCGGCGCCCGGATCGCGGCCGGCGTGGTCATCGGCCCCAACGCCGTCGTCGGCCGCGGCTGCAGCATCGGCGCGGACAGCCGTATCGGCGCCGGTGCCAGCGTCAGCCACGCGGTGATCGGATGCCGGGTGACGTTGTACCCTGGCGTGCGCATCGGTCAGGACGGGTTCGGCGTGGTACCCGGCCGGGACGCGCATGTGAAGATGCCGCAACTCGGCCGCGTCATCGTCCATGACGATGTGGAGATCGGCGCCAACAGCACGATCGATCGCGGGACGATCGGCGACACGATCATCGGCCCTGGCTGTTTCATTGATAATCTGGTGCAGATCGGGCACAACGTCCGCCTCGGTCGCGGATGCATCATCGCCGCCCTGGTCGGTATATCGGGCAGTACCGTCCTTGGCGACAATGTGATGGTGGGCGGCCAGGTGGGCATGTCGGGACATATCCGGATCGGTGACGGCTGCCGGATCGCGGCGCAGAGCGGCGTGATGCGGGATCTTCCCGATGGCTCGACCGTCGGCGGAACACCGGCGATTCCGCTGCCGGAGTTCCTTCGGCAGAGCGCCCTGCTTCGCCGGATGACGAAAGGGAAAGGCGCTTAGGGGCATGGACGGCAAGGAGGCTGCGGTCAACGGATTGACCATCGACATCGAGCGCGTGATGGCGATGATCCCGCACCGCTATCCATTTCTCATGATCGACCGGGTGGTCGACGTGGTGGCGAACGAAGGCTGCGTCGGGGTCAAGAACGTCTCGATCAACGAGCCGTTCTTCCAGGGCCATTTTCCGACCAGGCCGGTGATGCCGGGGGTCCTGATCATCGAGGCGATGGCCCAGACGTCGGCCGTGCTGGTGGTCCACACCCTGGGTGCTGCCTCGGAAGGCAAGCTCGTCTACTTCATGTCGGTCGATGGCGCGCGCTTCCGCAAGCCGGTCGTCCCGGGCGATCAACTGCGCGTCCATGTCCGCAAGGAACGCAGCCGCGGCAACGTGTGGAAGTTCTCTGCCGAAGCCAAGGTGGACGGCCATCTTGTCGCCGAGGCCACCTATGCAGCCATGATTCTCGACTAGGGGGCGCGGCTTCCGACCCACATGACCCAGATTCATCCGATGGCCGTCGTGGCCCCGGGCGCCGAACTTGGTGCCGGCGTCACGATCGGCCCGTTCTGCTGCGTCGGCGAGAATGTCCGGCTTGGCGACGGCGTCTCGCTCGTTTCTCATGTCGTGGTCGAAGGCCATACGACCATCGGTGCTGGCACCCGGGTCTTTCCCTTCGCCGCCCTTGGCTTGCCGCCGCAGCACCTGCGCTACAAGGGCGAGCGGGTTACGCTCGACATCGGCAGCAACAACCAGATCCGCGAGCATGTGACCATGCATCCGGGCACGCCGCTTGGCACCGGCGCCACCCGCGTCGGCGACAACGGCCTGTTCATGGTCGGCACGCATGTCGCCCATGACTGCGCCATCGGCAACCACGTCATCTTGGCAAACAACGCGACCCTGGGCGGGCACGTCCATGTCGACGACCATGCCTATCTGGGCGGCCTCTGCGCCATCCATCAGTTCGTGCGCATCGGCCACCATGCGATGATCGGCGGCATGTCGGGGGTGGAGAGCGACGTCATCCCGTACGGCTCGGTGATGGGCGATCGCGGGCGCCTGTCCGGACTGAACGTCGTCGGCTTGAAGCGGCACGGTTTCTCCCGGGAGGACGTGCACCGGCTGCGCAGCGCCTATCGGCTGCTCTTCGCGCAGGAAGGCACGATGGCCGAGCGGCTGGTCGATGTGGCCGAGCTGTTCGAGGACCACCCGCCGGTCATGGATATCGTGAATTTCATCCGCGAGGATTCGACCCGCTCGATCTGCCAGCCGCGGGCGAATGGCGGGTAAGCTCGGCATCATCGCCGGCAGCGGGCCGCTGCCGAGGCAGGCGGCCGCCGCCTGCCGGGACGACGGACGACCCTATTTCATCCTGGGCCTGGACGGCGAGACCGAGGCCGAGACGCTGGCCTGCGGGCCAAGCGCCATGGTCCGAATGGGGGCGATCGGCACCGCGCTCGACCTGTTGCGCCGCAACGGGGTGGAGGAGGTCGTGATGGTCGGCCGCGTCCGCCGGCCCGGCTTGGCCGCGCTCCGGCCCGACTGGACCGGCACCCGGCTGTTGGCGCGCATCGGCATCCGCGCAGCCGGGGACGACGGTCTGCTGTCGGCCATCGTGGCCGAACTGGAGCGCGAGGGATTCCGGGTGGTCGGAATCGACCAGATCCTGGCCAGCCTGCTGATCGCGACCGGCCCGCTGGGTCGCCACCGGCCCGACGACGTTGCCGATACCGACATTGCCCGTGGCCGTGAGGTGGCGACGGCGCTTGGCCGCCTCGATGTCGGCCAGGGCGTCGTCGTGCAGGCCGGGACGATCCTGGCGATCGAGGCCGTGGAGGGCACCGATGCCATGTTGGACCGCGCGGCCGCCCTGCGACTGCCGGGCCCCGGGGGCGTGCTGGTCAAGATGAAGAAGCCGCAGCAGGAGCGCCGGGTCGACCTGCCGACGATCGGCGAGGCGACCGTGGCCCGCGCGGCCGCGGCCGGCCTGTCCGGCATAGCCGTGGAAGCTGGCGGCGCGCTCGTCGTCGACCGCGCGGCAGTGGTGGCCGCTGCCGACGCGGCCGGGTTGTTCCTGGTTGGCATCCCGCCCTTGCCGGCTGCGTGACGGAGCCGGTTCCCACCATCTTCCTGGTGGCGGCCGAGCCATCGGGGGATGCCATCGGCGGGCGGCTGATGGCGGCCCTGTCACGCCGGCTGGACGGCCGCGTCGCCTTCGACGGCATCGGCGGCGAGCGCATGGCGGCGGCCGGGCTGGCCAGCCGCGTGCCCTTGTCGGCGCTGTCGCTCTTCGGCGTGTTCGAGGTGCTGCCCCAGGCCCTGCGCATCCTGCGTCTGGTGCGCGACACGGCCGCGGCCATCGTGGCCGCCCGGCCGGCGGCGGTCGTCACCATCGATTCCTCCGGCTTCAACTTCCGCCTGGCCCGGCAGTTGCGCCAGCAGGGCTACAAGGGCCCGCTGATCCACTATGTGGCTCCGCAGCTCTGGGCCTGGTGGCGACCGGCCAAGGCACGCTCGCTGCGGCGCTGGTACGATCGGGTGCTGGCGCTGTTCCCGTTCGAGCCGGAGTTCTTCCGCGGGCATGGCATCGAATGCCGCTTCGTCGGCCATCCGGCGATCGAGGAGGGATTCGGCCGCGCGCCGGACCCGACTTTCCGCGCCCGCTACGGCATTGCGGCCGATGCGCCCGTCCTGGCCGTCCTGCCGGGCAGCCGCGGGTCGGAGATCAAGCGGTTGCTGCCGATCTTTGCCGTGGCCGTGGCCGAACTCGGCCGCCGTATTCCGGGCCTCCATGTTGTGCTGCCGACGGTGCCGACGGTGGCCGACCGGGTCGAGCAGGCCGTCGCGGGCTGGCCGCTGCCGGTTGCCATCGTGCGGGCACCGGGCGACAAGCCGGCAGCCTTCGCCGCAAGCGATGCCGCACTGGCGGCATCCGGCACGGTCACGCTGGAACTGGCGCTGAGCGGCACGCCCTTCGTCGTCGGCTACAGCGTCAATGCGGCGACGGCTTGGCTGGTGCGCCGCAAGGTGCGGGTGCGCTATGCCACCATGGTCAACCTGCTGATGGATCGCGCGATCGCGCCGGAACTGCTACAGGACGATTGCACGCCGACGGCCCTGGTGTCCGCCCTGCTGCCGCTGCTGACCGATCCGACGGCCCGCGCGGCCCAGCGACGCGACCTGGCAACCGCGATCGGCCTGCTGGGCGGCGGCGAGGAGGCACCGAGCGAGCGGGCGGCGGCGGCGATCCTCGAACTGGTCAGCGCGCCGCGGTCTTGAGCCGCTGGTCGCTCGGGCGGACGTCGGCCACGCGCGTGTAGGCCAGCAGGCCCAGTACCAGAACACAGGCGAGGTAGGCGAAGACGCAGCGATAGGCGGCCTCGGGATAGGCGCCGTCGACGGCCGGGAAGGCGCCGACGATGACGCCCGACATCGTCTGCCCCAGCGCCACCCCCAGCATCGTCGACATGTTGAGGACCGTCAGGCCGCGGCCGGCCATGTTGTCGGGCAGGAGGCCGCGGCTGTGCGTCTGCAGGATGATGGTGATGGAGCCGCCGAAGGCGAGTGCCATGAACAGCAGGGTGGCGGCCCACAGGGGTGGCGCCTGGAGCAGGGCCAGCGTCGACAGCACACAGATGGTGACGGAGCCGCCGCACAGCACCAGCCGCTTGCGCGTGTCGAAGATCCGGTCGAGCGGGCCGTAGGACAGGTTGCCGGCGATCGAGGCGATGCTCATGGCCAGCAGGATGCGGCCGCGGCCGACCGCATCCAGCCCGTGCACGTCGGCCAGATAGGGGCCGCCCCACAGGCCCAGCACCGTCAGCACCGCCGACAGGGTCGTCAGGTGGACGGCGAAAAAGTACTTGATGGGGGGGATGCGCCAGACCCGCGGCAGGCCGCGCAGGATGGCGCCCAGCGGCTCCGTCCGGCCACCCGCCGGCTGCCAGCCGGGCGGGCCGTCCCGCACCAGGAACACCAGCAGCGGCACTAGGCAGGCGGTGACTATGGCGGCGCCGACGAACGTCGATCGCCAGCCGATTGCCTGCACCGCCAGCGCGAGCGGCCAGGTGGCGAGGATGATCCCGCCGGCACCCACCGCCACCATGACGCTGATGGCCGACGCCAGCCGGTCTGGCGGGAACCAGCGGGCGAAGATCATGATCGAGCCCATCAGCACGCCCGACGAGCCGATGCCGAGCAGGATGCGCCCGGCGATCAGCCCCTCGACCGACGTGCTGCCCGCGAAGACGAGCGCGCCCGCGGCCGCCACCAGCAGCAGCCCCATGTTGGTCCGCCTGGGACCGTAGCGATCGAGCAGCACGCCAACCGGGATCTGCGCCAGGGCGAAGGCGAAGAAGAAGGCGCCCGTCAGCATCCCCATCGCATCCGACGACAAATGCAGCTCGCGCATCAGGTCGGGTGCGATGACCGCGTTGGTGGCCCGGTAGAACTGGCTGGCGACATAGACCAGACCCAGCGTCGGGACGAGCAGCAGCGCCTGCCGACTGGCGGCCACCTCAGCCGGCCGCGGCCGCGACGATGGCGGTGATCCGGTCGATGGTGGCGGCATCCAGCTCGGCATGGATCGGCAGCGACAGGTTGCGCTGGCCCAGCCGCTCGGTCACCGGCAACGAGCCCGGCCCCTCGGACGAGGCGGCGAACGCCGCATGCAGGTGGAGGGCCTGCTCGTAATAGACCCGGCTCGGGATGTTCTCGGCCGCCAGCGCCGCGCGAATGGCATCGCGGCGGTCCGACAGGATGGTGTAGAGCGCCCAGGCGCAAGTGGTGTCGGCCGGGCGATGGGGCACCGCGACATGGCGGGCCAGAGCCGCGTCGTACCGGCGCGCGGCGGCCTCGCGGCGGATCAGGTCGTCGGGGAAGGCCTCGAGCTTCACCAGCAGGATCGCCGCCTGGAGCGTGTCGAGCCGACCGGTCAGGCCGACCGACAGGCACTCGCCCCGGGCATCCTGGCCGTGGTTGCGCAGCCGGCGATAGGTGTCGGCGCGGGCGGGATCGTCGGTGAAGAGGGCGCCACCGTCGCCGGCCGCCCCCAGCGGCTTGGCCGGGAAGAAGCTGGTCATGGTGGCATGGGCCAGGCGGCCGACGCGCTGGTTGCCGATCGTGCCGCCGAAGCTCTGCGCGGCGTCCGACAGCAGGAACAGCCCGGCCGCCCCGGCAACCGCGCCCAGCGCCGCATAGTCGGCCGGCATCCCGAAGATGTCGACGGGCATCACCGCGCGCGGCCGCCAGGTGCCGTCGCGGCGCACCTTGGCGATGCGCCGCTCCAGGTCGAGCGGGTCCATGGTGAAGCTGTGTTCGTCGACGTCGACGAAGATCGGTACGGCACCGACCGATGCCACCGCCTCGGCAGTGGACACGAAGGTGAAGGCCGGCACGAACACGGCATCGCCCGGGCCGATGCCTTCGGCCATCAGCCCCATCAGGATGGCATCGTGGCCGCTGCCGGTCGTCACCACATGGGCGCCGCCGACATAGTCGGACAGCGCCTGCTCCAGTTCGCGCACCTCCGGCCCCAGGATGAATTGGCCATGGTCGAGCACCCGGCGGACGCGCGCGTCGATGCGGTCGCGCAGGCGGCGGACCTGGCCCGGGATATCGACGAACGGGATGGGGGCGGGGATTGTGTCAGACATGGCTCTTCTCGATCGGGACGGCGGCGCCGTCGCTGCGGATGGACTGGATGACGGCCAGCGCGGTCGCCAGCGCCGCCCGGCCGTCGGGGCCGCCCACGACGGGCCGGCCGGCGGTGGCGATGCAGGCGAGGAAGGAATCGATCTGCGCACCCAGCGGATCGGCGTCGGGCTGGGCCGCCTCGATCGTCGTCGGCGCATCGCCCCGGACCGAGGCGCGGGTGGCCGACAGGCGGCGGCCTTGCAAGTCGATGGCGACCTCGCCCGACCCCTGGAGCACGCGCAGGCTGCGCTCGGCCTGGGGGCTGACGCGGCTGGCGAGCAGCGTGGCGGCCGCCCCGTTGGCGAAGCGCAGTTGGGCCGCGGCCACGTCCTCGCTGTCCGACACGACCCGGCGGCCGAAGGCGGATGCGGCTACCACCGGGGCGCGGACGATGGCCGTCACCAGGTCGATGTCGTGGATCATCAGGTCGAGCACGACGCTGACATCGGCGCCGCGGCCGCGGAACGGGGTCAGGCGGCGGGCGTCGACGAAGACCGGGTCGTCGATCACCGCGGCATAGCCCAGCCCCGCCATCGAGAAGCGCTCCAGGTGGCCGACCTGCAGGACGACGCCGCGGGCGTCGGCCTGGGCGATCATGGCGTCGGCCTCTTCCAGCGTGACGGCGATCGGCTTCTCGACCAGGACATGGATGCCGGCCGCGATGCAGTCGCGCGCGATCGCGAAATGGAATGGCGTCGGCGCGCAGATGCTGACCGCGTCCACCTGTCCCGCCAGCCGGGCCGCGTCGGGCCAGGGGGCCGCACCATGAGGGCGGGCCACCTGGTCGGCGCGGACGGGATCGGGGTCGATGACGGCGACCAGCCTGGCCGATGGGTGGCGGGCATATTTCTCGGCATGGAAGCGGCCGATATGTCCGGCACCGATGACGGCGCAGCGAACGGGTTGGGGCATGGGATCGCTAGTGGCCACGGAAAGAGGCCGGCAATCTAGCCGCCGGACTCATGGGCGGTAACCCCGTGATCGGGTCAAAGATTGTGTCATCCCGTGACCGGAGATCGCGGTTTATCGCCTTGCCGGGGCCGGCTACGATGGGGTCCCGACGCCATTCCTGCCTGATGGAGCCCAATGCCATGAACGAAGTCTCCGCCGCGCCTGCCGCCGCCTCTGCCGTGGCCGGCAAGGGGCCGTCCTTCCTGCACACGATGCTGCGCGTGTACGACCTCGACCGCTCGCTCACCTTCTACACCGAGCAGCTCGGGATGAAGCTGCTGCGCAAGAAGGACTATCCGACGGGCGAGTTCACGCTGGCCTTCGTCGGCTATGGCGACGAGAGCGGCAACACCGTCCTCGAGTTGACCCACAACTGGGGTCAGAAGGAGCCCTACACGATCGGCAATGCCTTCGGCCATATCGCCATCGGCGTCGCCGACATCTATGGCGTGTGCGACCGCATGGCCACTGCCGGCGTCAAGATTCCGCGGCCTCCCGGCCCGATGAAGCATGGCGGCAGCGTCATCGCCTTCGTCGAGGACCCGGACGGCTACAAGATCGAGCTGATCCAGAAGGGTTGACCCCTCCCGCCCATTGGTAGCTGGTCGCCGCCCTAAACCATCCAGTGGAAGGCGGCGACCACGGCCAGCGCCGTCAGCGCCGCCAGCATGATCGGCCGCCGCAGCCGGACAGGCAGCGGCGGCCGATTGTCGTTCACGGGCACGAGGATGCGGGGGCGGGCAGGCGGCGGGGAGCCGGGCGGCTTCCCGGGTGCATGCAGGTGTCGAACCATCGCGCCCCCCATCTTCATCGTGTCCGCTTCCCGGTCCTGTGATTCGGCAATCGTCGGTCGCGATCAGCCGCGCTTGTCGAGCGGGACGTAGGCGCGGCGCGGCTCGCCGACATAAAGCTGGCGCGGCCGGCCGATCTTCTGCTCCGGGTCCTCGATCATCTCGGCCCACTGGGCGATCCAGCCGACCGTGCGCGCCAGCGCGAACAGCGCGGTGAACATGCTGACCGGGAAGCCCATCGCCCGCAGGATGATGCCCGAATAGAAGTCGACGTTGGGATAGAGCTTGCGGTCTACGAAGTACTTGTCCTCGAGTGCGATCTTCTCGAGCTCCATGGCGAGCGCCAGCAAGGGCTCGTCCTTCACGCCCAGCTCCTCCAACACCTCGTAGCAGGTCTGACGGATGACGGCCGCGCGGGGATCGTAGTTCTTGTAGACGCGGTGGCCGAAGCCCATCAGGCGGAACGGGTCGTTCTTGTCCTTGGCGCGCTCCAGGAATTCTGGGATGCGCTCCTTGGTGCCGATCTCGCCCAGCATCTTCAGCACCGCCTCGTTGGCACCGCCATGGGCGGGACCCCACAGCGAGGCGATGCCGGCGGCGATGCAGGCAAACGGGTTGGCGCCGCTCGACCCGGCCAGGCGTACGGTCGAGGTCGACGCGTTCTGCTCATGATCGGCGTGCAGCATGAAGATCCGGTCGAGCGCGCGCGCCAGGACCGGGTTCGGCTTGTACTCCTCGCAGGGCACCGCGAACGTCATGTAGAGGAAGTTCTCGGCGTAGCTGAGATCGTTCCGCGGATACATGAAGGGCTGGCCGACCGAATACTTGTACGCCATGGCGGCGATGGTCGGCATCTTGGCGATCAGCCGGTAGGAGGCGATCAGGCGCTGGTGCGGGTCGTTGATGTCCAGGCTGTCATGGTAGAAGGCCGACAGCGCGCCGACCACGCCGCACATCACCGCCATCGGGTGTGCGTCGCGGCGGAAGCCACGGAAGAACATGTTGATCTGCTCGTGCACCATCGTGTGATGGGTCACGTCATGGACGAACTTCGTCTTCTCCTCGCCGGTCGGCAGGTTGCCGAACAGGAGCAGGTAGCAGACTTCCATGAAGTCGCTGTGCTCGGCGATCTCCTCGATCGGATAGCCGCGATAGAGCAGCTCGCCCTTGTCGCCGTCGATGTAGGTGATGCTGGATTCGCAGCTCGCCGTCGAGGTGAAGCCCGGGTCATAGGTGAACAACCCGGTCGCCCCGTAGAGCTTGCGGATGTCGATGACCTGAGGACCGACGGTGCCGTCCATCATCGGCAGCTCGATCGTCTGGCCCGACGGGTCGGTCAGCTTCGCCGCCTGGGTGTTCTTTCCGGCGGTCGGGGTGGACTGGCTGGTCATGCAGGCGACTCCTTCATACGGCCCGAGGGCAGACGGCCGGGGGCCGTGGTCGCGGCGGGGTGAGCCGCAGGATAGTTAGCGGGGTTCCAGGTATCAAAGGCCGCGATGCGGGACGATCGTCAAACCGGCATGGCAGCATCGCGTATCCGGCCTAGCGTCTCCTCACGGCCAAGGATCTCGATGACCTCGAAAATACCGGGCGAAATCGTCGAGCCGGCGAGCGCGGCGCGCAGCGGCTGGGCAACCTGGCCCAGCTTGGTCCCTTCCTGCTCGGCCAGCGCGCGCACGGCGGACTCGACGGTCTCGGCCGACCAGGGCTCGACCGCGGCCAGGGCGGGCAGGGCGCGCTCCAGCAGGCCGCGTCCCTTTTCGTCGAGCAGACGGCGCGCCTTGTCGTCGATCGGCAGCGGCCGCTGGCGCACGTAGAAGGCGGCCAACTCCGCCAGTTCCTTCAGCGTCTTGGCCCGCACCTTCAGCCCGCCCATGCCCTGGCGCAGGCGGCGCAGCCCCTCGGCATCGGGCGTATGGCCGGCGGCCCCGGCGATGAACGGCACCAGCGCGGTCATCAGCCGGTCGTCGTCGGCCTGGCGCAGATAGTGGCCGTTCAGGTTGCCCAGCTTGTCGAAATCCAGGCGCGAGGGCGAGCGGCCGACGCCGTCCAGGTCGAACAGCGCGATCGCCTGCTCGGCCGGGATGATCTCATCGTCGCCATGGCCCCAGCCGAGCCGTAGCAGGTAGTTGCACAAGGCCTCGGGCAGATAGCCCATGTCGCGATAGGCATCGACGCCGAGCGCGCCGTGGCGCTTGGACAGCTTGGCCCCATCCGGTCCGTGGATCAGCGGGATATGAGCGAAGCCCGGTACGTCCCAGCCCATCGCGCGATAAATCTGGGTCTGGCGGAAGGCGTTGGTCAGGTGGTCGTCGCCGCGGATGACGTGGGTCACGTCCATGTCGTGGTCGTCGACCACCACCGACAGCATGTAGGTGGGCGTGCCGTCGGCGCGCAGCAGCACCATGTCGTCGAGCTGCTCGTTGGCGACCCGGACCTGGCCCTGGACCATGTCGTCGATCACCGTCTCGCCGATCTGGGGCGCGCGCAGGCGGATGACGGGCTTCACGCCGGCCGGGCCCTCGGCCGGGTCGCGGTCGCGCCAGCGCCCATCATAGCGGATCGGCCGGCCCTCGGCACGGGCCTTGGCGCGCATCTCCTCCAGCTCCTCGGGCGAAGCCCAGCAGCGATAGGCGCGGCCTTCGTCCAGCATCTTCAGCGCGACCTCGGCATGGCGGGGCGCGCGGGCAAACTGGAACACGATGGCGTCGTCCCAGGCGAGACCCAGCCAGCCCAGCCCGTCGATGATCGCCTCCACCGCGGCATCGGTCGATCGCTGTCGGTCGGTGTCCTCGATACGCAGCCGGAACACGCCGCCATGATGGCGCGAGAACAGCCAGTTGAAGAGCGCCGTGCGAGCGCCGCCGATATGGAGATAGCCGGTAGGCGAGGGCGCGAACCGGGTGACGACCGTCATCGGATTGAACTTTGCCTGCTGAAAGGGAGGCTTCGCTTACCACAGGACGGCGCCCCATCCAATCCGCTTGGCCGGCCGATCCCTCCCTCCGGATCGGCTTGGTCAAAAGGTGGTCGGCCGGTCTAGGATCGTTCCGGTGAGCCGGCACAACGAATGATTGCGATCGACGCGGCGACGGCCGGGCGGGAAAGGTTGCTGCCACGCGCCATGGCGGCACTGCACGGCGATTCCGACCGTTGGCCGCTCTGGTTGCCGGTCGCGATCGGCTGCGGGATCGCCGGCTACTTCGCTCTGGCCGAGGAGCCGGCCGGCTGGCTGGGCGCGGCCGTCCTGGCGATCCTGGTGGCCGCTGCCTTCGTGCTGCGCGCCCGGCCGGTGGTTCGCGGCGTGCTGCTGGCCCTGGCGGCGATCGCGGCCGGTTTCGCCGCCATCCAGGTGTCGGCCTGGACCGCCGACGCACCGCGCATCGAGCGGCGCCTGCCGGCCACCACGGTGGAAGCGCGGATCGAGCATGCGGGCCCCCGCGAGAGCGGCATGCGCATGGTGGTGCAGCCGCTGCGCATCGACGGGTGGACCGGGCCGCTGCCGCGCCGCCTGCGCATCACCGTGCCAGCCCGGATGGGCGACCCCGGCCTGGCACCGGGGCGCCGCGTCGTCCTGCGGGCGGTGCTTCTGCCGCTGCCGGCGCCGGCCGTGCCCGATGCCTTCGACTTCCAGCGGCAGGCCTATTTCCAGGGCTTGGGCGGGCTGGGCTATGCCACCACCGCCCCACGTCTCGTGGAGGGGGAGGCGGCGGGGGCCGCCGACGCCATCGCCGGTCTGCGCCACACCATGACACAGCGCATCCAGGCGGCGATCGGTGGCGCGGCGGGTGCTGTCGCGGCGGCGCTCGTGACCGGTGAGCGCACGGCGATCCCCGAGACGGTCAACGTCGCCATGCGCGACACGGGCCTGGCCCACCTGCTGTCGATCTCGGGCCTGCATATCAGCCTGGTGGCCGGCATCGTCTTCCTGGCCCTGCGCACGCTGATGGCTGCCGTGCC
Organism: Stella humosa; assembly: GCF_006738645.1. Taxonomy (GTDB): domain Bacteria; phylum Pseudomonadota; class Alphaproteobacteria; order ATCC43930; family Allostellaceae; genus Allostella; species Allostella humosa. The sequence goes on along the minus strand of NZ_AP019700.1, from coordinate 2,801,501 downwards.
GGGCCTGGCGCTCTACTGGCCGGTGAAGAAGTGGGCGGCGCTCGGTGCCATCCTGGCCTCGCTCTTCTACCTGCTGCTGTCGGGCTCGGAGGTGCCGACGCAGCGATCCTTCCTGATGTCGGCCATCGTCTTCGCGGCCATGCTGGTGGACCGCGAGGCGATCTCGCTGCGGCTGGTGGCATGGGCGGCGGCAGCCATCCTGTTGCTGGTGCCGGAAGCCATGGTGGGCGCCAGCTTCCAGATGTCGTTCGCGGCCGTGCTGGCGCTGGTCGCCGCCTACGAGGCCGGCCGCCCGCGCATCCGGGCCTTGCGCGCCGATCTTGGCCCGTCCGGCCGGGTGTTCCTCTATGTCGGGCTGCTCTGCTTCACCACGGTGATCGCGACGGCGGCGACGACCCCGTTCGCCCTCTACCACTTCAACCGCTTTGCCGCCTACGCCATGCCGGCCAACCTGATCGCGGTGCCGCTGACCAGCTTCTGGGTGATGCCCTGGGCCGTGGTCGCGGTGCTGGCCATGCCGTTCGGGCTGGAGGCTTGGCCGCTGGCCGCCATGGGCTGGGGCGTGGAACTGATCCTGGTGGCTGCCGCCTGGATCGCCGCCTGGCCAGGTGCCGCCTGGACCGTTCCGGCCATGCCGGTGGCATCCCTGGCGCTGTGCACGCTGGGTGGCCTGTGGCTCTGCCTATGGCGCCACGCCATGCGGCTGGCGGGGCTGGTGCCGATCCTGCTGGGGCTGCTGGGGATCGGCTGGTACCAGCCACCCGACGTGCTGGTCGACGGCGACGCGCGCGCGGTGGCCGTGCGCGGCCCGGGCGGCTACTGGATCTTCGAGACGCGGGCGGCTGAGATCGTGGTCGACACCTGGCTGCGCCGGGCGGCCGGCGACCGCCTGCCATGGCCGGAGGCGGCTGGCAGCCCGCACTTGCTGCCGCAGTGCGACCAGCGCCTCTGCCGCTTCCGCTCGCAAGGCCAGCGGGTGGTCGTGGCGCGCCGCCGCGACGGGCTGACCGAGGCCTGCCGTAGCGCGGAGGTGGTGATCGCTTTGGTCCCCATGCGTTGGGACTGCGGGCGCGGCGTCGTTGCCATCGACCGCCGCGACCTGGAGCGGGAGGGCGCCCACGCCATCCGTCTCGGCGGCGGCAAGGCACAGGTGGAAACGGTGGCGGCTGCCCGCGGCCGCCGTCCCTGGACAGCGACCATTGCGGCCGACGAGGATCAGTAGCGCCGCATCAGCCCGACCAGCTTGCCCTGCACCTGGACGCGGTCGGGCCCGAAGATCCGTGTCTCGAAGTTCTTGTTGGCGGGCTCCAGCGCCACTGATGCGCCCTTGCGGCGCAGGCGCTTCAGCGTCACCTCGTTGTCGTCGATCAGGGCCACGACGATGGTGCCGTTCTCGGCCGTGTCGCAGCGCTGCACGATGATGGTGTCGCCGTCGACGATGCCGGCCTCCATCATCGAATCGCCGGCCACCTCCAGCGCATAATGCTCGCCGCGGCCGAGCAGCAGGCCCGGCACCTCGATCGCGCGCTGCTGGTCGCGCAGGGCCTCGATCGGTGTGCCCGCGGCGATCCGGCCATAGAGCGGCACGGCCGTGGCCTCGCCGCTGGCAGCGTTCGGTTCGGCCATGGCGCCGACCAGGGTGGGCCGGAAGTCGCCCTTGATCACGGTCGGGCGGAAGCCGCGGCGGGCTCCGGCGCGGGCGGCCTGGCTCTCGGCCGCCATGTCGTCGGGGAGGCGCAGCACCTCCAGCGCGCGGGCGCGGTGGGGCAGGCGGCGGATGAAACCGCGCTCCTCCAGCCCGGTGATCAGGCGGTGAATGCCGGACTTGGAGCGCAGGTTGAGCGCCTCCTTCATCTCGTCGAATGACGGCGAGACTCCGCTTTCCCGCAGGCGGATATTGATGAAGGACAGCAGTTCGAACTGCTTGCGCGTCAACATTTGGTTGCCCCCGATCCAAGTCCTGGCGTGACCAAGGGCGGCCGACGCAAGATATGGAACAAAACCGAAACGACTACGCTTGTTCTAGTTTGGTTCCCCGGATTCGTCAATGAATCGCCGCGACATCGCGCGGAATTCGTCCACCGGCCATGGCCAGCCGCACCGCCTGGGCGGTGGCTGCCGTCAGCAGGCGCGGCGCGTCGGCCATGGCCTCGGCCAGCGAGCAGGGCCGGTCGAGGATGCCGATAAAGGCGTCGATGCCATGCGCAAGCACGGCCTCGGCGCCGGGGCCGATCGTGCCGGCCATGGCGATGACCGGCAGGCCCAGGCGCTTGGCGCGCCGGGCAACCGCGACCGGCGCCTTGCCCAAGGCCGTCTGGCCGTCGATGCGGCCTTCCCCGGTCAGCACGAAGTCGGCCTTGGGCAGCAGGCTGGCGAACGGTCCGATACGGTCGAGCAGGGCATGGCGCGACACCAGACGGGCGCCCAGCAGCGCCAGCAGTGCCGCGCCGATGCCGCCCGACGCGCCGGCGCCGGGCCGGCCGGCAACAGCAATGCCGATATCCCGGGCGACGATGGCGGCGAAGTTCGCCATGCCGGCTTCCAGCGTCGCCATGGCGGCCGCGTCCGCGCCCTTCTGCGCGGCGTAGAGCCGGGTCGCGCCGCGCGGCCCGGTCAGGATCGCCCGGGGATTGACGATGGCGCGGATCTGCACGGTTGCCAGCCGCTGGTCGCGGGCGGAGAGGTCGATGCTGGCCAGGTCCGCGAGCGCGCCGCCGCCGGGGCCGATGGCGTGTCCCTGACGGTCGAGCAGGCGTATCCCCAGCGCCTGCGCCAGGCCGGCACCGCCGTCATGCACGCCGCTGTCGCCACAGCCGACGATGATGCGGGTGGCGCCGAGGTCGAGCGCCGCGCGGATCAGGCGGCCGACGCCGCGACTGGTGGCGCGCAGCGGATCGCGATCCTGGGACGGCGTCAGGCGCAGGCCCGCCGCGGAGGCCACCGACAGCACGGCCGTGCCGCGGCGGCGGCCGCCGAGCAGGCCGATGGTGGCGACAAGGGGCTCGTCACGGGGGCCGCTGGTTGTGACTTCGACCAGACGCCCGCCCAGGGCCAGCACCATGTCCTCGGTGAACCCCTCGCCGCCGTCGATCACAGGGGCCCGCAGGACCTCGGCATGCGGCAGCACCTGGCGGACCCCTTCCGCCATGCACGCCGCGACCTCGCGCGGCAACAGGCATTCCTTGAAGCCCGAAGGCGCAAGCAGGACCGACAGGGTCCGCGCGGCGGCATGGCGCGCCGGCAGTGGCAGGATGATCGAAGACGAAGTGCCGGCGAGCGATGTACGCATGCCAGCAAGCTGGAAGGCAAAAGCGGCAAAACCAGGGCATGCGCCGTCTAAATCTAGCGCGCGGCCAGGATCTCCATGCAGGCCGCAGGCAGGATCTTTGGCGGTGCCGGGTCGCGCGGCTTGAAGCGCTCGAGCGCTGCCTTCACGGCGTCGGCCGAGAACCACCACATCAGGTCGGTACCGCAGCCATCGCCGGCCGGGATCGCTGGTCCGGGCTCGCAGTCGGATTGGCCGGCCGGGCAGGACAGGCGGGCGTGAAAGTGGGCGCTGTGCCCCCACCAGGGGCGCAGCCGGCGCAGCCAGGCGCGGTCGCCGGTGGCACGCTCGCACACCGCGCGTTTCAGGGCGGGATTGATCAGGATGCGCTCGACCTCGGGCCGGCTTGCCGCTTGGCGCAGCATCTCCATCTCGACCGGCCCGAACCGTGCCGGATCGACGGTCTTGCCGTCGGGCTTCAGCATGTCGATCGCCAGCGGTTGGGCCAGTTCGGCCGCCGCCAGCGGCCGCGGCGCGCGGCGGAACCAGATGTCGGCGTCCAGGCCGGACTGGTGGCTGGCATGGCCGGACGGCATGGGGCCGCCGCGCGGCTGGCCCATGTCGCCGATCAGCAGCACGCCATGGCCGGCCTTGGCCGACCAGCGGCCCAGCGCCTCGACGAAGCGGACGGTGTCGGGATGACCGAAATGGCGCAGCCGCGTCGGCCGCAGCGCCTGGTAGCCGACGCCCTCCACCGGCAGGCCGACGGCGCCGCCGATGCAGCCTTGCGCGGTCTTGCCGACCACCCGCACCGGACCCGGAGATGGCTTCGTGACGCGGACCCAGTCATCGGGCTCGGCGGCGAGCGCGGGCGTGGCCAGCCCGATCGCCAGCAGCAGGGGCAGGAGCATTCTCATAGCGCGCCGAACACCCCGCCAAGTGGGACGATGCGCACCGGGGCGCCGGCCGCCGTCGGTGGTGCATGGGGTTCGCGGACCAGCAGGCAGTCGGCTGCCACGAGCCGCAGCAGGTTCGAGCTGTCCTGGGTCGGGAAGGGGGTCGCGCGCAGCCGGCCGTCCGGCGTCCGGTCGAGCGTGGCGCGCAGATAGTCCTCGCGCCGGTCGTTGGCGCCGAGGTCGGCGCCGAGCACGGCCTGCTCCTCGGCCGCCGCCAGGTCCGGCATGCCGCACAGGCGGGCGATGGCCGGGCGCAGGAAGAGGACGGCGCAGACCAGCGCCGACACGGGGTTGCCCGGCAGGCCCAGCATGGGCGTGCCCGCAAGCTGGCCGAACATCAGGGGTTTGCCCGGCCGCATGGCGATCTGCCAGAAATCGAGCTGCAGCCCGGCCTCGCCCAGGACGCTGCGGACCAGGTCATGCTCGCCGACGGACGCACCGCCCGTCGTCACCAGGAGGTCGCAGCCGCGGGCGGCACCGGCCAGGGCGGCCAGCGAGGCGCGGTCGTCGGCCGCTATGCCGAGATCGACCGGCAGGCCGCCCATCTGCCGCACGAAGGCGGCCAGGGCGAGCGCGTTCGAACTGACGATCTGGTTGCGGCCGATCGGCTCGCCCGGCATGACGATCTCGTCGCCCGTGGGCAGGATCGCCACCCGCGGGCGGCGCCGGACCCGCAGCCAAGGCACGTTCATGGCCGCGGCGAGGCCCACCGCCCGCGGCCCCATCAGCGTGCCGGCGCGGACGCCGACGTCGCCGGCCGAGAAATCCAGGCCGGCCCGGCGGACATAGCGGCCGGCGGCGACACCCTCGCGCACCACGACCGCGTCGCCCTCCTGGTCGGCATCCTCCTGGATCACGATAGCGTCGGCACCGTCCGGCACCGGCGCGCCGGTGAAGATGCGCACCGCCTCGCCCGGCCCGACCGTGCCTTCGAAATGCTGTCCCGCCGGAACATACCCCGCGATCCGCAGCCGGCAGGGAACGCTGGCGACGTCAGCCGCGCGGACGGCCCACCCATCCATCGCCGAGACGGGTGCCGGCGGTTGCGTGGTGCGAGCGACCAGATCCTCGGCCAGCACGCGGCCGAGCGCGTCGGTCAGCACCACCTGCTCGGCCGGCAGGACCGCCAGCCCAGCCAGAATCCGCCGTCGCGCCTCTTCGACCGATATCATCACCTATTCTCGTAAGGGCCGGATTTTCCGCCCGATTTGTGCGTCAGCCGGATGTCGCCGATCGTCATGCCGCGATCGACCGCCTTGCACATGTCATAGACGGTGAGGGCCGCGACCGAGACGGCCGTCAGCGCCTCCATCTCGACGCCCGTGCGACCTTTGGTGCGGCAAGTGGCGGTTATTTCGACCAGGCTGTCCTCCGGCCGGCAGACCAAATCGACGGTGACCGAGTTGAGCGGGATCGGGTGGCATAGCGGGATCAGTTCGGCGGTCCGCTTGCTGGCCATGATGCCGGCCAGGCGGGCGATCGCGAGCACGTCGCCCTTCTCCACGGCGCGGTCCATGATGCGGGTCAATGTCGCCGGCTCCATCCGCACCTGGCCGCGAGCGGTGGCGATGCGGTCGGTCTCGTCCTTGGCCGAGACGTCGACCATCACCGCCCGGCCCTCGGCGTCGAAGTGCGTCAGGCTGCTCATGCCGCGCGGCTCCCGGCCGGGGCGAGCAGGGTGCGCGTGGCGGCCGCCACGTCCGCCTGGCGCATCAGCGATTCCCCGATCAGGAAGGCGCGCGCGCCCACCGCAGCCATGCGGGCCAGGTCGGCCGGCGTGAAGAGGCCGCTCTCGGCCACCAGGAAGCGGTCGGCCGGAACGACCGGCGCCAGTTCTTCCGTTGTCTTGATATCGACCACCAAGGTCTTGAGATTACGGTTATTTATGCCGATCAAGCCGTACGGAATGCGGAGCGCCCGATCCAGCTCGGCGCGGTCGTGCACCTCGATCAGCACATCCATGCCCCAGCCGCGCGCGGCCGAGCCCAGTTCGTTGGCCTGGGCGTCGTCCAGGCCGGCCATGATCAGCAGGATGCAGTCGGCCCCCAGCGCGCGGGCCTCGGCGATCTGGTAGGGGTCGATCATGAAGTCCTTGCGCAGGACCGGCAGGTCGACGGCGGCGCGGGCGGCGACCAAATCCGCGTCGCGCCCCTGGAAATATGGCGTGTCCGTCAGTACCGACAGGCAGGTGGCGCCGCCCTCGCGATAGGCGCGCGCCAATGCCGGCGGGTCGAAGTCCGGCCGGATCAGCCCCTTGCTCGGGCTGGCCTTCTTGATTTCCGCAATCAGGGCCGGACGACCGGCGGCGGCCGTCGCGGCCAGGGCAGCCGCGAAGCCGCGCGGCGCCGGCTGCTGCCGGGCCTCTGCCTCGACCGCGGCTGCCGGCCGCTCCTGGCGGCGGCGGGCGACGTGGTCGCGCTTTTCTGCATTGATCCGGGAGAGAACGTCGCTCACGCTGCCAACCCCTTGTTCGTGGTCGCGACAAGCCGATCGAGAACGGTCAAGGCCGCACCAGAATCAATGGCTTGCGAGCCGATCTTGACACCATCTCCAAGGTCGGTCGCGCGCTCGGCGATGACCAGCATGGCGGCCGTGTTGTAGAGCACGATATCGCGGAAGGCGCCGGGCGCGCCCGCCAGCATGGCGCGCATCGCCTGGGCGTTGGCCTCCGGATCGCCGCCGCGCAGATCGGCCGGGTTGGCCTGGAACAGGCCGGCTTCCTGCGGCGTGACATCGAAGGTCGTGATACTGCCGTCCCGCAGTTCGGCCACGTGCGACGGGCCGGCGGTGGTCAGTTCGTCGCTGCCGTCGGAGCCATGGACGACCCAGGCCCGCTCGCTGCCCAGGCGCTGCAGCACCGCCGCCAGCGGGCGGACCCATTCTCTGGCATAGACGCCGACGAGCTGGCGGCGCACGCCGGCCGGGCTGCTGATCGGGCCCAGCAGGTTGAAGATGGTGCGCGTGCCCAGCTCGACCCGGGTCGGCGCCACATGGCGGGTGGCGGCGTGGTGGCGGGGCGCCATCAGGAAGCCGACGCCGACCTCGCGGATCGCTTCTTCCACCAGGCTCATGTCGCAGTCGAGGTTGACGCCGAGGCGGGCCAGCACGTCGGCCGCACCCGAGCGCGACGAGATGGCGCGGTTGCCGTGCTTGGCGACCGGCACGCCGCAGGCCGCCACCACTAGGGCAGCCCCGGTCGAGACGTTGAAGGTGCCGATGCCGTCGCCGCCGGTGCCGCAGGTGTCGACCGCATTGGCGGGGGCCGCGACCTTGAGCGACTTGGCGCGCATGACGCGGGCGGCGGCGACGATCTCCTCGACCGTCTCGCCGCGGACGCGCAGCGCCATCAGGAAACCACCCATCTGCGACGGGGTGGCGTTGCCGGACATGATAATCTCGAAGGCGGCTCCGGCCTCGGCCTCGGTCAGCGGCTGGCCGCTGGCGGCCTTGGCGACGTAGGGCTTGAGGTCGCTTGCCGGCGGCTGGGGCGCGCTCATGCCGCGAGCGGCTTCGACCACACGACCCGGCGGCCGGTGGCGAGCGAGACAAAGTTGGCCAGCATCTCGTGGCCCCATTCCGACGCGATGCTCTCGGGATGGAACTGCACGCCGTGAACGGGCCGCTCGCGATGGGCCAGGCCCATGATCAGCCCGTCGGCGGTCTCTGCCGTCACGTGCAGCGCCGCCGGCAGGGAAGCGCGCTCGACGATCAGCGAATGGTAGCGGGTGGCGGTGAAGGGGTTGGGCAGGCCGGCGAAGATGCCGGTCCCGTCATGCTGGATGGCGCTCATCTTGCCATGCATGGGTTCCGGCGCACGGATCACACGACCGCCATAGGCCTGGCCGATGGTCTGGTGCCCGAGGCAGACGCCGAGCAGCGGGATACCGGCTGCCTCCCGCACCAGGTCGAGGCAGATACCGGCCCGGTCCGGATCGCACGGGCCCGGGGACAGGACGATGCCGTCCGGCCGCATGGCGACCGCCTCTGCCGCCGACAGCGCGTCGTTGCGGCGCACCACCACCTCGACCCCCAGCTCGCCCAGGAAATGCCAGAGATTGAAGGTGAAGCTGTCGTAATTGTCGATCAGAAGGAACATTCAGCGAACCCGTTCTGCCACCCGGCCCAGCTATAGCATGGGGCAGGGGGCGGATGAAGGCGCTGGCGGCCCGGGGCTTCGCTATGATCCCGCGCCCATCGCCGATTCGTTCATTGCAAACCCGTTTGCCAGCAGGCCGATAGACCATTCCCATGTCCAACCGCCCGAGAAAGCGCCGCAAAGCCGTTGGCGGCCGGCCCGGCACCACCACTGCCATCCTGATCGGCGTCGGCCTCGGCATGGTGGCGTCGGTCGCGGGGATGCTGGGCTGGCTTGCCTGGAACGAGCGTGGCGAGGAAGACCGCGCGGCCTTCGAGGCGCCCGCGCCCGAGAACCCACCCGCCCTTCAGGTCGAGACGGCCGCAGCGCCGCCGTCGTCGGTCGTGGCCGAGGAGGCCGGGCCGCCGCCCGCGCCAGCGGTTGCACCGCCGCCGGCGGTCGTCACGCCGCACGCCGCGCCGACACCGCCCAAGACCGACCGCGCGGCGGTACTGGCGGCCCTGCCGGCGCCGGCGCCGCGCCCGCCGCTGCATGGGACGCCGGCCTGGCGGCGCAACGCCGTGGCCGTGGCGCCGGCCGCCCCGGGCCACCCGCGCATTGCCATCGTCATCGACGACCTTGGCCCGAACCTGCGCGGCAGCCAGGCGGTCATCAGCCTGCCTGGCCCGCTGACGCTCGCATTCCTGCCCTATGCCGACGTGTCGCGGATGGTCGAAGCGGCGCGCCGCGCGGGGCACGAGATTCTCGTGCACATGCCGATGGAGCCGATGGCGGCCGGTGTAGACCCGGGGCCGGGGGCGCTGAAGGTCGTGCAGCCCAAGGACGAACTGCGGCGACGGATCGACGACGGGGTCAGTCGCTTCCCCGGCCATGTCGGCCTGAACAACCACATGGGGAGCCGCTTCACCGCCGACCCACGGGCGATGGCGGTTCTGATGGACGAGATCGCCGGCCGCGGCCTGCTGTTCCTCGATTCGCGGACGACGGTCGATACGGTGGCGGAGGCGCTGGCCCGGGCGCGGTCGGTGCCGTTCGTATCCCGAGACGTCTTCCTCGACAACGACCAGTCGGCCGACAAGGTCGTGCACCAACTGGCCGAGACTGAGCGGGTCGCCCGCCGCAAGGGCTACGCCGTGGCGATCGGCCACCCCCACGCCGCGACCCGCGCGGCACTGGCTGCCTGGCTGCCGCAGGCGGCCGGGCGCGGCTTCCAGATCGTGCCGATCAGCAGCCTGGCACGGGTCGCGCCGACCGAGCAGGCCCGGCACTGACCATCGGCGGTCAGCCCCGGCGGGCGAAGCGGACGGCTTCCTCGGCGGCGCGGAAGAGGGCGCGGGCCTTGTTGACCGTCTCCTGGTACTCGGCCTCGGGGTCGCTGTCGGCGACCACACCGCCGCCGGCCTGGACATACATCGTGCCGTCCTTCACGACGGCCGTGCGCAGCGCGATGCAGGTGTCCATGGAGCCATTGGCCGAGAAGTAGCCGACGCAGCCGGCATAAATGCCGCGCCGCTCCTGCTCCAGTTCCTCGATGATCTCCATCGCCCGCACCTTGGGCGCGCCCGAGACGGTGCCGGCCGGGAAGCCCGCGACCAGCGCCGACAGGGCGTCATAGTCGGGCGAGATCTGCCCTTCGACATGGGAGGAGATGTGCATGACGTGGGAGTAGAACTCGATCGCGAACTGCTCCTTGACCGCGACCGTGCCGATGCGCGAGACGCGGCCGACATCGTTCCGGCCGAGGTCCAGCAGCATCAGGTGCTCGGCCCGCTCCTTGGGGTCGGCCAGCAGTTCCTCGGCCAGCGCCTTGTCCTCGGCCGGGCTGGCGCCGCGGCGGCGGGTGCCGGCCAGCGGGCGGATGGTAACCGTCTCGTCGCGCAGGCGCACGAGGATCTCCGGGCTCGAACCCACGATCGAGAAGCCGTCGAAATCGAGATAGAACAGGAAGGGTGAGGGGTTGAGCCGGCGCAGCGCCCGGTAGAGCGCCATCGGCGGCAGGCGGAACGGCACCGAGAAGCGCTGCGAGGGCACGACCTGGAAGGCGTCGCCCGCGCGGATATACTCCTTGCACTGCTCGACCATCCACTTGAAGCGCTCGGGCGTCATGTTGGAGCGCGGCTCGGGGATCTCGCCCGCCTCGGCCGAACGCTCGCGGCGATGCGGCAGGCTGCGCTCCAGGTCGGCCAGGACATCGGCCAGGCGCTCGCGCGCGCTGTCGTAGGCCGCCCGCGCCGCCACCTCGGCCACCGGCCGCACCGGGGTCACGAGCGTCACCCGGTCGAGGATGTTGTCGAAGATGGCGATCACGGTGGGGCGCACGAAGATGCTGTCGGGCACGCCCAGCGTGTTGGGGTTCTTGTCCGGCAGGCGCTCCATCAGCCGGACCATGTCGTAGGACAGGTAGCCGAAGACGCCGGCCGCCATCGGCGGCAGGCTGGGCGGCAGGTCGATCTTGGATTCCTCGACCAGGGCGCGCAGGGCCTCCAGCCCGCCCACGCCCATCGGCTCGAACGCGTCGGGGTCGAAGCGGGCGCTGCGGTTGATCTCGGCCGCACCGTCGCGATAGCGCCAGATCAGGTCCGGCTTCAGGCCGATCACGGAATAGCGGCCGCGCACGGCCCCGCCTTCGACCGATTCGAAGAGGAAGCTCATCGGCCGCGAATCCGCCATCTTCAGGAAGGCGGAGACGGGCGTCTCCAGGTCGGCCACGAAGTCGCACCAGACGACCTGGGGCCGGCCGGAATCATAGGTCTCGGCGAACGGATCGAACCGGGGGGAGGCATCCATGGTCGGCTGGCCCTAGAGCAGGCGGTCGATGGCGGCGCGGTCGATCTCGACTGACACCCGGCGGCGCAGCGCCTGGGCCAGTTCGTTGGTGAGGTCGCTGACGATGTCGCGCTCCAGCGTCTGGCGCAGGGTGTCGACGGCGGCCTGGTCGGCCTTGGCGTCGACCGGCTCGATCGCCGTCAGCACGCCGATCGCCACGCCGTCGGCCACGATGCCCTTCGACGCGGTCCCGACGGGGCCGGCGAACAGCGCGGTCACCACCGACTGCGGCAGGGGCAGGGCCTCGCGGCCGCCGGTGCGCATGAACGGCCCGGCCGGCTTGACCTCGACACCGCGCGCCTTGGCGGCATCGGCCAGCGACGCCCCACCCTTGACGGCGGCCAGGATCTCGTCGGCGGCCTTCTCGGCGGCCTCGGTCTGGCGCTCCTCTGTCCAGGCCTGGACCAGCGCATCGCGCACATCGGCCAGCGCGCGGACCTTGGCGGGCACCACCTCGTCGACATGGACGACGAGATAGCCGCCCTCGGGCATCTCGATCAGCGGCGCGGTTTCGCCGCTGGCCGTGTCGAAGGCAAGGCGAACCAGCTCCGGGCCGCCGGGCAGGGGGCTGACCGGCTGGCCATCGCCGTCGCGGCCCTGCTGGTCGAGCGGCGGCAGGGCAAGGGCGGTGACGCCGACGGCAGTTGCCGCCTCGTCCATCTTGGCACCGCCGGCCAACGCGTCCTCGAGCTTCGTCGCCTGGTTGGCGAGCGCATCCAGCGCACGTTCCCGGCGCATCTGCTCGACGATGGCGGCCTTCACCTCGGCGAAGGGCTGGACTGCCTCCGGCACGATCTCGACCACCTTCAGGATGTGCCAGCCGAGCGCGCTCTGCAGCGGGGCCGTCGTCTTGCCGACCTCGACCTGGAACACCGCCGCCAACTCTTCCGGCAGGCCCGAACGCTCCATCAGCCCGGCATCGAGCCCCGCGGGATCGACCTTGGCGATATCCTTGGCCACCGTCGCGAAGTCCTGGCCGGCGGCGAGCGCTTCGGCTGCCTGCTTGGCCACGGCCTCGTCGGCCACCAGGATCTGTTGCAGGCGGCGCTGCTCGGGCTTCGTGAACTCGAGCTTGCGCGCATTGTACTCGCCCTCGGCCGCGGCATCGCTGATGGCGATGCCCTCGATCAGGGCGTCCGGCGTCAGCACGATGGCGGTGACGCGGCGCAGTTCCGGGGTTGAGAAGCGGTCCTTCAGCTTGTCCAGCGTGGCGGCAAGCTGGGCGTCGTCGGGCGTGCCGACATCGGGGAACAAGGCGCGGGCCAGCACGAGCGCATCGGCCCGCCGCTTCTCGTTGCGATGGCGATAGAGGGCATCGGCCAGGGCAGTCGGCGCGGTCGCACCGGCCACGATCGGGTCGGTCATGGCGACGCGGGCGAGGTCCTGGCGCAGGGATGCGACATAGGCCTGCTCGGTCGTGCGCGTCTGCTGCAGCACAGCCTGGAAGGTGCGGGGGTCGAACTGGCCGGCGCTGCGGAATTGCGGGTTGGCGGCAAGGGCGCGGCGAACGGCATCGTCGCCCACGAGAATGCCGAGGTCGGCCGCGGCATGGGCGTAGAGCTTGCGCTGGACCAACTGCTCGATCGAGCGGTCGACGATCCCCATCTCGCGCGCCTGGGCCATGTCGAGCTGGCCGCCGAACATAGGCCGCAGTTGCTCCACATCGCGGCGGATCTGGTTCACGACCTCCACGCCGGTCACCTTCTCGGAGCCGACAGTGATGACCGTCGCCTCGGCGCCGGGCTGGCGGAAGATATCGCCGATGCCCCAGACCGCGAAGCTCAGGATCAGGAGGACGAAAAGAAGTTTGACCACCCAGGAGGTGGCGCGACTGCGGATGGCCTGGAGCATGAGGGGGCTTTGCTGATCGCGTCGGGTGGTTGATTTGGGCGGCGGATCATAGGGACAGGGGGGGTAGGCGGCAACTTCTATCGGTATCGCCGGTCCCGCAGGGCCATGGTAAAGATGACACCATGGAACATGCACGCCGCCCGCTGATCGCCGGGAACTGGAAGATGAACGGCCTTCGGGCCGATGGGGAGCAACGCGCCCTGGCGCTGGCCGCGCGCGCGGGCGCGGAGGATTCGCCGCCCTGTGACTGGGTAATCTGCCCGCCCGCCACGCTGCTGGGCCTTGCCGCCCATGCGCTGGCCGGCTCGCCCGTGGCACTGGGCGGGCAGGACTGCCATACGGCCGCCGGCGGTGCCCATACGGGCGACCTCTCGGCCGCGATGCTGGCGGATGCCGGCTGCCGCTTTGCCATCGTCGGCCATTCCGAGCGGCGGGCCGACCATGGCGAGGGCGATGCGCTGGTGGCGGCGAAGGCCGCCGCGGCCCAGGCCGCCGGCCTGATCGCCATCATCTGCGTCGGCGAAACCGAGGCCGAGCGCGACGAGGGCCACGCCCATGCCGTCGTCGCCCGCCAGATCGCGGGCTCGATCCCGGCCGGCGCCACCGCACTCGATACCGTCGTCGCCTACGAGCCGGTCTGGGCCATCGGCACCGGCCGGACGCCGACGGCCGACGACGTGCAGGCCATGCATGCGCATATCCGGTCCTGCGTGCCGGCGGCGATCGACGCCTCGGCCCTGCGCATCCTCTATGGCGGCTCGGTCAAGCCCGGGAACGCCGCCGTGCTGCTGCGCCTGCCCGATGTCGACGGCGCGCTGGTTGGTGGCGCCAGCCTGGTGGTGGACGACTTCTGGGCCATCGGCGAGGCAACGCGCTGATTGTCCATATTCGCCACCGGCGCCATTCAACACTGGCGCTTCCAGGCTCGAGCGACTAAATAGCCGGCAACTTCCCGGTTAGACATTTTCAGGAATCGCGTTTCATGGCGCAGGTCATCCTCGTCATCCACCTGCTCATTGCGTTGGCGCTCGTCGTCGTCATCCTGCTGCAGCGTAGCGAAGGCGGCGCGCTCGGCATCGGCGGTGGCGGGGCGGCGGCGGCATGGGCGGGTTCCTGTCCGGCCGCGGACAGGCCAATCTCCTTACCCGGACGACGGCGATCCTGGCGGCCTGCTTCGTGGTCACCAGTCTGGCCCTCGTCCACCTGACGGGCGGCGCGACGCAACCGCGCTCCATCGTCGACCAGCCCCCGGCCGCTCCCGCAGCTCCCGCCGCCCCGGCGGTGCCGCAGGCCAACTGATCTCCATCCACGGGCGGCCGGTCCCGGCTGCCCGTACGCAATCGCGGCTGGGCGAGACTCGGCCGCGGGGATATCCTGATCTTCCATGACGCGGTTCATCTTCATAACCGGCGGCGTGGTCTCCTCACTGGGAAAGGGAATCTCGGCCGCGGCGCTTGGCGCGCTGCTGCAGGGACGTGGCTTTTCCGTGCGGCTGCGCAAGCTGGACCCGTACCTCAACGTCGATCCGGGCACCATGAGCCCGTATCAGCACGGTGAGGTCTTCGTGACTGACGACGGGGCGGAAACCGACCTCGACCTCGGCCACTACGAACGCTTCACCGGCGTGCCGGCGCGGCGCAGCGACAGCGTGACCACGGGGCGGATCTATTCCACCGTGATCGGGCGGGAGCGGCGCGGCGAGTATCTGGGCGCCACCGTCCAGGTCATCCCGCACGTCACCGACGCCATCAAGGAATTCATCCAGGGCGACGCCGAGGGCACGGACTTCATCCTGTGCGAGATCGGCGGCACGGTCGGCGACATCGAGAGCCTGCCGTTCCTGGAGGCGATCCGCCAGCTCGCCAACGAGCTGGGTCGCGAGCGGGCGATGTTCGTTCACCTGACGCTGGTGCCCTGGATCGCGTCCGCCGGCGAGCTGAAGACCAAGCCGACGCAGCATTCCGCCAAGGAACTGCTGGCGCTGGGCATCCAGCCGGACATTCTGCTCTGCCGCTGCGACCGGCCGATCCCGCCGTCCGCGCGCCGCAAGATCGCGCTCTTCTGCAACCTGCGCGAGGAGCGGGTCATCCCGGCGATCGATGTTGGCACCATCTACGAAGTGCCGATGACCTATCATGCCGAGGGTTTCGACGAGCAGGTCTGCGCCCATTTTGGCCTGACCAGCCCGGAGCCCGACCTGTCGCGCTGGAAGGAAGTGGCCGAGCGCATTCACCAGCCCGAGGGCGACGTCACCATCGCCATCGTCGGCAAGTACACGCACCTGACCGACAGCTACAAGTCGCTGAGCGAGGCGCTGATCCATGGCGGCATCTCGAACAATGCGCGCGTCCGCCTGAACTGGATCGATTCCGAGATCTTCGAGCGCGAGGACGCGGTCCAGCACCTGGAGAACGTGCACGGCATCCTGGTGCCGGGCGGTTTCGGCGAGCGCGGGTCGGAAGGCAAGATCGCCGCTGCCCGTTTCGCGCGCGAGCGCAATGTGCCCTATTTCGGCATCTGCTTCGGCATGCAGATGGCGGTGATCGAGGCCGCCCGCAACCTGCTGCACCTGGACGGCGCCGGCTCGACCGAGTTTGGCCCGTGCGCCGACCCGATCGTCGGGCTGATGACCGAATGGGTCCGCGGCAACTCGCTGGAGCGCCGGGAGGCGGGTGGCGACCTCGGCGGCACCATGCGGCTCGGTGCCTATGATTGCATCGTCGCCGGCGGCAGCCGGGTGGAGCAGATCTACCAGTCGCGCAAGATCAGCGAGCGCCACCGCCATCGCTACGAGGTGAACATCAACTACCGGGCGCCTCTGGAAGGCGCGGGCCTGCTCTTCTCCGGCATGTCGCCGGACGGCGTATTGCCGGAGATTGTCGAACTGCCGAGCCATCCCTGGTTCGTGGGCGTGCAGTTCCACCCCGAGCTGAAGTCCAAGCCCTTCGCGCCGCATCCGCTCTTCACCTCCTTCGTGCGCGCAGCCCTCGAACAGTCGCGGCTGGTGTGACCCGGCCGGTCACCGTCGTCGCCCATCGTGGCGCCTCTGCCGTCGCGCGGGAGAATTCTCCCGCCGCGGCAGAGGCAGCCGTGGCGGCGGGGGCGGACGCGGTCGAGATGGATGCGCGCCTGTCGCGCGACGGTATCGCCCATGTCGGGCACGATCCGGATCTTGCCCGGCTGGCCGGCGTGCCGACGCAACTGGCCGACATGACCGCAGCGGAGATCGCCACCCATCGTGCCCCGGATGGCGGCCCCTGGGCGCCGACCCTGGCCGGGCTGATGGCGGCGGTGGGCGGCCGGTTGCCGGTGGTGGTCGACGTCAAGCTGCGCGGCCGTCCGGTACTGGAGGCGATCGCGGCCGCCGCGCCGCCCGGCACAGAGAAGGACCTCGTCGTCGGCGTCCGCAGCCTGGACGATGTCGGCGCAGCGCGCGAGATCCTGCCTGGAGCGACCATCCTCGGCCTGTTGCCCGACCCGGACGCCGCCGCTGCACTGGCCGCGGCCGGTGCCGCCATCCTGCGCCTGTGGGAGCCGGATGCGAATCCGGAACGGGTGGCCGCCGCCCGCGCGGCAGGCCTGCTCGTATGGGTGACCGCCGGCCATGCCCGCGGCACGGGCGAGCATGCGGTGGGCGCCATCACGACCGGGAGGCTGGAGCAGATGGCGGCACTCGGCATCGACGGCATCCTGGTGAACGATCCGGCCGCGGCGATCGCGGTCCTGCGCAAGGGGTAGGGTCATGGCGGAACGGCGGCGGGTGCTTCTCATCGTGTTCGACGGCCTGCGCCCCGACATGATCACGCCGGCGCTGATGCCGCATCTCGACCGCTTTCGCGACCGCTCGGCCAGCTTCCCCCTCAGCCGCACCGTTTTCCCGAGCGAGACCCGGGTGGCGGTATCGAGCCTCGTCACCGGCTGCCCGCCCGGCCGGCACGGCCTCGTCGCCAATGCCTTCGTCAGCCGCACGGCCGGCCGGGTGCAGACATCGCGCCTGGACCATCTCGACCGGCTGGCCGCCAGTCGCGGCGGCAACCTGCTGGACCGGCTGACGCTGGGCGAGCGCCTGGCCGCCGCCGGCCGGCGCATGACGGTGATCTCGACCGCCTCGCCGGGTGCCACGCGCCTCCTCAACCACCGCGCGGCCGAGCTGGGCCACGTCACCCTGTCGGCCCATGGCGAAGGGGCGACGCAGCCGGCCGAAGCGATCGAGGCCGCGACGGCGAAGGCCGGGCCGATCCCGCCCGGCGGCACGCCCAACACGGCGCGCATGCACTGGGCGGCCGACGTGCTGCTGGACCATGTCCTCCCCGACCTCGATCCCGACCTGGCCGTCCTCTGGTTCTCCGACCCCGACAGCACTTGGCACTACAAGGGCATCGGCACGCCGGAAGGGGTGGCATCGCTGAACGGCGTCGACGCCGCCTTCGCGCGCGTGCTCGCCTGGGCCGACGGCGAGCCGCCGGAAAGCCAGCCCTTGATCCTCATCATGTCGGACCACGGCCATGTGACGACGCGGGCGACCGTCGACATGCCGGCCCTGGTGCGCGAGCGCTTCGGCGAGCAGGACCACCAGGCCGGCTATTCGGGCGGCATCACGCTGGCCGGCGACGACCCGCAGGCCCTGGCCGAAGTGGCGGAATGGCTGCTGGCGCAGCCCTGGTGCGGCCAGGTCTTCACCCGCGGCGGCGATGGCAGTGTCGGCCTGGTGCCGGGCAGCTTCGACCGCCGCCTGGTCCATTGCGACCATCCGGATTCGCCCGACATCTACTACACGTTGACGACCGACGACGGCCTCGATGCCCATGGCGTCGATGGCGGCTGCCTGTTCCACAATGCCATCCCGGTCGGCGGCAGCATGCATGGCGGGCTGCACCCGCGCGAACTGGCCAACGTGCTGATGGTGGGCGGGGTGGGGGCCAGGTCCGGCTATGCCTCACCATTGCCAGCCGGCACGATCGACGTGGCACCCACCATCCTGGCCCATCTGGGCCTGCCGCACGAGGACGGCATCGAGGGCCGAGTCCTGGCCGAGGCGCTGGCAGGCGGCGTCGAGACCGGCACGGCTTCGGTGGAGGAAATCCATTCCGGCCACCGCCGGTTGGTCCGACGGCTCTATGCGGGCCGGGCCTATCTCGACATGGCCGCCGACCTGCGGCCCGTCGACACAGGCGCGACCGACCCCGCCTGACGGTCGGAACGCGCGCCTTCTCCACCGCGTTCTCCCGGTCGACCGCCTCGCCTGGCGAGGCACCGAGATTCCGAGGAGAGGCTGGATGACCCGTCCCTACGTGCGCGTGCCCTTGCTGGTCGGCGCTGCCGCGCTTGCCGCAATGCTGTCCTGGCCGACAGCCGCCCCACTTGCCGGCGACGACCCCAGCCCGGAGCAGCGGACTCGGATCGAGGCCGTGCTGCAGCAGATGGGTTTCACGAGCTGGGGCGACATCGAGCGCGAGGATGACGGCCGGGTGTGGGAGGTCGACGACGCGCGCGGCGCGGACGGGCGCAAGTATGATCTGAAGCTGTCGGGCACGGACCTCCGCGAACTGTCGCGCAAGCTCGACGACTGATCGTTCCAGATCGTCCCGACAAAGAAAAGGGCCGCCCTCTCGGGCGGCCCTTCGCATGTGGTCGATCCGCGAACCGGGATCAGACCGAGTAGTACATCTTGAACTCGATCGGATGGGGCGTCATTTCGTACTCGTGGACTTCTTCCCACTTCAGCTCGAGGTAGGCCTCGATCTGGTCCTTGGTGAAGACGTCGCCCTTCAGCAGGAAGTCGTGGTCGGCGGCGAGCGAGTCCAGGGCCTCGCGCAGCGAGCCGCACACCGTCGGGACTTCCTTCAGCTCCTCGGGCGGCAGGTCGTAGAGGTTCTTGTCCATCGGGTCGCCCGGATGGATCTTGTTCTGGATGCCGTCGAGGCCGGCCATCAGCATGGCCGAGTAGGCGAGGTAGGTGTTGGCCGCCGGATCGGGGAACCGCACCTCGACGCGCTTGCCGTTCGGGCTCGACACGTAGGGGATCCGGCACGAGGCCGAGCGGTTGCGCGACGAGTAGGCCAGCAGCACCGGCGCCTCGTAGCCCGGGACCAGGCGCTTGTAGCTGTTGGTCGTCGGGTTCGAGAAGGCGTTGATCGCCTTGGCGTGCTTGATGATGCCGCCAATATAATAGAGGCACATCTCCGACAGGTCGGCATAGAGGTTGCCGGCGAACAGCGGCTTGCCGCCCTTCCAGATTGACTGGTGGACATGCATGCCCGACCCGTTGTCGCCCTTCACGGGCTTGGGCATGAAGGTCGCCGTCTTGCCGTAGGACGCGGCCACGTTGTGGACGACGTACTTGTAGACCTGCATCAGGTCGGCGGTCTTCAGCAGGGTCGAGAACTTAACGCCCAGTTCGTGCTGGGCGGGCGCCACCTCGTGGTGATGCTTCTCGACCTCGATGCCCATCTGCTCCAGCACCGTCAGCATCTCGGCGCGCAGGTCGGACGACGGGTCGAGCGGGGGCACGGGGAAATAGCCGCCCTTCACCGGCGGGCGGTGGCCCATGTTGCCGCCCTCGATCTCCTTGGAGCCGGCGGTGACGCCTTCCTCGGAGTAGAGCTCGTAGTAGTTCTTGTACATGGAGCTCTCCATCTTCACGTCGTCGAAGACGAAGAACTCGGCCTCGGGGCCGAAATAGGCGGTGTCGCCGAACCCGGCCGACTTCAGGTAGGCCTCCGCGCGCTTTGCGGTCGAGCGCGGGTCACGCGTGTAGGGCTGGCCGGTCGAGGGCTCGTAGACGTCGCAGAAAATGATCAGCGACGGCTGGGCGGCGAACGGGTCCATGACGGCGGTCGACAGGTCCGGCATGAGGATCATGTCGGACTCGTTGATCGCCTTCCAGCCGGCGATCGACGAACCGTCGAACATGACGCCATCCGTCAGGAAGTCTTCGGTGATGGTGCACACGTGATGGGCGAGATGCTGCCACTTCCCGCGCGGATCGGTGAAGCGGAAATCGACGTACTTCACGTCGTTTTCCTTGATCAGCTCGAAGACCTTCTTCATGTCCGACATGGTTCTGTTCCCGTTTTTCCTTGGCGTTGGGTGGGGTTTGTTTGCAGTGTTCGTTGAGGGGCGATCAGACCGCGTCCGGCCCGCGCTCGCCGGTACGGATGCGGATCGCTTCCTCGACCGGCGAGACGAAGATCTTGCCGTCGCCGATCCGGCCCGTGTGGGCGGCCTGCTGGATCGCCTCCACGGCGCGAGCGACCAATGCGTCGTCCATCACTGCCTCGATCTTCACCTTCGGCAGGAAGTCGACGACGTACTCCGCTCCCCGGTATAGCTCGGTGTGGCCCTTCTGACGGCCGAAGCCCTTTGCCTCGGTCACCGTGATGCCGGTAATCCCGACCTCGTGAAGGGCTTCCTTCACCTCGTCGAGCTTGAACGGTTTGATGATCGCTTCGACCTTCTTCATGGCCTCTTTTCTCGATCCGGTCTGCGCGGGCGGCGCGGGGCGGGCCTCGGTCGAAACCGGGGCCCGCCATCGCCATGCGCGAGAGTGAAAGCAGGAGCCGTGCCATCCTGGGATCGCGCCCAACACGAAGATATCGCGAGGTGGACGGCGCAGGGTGCCACGGATTTCACCAACTGTCTAAATTATGGGCGGTGGTGCCGCATTCGATTTAGGCAGATTTCCGGGCCGGCGAGGCCAGCGCCTCGCGGATGCGGGCGATGGCCGTGCGGATGTTCTCGGTCGAGTTGGCGTAGGAGAAGCGCAGGTAGCCCTCGCCGAACTCCCCGAAGCTGGTGCCGGAGATGACGGCGACTCCCGCCTCCTCCAGCAGCCGGGCCTGCAGGGTGCGGCTGTCGATGCCGGTGCCGGTGATGTTGGGGAAGGCGTAGAAGGCGCCGCCCGGCTCGATGCAGCTAAAGCCGGGGATCGAGTTCAGCTCGTCGACGATGACGCGGCGGCGGCCGGCGAACGCCGCCACCATCTCGCGCACCGGCTCCTGCGGGCCTTCCAGCGCGGCGATGCCAGCATACTGGGCAGATGCGTTGACGCAGGAATGGCAGTTGATCGCCAGTCGCGTGGCATGCTCGGCCAGCGCGGTCGGCCACACCGCATAGCCCAGCCGCCAGCCGGTCATCGCATAGGTCTTGCTCCAGCCGTCGAGCAGGATCAGGCGGTCGGCCAACTCGGGATAGTTCAGCAGGCTGACATGCTCGCGGCCGTCATAGGTCATCTGGCCATAAATCTCGTCCGACATGATGGCGACGGTCGGATGGCGGGCCAGGCCCTTCACCAGGGCGTCGATCTCGGCCTTCGGCACCACGCCGCCGGTCGGGTTGGCCGGGCTGTTGATGATGATGAGGCGCGTCTTCGGCGTGATCTTGGCCAGCACCTCCTCGGCGCTGAAGGAAAAGCCGTTCTCCTCGCGCAGATGGATCGGCACCGGGGTCGCGCCGGAGTGGCGGATCACCGATTCATAGATGGGGAAGCCGGGGTTGGGGTAGAGGATCTCCGTCCCCGCCTGGCCGAACATCATGATGGCGAAGAACATCGTGACCTTGCCGCCCGGCACCACCACGACCCGGTCGGGATGGACCTCGACGCCCAGCCGGCGCTTCAGGTCGGCCGAGACCGCGCCGCGCAGGGCGGGGATGCCGTTGGCGGCGGTGTAGCCGTGATGGCCGTCGTGCAGCGCCTTGGCGGCGGCCTCGACGATGTGCTCGGGGGTCCGGAAGTCGGGCTGGCCGATGCCGAGATTGATGATGTCGCGGCCCTGGGCCTGCAACGCCTGGGCGCGGGCCAGCACCTCGAACGCGGTCTCGGTGCCGAGCTGGGTCATGCGGTCGGCGAGCGGCAGCATGGAAAAACCTCCGGGGTACGGGAAACGCTGGGTACGGAAAGAGACTGGCAGGACTTATGCCCCAGGCGCCGAAGGGCGGCAACGCGGCAACGTCGACCGGCCGGAAATGTTGGCCCGAATATCGGGTCCGGACCCTTGCCGGGTCGGACTGTTGTTGACCCGGCGGCGGCGAGCGGCTAAACGAACCGCCGTGCGGCGGGTGTAGCTCAGTTGGTTAGAGCGCCAGATTGTGATTCTGGATGTCGTGGGTTCGAGCCCCATCACTCGCCCCAATCTCCCTTCTCGAAGGTTCCTTTTCTGCCGGTGAGACCGCGGCGCTCGCGGCGGCCGGCGTTCGTGCGCCCGCACAAAGGATTTCCCCGATGGACGAACTGAAGCGCCAGCTCCTGGGCTGGCTCGAGGCCGACCGCGACGAGCTCATCCGGTTCATGAGCGGCTTCCTGCAGGCCAAGAGCGCCAACCCGCCGGGCGATACGCGCGAGGCGGCCGACCATATCAGCCGCTATCTCCAGGCGCGCCAAGTGCCGCACCGCTTCGTTGCCGCCTTCGACCACATGCCCAATGTCGTCGGCACCTACGAGGGCGGTGCGGGCGAGGGACGGCACCTCGTCCTGAACGGGCACATCGACGTCTTCCCGGCGATCGACGACTATGGCTGGTCGGGCGAGGTGAAGGACGGCAAGATCTTCGGGCGCGGCGCGTCGGACATGAAGACGGGCACGGCCGCCGGCGTCTTCGCCTACGCCTATCTCCACCGCCTGCGCGAGCACCTGAAGGGCAAGCTGACGCTGACCTGCGTGTCCGACGAGCAGTCGGGCGGCAAGTACGGCACGCGCTACCTGTTCGAGACGATCCCGGACGAGGTGAAGGGCGACTGCTGCCTGAACGGCGAGCCGTCCGGCATCAACAACATCCGCTTCATGGAGAAGGGGACGCTGCGCTTCCGGGTGACCGCCAGGGCGCCCGGCGGCCATGGCGGCTATCCGCACCTGTCGGCCAACCCGATCAAGATCGTCGCTGCCATCGTGCAGGAGATGGAACGGTTCCACGGCCGCCGCGCGCCGATGCCGGCCGACATCGCCGCCGCGCTGGACACGCCCGAGGCGATCGCCGGGACCAACAAGGGCATGGGCGACGGCGCGGCCGACGTCGTGCGCTTCATCACGGTCAACCCGGGCGTCATCCAGGGCGGGCTGAAGGTCAACCAGATCGCGCCCGACTGCATGGTCGAGTTCGACCTGCGCATCCCGTTCGGCTTCGACCGCGACGAGATCCTGGCCGAGGTCCGCGCCATCGTCGGCGCCCACCCGGAGGCGTCGATGGAGATGTTCGACGCCCACTCCTATCCGCCGAGTGCCGCCGACCCGAACGGCGAGATGGTGCGCATCCTCCAGGACAACGTGAAGTCCCTGAAGGGCTTCACGCCGGTGCCGTTGTCGAGCCTGGGCGGGTCGGATTCCCGCTATTGGCGCTATGACGGCATCCCGGCCTATCTCTACGGGCCATCGCCGGTCAGCATGGGCCGGCGCGACGAGCATGTGACGGTGGAGGAGTTCCTCCATATCGTCACCACGCACGTGCTGTCGGCCTTCGACTACTTGCGCAAATAGGGGCCAACTCAGGGAACGCATTCCGTGGGCGCGGGGTTATCCTGCCATCGCGCGAACATGAGCGAGTCGCGCGCAACCTTTCAATCGGTCCTCGGAGGCGATCCCATGAGCACGAAGCTGGTCCCCATCGGTCTCGCGCTGGCCTGTGCCCTGGCGCTCGGCGCCTGTGGCAGCCGTTCTGACGATCGCGTCGCCAGTGGCGCCGGCGCGGGCGCCGGCACCGGTGCCGTGATCGGGCTGGCCTTCGGCGGCATCGGCGCCATCCCGGGCGCCCTCATCGGCGCCGGCGTGGGTGCCGGCACCGGCGCCGTCACCGACAAGAACGACCTCTATCTGGGCGAGCCGGTCTGGCGCTGACCAGCGACCGGTTGCTGGCGAAGCTATCTACGGCGGGACCCCCGGTCCCGCCGTAGTTGTTTGTACGGCCGTCAAAGCGGGTCGCGGATCAGCGGGCCGGTGGAGCAGTGGATGCCGCCGCCGCCGAGCGCCACGTTCTCGTAGGGCACGACGCGGATCGAGATCTGCAACTGCTCGATCTTGTCGCGCGTCCGCTCCGACACGCCCTCGGGCATGATCAGGCGGCCGGGGCGGACGGTCAGGCAGTTGACGATGCCCGCGCGGTCCTCATGGCTGACCTCGATCGTGCGGACCTTCAACTCCTTCAGCTTCTCCAGGAACCAGAAGGGTAGCTGGGTCGGGTTGATCAGCGCGGTATCGGCGTCGATCATCACGAAGTTGCCGTCGATGTGCAGGCGATAGCCGGTCAGCGGCACCAGCAGCAGTTCCACCCCCATCGGTCGCAGTACCTCGGCCAGTTGGCGCGCACCCTCGTCGTTGCAGCGGCTGGACACGCCCAGGACCGCGGTCTTGGGGTTGATCCACGCGAAGCTGCCACCCTCCAGGATGCCGGTGCCGTGGATGGTGCGCAGGATCGGCATGCCGATGCGGGCCAGCGTCTGGGTCACCGGCGCCTCCTCGCCGCGCCGGATCGGCGGACCAAGGCGGGTGACGATGGCGCCGCCATCGACCGCGATCATGCTGTCGCGGGTGTAGCAGGATTTCATCCGGCCCTTGGCGCAGCGGTCGAGGAACACGACCTCGGTGCCTTCCTCGCGCAATGCCGCGACCAGGGCATCGTGCTGGGCCTGCATGGCATCCAGCGGCGGGATGGTGTCGCCGCGCCAGTACCAGCCTTCCTCGACGTCGCCGAAGGCATTGATGTCCGGCAGCCGCTTGGCCGGGTCGACGATCTTCAGCTCGTCGCCCGGCCGGTGCATCAGCACCATGCGCAGGTGGCCGACATCGTTGTTGCAGCCCCAGCGCCGGCCCCAGACGCGAACCTGCTCGGACTCCGTCTCGAACCCGGGCTCGGGCGTCGAGGCGAAGGTCTTGATCAGCATGTTGTAGCGGTATTCGCCCTCGGTCATCATCGTCATGGCGGATCCTCCCTCAGCCGCGTCAGCCGCGTTCTCCGGCGGTGGTGGGGATCGTCCACTCCCGCCCGCGCACGGTCTCGACATATTCCGGCCAGCGGTACTCGACGGGGGCCGGGAACTTGTGCGGCAGCAGGGGCGGCATCCATTTCGAGCCACCGATGCCGCCGCCGGTGCGCTCCAGGAACTCCGCCCGGCAGCGTTCCAGCGCGCCCGGGTCGCCGCCCAGGTCGACCAGCGTCAGCGCCACCACCTTGCCCGCGGTCGACCACATGGGGTCGATGGTGCCGGGCGTGCCACCCATGGCGAAGCGCGTCCATTCGGGGTAGCGGTAACCCGCGACCGGCGACCGCAGGATCGGGCGGGCGACATAGAGACGCACGGTGGGCGCGTGCCACGTGTATTCGACATAGTCGTCGGCCGCGAAGTTCTTCTGCCAGGCCGGCAGGTTGGCGCGGAACCAGGCCTCGCCGTCTTGCGGGGAGGTCAGCCGCTCGTGCTCGGGCGGGAAGGGGTCGGCCATCGGCTCGATGCCCAGCGTCTTCTGGATCTCGCGGCCGAACGCCTTGCCCGCCTCGCTCCATTTCGGCGGGCCGACCCGCTCGAAGTTGCGATAGGTGATCTCGGCCAGCGCGTGGTTGGCAAGGCCCGGCCGTGTCTTGGTGATCCACTCCTTGCGCACGGTGCAGTGGGTGATGGCGGCCGCGTGCTCGGCATTGTTGTCGAGCGTGTCGAACACCTTCTCCTGCATCTCCACGAACGGCGCGCGGCAGGCGTACTGGATCTGGCCGATGTTGGGCGCCAGGTTGTCGGCCGCACCTTGGCCGGCCGTCAGGATGAACTCGTTGATACTCCAGCCGCCATTGTGCGGCAGCATCGCCTCCTTCAGGAACTTCGACGCCGTGTACATCAGCACGACCGCATCGATCGCCCCCGGCGCCCGGGCGACGCCGTGGGTGTGCTGGATGCCGGCGGTCGCCTGCTTGGCCAGCCACGTCTCCGGGTCGTCGCACTCGAAAGTATAGATGCGGCTCCAGTAGGGGGCGCAATGGGTGTCCCAGAGCACGCTGTTCACCAGCCCGCCGAAGGAGGCCGGATGGAAGCTGATGGCGGCGTCGATGTCGTCGTAATAGCCGTGGGCGGCGTGCACGGGCTTCGAGCCGCACATCTTCTCGGCCGGCTCGCCCAGGAACTTCAGGCGCGCCTTGATGCCGTGCTTCTCGATCGCGTGCTGGGCCGCCAGGAACCCGGCCAGCGCGCCGATGCCCAGGCCCGAGTGCGGGTCGGTATGGCCGGGCGCGTACTTGCTGAGGCCCGGGCGCGGCTGGCGGTAGGGCACGGCCGCCTGCGAGCGGCCCGGAATCGCGTCATACTCGGCGTAACCCCCCAGCACCGGCCCTTCGTTGCCCCAGGTGGCGCAGAAGGCGGTGGGCATGGTGGCCGAGCCCTCCTCGACCGTCCAGCCGGCGGCGCGCAGGCGCTCGACGTACCAAGCGGCCGAGCGGTACTCGCGCCAGGCCGGCTCGGCCATCTCCCAGATCGTCAGATGGTCGCGGGAAAGCTGGTCGTTGTTGGCGGCAAGCCAGTCCAGCGCGGTCTGCTTGACCGCTTCCAGGTCGATCATCGGCAAGGTCTCCATGGGGCTTGGAGGGTGGGGCAGAACTACTCGG
Source organism: Stella humosa (assembly GCF_006738645.1). Taxonomy (GTDB): domain Bacteria; phylum Pseudomonadota; class Alphaproteobacteria; order ATCC43930; family Allostellaceae; genus Allostella; species Allostella humosa. The sequence continues at coordinate 2,774,936 of NZ_AP019700.1, read as the reverse complement.
AACGCTGGCGGCGCACCTTCATGTCGAGGATCAGCAGGATCGCGGTGACCGCGACCAGGGCTGTCGCGACCGCGGCCATGGTCGGGTCGAGATGCTCGTTGATGCCGTCCCAGATGCGCCGCGGCAGGGTGAAGATCGCGCGGCTGGCGATGAACAGCACCAGGACCAGTTCGTCCCAGGAATGGATGAAGGCGAAGATCGAGCCCGAGATCACCCCCGGCAGGATGCTGGGCAGGATCACGCGGCGCAGCGTGTAGGGCACGCTGGCGCCGAGGTTGCGGGCGGCCTGCTCCAGCCGCGGATCGAAGCTGGCGAGCGAGGTCGAGACGATGATCACGACATAGGGGATGCCGGTCACGCCATGGGCCAGCATCACGCCGAAATAGCTGTCGAGCAGGTCGAGCTGCACCCACAGCCGGTAGAGGCCCAGCGCATAGACGATCGTCGGCACGATGATCGGCACCAGCATCAGCACGCGGATCAGCTCGCTCCAGCGCGAGCCGATGCGCCAGCAGCCGATCGCGCACAAGGTGCCGGCGCCGACCGAGATCACCATGGAGCCCAGCGCGATGACGAAGCTCTGCGCCACCGACGACAGCCAGTCCGCGCTCTGGACCAGGTTGATGTAGTGGCGCAGCGACAGCCCGTCCTGCGGCAGCGACAGGAAGCGCTGGTCGGTCAGCGATACCGGGACGACGATGGTGATGGGCAGCACCAGGAAGAGGACGATCGCCCAGCCGAGCGAGCGGGTGGGGCGGGCGGCACCGATGCGGGCTTCGTCGGCCATGTCTCAGCCCGCCCCGAACAGCCGCTTCAGGTCGACCACCCGGGCCAGGGCCGCCAGCAGCACGAAGATGAAAAGGATCAGCGTCGATGCCAGCATCGTCCCCAGGCCCCAGCGCAGCAGGTCGAGGATCTGCAGGCTGATGTATTCCGCGATCATCAGGGTCTTGCCGCCGCCCAGGATGGCCGGCGTGACGAAGAATCCCAGCGAGAAGATGAAGACCAGCACGGTAGCCCCGATGATGCCGGGCATGCTCTGCGGCAGGAAGACCCGGCGGAAGCTGTAGAAACGCGATCCGCCCAGCCCGCGCGCGGCCGAGATGGTGCGCGCGTCGATGTCGCGCATGTTGGCGTAGAGCGGCAGCACGGCATAGGGGATCATGTAGTGGACCATGCCGATGACGATGCCGAGCTCGTTCCAGATGAGCGCGATCGGCTGGTCGATCAGGCCGGCATCGCGCAGCGTCGTGTTGATCAGCCCCTCGCGCGCCAGCAGCGTCACCCAGGCGAACGCCCGCACCAGGACCGAGATCCACAGAGGGACCAGCACACCCAGGAACAGCCAGCGTTGCGCCCGGGGCGAGGCGTGCACCAGGACGTAGGCGACGACGTAGCCCAGCAGCAGCGTCACGGCGGTGGTGATGACGCAGATGCGCAAGGTCGTGACGATGGTGCGCTGGATGGACGCGCTGGTGAAGAGCTGGGCGTAATTGCCGAGCCCCGGCTTGGGCTCGGTCACGCTGATCCACAGCACCTGGACCAGCGGGTAGAAATAGAAGGCGGCCATCAGCAGGGCGGCGGGCGCCACCATCAGCCAATAGGCCGTCCGTTCGTCGAAGAAGTACCGGCGCCCCCGCGGGGCGCCGGCGATGGTCGAAGCGGTCACGGGATCACGACGAGATCATGTCGAGGAAGGCCTGGGTGAGCTGGTCCTGGTTGGCCATCCACCATTCGCCGCCGAACTTGACCTGCTTGGCCAGGTTCTCGGGCGAGGAGGGGTTGACCTTGGCGAACTCCGGCTTGACCAGGGCGGATGCCGCCGGGTTGGCCGGGCCGTTGCCCATGCGCTCCAGCAGCAGCACCTGGCCGGCCGGGTCCTGCATGGCATTGATCGCCTTGTGCGCCCAGGCCGAACCGGCCGGCGGGTTCTTCGGCACGATCCAGATGCCGGGCTGCACGATGCCCTGGTTGAAGGTCCACTTGATGCGGCCGTTGCTGTCGCGCTCCAGGATGTTGGCGCGGGTGTGCCACAGGATGCCCATGACGCACTCGCCCGTGCGCATGAGCTGCTGGCTCTCCGCGCCGGAGTTCCAGTAGAGCGCGTCGGCCTTGATCGAGGCGATCTTGGCCATCGCCCGCTTCTGGTCGATCGGATAGAGCTTGTCGGGCGCCACGCCGTCGGCCATCAGCGCCGGCTCGAGCATGGCCAGGCCGGTGCGGCGGAACATGCGCTTGCCCGGAATCTTCTTGGTGTCGAAGAAGTCCGCCCAGGTCGGCGTGCCCTGCACCTTGGTCGAATCCCAGGCCAGCACGGTCGAGAAGTAGTAGTTGATGACGCCCCACTTGTAGGCGAATTCGGGGTCGAGCTTGGTCTTGTCGACGATGGAATAGTCGATCGGCTCCAGGTAGCCGGCCTCGCCCAACTGGGCTGCCTGCCCGGTACCGGAATCGATGACGTCCCAGATCACCTTCTTGGCGTCGACCATCGCCTTGATCTTGCCGGTGGTCGGGCCGCTGCCGTCGATCACCAGCTTGACCGCTTCCTTGGCCTCGAAGGGCTTGGCGAAGGCATCCGTGAAGGCCGGCACGGCGTCGCCGCCGAAATTGGCCAGCACCACTTCCTTAGGTTTGGTCGCCTGCGCCTGGACCGCGCGCGACAGGGCGGCCGAACCGCCCAGCACGGCGGGCGTCAGGCCCAGCGCCACCAGGCCCTTCATGAAGGTGCGGCGGTCGATGCGGCCGGCCACCAGGTCCTCGCGCAGGATCTCCGCGCAATCCTGGGCGAATGTCTGTTCTTCGCGCATGGTCTTGGTCTCCCTGTTCTGGATCATATGGCGGTCAGGGCTTCACGCGTCCGCCGTCGCGGCGCCGTCGTCGGTGACGATCACCGTGGCGTCGGGGTCCCAGCCCAGATGCACGGTGCGCCCGACCTCGGGCTCGATCCGGCAGCGCCAGGATGGCACCGTCGCCGTCATCCGGCCGACGCTGTCGGTGTCGACCAGCAACTGGAAATGCGTGCCCGAATAGCTCCACTGGGCGATGCGGCCAGAGACCGCGTTGGCGGTTTCCGGCGGGGTGTCGGCGACGACCGCGATCTTCTCGGGCCGCAATGCCACCAGCACCGGCGACCCGGCCGGCGGGGCGGCACCCTCCAGCGCCTGCACGAGGTCCAGGCCGCCGCTGGCATAGCGCAGCACCCCGCCCGCCGCACCTTGGGCGATACCCGGCAGGAAGTTCGACTTGCCGAGGAAATCCGCGACGAAGCGGGTGGCCGGGCGCTCGTACAGGTCGCGCGGGCGGCCGAACTGCACCAGCTTGCCCTCGCGCAGGATCGCGACGCGGTCGGACATCGACAGCGCCTCGTCCTGGTCATGGGTGACGTAGAGGAAGGTGAGGCCGACGCGCTCGTGCAGCGCCTTCAGTTCGAGCTGCAGCTCGGCGCGCAGCTTCTTGTCGAGCGCGCTCAAGGGTTCGTCGAGCAGCAGCAGGTGGGGCGTGAAGACGAGCGCGCGCGCCAGCGCCACGCGCTGCTGCTGCCCGCCCGAGAGCTGGCGGGGCATCCTCGTGGCGTAGGGGCCGAGCTGCACCATCTCGAGCGCGTCCTTCACCCGGCGCCCGACCTCCTCGTTGGGGCGAGCGCGGGCGCGCAGCGGGAAGGCCACGTTCTCGAACACGGTCATGTGCGGGAAAAGGGCATAGCCCTGGAAGACCATGCCGAAATTGCGGTGCTCCGGCGGCTGGCGGGTGATCGCCTGCCCGTCCAGCAGGATCTCGCCCGACGTGGGCTGCACGAAGCCGGCGATCGCCATGAGGATCGTGGTCTTGCCCGACCCCGATGGCCCCAGCAGGGTCACGAACTCGCCGCGCTCGATCGCAAGGGTGACGTCGTCGACGGCGGCCACCCGGCCGTAGCGCTTGACCATGCGGTCGACGACGACGGACTGGCGCAGTTCACTCATGGGCGAGGCCGTCCTGGGGCGAGGCAGCCGTGGATTGAAATTCCGTTCACGGTGCCAAGGGTGGCACTACCACCCAGGGTCTCGTCAATCCCGCTGCCAAAAAGTTGGGCACTTGCGCAGCGACTTCCAGGCGCGGCCAAACCGGCGGACCTGTTCGACGCGCTGGCGCGCGGTCCAGCCGGCGACCATGGCCGCGGCGGTTGGTTGTCCCAGCCCGGCCGCCAGGCGATCGGCGACGGCGGCGTCATTGTATCGACCAAGGCTGTCCTGGACCTCTTGCAGCGCACGGCGGAAGGGGCGGGTCGTCGCCCGCGCATAGAGCGGGGCAAACGCATCGGTTGCGTAGCGGAGCTTCTTGGCCAGGATGCGAACCCTGTGCCAGTCCTCCGCCGTGCGTGGCGGCGCCGCGTCGAAGCTGCGGAACAGTTGCCGTCGGCGGCGGCGGAGGACGCGCCGGGCAAAGCGCTCGACCGGCTGATCCGCCCCCCGGCCGTCGCAGGGCGCGGTGCCGAACTCCAGCCAGTCGACCAGGGCGAGCATGGCCAGGTTGAGTTGCGGATCGTGCAGGGCCTGGGCGATGCCGGCGTCGGCGCTCTCCCGCGCCTGCCGGGCCGTTGCCAGCAGGGCGGCAAGATCGGAACTGCCGGTCGCGTCGACGGCCGGCAGCAGGGTCTCATCGATGAAGGCATCGAGGTCCCGCAGGTGCGCGAAGGGGCCGTCGATCGCCTTCAGCCGGGCACCCATGGCGCGCCGCGCCGGCTCGTCCAGGCAGTCGGAAAAGAGCTGGAGTGCTGCCCGCAATCGCCGAAGGCCGACGCGGAGCTGGTGGATCGTCTCGGGCGCGTTGGCGATCGACGCCAGTTCGAGGTTTCCCAGCACCTGTCGGAGTGCGGCCCGTCCGACCAGCCGGAATGCCGCGCCGGCAGTCTCTGCCGATCCAGGGTCGTCGGCTACGACCCGAACCGCGTCGGGCCGGTCGGGCGCGAGCCGCCAGGCGGCAGCCTCGTCGACGGTCAGGCGCAAGGGGAGCGAACGGGCCAGAGCCTCGGCGCAGGTAACGAGCCGGCTGTCCGATCCGACTTTTCCTTCCAGCACGATCCGGCGCTGGCGCCATTCCGCCCCGGCCAGCCGCCAGGTCGCGGTCTCGACGGCGACCGTGGCGTCCTCCCCGAAGGTCCGTCGACGGCCGGTCGCCGTTTCGGAAGTCTCGCTTTCGCCCGGCTGCCGGCGATACCCCACCCACGGCGACGGCGGTGGGCCCGTGGCGTCGACGGCGCCGCGCAGGGCCGTGAGCGTGACCGGCCGGCCGCCGCCCCGCCGGCCATCCGCGGCAAGGACGAGGCGGAAGCGGGCGGCCGGCATCGCTTCAGGTCCTGGCCATCGGCGGCGGCAGGAACGTCGTGCCTTCCTCGTAAGCCCGGCTGGCGCGCAGCACCGATGCCTCGTCATAGAGCGCGCCCACGATCTGCAGACCGGCCGGCAGCCCGCCCGAGGTGACGCCGCAGGGAATGGTGGCCGCCGGCTGCCGCGTCAGGTTGAAGGGGTAGGAGAAGGGGGTCCAGTCGAACCAGCGCGTCATGCCGGAGTCGACCGGGAACTCCTCGCCCGCCTCGAAGGCCGGCAGCGGCAATGTCGGCGTCAGCAGCAGGCGATAGGTCTCGTGGAAGCGCTTCATGTGCTGGCCCAGCGCCTCGCGCTCGCCCATGGCCTCCATGTACTCCATCAGCGAGTAGCGGGCGCCTTCGTCGGCGATCTGGAGCAAGCCGGGGTCCATGAGGGCCTGCTTCTCGGGCGGGAAGCTGCGCATCAGGTTGGCGGCACCCGCATACCAGTGGATGCGGAAAAGCTCGAGCGGGTTGGCGAAACCGGGCGACACCTCCTCGACGATGGCACCCATGGCGGAGAATTTTTCCGCCGCCTTGCGCACCAGGGCCGCGATCTCCGGATCGACCTTGGCATAGCCGAGGTCGGGGCTGTAGGCGATGCGCCACCCGGCGACGCCGCCGGCGGTCGCCTGTGTGAAGTCGACCCCGGCGTCGGGCAGGGACTGCCAGTCGCGCGTGTCGGGGCCGGCCATCACCGTCAGCATCAGGGCGGCGTCGTCGACCGTGCGCGTCATCGGTCCGACATGCGACAGCGTGCCATAGGCGCTGGCTGGGTAGGCCGGGACCCGGCCGTAGTTCGCCTTCAGGCCATAGATGCCGCAGAAGCCGGCCGGCATGCGGATCGACCCGCCGCCGTCGCTGCCGAGCGCCAGGCAGCCCATGCCGGTGGCGGCCGCCGTCGCGGCACCCGAACTGCTGCCGCCGGGATTGCGGTCGAGGTTCCAAGGATTGCGGGTGATGCCCGTTCGCGGGCTGTCGCCGCAGCCCTTCCAGCCGAATTCGGGCGTGGTCGTGCGGCCGAGGAAGACCGCGTTGGCTGCGCGCAGGCGGGCGATCGACGGCGCGTCGTCGGCCGCGATGTCGCTGTCGGACGAGGTGAGGGAGCCGCGCCCGGTGGGCTTGCCCTTCACCATCATCAGGTCCTTCAGCGAGACTGGCACGCCGTCCAGCCGGCCCTCCGGTGCGCCCCGGATCCAGCGCGCCTCGGACGCCTTCGCCTGGGCCAGTGCCTCATCCGCCCAGACGCCGCAGAAGCCGTTGATGGCGGGATCGAGGCGCTCGATCTGGGCCAGGACGGCCTTCGTCACATCGACCGGCGATAGGCGCCGGGCGCGATAGGCGGCCAGGAGGTCGGTCGCGGACAGGAAACAGAGTTCGGAGGACAAGGGCGGGCTCCCGGATTTGTCGGGTGTCGAAGGGGGGCGAGAAGGAGCGGTCAGTCCCGGTAATCGGGCTCGTCGCGGTCGAGCAGGCGGCGGAGCGCCGCGAAATGGCCGAAGGCGTTGCCGCGCTCGCCGTCGATCTGGCGGGCGGTGCGTTCGCAGACGTCGGGCGGGACCAGCTTCAGGGGCCGGCCGGTCGACATCGCCAGCACCTGCTGCCGGCAGGCGCGCTCCAGATAGTAGAGCGCGTCGAACGCCTCGGCGACGGTGGCCCCGGTAACGACGACGCCATGGTTGGCCAGGAAGGCGATCGGCTTGTCGCCCAGCACGCGGGCCAGCCGGTCGCCCTCGCCCTCGTCCAGCGCCAGGCCCTGGTAGTCGTCGTCATAGGCGATGCGGTCGTGGAACATCAGGGCGGTCTGGTGCGCCATCTCCAGCCGGCCGCCTTCCAGCATCGTCAGCGCCGTGGCGTGCGGCATGTGGGTGTGCAGCACGCAGCCGGCATTGGGGTGGGCGCGATGGATGCGCCAATGGATGAAGAAGGCGGTCGGCTCCGGCGGGCTGTCGCCCTCCACCAGCTTGCCGTCGGCGTCGACCATCAGCAGGTCGCTCGCCCGCATCTCGCCGAAATGGCGGCCATGGGGGTTGATCAGGAAGTGGTCCGGCCGCCCCGGCACCAGCAGGCTGAAATGGTTGCAGACGCCCTCATGCATGTCGAGCCGGGCGGCCCAGCGGAAGGCAGCCGCCAGGTCTGCGCGCGCCGTCTCGACCGCGCTGTCCGTGTTCGGCCGGTGGAAATGGTCCTGCATCCGTTCCTCGTGGTGTGGCGCCGGGGGGCTGGCACCATTGTGACGGAAGCGCGCATGCTTTTCCAAGCGCCGGCCTTGCGTCTACAGGTCGCGGAACTCCGGAATGCGTTCGCGAACGGCCCGGTCCAACTCTTCCTTGCGATCGAGCAGCGACTGGTACCACTGCCAGCGGCTGCGGAACTGGTTCTTCTGCATGCGCTGGCTGCGGACATAGTGATGGGCATTCGCGGCCAGCCGTTGGCGCAGGGCGCCGTTCTCCACCAGAAGCGCCAGCTTGGCTTCGAATTCCTCGGGCGTGGTGAACAGCATGCCTGTCACGCCGTCGACGATCGACGGCCCGTAGACGACCGGATTGGCCAGCACGACCGCGCCGCGCGCCGAGGCCTCGACGAAGCTGAGGTCGGACTTGCAGCGGTTGAATTCCGTGTCGGCCAGCGGCAGCAGGACGATGTCGGCCTCGTCGACCATCTGGCGGTGGCGGACATGGTCCACCATGGCGCTGTAGTCCTTGCGCCGGGTGGCAAGCTGGTCGTGGAAGCGTTCGTCGGCCAGCACCGTGAAGTGGATCGGCACCTTGGTGCGTCGCAGCAGCCGGTTGATGCCGTCGATCAGCGGCCGCATCGAATCCGCGCGGTTGAGCGAGCCATAGAAGATCCGCAACGGGTGTTCCGCGCTGGGCGGCGGGCGTGGCGCGCGGCGCGGCGGCAGTTCGGCGGCATCGTTGCGGAAGACGCCGACATAGGGGTTGTACTGGCGCAGCACCTGGGCCAGCGGCTCGGTCGATGTCTGCACGGCATGGGCGCCGGCGAAAGTCAGGTAGTCATGCTCGGCGATGTCGGCCCAGTAGCTGGGATGATCGTCGAACTCCATGACGACCAGATACTGCCGCTGGATGAGGGCCCTCAGCAACTCGATACCGGGCGGCCGGCGCAGGATCGGGCGCTGGTAGAGGAAGATGGCGCGCGGCCGCTGGGGCGGGCGCATCGGCGTCGGGTCGTATTCGGGCACCATCCGCACATTCGGGATGGCCGACAGGAAGCGGAGCGGGCGCGCGACCCGCACCTCGGCCATGGCACCGTTGGCGCCGACTTTGGCATCGCGCATGCGGGCATAGATGAACATGGGCGTGGGCAGCGGGCCGCGCGTCGCCTCCAGCAGGAAGCGGCGGCTGCCGAGGCGGGCGACCCGCAGGTCGGGCGGCACCTCGGTCATGGTGTCGGGATGTGCCTCGGCGAACGCCTTGGCCCCGGCCGTGTCGTTCTCGAGCGAGATCACCTGGCACATGGTGGCGCCGGCACCCTCGACCGTGGCGATCATCGCTTCGGGCCGCCGCAGCCCCGGCGAGACCGGAATGCCGGCCATCTCGGCTGCGCGCACACCGTGGAAGTCGGCCGAGTGCGCGACTGCCAGGAGCATGGCTCCCTCGGCCAGCAGTTCGACCGCGCGCGCCAGGATTGCGTCGCCGTCGGCACCCGCGGGCATGTCGCCATTGATCAGAACCGCCCCGGCCGAACGCGGGGCCAAGTCCGCCGCGGCACTCCAGGGCAGCCAGACGGCGTCGGGGTTGATGCGGGCGAAGGCCTGCGCCAACTCCGGATCGGTGCCGTAATGGACGACGAGGGCGGCATCGGCGGGAATCCGGTCGAGGATGTGGCGCCCGTATGCGGTCAAGGACATCGGTACCTGTCGTGGCGAGGATGGCGGCGGATCGGACGGGACCCCGGGGATGGGCCGATCCGAACTACACGATGCTTGGCAAGAGGGCCAGTGGATGCAGGCAACGTCCTCCCGCCGGGCTTGACGATCGCCGGCCGGCGAGGATAGATCGGCCGCATGGACGCGTTCCGCATCTTCGCCGCTACTACCACGACGACCGCCAACGGCGGGTCGTCCCCTGGTCGCGCGGGCTGAGAGCAGCCGCTTCCACCAGCAAGGGCCCCGCCGGCGACGGACGGGGCCTTTCTCTTGCCAGCCTTCGAGATCGTGTCCCGTGCCCTGCCCACCCGCAGAGGAACGAGCATATGGACCAGCACGATCATCGCAGCCTCGGCAACAGGCTCGACCTGTTTCACATCCAGGACGATGCGCCCGGAATGGTCTTCTGGCACCCGCGCGGCTATGCCGTGTACCGGTTGCTGGAGGACTATATCCGCGGCCAGCTCCGCCGCCTGGGCTATGCCGAGGTGCGCACGCCCCAACTCCTGCCGCGCGACCTGTGGGAGCGCAGCGGGCATTGGGAGAAATTCCGCGACGCCATGTTCGTCGTCGATGCCGGCGACGGCCGGCAGATGGCGCTGAAGCCGATGTCGTGCCCCGGCCACCTGCAGATATTCAACCGGCGGCGGCGATCGTGGCGCGAGCTGCCGGTCCGCTTCTGCGAGTTCGGCGCCTGCCATCGCGACGAGCCGTCCGGGTCGATGCACGGCCTGATGCGCACGCGCGCCTTCGAACAGGACGATGCCCATGTCTTCTGCCGCGAGGCCGACGTGGAGGCGGAGGTCAGCCGCTTCGTCGGCTTGTTGCGGCGCGTCTATGCCGAACTCGGGTTCGCCGATTGCGCCGTGGCCCTGTCGACGCGGCCGCCCCTGCGCGCCGGCTCCGATGCCGACTGGGACTGGGCGGAGGCCGGGTTGGCGGAAGCCGCGCGCGCCAACGGCCTCGACTTCACGATCGCGGCCGGGCAGGGCGCCTTCTATGGGCCCAAGCTGGAGTTCGCGCTGCGCGACCGCCTGGGACGGTCGTGGCAATGCGGTACGGTGCAGCTCGACCGGGTCCTGCCGGGCCGGCTGGGCACGAGCTATGTCGCGCCCGACGGATCGGCGGTGGTGCCGGTGATGATCCATCACGCGGTCTTCGGCTCCATGGGCCGTTTCATCGCCATGCTGCTGGAGCATCACGGGGGCGCGCTGCCCTTCTGGCTGGCGCCCGAGCAGGTGGCCGTCGCCCCGATCGCCCGCGAGCAGGCGGGCTATGCCGCCACGGTCGTCGATGGCTTCGCGGCGGCGGGCGTGCGCGCGGTCCTGTCCGCCGGCGACGACAGTCTCGCCCGGCGCATCGTCGTCGCCCATGACGAGCAGGTGCCGGTGATGGCCATCGTCGGCGCCCGCGAAGCCGCGGCCGGCACGGTCACGCTGCGCGAACGGGACGGGACCCAGGCGGTGCTGCGCCTGGAGGACGCAGCGGCCGTGCTGGCGGCACGGCGGTAGGGCCTCATAGCGTCGGACCGTCCGCCTCCGCCAGCAGCCAGCCGGCGAGGGTCGCGACCGGCCCGTCGCCGCCGCGGTCGGCCGGCGTGACCAAGTACCAGGCGGTGCCCCGCATCAGCGGCGGGGCATCGCCGGCGGCGACCAGCCGGCCTTCGCGCAACGGTTCCTCGGCCAACCGGCGGTCGACCAGACCGATGCCGAGGCCGTTCAGCGCGGCCTGGATCACCAGGCCCTCGTCACCGAATACCAACGTGCGGGCCGGCTCGTCGACGGTGTCGGCGGCGGCGCGCCAGGCCGGCCAGGCATCGGCCGCCGTCTCCGCCACCAGCAGCGTGTGCCCGGCCAGCGGCGGCAGCCGGGCCGGCGCATAGGCCGGGCTGCACAGCGGCACCAGGGCATCGTTGAAGAGATAGGTGCAGGCGGCTGCCCCCCAGCCGGCACGGCCATGGCGGATGGCGGCATCGACTCCGTCCGTGCCGGGCTCGGCCTCGCGATGGCTGCTGCGCAGGCGCAACTCGATCGCCGGATGGGCGGCATGGAAGCGATCGAGGCGCGGCAGCAGCCAGCCGACCGCGAAGAGCGTAGGCAGGGCCACGGTCAATACCGTGCGATCCAGCGGCCCCGCCAGGCGCCGCGTCGCGGCCGCGATGGCATCCAGGGCATCGGTCAGTGCCGGGGCATAGGCACGCCCGGCCGCGGTCAGGGTCAACGATTGGGGCCGACGCTCGAACAGCGCCATCCGCAGATGGTCTTCCAGCCCCTTCACCTGCTGGCTGATGGCGCCGGGCGTCACCGCCAGTTCGGCGGCCGCGACGGTGAAGCTGCCATGGCGCGCCGCGGCCTCGAAGGCGCGGAGCGCGCCCAGCGGCGGCAGTCTGCGGGTCATCAGAATCAGCCCAGCTATTGCTCGCGGCCCAGAATATCTGGTTTGCGCCGCGCTGGCTGGGTCGAAATGCTGTGCAGCATGAGCACTCCTGCCGCTGCCCGCCCGTTCGACCTTACCGCAGCGCTCCTGTTCGCGTTGCTCTGCTTCGCCTGGGGCTCCACCTGGCTGTCGTTGAAGATCGGGGTGGCGACGGCACCCCCCGTCACCTTTGCCGCCGCGCGCTTCCTGCTGGCGGCGGTGCCGCTGCTGGCCTGGGCCGCATGGCGCGGGCGGCTGGCGGTCCCGCTTGCGACGCTGGTGCCGGGCGCCCTGCTGATGGTCGCGATCAACTACGGGCTGATGGCCTGGGGCATCGCGCGGGTCGACAGCGGCATCGCCTCGGTCATCAACCTGGCGACGGTGCCGACGGCGACGCTGCTGCTGGCGGTGGCGCACGGCCAGTCGCGCTGGTCGGCGCCGGCGGTGGCGGCCGTGGTGGCGGGTGCCGCCGGCCTGGCGCTGATGTTCGGCCCACGCGCCGGCAGCGGCGCCGTCGGCGGCATGCTGGCGATCGCGGCCGGGGCGGTCTGCTATGCCTGGGGTGGCATCCTGACCAAGGGGCGGCCGGTCGCCGACCCGGTGGCGCTGGCCGGCTGGCAGAGCCTGGCGGGCGGCATCCTGCTGGCGGCGGCAGCATTGGCCATCGAGCCCGTGAATGCCGACACGCTGGCGGCACTTACCAGGCCGGCCGCACTCGCCAACCTGGCCTTCCTGGCGGCGGCTGGCTCGGTCATCGGCGGCTCGGTCTATCTGATGCTGCTGGCCCGATGGGATGCGGCGCGCGTCTCGACCTATGCCTTCGTCTGCCCGGTCATCGCGCTGGGCGAGGGCGTGCTGCTGGATGGCCAGCGGCCGGGCGCGCTCCAACTGGTGGCCGTGGCCTTGCTCCTGCTCGCGACCGCCTTCAGCCTGTCGGCCCAGACCCGGAGGGCTTCATGAGCGATCCGATCATCCGCGACGCCGTCGCCGGCGACTTCCCGGCCATCGCGTCCCTCTATGCCCACCACGTCCATACCGGGCTTGCGAGCTTCGAGGAGGTGCCGCCGAGTGCCGACGAGATGCAGCGGCGCTATCACCATGTCCGCGCCCGCGGCCTGCCCTGGCGAGTGGCGGAATTGCACGGGCGAGTCGTGGGCTATTGCTATGCCAGCCCCTTCAACCCCCGCTCGGCCTATCGCTTCACGGTGCAGGATTCCATCTATGTGGCGGAGGACTGCATCGGCCGCGGCGTCGGCGCCCGGCTGTTGCAGCCGGTGATCGACGGCTGCACGGCGCTGGGCTATCGCCAGATGATGGCGGTGGTCGGCGACAGCGGCAACGAGGCGTCGCTGCGCCTGCATGCCAGGCTGGGCTTCCGCACGATCGGCCAGGCACTGCGGGTCGGCGTCAAGTTCGGCCGCTGGGTCGACATCGTCTACCTGCAGCGGCCGCTGGGCGAGCAGACTGCCCGGCCGCCGGCCGAGGACCCGATCGGCTATATCGCCGTGGCCGACCAGACCGGCCCGTGACCCGAGATGCCCGTGACCCGAGAAGCTTGTGACCCGAGAAGCTTGTGACCCGAGCCGCCTTTGAGGGCAACGCTACCGCAGCGTGATCTGGAACAAGCAGCCGCCGGCGGATGGTGTGGGCGAGATGGCTTCGCAGCGCCTGTCTTGCCCCACCGACTTCACTTCGGACTGACAGCCGGTGACCTCGTAGCCGCCGAAGAAGGTATGCTTGGCCCATGCCTGGATATGGACTTGACAATAATTGATGTGCGATCCTTCCATGCTTTCGAAATCCACCTGATAGACATTATGGGCCGTGCTGAACAGGTCGACGCTGATCTTGGGGTAAATGGTCGCACTGTTGTTGGTCGACCCGACCCCATCTATTTCATGAAATTTTATATTTTGAACGCCGGCATAGACTTTTGTCGTGGTCGCATTGGTCACCACCGTGGTCATCGCGAAGCTTTGCGCGGCGGCGATGGTGGGCGTTGCAACGATTCCGCAAGCCAGCAGCAGCCCGGCACTGAACAGTCGAGTGGCCATCCCGTTTTCCCGAATGCCCGAGGTTATGCATGAGGTGATCATGACGCGAAAATCCTATAGCCGATTTGGCGCAATCGGATACTGGATTCCGCGGGCGCATGTCACACGCCGGCACGCTGCCTCGTCCATGCCGGGGGGCGGCTAAGAAGGCAGCGCATGAAGAGGATATGCATCGGCAGTACCGGGCGCATGGGATCGAAGGCCGCGGGCATGCCTGGCTCCGACGGAGGGCTTTCGCGATGGAGGGCGTGATGGAGAGCCCGCCGACGGCGGCGTTCGAGGCCCAGCGGCCGCGGCTCGTGCGCCTTGCCTACCGTATGCTGGGTTCCATGGCCGAGGCCGAGGACATCGTCCAGGACGCCTGGTTGCGCTGGCAGTCGGTCGACGTCGCCACAGTGCGAGAGCCGGCCGCCTTCCTCGGCCGCACGGTCACGCGTCTATGCCTCGATGCCATGAAGTCGGCCCGCGCGCAGCGGGAGACCTATGTGGGAAGCTGGCTGCCCGAGCCGATCGTCGAGCCGCCCGAGGAGACCATGGCGCTCGATGAACTGACCCTGACGTTGATGCTGGCGCTGGAGCGGCTGTCGCCGTTGGAGCGCGCGGCCTTCCTGCTGCATGACGTGTTCGACGTGCCGCTGGACGAGGTGGCTGCGACGCTGGACCGCGATGCCGCGGCCGTGCGCCAGTTGGCCGTCCGCGCGCGCCGGCATGTGCAGGCGGCCCGGCCGCGCTACCCGGTCGCGCCGGAGGAGGGGGACCGGATGGCGCGCGCCTTCTTCACCGCTTCCACCACCGGCGACGTCGCAGCCTTGCGCACGATGCTGGCCGAGACGGTCGTGATCCGCTCGGACGGCGGCGGCAAGGTCGTGGCCTTTCGGAACCCCATCGTGGGCCTGGATCGGGTGCTGCGACTCTATGTCGGTTTGCGCCGCAAATGGCAGGATCAGGGGCCGGTGTTCATCCGGCCTGCTCGCATCGACGGGCTGCCCGGCTATCTCAGCCGGGATGGCAAGGGCCGCCTGCAGACGACGGCGTTGGCGATCGAGGACGGCCGCATCACCGCGGTCTACATCACGCGCAACCCAGACAAGCTGGGTGGGGCGACCCTCGCGCTGGCGGGGGACGGACTGCCACCCGCCATCCATTGACGTAAACGAGAGGCGTGGCGATGCCGCGGGAGGACAGCTTCACCATTCGCCAGATCGGCCCTGACGACATCGCGTGCTTCCGCGAGATTCTGGCGGTCATGGGTCGCGCATTCGAGGATATCGAGACCTACGCGGCGGCCCAGCCGGACGACGGCTACCTCCACCGGCTGCTGGCGGGCGACCACTTCATCGCGCTGGCGGCGCTGGACTCCGGCGGCACCGTCATGGGCGGCCTTGCCGCCTATGTCCTGCCGAAGTTCGAGCGGGCGCGGAGCGAGATCTACATCTATGACCTGGCCGTCGCCGCGGAGCATCGCCGCCGGGGCGTGGCGACGGCCCTGATCGGCCGCTTGAAGGCGATCGCGGCTGCCCGCGGCGCCTATGTCATCTTCGTTCAGGCCGATCCGCCGGACACCCCGGCCGTGGCTCTCTACGAGAAGCTCGGCGTACGCGAAGACGTGCTGCACTTCGATATCGCCGTCGGCTGAAATCGGCCGGGAGTGACGGGCGGTCGCACCCGGCCCGGCACATGGTCATTGATGGCGATGGCGTCGGCATGGAACATAGGGGTATTGCGCGCCGCGAGGCGCCCCATGATCGACCGCGCCCATGCCCGCCAGCCGGTGCTTGGGCGAAGAAGCCCAGAGCCCACGAAGGAACCAGCGATGGCCAATCCCGGAAACTCCGCCAGCAGCCGCGACGTCGCGACGCTGCTGCACCCCCAGACGAACTTCCGCGCCCACGAGAAGCAGGGCGCCGTCGTCATCGCCCGCGGCGAGGGCGTGCGCGTCTTCGACGAGGACGGCAAGGACTATATCGAGGGCATGGCCGGCCTGTGGTGCGCCTCGCTGGGTTTCAGCGAGAAGCGCCTGGCCGATGCCGCCACCCGCCAGCTCAACACGCTGCCCTACTACCATATCTACAACCACAAGTCGCATGACCCGGGCATCGAGCTGGCCGAGCGCCTGCTCGCCCTGATGCCGGTGCCGATGTCGAAGGTGTTCTTCGCCAATTCCGGCTCCGAGGCGAACGACACCGTCATCCGACTGGTCTGGTACTACAACAACGCCCTCGGCCGGCCGAAGAAGAAGAAGTTCGTGTCGCGCCAGCGCGCCTTCCACGGCTCGACCCTGATGGCGGGCAGCCTGACCGGCCTGCCGGCGCTGCATCGCGAGTTCGACCTGCCGCTGGGCGGCGTCGTGCATACCGACTGCCCGCACCACTATCGCGGCGCCCTGCCGGGCGAGAGCGAGGAGGATTTCGCCACCCGCCTGGCCGAGAACCTGGAGAAGCTGATCATCGCCGAGGGCGGGGCCGAGACCTGTGCGGCCTTCATCGCCGAGCCGGTGATGGGTGCCGGCGGCGTCGTGGTGCCGCCACGGACCTATTTCGAGAAGATCCAGAAGGTCGTGAAGAAGTACGACATGCTGATGGTCGCCGACGAGGTGATCTGCGGCTTCGGGCGTACCGGCAACATGTTCGGCTCCGAGACGTTCGGCATCCAGCCCGACATCCTGGTGGTGGCCAAGGGCCTGTCGTCGGCCTACCTGCCGATCTCGGGCATCGCCATCTCCGACCCGGTCTACCAGGCGATCGCCGACAACTCGGCCAAGGTCGGCATGTTCGGGCACGGCTTCACCTACTCGGCCCACCCGGTGGCCGCCGCCGTCGCCGTCGAGACGCTGCGCATCTATGAGGAGCGGGACATCCTGACCCACATCCGCGCGGTGGCGCCCGTGCTTCAGGACGGCCTGCGCCGCTTTGCCGACCATCCGCTGGTGGGCGAGGTCCGCGGCGTCGGCCTGGTCGGCGCGATCGAGCTGGTGCGCGACAAGGCGACCAAGGAGGCCTTCCGCCCCGACGAGCGGATCGGCCCGCGCGTTGCCAAGGCGGCCGAAACCCACGGCCTGATCATCCGCGCCATGGGCGACTCGATCGGCTTCTCGCCGCCGCTGATCATCACCGCCGACGAGATCGACCAGATGCTGGCCCGCTTCCGCAAGGGCCTGGACGAGGTCTGGGCGGAAATGGGCCGCGAGGCACAGAAGAGCGCGGCCTAGCCTGAAAGGGCAGGGGCTGTCCCGGGCCAGTTGCCTGGGGCGGCCCCTGCCGTGTCGGCCGCGGCAGGCGGTTTGAATGGGATTCGGCATTTTCATACACCGCTCGGACTCGGTCTATGACGACAGCCCGGCCGAGCGTTATCAGTTCCCGCGCCAGTATCTCGGGCGGGTCCGCGACTGCGTCGGTGACTGGATCATCTATTACGAGCCGCGGAAGGTGCCGCTCAGTCGCGGCTACTTTGCTGTAGCCAAGGTCGAGAGCGTCGTTGCCGATCCGACAGCGCCGAATATGTACCTCGCCCTCATCGCGCCGGGGAGCTATCTCGACTTCTCCAGCCTGGTGCCCTTCACCGATGCTGAAGGCGTGATCGAACGCGGGCTGCTGAATGAGAGAGGGATCATCTCCGGGCGTGCCCAGGCAGCGGTGCGCCCACTTTCATCCAGCGATTTCTCCCGCATCGTTGGCTTGGGAATCCAAGATGGTCACTCCTTGCTCCCTCGGACCGGTGAGACGGCGCTTGCCGTTGGATTGGCGGAAGAGCGCACGCCGTTCGAGATCGAACAGGCCCGCGAGCGCGTCACCTACCTGTCTTCCCGGATCGTGCGCGACCGGATATTCCGAAGCGTAGTCCTGCGCGCGTACGACGAGCGGAGCGCGATCAGCGGACTGAAGCTGATCAATGGTGGCGGACGCGCCGAGGCCGCCGCCGCGCACATTCGGCCGGTCGAGGCGAATGGTCCGGATATCGTCAGCAATGGCATTGCCCTCTCTGGAACGGCGCACTGGATGTTCGATCGCGGCTTGATCAGCCTGTCAGACGATCTCGATATCCTGATTTCTCGTCGCTCGAACGACACAGAGGGCGTAAAGGCCTTCATCCGGAAGTCGGGACGTGCAATCCCGCCCAGCCGCGCAGCGGACCGGCCGCATCCACACTTCCTGCAATGGCACCGGGAGAACTGCTTCAAGTCGTAGGTACCGTCGGCAACGGCCGCGCCAGGCCGGCAGGGAGCATCGCATGACAGTGGCACAGGCTTGGTTCGGCGCGGCGATCGCCGGGCATGCCGACCGCCAGCCGGCGGCGCCCGCGATCCTGCGCGATGACGGCACGCTGACGTTCGCGCAGGCCGATCGCGCGATCGAGGGGATCGCGGCGACGCTGCTGCGGCATGGCATCCGTCCGGGGCGGCCGCTCGTGCTGCTGCTCGGCGCGCGGACGGACGACCTGCTGCTGCTCTTCGCTTGTCATCGCCTGGGGGTGCCGGTGCTGGCGATCTCGGCCCAGGACCCGTTGCCGCTCGCCAATGCGCTGATCGCGGCCGCACCCGCCGATCTGGTCGTCTCCGGCGGGACGCCGGTGCCGCCGGGCTTGGCCGTGCCGTCCGTGACGCTCGACCGGGACTGGCTGGCGGCCGATCCGGGCCGCCTGCCGCCGCCGCCCGATGCCGCCGCGCCCTGCTATCTCGTCCGGTCCTCGGGCACCACCGGCGGCGTGCCGAAGCTGGTGATGACCAGCCACGGGCAGGAGGTGGCGGACCTCGATATCGGCTGGTCTCGCTTTCCGCTCGGCGCGGAGGACCGCTATCTGGCGGTGGTCGGCTTCCAGTTCGCCTTTGGCCGCGGCGGGGCGCAGCGCGCGATGATGCGGGGCGGGGCGGCCATCCTGGCGCTGCCGTTCCGGTCGATGGGCGACCTGCTGTCGGTGGCCAGGCGCCACCGCGCCACCTGGTCGCAACTGACGCCGACGCACCTGCGCCACCTGCTGGCGGCGGCGCCCGAGGACGGGCAGTTACTGCCAGGCCTGCGGATCCTGGCCGGTGCCGGGCCGCTGGCGCCGGCCGAGCGGCGCGCCATCCTGAGCCGGGTCTCGTCCGAGCTCTATATCGACTATGGCACCAACGAGGTCGGCTGCCTGGCGATGGCGACGCCCGACGAGGTACAGCGCAACCCCGAGGGGGTCGGCCGGCCCGTTGCCGGAATGGAGATGGAGGTGGTGGACGAGCAGGACCGGCTCTGTCCGCCGGCGACGATCGGCACGCTGCGGTTCCGCGGCCCGCTGTTCCCCCACGACTACCAGAACACCGTTCCCGGGGCGTCGAGCCGCTTCGCCGACGGCTGGTTCTATCCGGGGGATGCCGGTCTCATCGGCGAGGACGGGCAACTGGTCCTGAAGGGGCGGGTGGACGACCTCATCGTCATGGGCGGCACGAAGATCTATCCGGCCGATGTCGAGGATTGCCTCGCCAGCCACCCCGCGGTTTCCGAGGTGGCGGCCGTCGGCATCCCAGACCGCGTGCGCGGCATGGCGGTCATCGCGGCGGTGGTCCTGCGATCGCCCGCGTCCTCGCAGGACCTGCTGGCGCATTGCCATGCCATCCTCGGGCCGGCGCAGAGCCCCGTGCGGATGGTGGCGTTGGACGGGATGCCGCACAACGAGATGGGCAAGATCGACCGGGTGGCGCTGCGCCGGCTGCTGGCGGATCGCGCGGCCGGAGCGTAGGCGCGCGCGTCAGCGGTCGTCGATATAGGCGATCAAGGTCTGGCGCCCGTTCTCCAGCGGGGCTGCGCGCATCTCGTCGGCCCAGTGGCGCATCAGGGCCACCTGCAGGGAGCCGTCGTCCGCGTCGATGTCCGGGCGGCCGGTCGCGAGCGGCTCGCCGGGCCACAGCAGTTCGACCTGCAGACCGACATCGTCGTAGCGCAGGCGTACCTCGATCTCCCGGCCGGGGGCGGCGAAGCGCGGGGCGAGCTGGCTGAACTCCTCCAGGAAGTGGGTTGCGCGCTGGATCAACTCGACCCGCGCGCCCCAGGCGCGCCCCTGCGCATCCGCGAACGCCTGGAGGGGGTCGAAGCCGCTGGCCGGCAGCCAGCGCAGCATGGCGGTGCGGGGAATGCCCAGCCGCAGCACGGCATTCAGCGCCAGCGCCAGCAGCATGGCGGCCGCGAGCGGCGAGTTCAGCACCTGCTGCACCAGCAACGGCAGGTGGCCATGCCCGTGCGAGTCGACCACCAGCATGCTGGTCGCGATGGCGGCACCGATGATGAGGGTGCGGCGGGTGTCGACCAGCCGCTGCGATAGCATCGTGATGCCGGTGCGGATCGTGAAGGTGGCGGAGTAGAAGCAGGCCGCGCCCAGGATGCCCGCGGGGATCGCGTAGAGAATGCTGGCCGCCCCTGGCAACAGGCCGAGCACGATCCAGCCGATGCCGGCCGCCACGCCCACCCGGCGCGCCAGCACGCCGTTGGCCGCCGCCAGGCCGACGCTGCCGGAATAGGTGTTGGTGCCGAGCACGCCGATGACGCCCGCCACGACGCAGCCCAGCCCGTCGGCCAGCGTGCCGGCGCGGATCGACTGGAAATCGGGGGCCTTCCAGTTGGGGTTGGCCAACTGCTGGCAGGCCGTCAGGTCGGCGATGGCCCGCACGAAGCAGGCGACGGCACCGATCAGGAAGCCCGGCAGGAACGCGACCGGAAAGGACGGCAGGTCGAGCGGCCAGCGCGGCGTGACGAATGCCACGTCGCGAATGGCCGAGGCGAAGCCGCCCGACGCCAGCGCGATCAGGACGAAGGCCGCGCACCCCGTCCCGACGCCGACCAGCACCGCCAGCGACCGCAGGGCCGGCCGCGCCCAGATCGCCACGCCGATGATGGTGGCGAGCGTGATGGCCGAGGACGCCATCTCGACCGCGCCCGACTGGCTGCCCGGCCCGATGCCCAGCATCAGCCGCAGCCCGAACAGGCCCAGCATGGCCCCCAGCAGCAGGATCACGACGCCGATGATCTCGGGCGGGATGAACGGCCGCAGCGGCCGGATGCAGCGCGACAGCAGCATTTCCGTCAGCCCGGCCACGATCGTCAGCCCCGCCACCGCGCCCAGCCCCCCGGTCCGGGCGGCCTCGACCGCGAACGGGACATAGAGGATCGTGCAGTGCCCCAGCAGCAGGAAGCCCGACCCGACGCCGCGCCGCCCGTACGCCTGGATCAGCGTGCCCAGCCCCATGGCCACCATGGCCAGGCTGACATAGCGCGTGATCGTTTCCGGGTCTGCCCCCGCGGCCTCGGCCACGATCCGGGGAAACACCAGCGTGACGGCGCTGAGCGATATGTGCTGCAGCGCGTTGAGCCAGACGATCCGCGCCGGTGGGGTGGCGTCGACGGCATAGGTAATGGAGGACATCGCCCGCTTCCCGCTCGACCTGGAGGCGGAAAGCCTAGTGCAGATTGCGCGCTTTCGTCGAGAGGCGGGCCATGAGGCAACCCGGTGGCCGATGGCGGCGAGGCGCACTATTTGCTGCTTCGCCGGCCACCCTTCTGGCATTCGCGGCACTCTTCGCGCCGACGCTTGTTTCAAGTCGTGGACGAGCGATCAGGCAGCGGCCGCCCCTGGCCGGTGGGAGCATCCGATGACAGCGACACAGGCATGGTTCGGCGCGGCGATCGGCCGGCATGCGGCCCTCCATCCCCTGGCACCCGCGATCATCGGCAACGATGGCACGCTGGCGTTCCAGGACGCCCACCGCGCGATCGAGGGGATCGCGGCCATGCTGCTGCGGCACGGTGTTCGTCCGGGACGGCCGCTGGCACTGATGCTTGGCGGCCGGGCGGACGACCTGCTGCTGCTGTTCGCCTGCCATCGGCTGGGCGTGCCGGTGCTGGTGCTGTCCGTGCAGGACCCAGTTCCGCTCGCCAATGCGCTGATCGCCCGGGCAGCGGCCGACCTGGTCGTCTCCGGCGGTTCCCCCGTGGCGCCGGGGTTGAGCGTGCCTTCCATTGCGGTAGGACCGGACTGGATGACGGCCGATCCGGGCGCCCTGCCGCCGCCGCCGGACGCGACCGCTCCCTGCTATCTCGGCCGGTCCTCTGGCACCACCGGGGGCGTGCCGAAGCTGGTGATGAGCACCCACGCGCTGGAGATGGCCGACCTCGACATCGGCTGGTCGCGCTTCCCGTTGCACGCGGAGGACCGGTACCTGGCGGTCATCGGCTTCCAGTTCGGGGTCGGCCGCAGCGGGGCGCAGCGCGCGCTGCTGCGGGGTGGCGCGGTCGTCCTGGCCCAGCCGTTCCGCGCCATGGCCGACCTAGTGGCCACAGCCCGGCGTCACGGCGCCACCTGGACGAAACTGACGCCGACCCATCTGCGCCATATCCTGGCCGCCGCACCCCCGGACGGGCAGTTGCTGCCGGGCATGCGGATCCTCGCCGGTACCGGCCCGCTGGCCCCGGCCGAGCGGCGCGCCATCCTGCGCCGGGTCTCGTCCGAGCTCTATATCGACTACGCCACCAATGAGGTCGGCTCCCTCGCCATGGCCACGCCCGAGGATGTGCGCCGCAACCCCGCGGGCGTCGGCCGGCCGGTCGCCGGGATGGAGATGCAGGTGGTGGACGAGCACGACCGGCCCTGTCCGCCAGCGACGATCGGCACGCTGCGTTTCCGCGGCCCGCTCTTCCCCCACGATTACCAGCACATCGTGCCGGGGGCATCGAGCCGCTTTGTCGACGGCTGGTTCTATCCGGGCGATGCCGGCATCATCGACGGGGATGGCCAGCTCGTGCTGAAGGGGCGGGTGGACGACCTCATCGTCATGGGCGGCACGAAGATCTATCCGGCCGACGTCGAGGACTGCCTGGCGGGCCACCCCGCGGTCGCCGGGGTGGCCGTCGTCGGCATCCCCGATCGCACCCGCGGCGTGGCGGCGACCGCGGCGGTGGTGCTGCGATCACCGGTGCGGATGCGGGACCTGCTGGCCCATTGCCATGCCACCCTCGGCGTGGCGGCCAGCCCGGTCCGCTTGGTGAAACTGGACGCCATGCCCCTCAACGAGATGGGGAAGATCGACCGGGTGGCGCTGCGCCGGTTGCTGGTGGATGCCGGGCGGGCGTCGAAGGGTCCCGGCCATGGGTGACGGCTTCGGCGTGCAGCGCAATGAGCTGGCGCATGCCACCTGCCGCTGATGGCGGCATCTCGGCGTACGATGCTTATGCTTTCGCGGACTTCACTCGTCATGCGAGGGCCCGGCACGGCAACCACAGCCTCCCTCCCCAGCCTCGGATGGACAACCTCCATAGCGGGTACAACCAGCTCACGTTCCCAGCGCGTCTATCGCAAACACGAGCCACGCAGCCAGTAGAACCAGATTGCCGACCATAAACACCGGCGTCCTGATGTAGAGGCGATTGAATGCGACTTGGCTCAAGGCGTGAGCCCAGCGAAGCGCGACATAGCACCATGCCAACGTGGCAATCAGAGGATCCTCCAGCGGGACGGCTATCGCGAATGCGATCAACACATAGAAAAGAACGGGAAACTCGAACTGGTTGGCGAGCTGCCGGGTTGGCCGCAATACCGATGGCGGCGCACCCCGACCATCGAACTCCTCGTAGAAGGATAGCGAGCGCCGGTTTCGCGCGAGGTCGAGGGCACGGGTGACGAGGATCGTCAGACCGGTCAGGAAGGACAGAGCAACCAAGCTGAGGACCTGCGGAAGGTACATCTGCGCAGCGGTCATGCGGCTCTTCCCATCACGGATCCAGGATGGGCCACCGGGGCGGCCGGCGTCGTCGCCAGAAAGGCGAGCATGGCGATGATCGCCTTGTCGAAGAGGTCGCCGAAATAGATATCGAAATGCCCGGCGTCGAAATGGACCGCCTCACCGCGCGGGGCGAGGCGGGCGACCTTGGCGATGACCGCGGACGGGGTGATCTCGTCCCTGTCGGTCACGATCATCAGCAGCTTGGCCTGGATACGCCTAGCCTGCCGGATCGGGCGGTAGAAGGGGATGCGCAGGACGAACCGGGCGCCGATGAGATTGCGCCATGGCGACGGGCCCTCGATCATCGCCTGGTAGCTCGCCTCGGCACCCGGCGCGGTCATGAGGGCCAACTGACCCGGCTCGGCGGCAAGCTTGATGTAGTATGGTGCGCCACCAAAGAGCCCGCGCACCTGATCGGCCAGGCCGGCGAGCATCCAGCGGAACGCAAGGACGGGCGGCGCCTTGATGGCGGCCGCCAGACCATCGACGACGGCACACTGCGCGATCACCGCGGCAAGGCCCGGCCGCGTCGCCCCGACGGCCACGGCATGGCCCCCGCCAAAGGAGGTGCCGAAGAGGACGACCTTGCCCGGATCGATCATGTCGAGGCACCCCACATGGTCAATGGCAGCATGGATGTCGGCGTGCTGGCCGCTGATATCGCAGAGGATTCGTGCGTTCCCTTCGCTGGTCCCCCACCCACGATAGTCGAACGCGAACACCGCATAGCCGGCGCGCGTGAAGTGCTCCGCATAGGCGCCGACGCGGACCTGTCGGATCGCCCCGATGCCGTGTGCGAAGACGATGCAGGGGTGGGGGCCGGGTCCGTCGGGCAGATAGAGCCACGCGTCGCAGCGCTCTCCGCCGGATGTGAAATGCGCATCGCTCCTGGTCATGGTCGTCTCCTCGAACCCGCCTTGCGGAACATCGCTGGCCTGGCAATAATCCGAGCATATACTCAGTTTCACAACTCGGGTTCGACAAAGGCAAGAAGGTGATGCGCGCGACGGCGACGAAGCCCCGGAAAATACCGGTTCAGGCGCGTTCAAGGCGGATGGTGGCGACGATCCTTCAAGCGACCGCTCAGGTTTTGATGAGCCATGGCTATGATCGAACCACCACCAACCTCGTCGCCGAGAAGGCGGGGGTCAGCATCGGTTCGCTCTACGAATATTTCCCGAACAAGGAGGCGCTGGTCGCCGCCCTGGCGGCGGCGCATGTCGAGGAACTGATGGCGCGGGTCGATGCAGTGCTGAGCCTGCCCGGCGACGAGACGCCGAAATCCATCGTCGCCGGCTTGATCCGCGCCGGCCTGGACGCACACCGGGTGGACCCTGCGCTGCACAAGGTGCTGGTGGAACAGGTCCCAAGGATCGGCGATCTGGCCGCCTCGCTAGACATCAGTTCTGTGCTGCAACGAAGGATCGAGGCCGACCTGGGACGGCGCGCGCCCCATCTCCCCCACGCCCAGGTGCGGATCACCGCCTTGGTCCTCGAGACGTGCATCGAAGCGCTCAGCCACCGAGCCGTCGTCGAAACGCCGAACTGGCTGGAAACCGGTGCGATCGAGCGAGAAGCGCTGCGCCTGCTCGAGCCCTATATCGAACGCGTCCTGACCTCGGGCCAGGCCTGATCCGTCCAGCCTACGGAGCAGATGACATCCGGTTCGCGGAGCCGCTGCGGATCACGCTCCAGCGCCGTCAAGTCCGCCCGATGCAGGATGCCGGCGACGTCATTCCGGCCGCAGTTCCTCCGGGTGTTCTTCGAGGTGGTGGGTGGCGAGTTCGGTCCGCCGGTCGATCGGTGCGTCGCCTTTCTCCAGGCCAGCGCGGCCCGGTCGGAGCCGCCAAGGGCGGCCGCCGCCCTGACCTGCGATAGGCCAAGGCGGCGCCGCCACGCTTTGATCGCCTCAGGTGTCACGGCGGCTACATGATCAGGAAGTCGTCGGCCAGCAGTTGGGCCGGCGTCACCCCCAGGATCTCCAGCTTATGGCCGTTGCCGACATCGAGGAGCGCCGCACCTCCGCCGCCGGTCGTAGCCAAGGCGAGGGCCTGCTGGCTCGTGAACACGCCGGTGCCGTTGATGTCGGCCTGGATCACGATCTTGTCGCCCTGCGACCGATTGAAGTCGTGGATGACGTCCCACCCGCCGTTCGAGTGGATGACGAACATGTCCGCACCTGGGCCGCCGAACAGCATATCGTTCTCCAGATCGCCGGACAGCGTGTCGTTGCCGTCCTCGCCATACAGGCTGTCCTGTCCCGGCCCGCCAAAGACGCCATCGTTGCCGATACCGCCATAGACGCTGTCGTTGCCGATGTTGCCATTGACATGCCAGTCGTCACCCTCGCCGCCGTCGACCAGGTCGTCGTCCTGGCCGCCACGGACGAAGTCGGCGCCGGAGCCGCCCAGGACCGTGTCCTGGCCACGGTTGCCGTTGACGTCGTCACCATCCTCGTCGCCGTTGATGGAATCATTGTCATCGCCGCCCAGGATTAGGTCGGCGCCTTCGTTGCCGCGCAGCGTATCCGCCCCGGCCTCGCCCAGGATCAGATCGTCGCCGCCGACGCCGCGCGCGCCGTCATCGCCCGCTCCGAGCAGGAGGGCGTCGTCGCCGCCCTGACCATGGACCCAGTCGGTGTTCTCGGTGCCCACGATCGTGTCGGGGGAGTCGCTGCCGTAGGTCATGTTGCCGATCGTCCCCGGTTCCGACAGGCCATACGCATACTGCAGCGCCCGGACGTCGAAGGGACCCAGCACCACCGGCCATCCGGTGGCGTCGGCGCTGGGGTAGTAGGACATGACGGTGTTGTCCCAGTTGTCCAACTCCGGTGGCAGGTAAGGCGGTGGCGGCGGGCTCCTCGTTCCGTTGTTGTAGTTGCCCGGATGGGCCAGCCCTACCGCATGGCCGATCTCATGTAGCAGCGTCCCGTAGACCGGACCGCCCGGCGAAATCGGCCAGTAGACGATCTGCTGGCGCGCATCGAGCCATACGTCGCCGCCGCTCTCCAACTCGGGCCACACGTCGTTGGCGCTGACATAGCTCAGGCGCGGGTAGTTGGCCCGGCCGAGGGAGCCCGGCGTAAGGTCATCGCCCAAGCCCAGGCGGATCAGGCCGCCGGCGCCGGAATCATCAACCTCGACGAAGTGCAGGTTCGATACCGCTTCGTAGTGATTGAGGATATCGCGCGTGGCTTCCTTCAGGCTGTCGGGGAATTCGCCGAAGCTGCCGATGGCATAGTCGGGACGCCGGGTCATGAAGGAGTAGGTGACCGTCATCGGCGTGCCGACGATCTCGCCCGAGGCGACGTTCCACAGGCGGAGCGTCGGCCGTCGGATCAGCGTGCCGACGATCGAGTCGCCACTCGTCGTGTCCATGTGAACGAGCCTCTCAGGAAGGGTCGCGCAAGCACGCCGGGGCGTGTTTGACTATCGGACCACCTCGACCACCGCCGATCGGGCGTTAGCGTAGTTATGAGGGGGCGGGACCGTCAATTGGACCGTCCAGATCGGTCGACCTTGCGGGCCGACAGGGGCGCGATACACTTCGGTATTTTTCGTCCGTCGAACTTTCCTGCCCAACATCTTGCCCATCAAGGAGACATGGATTGAGGCGGTCAAGCGTGGATGGACGTGGACAGTCAGATACGAAAAAAGCCCCATTTCCGGGGCGTTTCCGCAACATCTGTGGACGGTGGTGGACGGGTCGCTGGCGGATGGGGTGGGATTCGAACCCACGAGGCGTTGCCGCCCGCCGGTTTTCAAGACCGGTGCATTAAACCGCTCTGCCACCCATCCTGCGCGCGGCCGCGCGACTGATACGATGGCGGGGGCAGGGGCGTCCACTGCGCGATAGGGGGCGGGTCTGCCCAAGTTTCGCCACGGCTTTGCGGCAATCATGGCGCGGGGATGAGTTTCGCGCTGGGCAAGATCTTCTGGTTCCTGACGGCACCGGCCAATCTCCTGCTGCTGTTCGTGGCCGCGGGGTGGGTGCTGCTCGTCCTCGGCGCGCGGCGGCTGGGGCATGGGCTGCTGGCGCTGGGCGTGCTTGGCATGGCGGCGATCGCCGTGCTGCCGGTGGGAGCGTGGCTGCTGACGCCGCTCGAGGACCGCTTCCCGCGGCTGGACCGCGTCGACGAGCCGGTGGCCGGCATCGTCGTGCTGGGCGGCAGCATCGATTCCGCCCTCTCGGCCGCGCGCGGGCACCCGGCGCTGACGCAGTATGGCGACCGGCTGGTGGCGGCCGCCATCCTGGCCCGCCGGCACCCGGACGCGCGCGTGCTCGTCACCAGCGGGGAGGCGGCACTGCTGCCCCAGGGGCACAGCGAGGGGCCCTACATGCGCCAGATGCTGATCGACCTCGGCGTGGCACCCGAACGCATCCTGCTGGAGGAGAAATCCCGCAACACGGCCGAGAACGCCAGCATGGCCCGGCTGGTGGCGGCGCCCGGTCCCGACGATCGCTGGCTGCTCGTCACCTCGGCCTTCCACATGCCGCGCGCAGTCGGCTGCTTCCGGCGGCTCGGCTGGGACGTGGTGCCCTACCCGACGGACTTCATGACGACGGGGCGGGGCGGGCTGTCGTTCGGGTTCAACCTGAAGGCCGGGCTGGAACGCACCCACCTGGCGGTGAAGGAGTGGCTGGCGCTGGCGGCCTACCGCCTGCTCGACCATACCGACACGCTGTTCCCCGGGCCATTGACCACCGGCCCGTCAGCGGCCCGGCCCTGACATGCCGCCGCCCAGCAACCACAGGATGCTCCACAGGATCGCCGCCCCCAGGCCCAGCCCGAGCAGGGCCACGGCCGCGATCCGGGCCACCCGCCGCAGGGGCGAGCCCGCCGGCAGCATCCGCTCGGACAGGAAGAAAAGGAGCGCCAGCATGGCGACGAGCGAGAAGATCCGGCCATCCTCGATCATCGATCGACTCCTTTCCGTTGCGTGGCCCCGTGCCAGGGCGTTGAGCCAGACTCGACCTTCGTGGCAGAGAGTGCCCATGGTCTGCAATCCCCGCTCGCCACCGCGCCGTATGGCGGCTGCCATCCTGGCGGCCGGCTTGGCATTGGGCGGTCCGGCGCTGGGCGTCATGGGCGCGGCCGGCCTGCCGGCGCGACCGGCCGCCGCGGCCGAGCAGCCTTTCCCGGTCTGGCTCGACGAGCTGCGGCGCGAGGCGCTGGCGGGCGGCATCTCGCCCGGCGTGCTCGACCGCGCGCTGGCCGGGCTGGAGCCGAACCCCCGCGTCATCGAGCTCGACCGGCGCCAGCCGGAAGGGACGATGACGTTCGCGACCTATCGCACCCGCGTCGTCGCCCGCCAGCGGATCGACCAGGGCCGCCAGCTCCTGGCCGACAACCGCCAGCTCCTGGCCGCCGTCGAGCAGCGCTACGGCGTGCCGGCCCCCTTCATCGTCGCCCTGTGGGGGGTGGAGACGAGCTACGGCCGGGTCACCGGCAATTTCCCCGTCGTGACTTCGCTGGCCACGCTCGCCTATGACGGCCGCCGGGCGGAGCTGTTCCGCGGCGAGTTGATCAACGCGCTGCGCATCCTCGACCAGGGCCACATCACGGCCGATGGCATGCTGGGGTCCTGGGCCGGGGCCATGGGCCAGAGCCAGTTCATGCCATCGAGCTTCCTCAACTTCGCGGTCGACTATGACGGCGACGGCCGGCGCGACATCTGGGGCACGCGCAGCGACGTCTTCGCCTCGATCGCCAACTACCTATCCTCGTCCGGCTGGACGCCCGGCGGCTGGGGGCGCGAGGTGCGGGTGCCGGCCGGCATGGTCCTGCCCACCAGCGCCATCGCCGGGGCCGACGACCAGCGGCCGATGGCCGAATGGGCCGCCCGCGGCCTCGTCCAGGCCGACGGTAGCCCGCTGCCGATGGACGGTTCGACCGCCGGCCTCGTCCTGCCCGAGCGCGACGGCACCGGGCCGGCCTTCCTCGTCCACCCGAACTATCGCGTGCTGCTGCGATGGAACCGTTCGACCTATTTCGCGCTGGCCGTGTCCGAGCTGGCCGACCGGCTGGCCCAGCCATGAGCTGGCGGCTCACCCCCCGGGCGGTCGCCGCCACCGCGCTGGCCCTGCTGCTGGGCGCCTGCGCGGCCACGCCCGAGACGGGCGGCGGGCCGGTCGCCAGCGGGCCCAAGGCCGGCTCGCCGCGCGGCGTCTTCAAGGTGGGCAACCCCTACCAGATCTTCGGCACCTGGTATTATCCCAAGGAGGACTACGAGTACCGGGAGACCGGCATCGCCTCCTGGTACGGGACCGATTTCCATGGCAAGGCCACCGCCAATGGCGAGGTCTACGACATGAACGACCTGACGGCGGCGCACCGCACGCTGCCGCTGCCGTCGGTCGTGCGCGTGACCAACCTCGACAACGGCCGCTCGATGACCTTGCGCGTGAACGATCGCGGGCCCTTCGCGCGCAACCGCATCATCGACATCTCGCGCCGCGGCGCCCAGCTCCTGGGCTTCGAGCGGCAGGGCACGGCCAAGGTCCGGGTCGAGATCATGGCGGCCGAAAGCGAGCAACTGGCGCAGATCTATCGCGGCTCCACCACCATCGGCCAGGCGCTGGCGCGCACGCCGGGCCTGCCGGACCCGTCGGCCGTGTCCGTGGCATCCGTCGTGGTCCCGGGCCCCGTGCAGGTGCCGCCGCCGGCACTGCCCATCGGCTTGTCGCCGGTGGGGGCGCCGCCGATCGATGCGACCACGCCGGTGGTGCCGATTATCGGCGGGACAACGCCGCCGCCGGCCCAGGCGATCGTAGGCGCATCCGTGCCGATGGCCGTCCAGCCGCTGGCGCCGCCGCCAGCCATGGCGATCGAGCAGGTGCCGCTGGCGCCGCCGCCTGGCGTGCCGGTGGCGCGATCCGCACCGGCCCCGGTCCTGGTCGCGTCCGCCCCGCCACCCCGTGCCGTGGTCGACGCACCGCAGTCCGGCGTCGTCACGGTGGAGCCGGTGCGCCCGACCCAGATCTATGTCCAGGCCGGCGCCTTCTCGCAGCGCGCCAATGCCGACCGCGTGCGCCAGTCGATCGCCGCCAACGGCCGCGTCCAGGTCACCACCGTCGGCGTCAGCGGCGCGCCGATCCACCGCGTTCGCCTCGGTCCGCTGCGCTCGGTCGAAGAAGCCGACCAGGCATTGGCCCGCATCGCCCAGGCCGGCTACCCCGAAGCACGGATCATCGTCGAATGACCAACGCCCGCGCCTTCCTGCCTGCCTCGCTGTCGGCGGCCATCCTGGCCGCGGCACTCGTCCTGTTCCAGCCCGCGGCCGCCCGGGCGCAGGAGTTCCAGACCGACGCCCGGGCCGCCGTCGTCGTCGATTTCGACACGGGCGCCGTGCTCTATACCAAGGAGGCCGACCGCCGCATCCCGCCCGCCTCGATGAGCAAGATCATGACGATGTATGTCGTGTTCGACCTCATCCGGCAGGGCAAGCTGGCGCTGACCGACGAGTTGCCGGTCAGCCGGACCGCCTGGGAGATGGGCGGCTCGAAGATGTTCGTGAAGGTCGACACGCGGGTGAAGGTCGAGGACCTGATCCGCGGCGTCATCGTCCAGTCCGGCAACGATGCCTGCCTCGTGCTGGCCGAGGGGCTGGCCGGGTCCGAGGCCGCCTTCGTCAAGCTGATGAACGAGAAGGCCAAGTCGATCGGCCTGGTCGACAGCAACTTCGCCAACGTCACCGGCTGGCCGCACCCCGACCACTACATGTCGGCCAACGACCTGGCGCGCCTGGCCCGGCGCATGATCGTCGACTTCCCCGAGCGCTACCGCGTCTATTCGGAGCGCGACTTCACCTATGGCGGCATCAAGCAGGGCAACCGCAACCCGCTGCTCTATCGCCCGACCGGCACCGACGGCCTGAAGACCGGCCACACCGACGAGGCGGGCTACGGGCTGACGGCATCGGCCGTGCGCGATGGTCGCCGCCTGATCATGGTGGTGACCGGGCTGCCGTCCATGCGCGCCCGCTCGCAGCAGTCCGAGCGGCTGCTGGAGTGGGCCTTCCGCGAGTGGGAGAACTACACGCTGGCCCGCGCCGGCCAAGCGGTCGAGACGGCCGAGGTGTGGCTGGGGGCGGCCGAGACCGTGCCGCTGCAGGCGGGCGCCGACATCAAGATCACCATTCCGCGCCGCAGCCGCGACCAGATCAAGGCGGTCGCCGTCTATGACGGGCCGGTCGCGGCCCCGATCGCGGCCGGCCAGCGCATCGGCACGATGGAGGTGCGCCTGGGCGACCGCAAGCTGGGCGAGGGGCCGCTGGTGGCGGGTGCGGCCGTCGATCGCCGCAACGTCTTCGGCCGCCTGACGGCCGCCGTCAGCCATATCGTGACGGGGAAGTGACCGCGGCCGCCGGCCCGGTGGCGCGCGGCCGCTTCATCACCTTGGAGGGCGGCGAGGGGGCGGGCAAGTCGACCCAGCTCGCCCTCCTGGCGCGTTTCCTGGAAGGGGCCGGCGTGCCGCTGCTGCGAACGCGCGAGCCGGGCGGCTCCACCGGGGCCGAGGCGATCCGCACGCTGATCCTGACCGGCGCGGTCGACCGCTGGGACGCCCGCACCGAGGCGCTGCTCGTGGCGGCCGCCCGGCGCGACCATGTGGAGCGCACCATCCGGCCAGCGCTGGAGCAGGGGACCTGGGTGCTCTGCGACCGCTTCTTCGATTCGACGATGGCCTATCAGGGTATCGCCGGCGGGGTCGATCCGGCGGCGATCACTTGGCTGCGCGGCTTCGCCACGGACGGGCTGACGCCGGACCTGACCATCCTGCTCGACCTGCCGGTCGAGATCGGCATTGCCCGCACGGCCGCGCGGGCCGACGGCCGGCAGCGTTTCGAGCTGCGCGAGCCCGCCTTCCACGAGCGCCTGCGCCAGGCCTTCCAGGCCATCGCCGCGGCCGAGCCCGCGCGCTGCCGGCTGCTCGATGCCCGGGAAGGCGTCGATGCCCTGGCGGCGGCGATATCCGCCCTGGTGGCGACCCGCTTCGACCTGCCCCCGGCATGAGCGAGGCCGCGCCCGACGCCTTCGCGCCCGTATCCAGCCCATGCCTGTTCGGGCTGGAGCCGGCCGAGCGCGCCTTCCTGCGGGCCTGGCGCAGCGGCCGGATGCCCCATGCCTGGCTGGTGACGGGCCCGCGCGGCGTCGGCAAGGCGACGCTGGTCCATCGCTTCGCCCGCTTCGTGCTGTCGGGCGGCGACGGCGATGCCGGCGGCCTCTTCGGCGACCCGCCCGACACCTTGGCGGTGGAATCGCCGCGCGCCCGCCACATCGCCGCCGGCGGCCACCCGGACCTGCGCGTCGTCACCCGCGGCCTCAGCGACCGGGGGAAGCTGCGGCAGGAGATCGTCATCGACGACATCCGCGACCTCGGCCACTTCCTGCATCTGACGCCGGCCGGCGGCGGCTGGCGGGTGGCGATCGTCGATGCCGCCGACGACCTGAACCGCAATGCCGCCAACGCGCTCCTGAAGGTGCTGGAGGAGCCGCCGCGCAACGCACTGCTGCTGCTGACCAGCCACAGCCCCGGCCGCCTGCTGCCGACCATCCGCTCGCGCTGCCGCCGGCTGGCGCTGGAGCCGCTGCCGCCGGCAGCCGTGGAGGAGGGGCTGCGCGCCATCCGTCCCGGGATCGCAGACGACGCCGTCCCGGCCCTGGTGCAACTGGCCGAGGGCTCGATCGGGCGGGCGGTGTCGCTGGCCGACATGGACGGGGTCGAGGCCTACCGCGACCTGCTCGACCTGCTGGGGCAGTGGCCGCGCATGGAGTTGCCGGCGCTGATGGGTTGGGCCGACCGCTTCACCCGCGGCGAGGGGGAGGGGTTCGCACTGGCGCGCGAGCTGCTGTCGGGCCTGCTGGCGCGTGTGGTGGCGCTGGGCGCCGGCCGACCCTTGCCGGAGGCGGTGGCCGGCGAATTGGCGGTAACCCGGCGCCTTGTCGAAGGCGCTCGGCTTGATCGCTGGGTGACGCTGTGGGAAAAGACCAACGACCTGTTCGCCCGCGCCGACGGTCTCGATCTCGACCGCAAGCACGCGCTGCTGTCGTCCCTTCTGGCCTTCGAGACCGTGCGTTCGGCCGGTTGAGCCGGCGGTCCGGCGTCGCCGCCGCCCGGACCGGACCCTTCGAGGAGTGATCATATGTCCACGGGAGCGCCGTACTACATAACGACGCCCATCTATTACGTGAACGACGCGCCCCATATCGGGCACGCCTACACCACGCTGGCCTGCGACGTGCTGGCGCGCTTCATGCGGCTCGAGGGCCGCCAGGTGCGCTTTTTGACCGGCACCGACGAGCATGGCCAGAAGGTCGAGAAGTCAGCCCAGGCCGCGGGCGTCGACCCGCAGGCCTTCTGCGACCGGGTCTCGCAGAATTTCCGCGACCTCGCCACGGCGATGAACTTCTCGCACGACGACTTCATCCGCACGACCGAGCCGCGGCATATCGCGGCCTCGCAGGCGATCTGGAACGAGCTGAAGGCGAGGGGGCAGATCTATCTCGGCAGCTATGCCGGCTGGTATTCGGTGCGCGACGAGGCCTTCTATGCCGAGAGCGAACTGGTCGGTGGCAAGGCGCCGACGGGCGCCGATGTCGAGTGGGTGGAGGAGCCCAGCTACTTCTTCCGCCTGTCGGCGTGGCAGCAGCCGCTGTTGGAGCACTATGCGGCCCATCCGGACTTCATCGCGCCCGAGAGCCGGCGCAACGAGGTGGTGAGCTTCGTGCAGTCGGGCCTGCGCGACCTGTCCGTGTCGCGCACCAGCTTCGGCTGGGGCGTGCCCGTGCCGGACGATACCGACCACATCATGTATGTGTGGCTGGACGCGCTGACCAACTATATCACCGCCGTCGGCTATCCCGACACGAAGTCGGACGCCTTCGAGAGGTTCTGGCCGGCCTCGCTGCACATGGTGGGCAAGGACATCCTGCGCTTCCACGCCGTCTACTGGCCGGCCTTCCTGATGGCGGCCGGGCTGGAGCCGCCGCGGCGCGTCTTTGCCCATGGCTGGTGGACGATCGAAGGCCAGAAGATGTCGAAGTCGCTGGGCAACGTCGTCAACCCGCACGACCTGATCGACCGCTATGGCCTGGATCCCGTGCGCTACTTCCTGATGCGCGAGGTGCCGTTCGGCAATGACGGCGACTTCTCGGGCCGCCAGATGGTCCACCGCATGAACGGCGACCTGGCCAACGACTATGGCAACCTGGTCCAGCGCGTGCTGTCGATGGTCAACCGCAACTGCGAGGCGCGCACGCCGACGCCGGGGCCGTTCCAGGACGCCGACCAACGCCTGATGGGCTCGGCCGAGGCACTGCTGCCGATCGTCCGCGAGCTGCTGGAGCAGCAGTCCTTCCACCGCGCGCTGGAGGCGATCTGGGAGGTCATTGGTGCGGCCAACCGCTATGTCGACGAGCAGGCGCCCTGGACCCTGCGCAAGATCGATCCCGCGCGCGGGGCGACCGTCCTCTACAGCCTGGCCGAGACGATCCGCCGGGTGGCGGTGATGACGCAGCCCTTCATGCCGCAGGCATCGGCCAAGATCCTGGATCAGCTCGGCGTGCCGGCCGATCGCCGCGGCTTCGGTGATCTCGGCCCGTCCGCGGCGCTGGTGCCGGGCACGCCCTTGCCGAAGCCCGAGGGCGTGTTTCCGCGCCATGTCGAGCCCGAAGCGGCCTGATGCTCGTCGACAGCCACTGCCACCTCGACTTCGAGGATTTCGCGGCCGAGCGCGACGCGGTGATCGACCGGGCACGGGCGGCCGGCGTCGGCACGATGCTGACGATCGGCACCAAGCTGTCGGAGTTCGACCAGGTGCGGGCGATCGCCGAGGCCTATCCCGACATCTGGTGCTCTGTCGGCATCCATCCGCACGAGGCCGAGACCGAGGCCGACATCGATGCCGCCGGCCTGGTCGCGCTGGCCCGCCACCCGCGGGTCGTCGGCATCGGCGAATGCGGCCTCGACTTCTTCTACGACCACAGCCCGCGCGACCGGCAGGAGGCGGTGTTCCGCGTCCATGCCGATGCCGCCCGGCGCACGGGCCTGCCGCTCATCGTCCATTCCCGCGATGCCGACGACGAGATGATCCGGGTGCTGCAGGAGGAGAGCCATGGCGGGGCGCTGAAGGGCGTGCTGCACTGCTTCTCCAGCGGCCGGCTGCTGGCGGAGGAGGCGGTGAAGCTGGGATTCTACATCTCCTTCTCGGGCATCCTGACCTTCAAGAAGGCCGAGGAACTGCGCGAGATCGCCCGCGACCTGCCGGCCGACCGCCTGTTGGTGGAAACCGATGCGCCGTACCTGGCGCCCATTCCCCATCGGGGCAAGCGCAACGAACCGGCCTTCGTTGCCAGTACGGCGGCCAAACTGGCCGGAATACGCGGCCTGTCGGTGGCGGAGGTGGAGGCGCTGACGACCGAGAACTTCTTCCGCCTGTTCGATCGCGCGCAGCGGCCGGTTCCAGCGGCATGAAAGTGACGATGCTGGGCTGCGGCGGGTCCGGTGGCGTGCCCACGGTGGGCGGCGTCTGGGGCGTCTGCGACCCGGCCGAGCCGCGCAACACGCGCCGGCGCGTGTCGATCCTGGTGGAGCAGGGCGACACCGTCCTGATCGTCGACACCTCGCCCGATTTCCGCCAGCAGATGCTGGATGCCGACGTGCGGCGGCTGGACGCGGTGCTGTTCACCCATGCCCATGCCGACCATGTGCACGGCCTGGACGACCTGCGCTCGCTGAACCGCGTGATGCGCCGGCCGATCCCGGTGTTCGGCGACGCCGCGACGCTGGGCGAGCTCGGCCGGCGCTTCGACTATGCGTTCCGTGCTTTGGAGCCGGGCACCGCCAACTACTACAAGCCGACGCTGGAGGCGACCGTGGTCGACGGGCCGTTCCGTGTGGGCGAGATCGACATCGTGCCATTCGTCCAGGACCATGGCTACAGCCGGACGTTGGGATTCCGTTTCGGCCGCGTCGCATACTCGACCGATGTCGTGCGCCTGGACGAAGCCGCGTTCACGGTCCTGGCCGGCGTCGATGTCTGGATCGTCGACTGCCTGCGCGACGAGCCGCATCCGACCCATTCGCACCTGGCACAGACGCTCGATTGGATCGCCCGCGTGAAGCCCAAGCGTGCCATCCTGACCCACATGTGCGAGTTGCTCGATTACCGCGACCTGGCCGGCCGGCTGCCGCCCGGCGTCGAACCCGGCCATGACGGCCTGGTGATCCATCCATGATTTCCCATAATATACATTATGCGATCTTTGGATGGCTGGAGCCGTGCCGTGGATAGCCCCGCGCCTGACCCCATCGTGCCGGACCCCGCCGCCGTCGCCCTCGCCCGCATCCTCGCCATCATGGCCCGACTGCGCGATCCGGCGGACGGCTGCGAATGGGACCGCGCCCAGAGCTTTGCCACCATCGCGCCCTACACGATCGAGGAAGCCTACGAGGTGGCCGACGCCATCGACCAGCATGGCCGCGGCATGCCGGGCGCGCTCGATGCGCTGCGCGACGAACTGGGCGATCTCCTGTTCCAGGTCGTCTTCCACGCCCGCATGGCCGAGGAACTGGGCGCCTTCGACTTCGCCGGCGTGGCCGATGCGATATCGGACAAGATGATCCGGCGCCACCCGCACATCTTCGGCGGCGAAGCTGCATCCGCCGGCTGGGAAGCAATGAAGGCCGCCGAACGCGCGAAGGCCGCCGAGGCCGCGGGCCGCGCGGCCACCAGTGTCCTGGACGGGGTGCCGCTCGCCCTGCCCGCGCTGGCCCGCGCCGATAAGCTGCAGCGCCGTGCGGCCCGCGTCGGCTTCGACTGGCCGGATGCCGACGCCGTGCTGCCGAAGATCGACGAGGAAATGGCCGAGATCGCCGAGGCGCGCACCACTGGCGACGCCGAAAGAATATCAGACGAAGTCGGCGACCTGCTGTTCTCGGCCGTAAACCTCGCACGCAAGCTCAATGTCGATCCGGAAGTGGCACTAAAGAAAGCCAATTCCAAATTTGAAGGGCGCTTCCGCGGCATCGAGGACGCGCTCCGGGCCGATGGTCGCACGCCGGAGCAATCCAGTCTCGACGAAATGGAAGCCCTGTGGCAGCGGGTGAAGCACCGGGGTGCTTGAAGAAATCTCGATAACCGATTGATCAGAGAGGAGATTGTCATGCTTGATGCCAAGAACCTGACCGTGTTCGTGACCGGGGCCAGCTCCGGCTTCGGTGCCGCCACTGCCAAGCGCTTCGCCCAGGCCGGCGCCAAGGTCGTGATCTCCGGCCGCCGCGCCGACCGGATCGAGGCGCTGAAGGCCGAGATCGGCGGCGACCGCGTGCACGCCTTCACGCTCGACGTGCAGGATGCCGCCGCGGTCAAGGCCGCGGTCGATGGCCTGCCGGCGGCCTTCGCGGAAGTCGACGTGCTGGTGAACAATGCCGGCCTGGCGCTTGGCCTGGGCCCCGCCCAGACCGCCGACCTGGCCGACTGGGACACGATGATCGACACCAACGTGAAGGGGCTGGTCTACTGCACCCGGGCGATCCTGCCCGGCATGGTTGCCCGCGACCGCGGCCACATCATCAATCTCGGCTCGATGGCCGGCACCTATCCCTATCCCGGTGCCAACGTCTATGGTGCCACCAAGGCCTTCGTGAAGCAGTTCTCGCTGAACCTGCGCGCGGATGTCCATGGCCACCGTATCCGGGTTACCAACCTGGAGCCCG
This sequence comes from Stella humosa, assembly GCF_006738645.1. Lineage (GTDB taxonomy): Bacteria > Pseudomonadota > Alphaproteobacteria > ATCC43930 > Allostellaceae > Allostella > Allostella humosa. The sequence continues at coordinate 2,736,779 of NZ_AP019700.1, read as the reverse complement.
GCATGGCCGAGAGCGAGTTCTCCGAGGTCCGCTTCAAGGGCGACAAGGGCAAGGCCAAGGACGTCTACAAGGGCGTGCAGCCGATGACGCCCGAGGACATCGCCGAGACGATCTTCTTTGCGGCCACCCTGCCCGCCCACGTCAACCTGAACCGCATCGAGATGATGCCGGTGATGCAGGCGTTCGGGCCGCTGGTGATCAAGCGCGAGGGCTGACCGCGCAGCTCAGGTCCCGAGGGGCCGTGCGGGCCCCTCGGATGCCGGCTCCTATCCATTGCCTTGCCGAAGGACCGGCCGGTCCTTCGGCAGCGCTGCAATCACGCGGTCGAACGCGCCTAGGTCGCAGCGCTCGGCGTGGTGACGCACACCCGGCATGGCCGCCGGAAGGCCGAACTGCACCCGGCCCGGCATGATCTGGTCGATGGCGGCATACCAGCGCATCAGCGCCACCTGTAGGCGGACATGCAGTTCGAAGTTGCGGCGCCGACGCGTCGCATCGGCATGGGCGCGATCGCGGGCAATCTGCGGTTCGATCCGGCCGACAGCATAGGCGTCGGCGAAGCCGATCCGCCCGTCCCGGACCGTGTCGCGCGTCGCCTCGTGTTCGAGAAGCCAGTCGCGCTCGTCCGCCTCGCCGATCTGCCAGAGGCACCAGACATAGTGGAGCTTGAGCGGGTCGGTATCGCAGACCGCAACACGACCACCCTTCTCCATGGCGAGCGCCGCTTGCCAGCGATCGACATTGCGTTCCGCCCAGAACCGGGCCGCCGCCGCAGGATCTCGCCCCCGGTCCGGCACGCCGTCCAGGCGTCCGTGCTCAGGCACGACGCTGCCGCCGCCATGTTGCCCGCACCATGTCGTCTTCCCGCTCGCGCTGATGCCTTCGACCACCAGAATCATCGTCTGCCTAAGGCTCGCGCGCTGTCCTGGTCGTTCCGGCCGGACGGCAGAGGCTTTGCCGCTTTAGACGCGTTCCTCCGGCTTTCCCACCAGCACGCGGTGGATGGCGTCCCAGGAGGCCTGGTCGGGCGCCAGCAGCAGGCCGCCATCCAGGTGCGACGGGCGGTACGCCGAGCCGTCGAGGCGCGCACTGACGCCGCCGGCCTCCGTGTGGATCAACTGGCCGGCGGCATGGTCCCACGGCATCAGCCGGTGATAGAGCGAGAAATGGCTCTGGGCGCGGGTCAGGGCCAGGTACTCCTGGCCGGCGCAGCGTAGCTGGAAGACCGAGCCGACGCGCTCGGTGCGGCCGGCGATCTTGCGGATCAACGGGCGCTTGCCGTAGCGGAAGCTGACCGCACCCGACATGCTGGCGACGTCGTTGGAGGCGGCGACCTTCAGGCGCTGGCCTGCCATCCAGGCACCCTCGCCCCGCTCGGCCGTCACCATCACGCCGGTCAGCGGGTCGTGGATCCAGGCCGCGATCGCCTGGCCCTTCCAGGCCAGCGAGACCATGACCGCGAAAAGCGGCAGGCCGGCCGCGAAGTTGGCCGTGCCGTCGACCGGGTCGATGATCCAGGCCGGCGCCTCTTCCTCGATGCGGGCCAGGATGCCGGCATCCTTGGCGACCGCCTCCTCGCCGACCACGACCGATCCCGGCATGAGATCGCGGAAGCGGCGGTCGAGCGCATGCTCGGTCGCCTCGTCGGCCACCGTCACCAGGTCACCCGGCTTCTTCTCGCGGATATCGCCCGTCGCCAGGCGGCGAAAGCGCGGCACGATTTCTTCGGCCGCGACCGCCGCGATGATGCCGGCTACAGCGGGGACGTCGACTTTCATCACACGGTGACCATGCGCAAGGGGTGGTGACGCTGGCGGAAGCGCGCGACATCGGCCGGGTCGAGGCTGACGCGCAGGCGCGCCACCTCCCCCTCGTCGGCCCGCTCGATCACCTCGCCATGGCTGTAGAGCCAGGCGATGGCACCGCCGTCGCGTACGTCGAGTTCCAGGTCGTGCAGCGTGCGCGAGGCACCCAGCCGCTGGTCGATGAGGGTCAGCAGACGGTCCAGCCCCTCGCCGCTGATGGCCGAGAAGGCCACCTGCCCGTCCTGCCTCTCGGCCTGGCGGACCAGCTCCGCGCGGTCCTCGGCCTCCAGCAGGTCGATCTTGTTCAGCCCCTCGACCATGCCGTCGCGCTCGTCCACCTGCCAGGCCTCGTGCGCGCCGGCCTCGCGTGCCTGCTGCTTGCCCAGGCAGTTCGGCAGCAGCGCCACCGACTTGATGTCGCAGCGTTCCCAGCGGATGTCGGGAATGGTGATGACCTTCACCCCGTCGCGCATCAAGGCCGGGTTGGCGGGCTTGGTCCGCTTGGCCGTCATCACGACCGAGGTCTCGGCATTGGCCGGGAAGGCATGGTCGCGCGGGGCAACGCCGCGGGTGAGCTGCATGTAGATGATGCCGTCGACGACGCGGTTGCGGCGCACCACCTCGCGCATGATGTGGCCCAGGGCGGCGCGGCTCATCGGCCGGGCGATGCGCAGCTCGTCGAGCGAGCGTTCCAGCCGCACCATGTGGCCTTCCTCGTCGATCAGCGCGCCCTTGGCGATGGCGACGACCTCATAGACGCCGTCGGCGAACTGGTAGCCGCGATCCTCGACATGGACGGCGGCTTCGTGATGGGGAACGTACTGACCATTGACGTAGGCGATGCGCGACATGGCGGCCTCTCGCGACCCTGTGTGGGATGGAAGGAATGGCTATGGGTATCAGAAATATTCGAGGCGCACGGCGAACATCTTCTCGACCTTGCGCACGGCGCCGGGTGCGGCCATCAGCACCACCCGGTCGTCGGCCTTGATGACGGTGGCGCCGCGCGGGCTGATGACGGTGGTGCCGCGCACGACCGCGCCGACGATGATGCCGGCCGGCAGGTTGATCTCGCGCAGCGGCCGCCCGACCAGGGCCGATGTCTCCATGGCCTCGGCCTCGATGATCTCGCCGAAGCCCTCGCGCAGCGTATGCACGGCGCGGATGCGGCCGCGGCGGACATGCTGGAGGATCTGCGACACGGTGATGGTGCGCGGGTTGATGACCGCGTCGATGCCGAGGTTCGTCACCAGCGGCTCGTAAGTCGGCTTGTTGATGAGCGTGACCACGCGCTCGGCACCCATGCGCTTGGACAGGATCGAGCTCAGGACGTTGACCTCGTCGTCGTCGGTGACGGCGATCACCGTCTCGGCCGTGCCGACGTTGGCCTCTTCCAGGATCTCAGTATCCAGCCCGTCGCCATTGAAGACGACGACCCCACTCAGGCGCTGGCTGGCTTCTGCGGCACGCGCCTTGTCCAGCTCGATCAGCTTGATCGACACCTGCGGGAAGCGCTCATCGATCTCCTCGGCCAGGTAGATGCCGATATTGCCGCCGCCGATGATGACGACCCGACGGCCCGGCTGCTCCTCGTGGCCAAAGGCCAGCATCGCGCGCTGGACGTGCTTGGTGTCGGCCACGAAATAGACCTCGTCGCCCGCCAACATCATCTGGTCGCGCTCGGGGATGATCGGCTTGCCGTCGCGGATCAGCCCGACCACGACGATGTTGAGGTCCGGGAACAGGCCCGAGAGCTGGCGCAGCGGCGTATTGACGATCGGGCAGTCGGCCAGGCACCGCACCCCCACCACGCGCACCAGCCCGCCCGCCATCGACAGCACGTCGAAGGCGCCCGGCACCTCGAGCTGACGGGTGATGGCGTGGGCGACCTCGATCTCGGGCGAGATGATCACGTCGATCGGCAGGCGGTCGTTGGCGAAGAGCGTCCGCCAGCGCGGCTTCAGGTAGACCTGGGCGCGGATGCGGGCAATCTTGGTCGGCACGTTGAACAGCGCATGGGCCACCTCGCAGGCGACCATGTTGACCTCGTCGGCATAGGTCACCGCGATGATCATGTCGGCCTCCTCCGCGCCGGCTTCCGCCAGCACGTCGGGGTGGGAGGCGTGGCCGACGATGCCGCGCACGTCGTGCGTATCCGACAGCCGCTGGATCAGCTCGGCCGACTGGTCGATGACAGTGACGCTGTTGCCGCCCCCGGCCAGGTAGCGGGCAATGCTGCTGCCCACCTGCCCCGCCCCGCAGATGACGACCTTCATGGCGCGCGTGCCATCGGATCGCTAGGGAGCGATCCGCAGCGAGCGCTCGTCGCCGTTGACGCCGAGCGACTTCAGCTTGCGGTGCAGGGCCGACCGCTCCATGCCGACGAAGGAGGCGGTGCGCGAGATGTTGCCGCCGAACCGGGTAAGCTGGGCCAGGAGGTACTGGCGCTCGAACACTTCGCGCGCCTCGCGCAACGGGAGGGTCATGATCTCGCCCGCCTTGTCCCAGCGCAGGACGGCGGGCGTGGTCGAGCCAATCTCGCTCGGCAGCATGTCGGCGCGGATCGGCTCGCGGCCGTCGCCGGGCGCCATGATCAGCAGCCAGTCGATGACGTTGCGGAGCTGGCGCACGTTGCCGGGCCACTCGTAGGCCTGGAGGGCGGCCAGCGCATCCTCCCCCAGCACCCGCGGCGGCAGGCCCGAGGTCTCTGCCGAACGGGCCATGAAGTGGCGGGCCAGCACGGGGATGTCCTCGCGCCGCTCGCGCAGCGACGGCACCCGGATCGGCACGACGTTCAGGCGATAGAACAGGTCCTCGCGGAAGCGCCCGGCCGCCATCTCCGCCGTCAGGTCGCGGTTGGTCGACGCGATGACGCGGACATCGACCTCGACCCGGCTGGAGCCGCCGACGCGCTCGAAGGTCTGGTCCTGGAGGGCGCGGACGATCTTGCCCTGGGTCTCCAGCGGCATGTCGGCGACCTCGTCGAGGAACAGCGTACCGCTGTGGGCCAGCTCGAAGGTGCCGACCTTGCGGCGGCCGTCCGCGCCATCGGCCCCTTCCGTGCCGAACAGCTCGACCTCCAGCCGCTCTGGCCGCATCGTCGCGCAGTTGATGACGACGAACGGGCCGTCGGCGCGGCGCGACTGGTTGTGGATGAGGCGGGCCACCACCTCCTTGCCGGCACCGGCGGGGCCGGTGACCAGCACGCGGCTGCCGGTCGGCGACACGCGCTCGATCGCCTGGCGGATCTGGCCGATGGCCGACGACGCGCCCACCAGCTCGAACGAGCCGCCGGTGCGCAGGCGCAGTTCCTCGTTCTCGCGCCGGAGGCGGGCGGCCTCGATGGCGCGCTCGATCAGCACCAGCAGGCGGTCGGTCTTGAAGGGCTTCTCGACGAAGTCGTATGCGCCGAGCTTGATAGCCGATACCGCGGTCTCGATCGTGCCATGGCCGCTGATCATCAGCACCGGCAGGCCGGGGTGCTCACGCCGCAGCACGTCGAGGATGCCCATCCCGTCGAGCTCGCTGCCCTGCAGCCAGATGTCGAGGATGACGAGGTTGGGCCGCCTGGCACGCACCGCGGCGATGGCCGCGCGCGAATCGCCGGCCTCGCGGGTCGCGTAGCCTTCGTCGCGCAGCACGCCCGCAATCAACATGCGGATGTCGGCCTCGTCGTCGACGATCAGGATGTCATGCGCCATGGGTGCCGGACTTTCTTGCGGCCGCCTCGACATCCGTCAAGGGCGTTTCGGTCGCCGGCTGCGGGACTGCGGGATAGGGTATCACCAGGGTGATCCGTGCGCCGCCGCCGGGACGGTCGTCCAGCAACAGGTCGCCGCCGTGATCCTCCATGATCTTCTTCACGATGGCGAGCCCCAGGCCGGTCCCTTTCGCTCGGGTTGTAACATAGGGTTCGGTCAAGCGTTCCCGTCCTTCGGCCGGCAGGCCGCGCCCATTGTCTTCGACAACGATCAGGGCGGCCTCTCCATCCAACGAAACCTGCACGTCGACCGCGCCGGCCGGCGGGGCCTCGCCGGTCCTGTCGCGGCCGTCGATCGAGTCGACGGCATTCTGCAGCAGGTTGGTAAGGCCCTGGGTGATCTGCCGGCGGTCGCAGCGGACCGGCCGGCGGTCGCCCGTGATCTCCAGCCCGAATCGGAGGTCGGGGCGGGCGCTGCGCTGAAGGAAGACCGCCTGGCGGCAGATGTCGGTCACGTCCTCCTCGCGCATCACCGGGGCCGGCATGCGAGCGAAGGAGGAAAATTCGTCGACCATGCGGCCGATGTCGCCCACCTGGCGGATGATGGTGTCGGTGCAGAGGTGGAACGTCTCGGGATCGGACGTGATCTCCTTGCCGTAGCGCCGCTTCAGGCGCTCGGCGGAAAGCTGGATCGGAGTCAGCGGGTTCTTGATCTCGTGGGCGATGCGCCGCGCGACATCGGCCCAGGCGGCCTTGCGCTGGGCCGACAGCAGCTCCGTGATGTCGTCGAAGGTGACGACATAGCCCTGGGTATCCTCGCCCGCCTTCTCGGCCGCCAGGCGCACGATCAGCGTGCGCTTGCGCCCGTCGCGTACCAGTTCCACCTGGTCCTGGATCGACCGGCCGTCACCCGCCCGCACCCGGTCCAGCAGCGCGGCCATCTCGGGCACCGGCTGGGCCAGATCGGCGCCGATCCACTGGTCGAGGTCGATGCCGAGCAGGACGCTGGCCGAGCGGTTCGGCAGGTTGATGGCCCCGTCCCGATCGAGACCGACGACCCCGGCCGAGACGCCGGCCAGCACCATCTCGGTGAAGCGACGACGCGTCTCGAGCTGCTGGTTGGCCTCGATCAGTTCGCCGCGCTGGGACTGGAGCTGTCGCGTCATGCGGTTGAAGGCGCGGCTGAGGGTATCCATCTCGTCGCCGTCCTGGCGCTCGCGAACCTGCACGCCGAGGTCGCCGCCGCGCACCCGCTCGGCCGCCTCGACCAGGGCGCCCAGGGGCTGGGCCAGCCGGTTGGCGAGGATGAGGGCGGCCCACACCGCGGCCAGCAGGAGCAGCAAGGCCACCACCAGGAAGACGAGCGCGAAGGTGATCTGAATGCCCGAGCCGCGCCCCTCCAGGTCGCGATACTCGGCCACCGCCTTCTCCGTCCGCTCCAGATGGCCGATGACCCGCGGGTCGATGAAGCGGCCGACATAGAGGAAGGCGCTGTTGTCCTCGTCGAGCCGGGACAGCGCACGCACGCGGTCATCGGTCTCGCTGGTCAGTACCGCGATCATGCCCGACCGTGCCTCCGCCATCGCCCATTCCGGCACGGGGTCGAATTCCAGGGCGAAGCTGATGCTGGATCGCGCCAGCACCCGGCCGGTGCGGTCGAACACCATGGCCTCGCTCAGCGAGCGCACGCGGGCCTGGGTCGAGACGATCTGGTTGAAGCGCTGCTGGTTGTTCATCAGCAGCGAGGCGTCGCGGTTGAGGTCGGCTGCCATCGCCGAGATGTCGGCGCGGATGACGTTCTGGTGCTCCTCCAGATAGGCGTAGGCGACCGCCCGCGATTCGACGACGGCGGTACGCACCGTCTCGCTGAACCAGTTCTGGATGCCGAAATTGAAAAAGAGGAACGAGAACACCGCGACGATGATGGTCGGCGTGACCGACAGCAGGCTGAAGAGGGCCACGAAGCGGACATGCAGCCGGGCGCCGGCCATGCCGCGCCGACGCTCGACCCACAGCGCCACCAGCCGCCTTGCCACCACCGCGCCCAGCAACAGCAGCAGGACGAGGTCGAGGTTGAGCAGCAGCAGGACGACGTTCGGGTCCGGCCCGAGCGGCGGCTTGCTGGTGATGACGACATAGGTGGCGATGCCCGAGACCAGGGCAGCCAATGCCAGCGCGACCGCGAGCTTGCGCCCGACGCCGAACCGCCTCAACCAGTCGAGTAGCCGCTTCGGTTGCTTCGTCACACCGACGGCGGAATCCGTGGCCATCGTTGCGCCTGCCAGCGGTGGACTCGCGAGGAGCCCGCGAGCTTGACGCCGCTATCGTACGCCGCGCACCACCTGGATGTCCAACTCGCGGATCTTCTTGCGCAGCGTATTGCGGTTCAACCCAAGGAGCTGGGCGGCCCGGATCTGGTTGCCACGCGTCGCCGTCAAGGTGAGCGAAATCAGCGGCCGCTCGATCTCGCGCAGGACACGGTCATAGAGGCCGGCGGCCGGCAGCGCCTCGCCATGGGCGGTGAAATATTCCTTCAGGTGGCGCTCGGCCGCCGCCCCCAGCCCCTCGCCCGCCGGGGCCTCGACCACCGTCGTGCCGGCGGCCGCGACCTCGGCCAGCTCCTGCTCGACGACGTCGATGCCGATGATCTCCTGGGCGTAGAGTGCCGCCAGTCGGCGGACCATGTTCTCCAGCTCGCGGACGTTGCCCGGCCAGCGATAGGATTTCAGCCGGTCCATCGCCTGCGGGTCGATCGTCTTCAAGGGCAGGCCCTGGCGGGCGACCTGGGCCAGGAAATGGCGGATCAGCGACGGCACGTCCTCGGTCCGCTCGCGCAGCGGCGGCAGGCGGATGGGCACGACGTTCAGGCGGTAGAACAGGTCCTCGCGGAAGAGGCCCTGGCGGATCATCTGGCGCAGGTCGCGATGGGTGGCGGCGACGATACGCACGTCGGTGCGGATCGAGGTGCGGCCGCCGACGGCCGTGTACTCGCCCTCCTGCAGCACGCGCAGCAGGCGCGTCTGGGCCTCGATCGGCATGTCGCCGATCTCGTCCAGGAACAGCGTGCCGCCCTGGGCCTGTTCGAAGCGCCCGGCGGAACGCGTGGTGGCGCCGGTGAAGGCCCCCTTCTCGTGGCCGAACAGCTCGCTCTCGATCAGCTCGCGCGGGATGGCCGCCATGTTGATGGCGACGAACGGGCCGGACCGGCGCTTGCCGAAATCATGCAGGGCGCGCGCGACCAGCTCCTTGCCGGTGCCGGACTCGCCGAAGATCATCACCGTCAGGTCGGTGCCCATCAGGCGAGCCAGGACGCGGTAGATCTCCTGCATCGCCGGTGACCGGCCGATGAGGGGAAGCTGCTCCTCGGCGTCGGCGGCCTCTTCGGACGCGACCGCCGGCTTGGGCTGGGTCAGGGCGCGCTCGACCGTCGAGACCAGCTCGCGCAGGTCGAAGGGCTTGGGCAGGTATTCGAAGGCGCCGCGCTCGGTCGCCTTCACGGCGGTCAGCAGGGTGTTCTGCGCGCTCATCACGATGATGCGCAGGTCCGGCCGCAGCTTCTTGATGCGCGGCACCAGGTCCAGGCCGTTCTCGTCCGGCATCACCACGTCGGTGATGACGAGATCGCCGTCCCCATCCTCCACCCACCGCCACAAGGTGGCGGCATTGCCGGTGGTCCGCACGTCATGGCCCAGGCGCGCCAGGGCCTGGGTCAGCACGGTGCGGATGGCGCGGTCGTCGTCCGCGATGAGGATGGTGGCGCCCGGCATCAGTTCCCTTCTCCCTGCTCGACCATCGGGAGCTTCACCCGAAAGGTGGTCCGGCGCTGCTGGCTGTCGAATTCGATCAGGCCGCCATGGTCGTCGATGATCTTCGCGACCAGGGCCAAGCCCAGGCCCTTGCCGCCATGCTTGGTGGTGACGAAGGGATCGAAGAGGTTGGCGCGCAGGTCTTCCGGCACGCCGCTGCCATTATCCTGCACCGTGACGACCAGCGGCAGGTGCAGGCGGCTGTCGCTGCCGGCCACCGCGAGGCGCACGCCGTGCTGGTAGGCGGTTGAAAGCACGATCTCTCCTCCTTGCTCGGGCACCGCCTCGGCCGCGTTCTTCACGAGATTGAGCAAGACCTGTACCAGCATGTCCCGGTTGCCCAGGACGGGGGGCAGAGAGGGGTCGTAGAGCTCCACGAAGCGGATGCCGCGGGCGAAGCCGCTCTCGGCCAACCGGCGCACATGCTCCAGCACCTCGTGGATGTTGACCGCGCCGCGATGGATCGGCCGGCTGTCGGAGAAGACCTCCATGCGGTCGACCAGCGCGCAGATGCGGTCGGTCTCGTCGCAGATCAGCCGGGTCAGCTCGCGGTCGGCCTCGTTAGCGTTCTGCTCCAGTAGCTGGGCGGCGCCGCGGATGCCCGACAGCGGGTTCTTCACCTCGTGCGCCAGCATCGCCGCCATGGCGCTGACCGAGCGCGCAGCACCACGATGGGTGAGCTGGTGGTCGATCCGCTCGACGATCGAGCGCGGCTGAAGCGCCACGACATAGAGCGGCAGCCCGTCGCCCAGCGGCGCCACCTGCACGCTGACGAGCTGCGCGCCGGTGCGCGGCGTATCGATGGCGACGCCATGGTCGACCATGCGCCCGCCCTGGTCCCGCACCTTCTCGACCAGCGCGCAGGCGGGGCTGTCGGGCGGCAGCAGGCTGTCGAGCCGGCGGCCGATCATCGTCGGCAGGCCCATGTCGAAGAACTGCTCGGCCGCCGGGTTGGCAAAGCGGATCGCCAACTGCTGGTCGACGACCAGGACCGGGTCGGCCAGTGTGGCCAGCACGGCGGCAGCGTCCACCTCGGGACGCGCGGTGCGCCTGGCCCAGGCGATGGCGCGGCGCCCCATCAGGCGGCCATCCGCTCGAGCTGTGGGTCGTAGAACTCGCGGATCAGCGACCGCACCCGCTCGGGCTCGTGCACCTGGTTCACCTTGGCCCGGAACTCCGACGATCCAGGCAAGCCCTTGCTGTACCAGCCGACATGCTTGCGCGCGACCATCAGCCCGGGCTCGTAGCCGTAGTGCGTCAGCATGGCGTCGTAATGCTCCAGCAGGATGTCGCGCTGGGCGGCCAGCGGCGGGTCGGGCAGTCGCCGGCCGGTACGCAGGAACTCCATGGCCTGGGCCAGGAACCAGGGCCGGCCATAGGCGCCACGGCCGATCATCACCCCGTCGGCGCCCGACTGCTCGCGGATGCGGGCCACGTCCTCCAGCGTCGTCACGTCGCCATTGGCGATGACCGGGATGCTGACCGCCGCCTTCACCTGGGCAATGAAGTCCCAGTCGGCATGGCCGGCGTAGAACTGGCAGCGCGTCCGGCCATGGATGGTCACCATGCGGATGCCGCACTCCTCGGCGATGCGGGCCAGGCGCGGCGCGTTGCGGGTGCCGTCGTCCCAGCCCGTCCGCATCTTCAGGGTGACCGGCAGCGACACCGCCTTCACCGTCGCCTCCAGGATGCGCGCGGCATGGGCCTCGTCGCGCATCAGGGCGGAGCCGGCATGGCCGTTGACGACCTTCTTCACCGGGCAGCCGAAATTGATGTCGATGATCTGGGCGCCGCGGTCGGCATTCAGGCGCGCGGCCTCGGCCATGACGTGGGGCTCGCAGCCGGCGAGCTGGACGGCCATCGGCTGCTCGTCGGCCTCGGTCGTGGCCATCCGCAGGGTCTGCCGGCTCTGGCGGATCATCGCCTCGCTGGCGATCATCTCGGACACGACGAGGCCCGCCCCGTGACGCTTCACGAGGCGGCGGAACGGCAGGTCGGTCACGCCCGACATGGGGGCAAGGATGACCGGGGCTTCGAGGGTCACCGGGCCGATCTTAATGCTCATTAGTTGGGCAATCTTTCTTAATGCTCAACAGATAGGCAGATTATACCATTCCTGCTGCACTGCAACACAAGAATTGGTGCGTCCGCCGCGGGCGTCTAGGTCCCGGCGCGGGCCAGGACGATATCGGTCACGAACTTGACGCCGGGATAGGCCAGCGTCAGCAGCAGCCACACCACCAGGATGGCCCGCGCCCCGCGTCGCCCGCGGGTTCCCCAGCGGGCATGGGCGGCCAGCAGCGCCAGGATGGCAACGAAGGCGGCGATCGACAGGACCGTCTTGTGGTCGAGCCGCAGCCAGCGGCCGAAGGTGAGGACGTCGAGCGCCATCCCGGTCACTAGACCGATCCCCAGCACGACGGCCGCCGCCCCCAGGGCGCGGAAGGCGATCCGGTCGCCCTCGGCCACCGCCGGCAGGCGCCGGGTCAGGCCGGTCGGGCGCTTCCAGCGCAGTGCCGCCTCCTGCAGCATCACGCCAAGCGAGGCGACGGCGGCGATGCCGACCAGGGCATAGGTGGCGATGGCGACCGCGATGTGGGCCCACAGCCAACCCGACACGGGCAGCCGCAGGGGCTGCTCGGGCGCCCGGCCCCAGATGGCGGCAAGCACAGCCAGGACCAGCAGGTAGGGCAGCAGCAGCGGCGCCAGCCGGGCGCCCGCGCGATCCCACATCGCCAAGCCGCCGAAGGCCGCGGCCGTCGCCGCGATCGATACCCACAGGGCATAGGCGAACCCGGTCCGCCAGCCATGCTCGCCCAGTACCAGGGCAAGCCCGGCCGGACCGGCCACCGCGACCGCCAGCGACCACCAGAACATGGGGTCGCGGCCGCCGGGCGGCGGTCGGAATGCGGCGAGCGCGGCCGGCACGAGGGCGGCCGCCGCCAGCAGCGGCAGGACGGCGGACAAGGGCATGGCCTTCTATACATCGCGGCCGGGCGCTTGCGAATGCCGCGCTCTAGCGAATGCCGCGCTCTAGCGAATGCCGCGCTCTAGCGAATGCCGGGCGCTGGCGATCCCGCCCTTCCCCACGGCTTCGCGGACGACTAGGTTCGCGCCCCATGCCGGACCCACGCCCGCCCGAGATGAATCCGTCGCCCGCCGGGGCCACCATCGCCATCGTGGTCGCCGCCGGCCGGGGCCTGCGCTTCGGCGGCGCCGTGCCCAAGCAGTATGGCCTGTTGGCCGGCCGGCCGGTCCTGCGCCATGCCGTCGATCGATTCCTGGCCCATCCCGCCGTCGATGGCGTGCGCGTCGTCATCCATCCGGACGACCTGCCGCTCTACAGCGCGGCGATGGCCGGGCTGGACCTGCCGCCGCCGGTGGCCGGTGGGGCGACCCGGCGGGAATCCGTGCTGAACGGGCTGGAAAGCCTGGCGGCCGCCCCCCCGGCGCGGGTGCTGATCCATGACGGCGCGCGCCCGCTGGTTGATGCCGAACTGATCGACCGCACGCTGGCGGCCCTGGCCAAGCATGCCGGCGCGGTCCCGGCCGTCGCGGTCGCCGACACGCTCAAGCGCTGCGGCCCGGACGGCGCGATTGTCGAGACCGTCCCGCGGCAGGGCCTGTGGCGCGCCCAGACGCCCCAGGGCTTCCGCTTCGACCGGCTGCTGGCGGCCCATCGCGGCGGCGACTTCACGATCGAGCCGACCGACGACGCCCAGGTCATGGAACAGGCCGGCGAGACCGTGGCCCTGGTCGCCGGATCGGAGGACAACATCAAGATCACCCATGACGGCGACCTCGCCCGGGCCGCCAGCCTGCTGGGCCAGGTTGCGCCCGGCGGGGGCGATATCCGCGTCGGCACCGGCTTCGACGTCCATGCCTTCGCCGAGGGCGACCATGTCTGGCTTGGCGGACTGCGCATCGCCCACGATCGCGCCCTGTCGGGGCATTCGGATGCGGACGTGGCGCTGCATGCGCTGACCGATGCGATCCTGGGTGCCATCGGAGCGGCCGACATCGGCGCCCACTTCCCGCCGACCGACCCGCAATGGCGCGGCGCCTCTTCCGACCGCTTCCTCGCCCATGCGGCGTCCCTGGTCGCGGCTCGCGGCGGCACCATCGTCCATGTCGACCTGACCATCGTCTGCGAGCGCCCCAAGGTCGGCCCGCACCGGGCCGCGATGGTCGAGCGGATCGCCGCCATACTGGGTGTGGCGGCCGACCGGGTCAGCGTCAAGGCGACCACGACCGAGGGGCTGGGCTTCACGGGCCGGCGCGAGGGCATCGTCGCCCAGGCCGTCGCCACCGTGCGGTTGCCATGAAGGTGCGCCCGCCCCTCTACTTCTTCCATCCCGCCCGCCTCGTCGCGACCGGGTTCGGCGTCGGCCTGGCGCCGACGGCACCCGGCACCTGGGGATCCCTGGCGGCCCTGGTCCCCGGCGTCGCCATGCTCCATTGGCTGGGGCCGCTATGGCTGGCGGTGGCAGCCCTGGTCGTCTTCGCCCTGGGGGCGATGGCCACGGACAAGCTGCTGGCCAACGGCGCCGCGCACGACCCGGGCTACATCGTCGTCGACGAGATCGGCGGGCAATGGCTGGCGCTGGTGCCGGCGGCCGTCGATCCGCTGTCGGTCGGGCTGGCCTTCATCCTGTTCCGCCTGTTCGACGTGTGGAAGCCGGGCCCGATCGGCTGGATCGACCGCAACCTGGCCGGCGGCATCGGCGCCATGCTGGACGACGCGGCGGCGGGCCTGGCGGCCGCGCTGGCGCTGGTAGTCGTGCTATGGTGGTTGCCATGACCGATGAAACGACGGAATCCCTGAGCGATCTGGCGACCCGCACGCTGGCCGATTGCCGTGCCCGCGGCCTGACCGTGGCGACGGCCGAATCCTGCACGGGCGGCCTCGTCGCCGCCGCCCTGACCGAGATCGCCGGCTCCTCGGACGTCGTCGATCGCGGCTTCGTCACCTACTCCAACGCCGCCAAGGCCGCGATGCTGGGTGTGCCCATGCCGCTGATAGAATCCGTGGGCGCCGTCAGCGTCGAAGTGGCCCGCGCCATGGCCGAGGGTGCCATCGCCGCCGCCGGGGTCGACATCGCGGTCGCCATCACCGGCATCGCCGGGCCGGGCGGGGCGACCGCCACCAAGCCGGTGGGCCTAGTCCATTTCGCCACCGCCCGCCGCGGCGGCCAGACGGTGGACGAGCGCCACGTCGTGCCGGGCGACCGCGCGGCGATCCGCCGCCGCTCGGTGGCGATCGCCCTCAGGATGATCCGGGAAGCGGCGGCGCGGTGACCGGTTCGCCATAGAGGGTGCGCGCGCGGGTCTCGAACGCCGCCACCATGCGGCGGACGGCCTCGTGGAACAGCACCTCGATGATCTTCTGCAGCGTGCGCGAGCGGAACTCGAACTCGACGAAGAAATCGATCCGGCAGCCGCCCTCGGCCGGCTCGAAGATCCAGTGGTTGTGCAGGTGCTTGAACGGCCCGTCGCTGTAGACGACGTCGATGCGCGTCTTGGGGGTCAACGCCACGCGCGAGGTGAAGCGCTCGCGGATCATCTTGAAGCCGATCATCAGGTCGGCCACCACGGCTGTCTGGCTGCGCTCCCGGATGCGGGCGGCGACGCACCACGGCAGGAACTCCGGATAGCGCTCTATGTCGGCGACAAGGTCGAAGAGCTGCTCCGGCGTATAGGGAAGCAGCCTTTGCTCGGCGTGCGTCGGCATCCTTCTGGCGATCGGGCGCCCTAGGCGACGCCGGACAGGCGCGCCTCGCGGGCCGCGCGCAGGCGCACGAAATCGTCGCCCGCGTGGTAGGAAGAGCGGGTCAGCGGCGACGCCGACACCATCAGGAAGCCCTTGGCGTAGGCATGGGTCTGCAGGCTGGCGAACTCGTCCGGCGTCACGAAGCGGTCGACGCGGTGGTGCTTGGGCGTCGGCTGCAGGTACTGGCCGATGGTCAGGAAATCGACGTCCGCGGCGCGCAGGTCGTCCATCACCTGCAGCACCTCTTCCTTCGCCTCGCCGAGCCCGACCATGATGCCCGACTTGGTGAAGATCGACGGGTCGTGGCGCTTCACCTGGTCGAGCAGGCGCAGCGAGTTGAAGTAGCGCGCACCCGGCCGCACCTCGCCATAGAGGCGGGGCACGGTTTCGAGATTGTGGTTGAATACGTCCGGCCGGGCCGCGGCCACGACCTCGATCGCGCCCTCCTTGCGCAGGAAGTCCGGCGTCAGCACCTCGATGGTCGTCCCGGGCGCGAACAGGCGGATGGCGCGGATGGTGCGGGCGAAGTGGTCGGCACCGCCGTCCGGCAGGTCGTCCCGGTCGACCGAGGTGATCACCACATGCTTCAACGCCAGCTTGCCCACGGCCTCGGCCACCCGCTCGGGCTCGTGCGGGTCGAGCAGGTCTGGCCGGCCGGTGGCGACGTTGCAGAAGGTGCAGGCGCGCGTGCACACGCTGCCCAGGATCATCACCGTCGCGTGCTTCTGCGACCAGCATTCGCCGATGTTCGGGCAGGCCGCCTCCTCGCACACCGTGCGCAGGTTCAGGCCGCGCATCAGGTCGCGCGTCTCGGCATAGACGCGCGAGGTCGGCGCCTTCACGCGGATCCAGGCCGGCTTGCGCTGGATCGGGTTGTCGGGCTTGTTGGCCTTCTCGGGGTGGCGGACCTGGTCCGCGGGCTGCGCCATGACCGGCGGATGCTCCTGGGTTCTGCGCGCGAGCGCTGCGGCAAGGCTTAGAAGTGGAGCGCGCGGCCGTAGGCGTCAAGCACGGCCTCGTGCATGACCTCGGAAATGGTCGGGTGCGGGAAGGTCGTGCCCATCAGGTCGGCCTCGGTCGTCTCGAGCGTGCGCGCGATGGTGTAGCCCTGGATCAGCTCGGTCACTTCCGGCCCGATCAGGTGGGCGCCCAGCAGCTCGCCCGTCTTCGCGTCGAACACGGTCTTGGCCAGCCCCTCAGTCTCGCCGAGCGCGATCGCCTTGCCGTTGCCGATGAAGGGAAAGCGCCCGACCTTCACCTCGTAGCCCAGTTCCTTGGCCTTCTTCTCGGTCAGGCCGACGCTGGCGACCTGGGGCGCGCAATAGGTGCAGCCGGGGATCTTGGTCACGTCCATGGGATGGACGCCCTTCACGCCGGCGATGCGCTCGACGCACAACACCGCCTCGTGCATGGCCTTGTGCGCCAGCCAGGGCGCGCCGGCCAGGTCGCCGATGGCATAGACCCCCTTCTCGCCCGTGGCACACCACTGGTCGATCACCACATGGGTGCGGTCGACCACGACCTTGGTGCCTTCCAGCCCCAGCTTCTCGACATTGCCGACGATGCCGACCGCCAGGATCACCCGCTCGGCCGTCACCTGCTGCGTCTTGCCGCCGGCCTCGATCGTCGCGGTCACGCTGTCGGCGGCCTTCTTCAGGCCCTTCACCTGGGCGCCGGTGACGATCTTCATGCCCTGCTTCTCGAACGCCTTGCGGGCGAAGGCGGAGATTTCCTCGTCCTCCACGGGCAGGATGCGGTCGACCATCTCGACCACCGTCACCTCGGCGCCGAAGGTGCGATAGAAGCTGGCGAACTCGATGCCGATGGCACCCGACCCGATCACCAGCAGCGACTTCGGCATCCGCTCGGGGACCATCGCCTCCTTGTAGGTCCAGACGAGCTTGCCGTCCGGCTCCAGCCCCGGCACGGAGCGGGCGCGGGCGCCGGTCGCCAGGATGATGTTGGCGGCGGCCAGCGTCGCCACGGGCTTGCCGTCCTTCTCGACCGCCACCTTGCCGGCACCGGCCAGGCTGCCATGGCCGTCGAACACCGTGACCTTGTTCTTCCGCATCAGGTGCTTGACGCCGGCCGAGAGCTGCTGGGCGATGCCGCGCGACCGCTTCACCATCTTCTGGGCGTCGAACGCGATGCCCTGGGCCGACAGGCCGTAGGCCTCGGCATGGGTCATCAGGTGATAGACCTCGGCCGAGCGCAGCAGCGCCTTGGTCGGGATGCAGCCCCAGTTGAGGCAGATCCCGCCCAGGTGCTCGCGCTCCACCAGGGCCGTCTTCATGCCGAGCTGCGCCGCCCGGATGGCCGCGACATAGCCGCCGGGGCCGCCGCCGATGACGACGAGGTCGAACCGTTCTTCCGCCATGAGGGCGTCCTTTCGCCGGGCTCGCCTGCCTTACAGCAGCATGCTGAGCGGGTCTTCGATGTAGCCCTTGAAGGCGCTGAGGAAGCGCGCGCCAACGGCACCGTCCACCACCCGGTGGTCGACGGACAGCGTGCAGGTCATCTGGGTGGCGATCGCCAGCGCCCCGTCCTTCACCACCGGCCGCTGCTCGCCGGCACCGACCGCCAGGATGCAGGCCTGCGGCGGGTTGATGATGGCCGAGAAGGTGGGAATGCCGAACATGCCGAGATTGGACACGCTGAAGGTCCCGCCCTGGAACTCGTCGGGCTTCAGCTTGCCGTCCTTGGCCCGGGTGGCGAGGTCGCGCATCTCGTCGGAGATGGCGGCCAGGCCCTTCTGGTCGGCCTTCTTGATGATCGGCGTGATCAGCCCGTTCGGGATGGCGACGGCAACCGAAACGTCGACCTGCTCCCAGAAGAGGATGCCGTCGTCGCTCCAGGACGCATTGGCCTGCGGCACCTTGCGCAGGGCCAGCGCCGAGGCGCGGATGACGAAGTCGTTCACCGACAGCTTGTAGGCGTCCGACCGGCCGTTCAGTTCCTTGCGGGTCGCCAGCAACCGGTCGATCGTGCAGTCGACCGACAGGTAGAAGTGCGGCACCTGCTGCTTGGATTCGCTGAGGCGGCGCGCGATCGTCTTGCGCATCGAGGTGTGCGGGTCGAGCCGGTAGGGAATGCCGCCCGCCAGCAGGGCGATATGGTCCTTGCCGGCGGCCGGGGCGGCAGCTGCCACGGGTGCCGGTGCCGGCTTGGCGGCCGCGGCTGCCGGGGCGGCTGCTGCAGCGGCCGGGCTGGCCGCCTGTGCCGGGGTCGCCGGCGCCTTGCCCAGCGCCCCCTCGATGTCGGACTTCACGATGCGGCCATTGGGGCCCGAGCCGCTGATGCCGGCCAGGTCGACACCGGCCTGGGCGGCCATCCGGCGCGCCAGCGGCGAAGCCGAGATGCGCTCGTCCGAGGCCTTTGCCGCCGCTGCCGCGGGCTTGGCCGGGGCCGGCTCCGCCTTCGCGGGTGCCGCCTGGGCGGCCGGTGCGGGCTGTGCCTTGGCCGGTTCCGCCTTCTTGGCCGGGGCGCCGCCGTCCAGCGCGGAGTCTTCCTCGTCCTCTTCCAGCAGGATTGCGATCTCGGTGTTCACCTTCACCGCCTGGGTGCCCTCGGCGACCAGGATGCGGCCGATGCGGCCCTCATCCACCGCCTCGACTTCCATGGTCGCCTTGTCGGTCTCGATCTCGGCCAGCACGTCGCCCGCCTTGACCGTGTCGCCTTCCTTCTTGTGCCACTTGGCGAGGTTGCCCTCGGTCATCGTCGGCGACAGGGCCGGCATCAGAATCGGAATGGGCATCGCGATGCTCCCCTTACCGGTAGCAGACGGCCTTGGCCGCCTCGACGATGTGGTCGACCTGCGGCAGCGCCAGCTTCTCGAGGTTGGCGGCATAGGGCAGCGGCACGTCGGCCCCCGTCACCCGCACGACGGGCGCATCGAGGTCGTCGAAGCACTGCTCCATCATCACGGCCGACAGCTCGGAGCCGATGCCGGCATAGGGCCAGCCTTCCTCGACCGAGACCAGACGATTGGTGCGCTTGACCGACGCCACGACCGTGGCCGTGTCGAGCGGGCGCAACGTGCGCAGGTCGACCACCTCGGCCTCGATCCCCTCCTCCGCCAGCTTCTGGGCGGCCTCGAGCGCAAAGCCCACCATGCGAGAGAAGGCGGTGATGGTGACGTGCTTGCCGGCGCGCACCACCTTGGCCTTGCCGATCGGCACGATGTAGTCCGGGTCGGTCGGCACCTCGAAGGTCTGGCCGTAGAGCAGCTCGTGCTCCAGGAAGATGACCGGGTTCGGGTCGCGGATCGCGGCCTTCAGCAGGCCTTTCGCGTCGGCGGCCGACCAGGGCGACACCACCTTCAGGCCGGGGCAGTGGGCATACCAGCTGGCATAGCACTGCGAGTGCTGGGCGGCGACGCGCGAGGCGGCACCGTTGGGGCCGCGGAAGACGATCGGGCAGCCCATCTGGCCGCCGGACATGTAGAGGGTCTTGGCGGCCGAATTGATGATCTGGTCGATCGCCTGCATGGCGAAGTTGAAGGTCATGAACTCGACGATCGGCCTGAGGCCCATGAAGCCCGCTCCGACGCCGAGCCCGGCGAAGCCGTGCTCGGTGATCGGCGTGTCGATCACGCGCTTGGGGCCGAACTCCTGCAGCATGCCCTGGCTAACCTTGTAGGCGCCCTGGTACTCGCCGACTTCCTCGCCCAGCAGCAGCACGTTCTCGTCGCGCCGCATCTCCTCGGACATGGCGTCGCGCAGCGCCTCGCGCAGCGTCATCGACTGGGTGGCGCCGGAATATTCGGGCTCGGCCGCGGTGGCCGGCTCGGGCTTGGGGGCCGCAACCGCCTTCGGCGCGGGGCTGGCCTTGGGCGCCGGCGGCGCCTCGACGGGCTCCTCCTTCGGCGCAGACTTGGCCGCCGGGGCGCCAGCCTCCTCGCCCTCTTCCAGGATCGTCATGATCGGCTGGTTGACGGCGACGGCGTCGGTCCCTTCCTCGACCAGGATGGCGCCGACGGTCCCTTCGTCGACCGCCTCGACCTCCATGGTCGCCTTGTCGGTTTCGATCTCGGCGAGCACGTCACCCGCCTTCACGGCGTCGCCCACCTTCTTGTGCCATTTGGCGAGCTTGCCTTCGGTCATGGTCGGCGACAGCGCCGGCATGAGCACTTCGATCGGCATCGAGACCTCTCCTAGGGAGGGACGGCACGGCACCCAGCGCCCGTTACGGGCGGATGCCGGCCTCCACAGATGGCGTGCGCGGGATGGGCCTCGGTTCAGGCGGCTTTGGATTCGACCAGGATGTCGGTGAACAGCTCCGACGGATCGGGCTCCGGGCTTTCCTGGGCGAATTCGGCCGCCGCGGTGACGATGTCCTTCACCTCGCGGTCGATGGCCTTCAGCGCATCTTCCTTGGCCCAGCCATTGTCCAGCAGGGCCGTGCGCAGGCGGTCGATCGGATCATGCTCCGACCGCATCTTGTTGACCTCTTCCTTGGTCCGGTACTTGGCCGGGTCGGACATGGAATGGCCGCGATAGCGATAGGTCATCATCTCCAGGATGAAGGGGCCCTTGCCCGCGCGGATGTGGGCGATCGCCTCGTCGCCCGCCGCCTTCACCGCCACCACGTCCATGCCGTCGACCTGGCGGCCGGGAATGCCGTAGGGCGCGCCGCGCTCATACAGGTCCGGGCTGGCCGAGGACCGCTGCACCGAGGTGCCCATGGCATAGCGGTTGTTCTCGATGATGTAGATGACCGGCAGCTTCCAGAGCGCCGCCATGTTGAAGGATTCGTAGACCTGCCCCTGGTTCACGGCGCCGTCGCCGAGATAGGTCAGGCAGGCATTGTCCGAGCCCTTGTACTTCAGCGCGAACGCGATGCCGGTGCCGAGCGGCACCTGCGCGCCGACGATGCCGTGGCCGCCATAGAAATTCTTCTCGCGGCTGAACATGTGCATCGAGCCGCCCTTGCCGCGCGAATACCCGCCGCGCCGGCCGGTCAGCTCGGCCATCACGCCGCGCGGGTCCATCCCGCAGGCCAGCATGTGGCCGTGGTCGCGATAGCTGGTAATCACCGCATCGTCGGGCGTGATCGCCGACTGCATGCCCACCACGACCGCTTCCTGGCCGATATAGAGATGGCAGAAGCCGCCGATCAGGCCCATGCCGTACATCTGCCCCGCCTTCTCCTCGAAGCGGCGGATGAGCAGCATGTCGCGATACATCTGTACGAGTACGTCGGGGTCGAGGCGCGCCGTCTTGGCGGTGCGCTTCGGCGCCGATGCCTGACGTTTGGCTACGGCCATAGAGCTTCCTCCCCTCGGGTGGCATGGCCGCAGCTTTACGTCGCCGTCAGCGCGATGCCCATGCGCCAACATAGCGACTGACCGGCGGAATGCAACCGCGGTCGCTGCATTTCCTTGTGTGCAAATGCTTGAAAGACAATGGAAATCGGCCGATTAACCATAATTGGGTTAATCGCGCTGGATGGAAGCCCTTTTCCCGGCCCGGCCGGCCGCGGCCCCCGGCTGCCTGGGCGGCGGCTACCTGGGCGGCGGCGCCTGCGGCCGCAGGATGACCAGGTCGTCGGGGTGGGCCAGGTTCAGCACCTCGCGCACGCGCTCGTCCAGCATGTCGCGATCGAGGCTGTCGGGGCGCAGCAGCGCCACCCGCCGTTCCAGCTCCTGCCGCTCGGCAGTGACCTGGCGGGCATCGGTCTCGACCTCGCCGATGCGCTCGCTCAGCGCGCGCCAGGCCACCAGCCCGCGGTCGCCATGGACTAGGTGATAGGCAAAATAGCCGATGACGGCGACGCCCAGCACGGGCGCCACCCCCATCCGCATGACCCGTCCGAACCCGTGCCGAATCGCCATGTCGTCAGGCAATCACCTTGTGGGCCTGCCCGTCAACGGCCGGCAGGCCCGTTGATCGGCGTCAGCGCGCCAGGGCGGCGCGACCGGCGTAGCGCGCCGAGGCGCCCAGGGCCTCCTCGATGCGCAGGAGCTGGTTGTACTTGGCCGTGCGATCGGAACGCGACAGCGACCCGGTCTTGATCTGGCCGCAGTTGGTGGCGACGGCAAGGTCGGCGATGGAGGTATCCTCCGTCTCGCCCGAGCGATGGGACATGACCGCCCGCCAGCCGGCGCGCTGGGCGGTGTCGACGGCGTCCAGCGTCTCGGTCAAGGTGCCGATCTGGTTCACCTTGATCAGGATGGCGTTGGCCGCCCCCCGGGCGATGCCGTCGCGCAGGCGTGCCGTGCTGGTGACGAAGAGGTCGTCGCCGACGAGCTGCACCTTGCCGCCGATCGCCTTGTTCAGCGCGATCCAGCCGTCCCAGTCGTCCTCGGCCATGCCATCCTCGATCGACAGGATCGGGTAGCGCCGGCAGAGATCCTCGTAGTAGGCGACCATGCCGCCGGAATCGAGCGTCTTGCCCTCGCCCTTCAGGACATAGCGACCGTCCTTGTAGAATTCGGTCGATGCCGGGTCGAGCGCCAGCGCCACGTCTTCGCCCAGCCGGTAGCCAGCCGCCTCGACGGCCTTGGCGACCAGGCTCATGGCCTCTTCGGTGGAATTCAGCGCCGGGGCAAAGCCGCCCTCGTCGCCGACATTGGTGTTGTGGCCGGCGGCCAGCAACTGCCGGCGCAGCGCCTGGAACACCTCGGCGCCCATGCGCAGCGCCTCGGCGAAGGTGTCGGCGCCGATCGGCGCCACCATGAATTCCTGGATGTCGAGGGCGTTGTCGGCATGGGCGCCGCCGTTCAGGATGTTCATCAGCGGCACCGGCAGCCGGTGCGCATAAGCGCCGCCGACATGGCGCCACAACGGCATGTCGGCCTCGGCCGCCGCCGCCCGGGCCGATGCCAGGCTGACGCCCAGGATGGCGTTGGCGCCGAGCCGCGCCTTGTTGGGTGTGCCGTCCAGCGCGATCAGGGCCCGGTCGATGGCGAACTGGTCCTCGACATCCATGCCCGATAGCGTATCGAAGATCTCGCCGACGACGGCGTCGACGGCCTTCAGCACGCCCTTGCCGCCGTAGCGCCCCTTGTCGCCGTCGCGCAGTTCGACCGCCTCATGTGCCCCCGTCGAGGCGCCCGACGGCACGGTGGCGCGGCCGGTCGTGCCGGTTTCCAGGCGGACATCCACCTCCACCGTCGGATTGCCCCGGCTGTCGAGAATCTCGCGCGCCTGGATGTCGACGATGGCGGTCATGGTCTCTGTCCTCGGAATGGTGATGGATCGTGGCGATGGGATTGTGCGGCACTAGATATCCGCCCGGCCCGGACCGGGGCAAGCACGGAGGATGCCCGCGCAAGCTCCGGATGGAACGGCGCGGCCATCGGCCCGATGCTGGCCGCCGGAAGAACAGGAGGAATCGGATGTCGCTTGCCGAACTGGAGGCGCGCATCGCCGCCATGGACTGGACCGCCGCTGCCGCCGCGCTCGACCGCGACGGCCATGCGGTGCTGCCGCGGCTGCTGTCGCCGGAAGGGTGCCGGGAGGCCGCCGCGATGTTCGCCGAAGAGGCGCGCTTCCGCCGCCGCATCGTCATGGAGCGCCATGGCTATGGCCAGGGCGTCTACCAGTATTTCGCGGCCCCCCTGCCCGACACGGTGGCGGCGCTGCGCGAGGCCCTCTATCGGCCGCTGGCTGCCGTCGCCAACGGCTGGGCCGAACGCCTGGGTCGCGCCGTCCGCTTTCCGGACACCCACGCGGCCTACATTGCGCGCTGCCACGCGGCGGGCCAGACCCGGCCGACGCCGCTGATGCTGCGCTACGGCCCGGGCGACTACAACTGCCTGCACCAGGACCTCTATGGCGAAGAGGTGTTCCCCATCCAGGCGGTGGTGCTGCTGAGCCGGCCGGGGACCGACTTCACCGGCGGCGAATTCGCCCTGGTGGAGCAGCGGCCGCGACGCCAGTCGAAGGTGGAGATACTGCCCCTGGCCGAGGGCGATGCCGCCCTCTTCGCCGTCCGCGACCGGCCGGCCCGGGGTGCCCGCGGCTGGTACACCGCACAGATGCGCCACGGCGTCAGCCCCGTGCGCAGCGGCGAACGCACCACGCTCGGCATCATCTTCCACGACGCCGCGTGAGGGCGGGACGGCCTCAGCCGCCGGCGGGCAGCGCCTTGGCGATACGGTCGATCGCCATCATCGTCTCGACGATGGCTGGCAGGTCGGTGAAGTGGACCATGTTGGGGCCATCGCTCGGCGCCCGGTCGGGGTCCTGGTGGGTTTCCATGAAGACCGCGGCGACGCCGACGGCGACCGCGGCGCGCGCCAGGACGGCCACGAACTGCCGTTGCCCGCCGCTGGTCTTGCCCTGGCCGCCCGGCTGCTGCACGGAATGGGTGGCGTCGAAGACGACGGGGCAGCCCGTCTCGGCCATGATCGGCAGCGAGCGCATGTCCGACACCAGCGTGTTGTAGCCGAAGCTGGCGCCGCGCTCGCAGACCAGCGTGTTGGGGTTGCCGGCCTGGTCCATCTTCTCGACGACGTTGGCCATGTCCCAGGGGGCCAGGAACTGCCCCTTCTTGATGTTGACCGGCCGGCCGGTGCGGGCCGCGGCCACGATCAGGTCGGTCTGGCGGCAGAGGAAGGCCGGGATCTGCAGCACGTCGACCGCCTCGGCCACCGGCGCGCATTGTTCGGCCGAATGCACGTCGGTCAGCACCGGGCAGCCCCAGCGCTCGCGCACCTCGGCCAGGATCGGCAGCGCCTTCTCCATGCCGAGGCCACGCGGGCTGTCGGCGCTGGTTCGGTTGGCCTTGTCGAACGAGGTCTTGTAGATCAGGCCGATGCCCAGCCGCCCCGTCAGTTCCACCAACGCATGAGACATCTCCATCGCGTGCGCCCGGCTCTCCAGCGCGCAAGGGCCGGCGATCAGCGCCAGCGGCCGGTCGTTGCCGAGGGTGACGTTGCCGACATGGACGTGCCGGGGCTGGGTCATGGTGGGGCCGCTCTTTCCGCCGCAGGATGGGTCAGGCCGTTAGATAGTCCCAAGGCCGGCCGGTTGCGAGCCTCCTCGTGATCCGGCGCTGGGGCCCGCTGTCGGCCAGCATCCTGCTGGCCCTGGTGCTGATCCATGCCGGCACCACCATCCCCGACACCGACCAGTGGCTGCCGCTGCTGGGCCATCGCTCGGCCGTCACCCACAGCATGCTGCTGCCGGCGCTGGTGCTGCTGCGCTGGCCGATGGTGGGCGGACTGCTGGCCGGCGGCTTCGCGATCCATCTCGCGGCCGACCTGCTGTCGCGCAAGTGGGTCGGCTATGCCCTGGTGAAGCTGCCGCTGTTCGGCGCGCTGGATGCCACCGCCTCGGTGGTCTTCCTAGCCGTCAACGTGCTGCTCGGCATGCTGTTCTACGACCGCGCCGCCACCGAAGCCCAGGGCCGCCGCGCCCTGTGGGTGACGCTGGCGGCCGCGGGCGCTGTCTATTTCCTGATCAACGAACGCTACTGGCTGCTGCTGTTTCCGGTGGCGGCCGCCCTGCTGCTCATCCGGCGGCGCTGACCGGGTGGCCGAAATCGGCCTCCAGCCGGGCGAGGAAATCCCGGTCGGTGAAATCGTCCATGGTCCAGGCGGCACCTTCCTGCCGCAGCGTCGCATCGTCGAGGCTGGTCCGCATGCCGATCGTCTCGATGCCGGCAGCCGCTGCCGCGCGCACGCCGGAGCGCGAATCCTCGAACGCCAGCGCGCGCTCGGGCGTGCTGCCCAATCGCTCCAGCCCCGTCAGGTAGGGCAGCGGGTCGGGCTTGCCGCGGGCCAGCTCGTCACCGATGACCAGCACCGGAAAGCGGTCACCCAGGCCGAGTGCGGCCAGCATCAGTTCGGCATTGGCGCGCGGCGCGTTGGTGACGACGCCGACGCGGATGCCGTGGCGGCCGGCCCAGGCCAGCAGCGCCGGCAGGCCCGGCGTCGGCTCCAGATGCTCCACCAGCGAGCGGAAAAGCCGTTCCTTGCGATCCGACAGCGCCTCGTGCTCGGCCACCGGGCGACCCGGAAACATCCACTCCATGATGGCCGGGTTGGTCGCGCCCATCACCTTGGCACGGTAGTCTGCGACGCTGAGCGGGGCCGGCGCCAGGATGCGGCGATAGGCTTCGATGTGCAGCGCGTCGGAATCGGTCATCGTGCCGTCGAGGTCGAACAGAAGGGTGTCGCGGCGCATCGGTCCTGCCTGGTCGAGGAAAGGTTCAGGGTCGGGGGAGAGGCTCAGGCACCGCCTATCCCACGGGCCATGTCGGCGCGCAACTGCCGGGCATACTCCCGGAAGTCGACTTCGAGCGTGTAGCGGGCAGAGCCGACATATCGCCGCGCGATGCGGGCGCGGTGGGCGGCGATCTCCTGCCGCATCGTGTCTGGCGCCGGCAGCCGAACCTCGCCTGCCAGCACCGCCGCCAGCCAGCGCGCCTGGATCTCGACCAGGGGGATGGTCGGGCCGATCGGCTGCACCAGACCGGCGAACGCCAGCCCCGGCCGGTCCGGCGGCAGCATGCGGCGATAGAGTGCGGCCTCTCCATCCGTGACCGCGAAGACGGCCGGGTCGAGGAAGGGGAAGCTGGTGCGGTAGCCGGTGGCATAGACGATGGCGTCGTAGCGCTCGACCCGGCCGTCGACGAAGGCGACCTCGTGGCCGCGCAACTCGGCGATGTCGGGGCGGATCGCCAGTCGCCCGTGGCCGATCGCCGGCAGCAGCTCCTGGCTGATCGTCGCATGCTCGCGCCAGATCGGGTGCGCCGGGCGCGGCACGCCGTAGCGCCGCTGGTCGCCCTGGGTCAGCAGCATCAGCCAGCGGATGAGGCCGCGCGCGACCGGCGTCGGCAGCCGCAGCTTGCGCGTCAGGAACCCGGTCCAGCGGTCGGTGGGGATGCCCAGGATGTATTTGGGCGCGATCCAGGCGCTGCGCCGGGTCGACAGGTGGACGCGGCGCGCCCGCCGGCCGAGGTCGCAGGCAATGTCGACGGCCGAATTGCCGATGCCGACCACCAGCACGTCGCGGTCCTCGTAGGGGGCGGCCGTGCGGTAGTGGTGGGAGTGGATGGCCTCGCCCGCGAAGTGGCCCGGAAAGACCGGCCAGCGCGGGTCCCAGAGATGGCCGTTGGCGATGACCACTGCGCGATAGTCCCGCTCCTCCCCGTCCGCCAGCCGCACCCGCCAGCCCTGGCCTTCGGGCGCCACCGACGCCACCTCGGTGCGGAAGCGGATGTGCGGGCGCACGGCAAAGCGCTCGGCATAGGCTTCCAGCCAGGCCAGCACCTGGGCGTGCGAGAGGAAGTCCGGCTGGTCGGCCGGAATCGGGAAGTCGGGATAGCCCAGGTTGCGGCGGCTCGTGTCGATATGCAGGCTGCGATAGGCCGACGACAGGCCATTGTCGTTGTCGTAGCGCCACATGCCGCCAAGATCGCTGCCCTTCTCGAAGACGTCGAAGGCAAGGCCCCGCTCCTTCAGCGCCTTGGCGACGGCGATGCCGGACGAGCCGGCACCGATGACGGCGATGGTGGTCGCGGCGGCCGGGCTCAAGCGGGCGGCACCGGGCGCGGGCGGCGATCCTCGCCGATGGCGACGTAGGTGAAGCGGCCCTCGGTCACCAGGACGCGCTGGCTGGCGTCGCGGCGGATCACCCAGGCCTCGATATGGACGGCCATGGAGGTACGGCCCAGGCGCTCCAGGTCGGCGTAGCAGCACAGCACGTCGCCGACATAGACCGGCAGGTGGAAGGCCATGGCGTCGATGGCGACCGTGGCGACGCGGCCGCGGGCGCGCTGGGAAGCGAAGATGCCGCCGGCCACGTCCATCTGCGCCAGCAGCCAGCCGCCGAAGATGTCGCCATTGGGGTTGGCGTCGGCCGGCATGGCCAGCGTGCGTATCTGTAGCTCGCCGCGCGGCGTTCTTGTCGCATCGCCTTCCCGGTCGCTCATCGCCCCCTCCCCGGATGCTATCATCCCACCATATCTCGTGGGCCTTGCCCCCGTCCCCGTCGATTCATAGGATCGCGCCGCCATGAAAGACCTGTTCGGGGCCAATCTCGCCCGCAAGACCCAGGACGAATACAGCGCCAAGGACATCGAGGTCCTGGAAGGGCTGGAACCCGTCCGCCGCCGCCCCGGAATGTATATCGGGGGCACCGACGAGCGCGCGCTGCACCATCTGGCGGCCGAAGTGCTCGACAACTCGATGGACGAGGCCGTCGCCGGCCATGCCAGCCGGATCGAGATGCAACTGGCCGCCGACGGCACGCTGACGGTGCGCGACAACGGCCGCGGCATTCCCGTCGACCCGCACCCGAAGTTCAAGGACAAGTCGGCGCTGGAGGTGATCCTCACCACGCTCCATTCCGGCGGCAAGTTTTCGAACAAGATCTACGAGACGTCGGGCGGCCTGCACGGCGTCGGCATCTCGGTCGTGAATGCGCTGTCCGACCGCCTGACCGTCGAGGTGGCGCGCGACCGCGTGCTGTGGGTGCAGGACTATTCCCGCGGCGACCCGACCTCGACCCTGCGCGAGGCGGGTGCCGCCCCTAACCGGCGCGGCACCACCATCCGCTTCCATCCCGACCCGCAGATCTTCGGCGGCGCCGCCCGCTTCAAGCCGGCCACGCTGTTCCGCATGGTGCGGTCCAAGGCCTATCTCTATCGCGGGGTCGAGATCCGCTGGTCCTGCGACCCGGCGCTGATCAAGGCCGACGACCAGACCCCGGCCGAGGCGACGCTGCATTTCCCGGCCGGGCTGGCGGATTTCCTGTCGAGCGCCGTCGGCCAGCGCCCGACCATGACGCCGGCGCCGTTCCAGGGCGAGGCCCCCTTCCCCGAGAAGGCCGGCCGGCTGGAATGGGCCATCACCTGGCTCGACGACGACGAAGGCTTCCTCCACTCCTACTGCAACACGATCCCGACGCCGGACGGCGGCACGCACGAGGCCGGCCTGCGCAACGCACTGACGCGCGGCCTGCGCGCCTATGGCGAGTTGGTCGGCAATCGCCGGGCCGCCCAGGTAACGCCCGAGGACGTGATGTCGGGCTGCTGCGCGCTGGTCTCGGTCTTCCTGCGCGAGCCGCAGTTCCAGGGCCAGACCAAGGATAAGCTGGCAACGGCCGAGGCGACACGCCTGGTCGAGAACGCGTTGAAGGATCGCTTCGACCATTTCCTGTCGGGCGACCCTACGACGGCCACCCTGCTGCTCGACCGCATCGTCGAGCGTGCCGAGGAGCGCCTGAAGCGCCGGCAGGACAAGGACCTGCTGCGCAAGACCGCCACCCGCAAGCTGCGCCTGCCGGGCAAGCTGGCGGACTGCTCTCGCAGTGCCGCCACCGGCACCGAGATCTTCCTGGTCGAGGGCGATTCGGCCGGCGGGTCGGCCAAGCAGGCGCGCTCGCGCGAGACCCAGGCGGTGCTGCCGCTGCGTGGCAAGATCCTCAACGTCGCCAGCGCCTCGCTCGACAAGCTGCGCGGCAACCAGGAACTGGCCGACCTCGTGCTGGCGCTGGGCTGCGGCTCGGGCAAGGGCTTCGACCTGTCGAAGCTGCGCTACGAGCGGGTCGTCATCATGACCGACGCCGACGTCGACGGCGCCCACATCGCATCCCTGCTGATGACCTTCTTCTTCCGCGAAATGCCGGAACTGGTCCAGCAGGGCCACCTGCACCTGGCGCTGCCGCCGCTCTATCGCCTGTCGCGCGGCGGCCAGACCATCTATGCCCGCGACGACGCCCATCGCGAGGAGCTGATGGCGACCGTCTTCAAGGGCTCGGGCAAGGTCGAACTCAGCCGCTTCAAGGGCCTGGGCGAGATGCCGGCCTCGCAGCTCAAGGAAACCACCATGGACCCGACCAAGCGCACGCTGCTGCGCGTCCAGGTGCCCGATCGCGGCCGGGATCCCGACGGCGCCCAGGGCACGACCGACCTGGTCGAGCGCCTGATGGGCCGCAAGCCGGAACTGCGCTTCGCCTTCATCCAGGAGAATGCCCGTTTCGTCCGCGATCTCGACGTGTGACGGCGGCGCGCGGTCTTGCTAGGCTGCCGACACCCCGCATAGCCGCAAAAGGTGCTCCATGAGCGTCACGCTCAACTTCATCCTGGTGATGATCGGCAGCGCGCTTGGCGGCGCCGGGCGGTACGCGGCCGACCTGTTCTTCCCCTACGCCCCGCCCAACAGCAGCCTGCCGGTGGCGACGCTGGCGGTGAACGTCATCGGCTCGCTGCTGGCCGGCCTCTTCATCGGCCTGTCGCTGCCGGGGGGGCCGCTCTACACGACGCGCGGCACGCTCTTCCTGGTGACGGGTTTCTGCGGTGGCTTCACCACCTTCTCGGCCTTCAGCCTGCACACCCTGGCGATGCTGCAGGAGGGCGAGCCCTATCTGGCGCTGGTCTATATCGGGCTGTCGGTCGTGCTGTGCGTGATCGCGGCCGGCATCGGCTACCTGATCGGCGCAGAGATGTAGGTCAGGCGGCGAGCCAGGCGCGCATCGCCGCCACCACCGCCTCGGGCCGCTCCAGCGACGAGAGGTGGCCGCAATCGTCGATCTGCACCAGCGTCGCGCCCCGCATGTGGAAGGCCATCTCCTCGTGCAGCGCCGGCGCGGTAAGGGCGTCCTGGCGGCCGCATAGGATCAGCGCCGGGCAATCGATGCGCGACAGGTCGGCGATGCCGTCGGGGCGGCCCAGGATCGCCGTCTGCTGGCGCAGGAAAGCGTCCCGGCCGACGCGCTCGGCCATGCCCATCACCAAGCCGACCAGCTCGGCATCTTCCAATCGGTCGGGGTGGACCAGCAGTGGCAGCAGGCGCGGCGTCACCCCCTTGAACCTGCCCTGGCGGGCGAGCGCAATCAGGCCGCCGCGGCGGCGGCGCTGCTCGTCGCTGTCCTCGCGCGCGCTGGTGTCCAGCAAGGCCAGCCGGGTGACGCGCTCGGGCGCCTGGCGCATGATTTCCTGGGCGACGTAGCCGCCCATCGACAGGCCCGCCAGGGCGAAGCGCGGCGGCGCCCATTCGAGCACGCGGGCGGCCATGTCGGCCACGGAATCGTCCAGCGTCAGGTCGGCCACGACGGCCGCCGCCTCAACCGCTAGTGCGTCCGTCACCGGACGCCACAAGGCACTGTCACAAAGCAGACCTGGAAGTAGCACGAGTGGCTGGCGCATGGGGCTTGGCTCTCCTTCGGCCGGCTTATGCAGAAAATGTCACGGAGGCAAGGAAACCTTGGCCGGAATGCGAGGGATTATTTGACATTCGCGATTCTCTACCCCACTTACAGGCACGGAAACGTTGGAGGGGCGCACTCGCGCCGCACGTTCCGGAACCCTCTCGCCAGTCGAGGCAATCGACCGTTTTGACCAGTTTTTCAGACCTGGGGCTTAGCCCCGAGCTGCTGCAAGCCGTTGCCGATTCCGGCTACACGCAGCCGACCCCCATCCAGGCGCAGGCAATCCCCTACGTCCTGATGGGCCGTGACGTCCTGGGCTGCGCCCAGACGGGCACGGGCAAGACTGCATCCTTCACCCTGCCGATGATCGACATCCTGGCGCAGGGTCGGGCACGGGCCCGGATGCCGCGCTCGCTCATCCTCGAGCCGACACGCGAACTGGCGACCCAGGTCGCCGAATCCTTCGACCGCTACGGCAAGCACCACAAGCTGAACCAGGCGCTGCTGATCGGCGGCGAGTCCATGGCCGAGCAGGAAAAGAAGCTCGACCGCGGGGTCGACGTCCTGATCGCGACGCCGGGCCGCCTGATGGACCTGTTCGACCGCGGCAAGATCCTGATGACCGACGTGCGCACGCTGGTCATCGACGAAGCCGACCGCATGCTCGACATGGGCTTCATTCCCGACGTCGAGCGCATCGTCTCGTTGCTGCCGCGCATCCGCCAGACGCTATTCTTCTCGGCCACGATGGCGACCGAGATTCGCCGGCTGGCTGACGCCTTCCTGTCCAATCCCAAGGAAATCTCGGTCGCCCCGCCGGCCTCGCCGGCCGCGACCGTGGTGCAGTCGATCGTGGTGGTCGACGCCGCAGACAAGCGCGACGCCCTCCGCCGCCTGATCGAGAGCGAGGAAGTGCGCAGCGCGATCATCTTCTGCAACCGCAAGCGCGATGTGGACATCCTGTTCAAGTCGCTGCAGAAGCACGGCTTCGATGCGGCCGCCCTGCATGGCGACCTGGCCCAGTCCAAGCGGACCGAGACGCTGGAGTCGTTCAAGCGTGGCGAGATCCGGCTCCTCGTGGCGAGCGACGTGGCCGCGCGCGGCCTGGATGTCGACTCCCTCTCGCACGTGTTCAATTTCGACGTGCCCCACCACGCGGAGGACTATGTCCACCGCATCGGCCGCACTGGCCGTGCCGGACGCGAAGGCCGGTCTTTTACCCTCGCCACTCCCGAGGAGGGTAAGAACGTGCAAGCCATCGAGCGCCTGATCGGCGGCGCCATCCCGAAGATCGACGTCGAGGGCATCCCCACGCTGGAACTGTCCGACGAGGACCGGCCGCGCGGCCGCGGTCGCGCCCGCAAGGCCGAACCGCGCCGCGAGGCGGCCGCCCCGGCGGCCGAGCGCCGTCCTGCCCGCACCCGCCGCCCGAAGGCCGCGGCCGAGGCCCCTGCCCCCGAGGTCGTCGCCGAAGCGGCCGTGGTCGAGATGGCCGAGCAGCCGGCGCCCGTCGTTGCGGCCGAGCGGCCCGAACGCACCGAGCGCCGCCCCGATGCGCGTCGCGAGAGCAGCCGGCGCGAGCGCCCGGCCGAGGCACCTCGCGCCGAACCCGCCCAACCCAGCGCCCGCCGACCGGAGCCCCGGCCCGAGCGTCGTCGCGACAGCGGCCGCCCCGAAGCCACGGCGGACATGCGGCCGGCCCGCGCGCCGGTGGTGCCGTTCCGTCCCGAGCGCGACAACCACGGCCATCGCCGCGAGCGCGAGGCCGACGATGTGCCGGTGCTGGCCTTCGGCGACCACACCCCGGCGTTCCTCCTGCGCGCGGCACCCCGCCGCGCCTGACACCCTAAGCATTGCGGCCATCGACGCGGAGCCGTTGCGATGCAGACGATCTTCGTCATGGTCAAATGCGAGCTGGGCCGCGCCTATGCCGTCGCCGACGAGGCGGTCATGGGCGTGGAGCAGGTGTCGGAGGTCCATTCGATCTCCGGCCAGTACGACCTGCTGGTGAAATGCTACCTGCCGGACGGGATGGACATCGGCCATTTCGTCACCGAGCGCATCCAGACGCTGCCCGGCATCAAGGACACCTTCACGCTGATCGCCTTCAAGGCGTTCGCCTGATCTCCTGAACCGGCCGTTCGCGGCAACGGGCTTGGGCCGGCCGCCCCGCTTGCGCTAAAGTCGCTTCCAGCCATATCGGCGATGGATCTGGGGGGAGCAGCATGCGGAAGGTTCTGGTGGCGGCCGTCGCGACGGCAATGGCGGCGGCAGGCCCGGCCTTGGCGCAGCAGGTGAAGGTCGGCTTCGTCGCCACCTTCTCCGGCCCCAATGCCGCACTGGGCGACCATCTCTACCAGGGCTTCCAGGTCGGGCTGGATCATGCCGGCGGCAAGCTCGGCGGGCTGGCGACGGAAATCCTCAAGGAAGACGACCAGTTGAAGCCGGATGTCGGCGTGCAGGTGGTGCGCAAACTGATCGACCGCGACAAGGTCGACGTCGTCTCGGGCGTCGTCTTCTCCAACGTCATGATGGCGATCCACAAGCCGCTGACGGAATCGAAGACGCCGATGATCAGCGCCAATGCCGGGCCGTCGCCCATCGCCGGCAAGCTGTGCTCGCCCTTCTTCTTCGCCGCCTCCTGGCAGAACGACCAGTCGCACGAGGCCGTGGGCCAGCACCTCCAGACCAAGGGCGTGAAGCGGGTCTATCTCATGGCCCCCAACTACCAGGCGGGCCGCGACGGGCTGGCCGGCTTCAAGCGCTACTTCAAGGGCGAGGTGCTGGGCGAGGTCTACACGACCGTCAACCAGCCCGACTATTCGGCCGAGCTGGCGCAGATCCGCGCTGCCAAGCCCGAGGCCGTCTATGTCTTCTATCCGGGCGGCATGGGCGTCAATTTCGTGAAGCAGTACGGCCAGGCCGGCCTGACCAAGGACTTCCCGCTCTATTCCGCCTTCACCGTCGATGCGACCACCCTGGCCGCCCAGGGCGACGCCGCGGTCGGCACCTTCACGGCCGCCTTCTGGACGGCCGACCTCGACAATGCCGCCAACAAGCGCTTCGTGGCCGACTACCAGAAGAAGTACGGCAGCCTGCCGTCCACCTTCGCAGCCCAGGGCTATGACGCCGCCCGCCTGCTCGACGCCGCCATCCGCGGCGCCGGCGGCAAGGTATCCGACCGCGACGCGCTGGCGGCCGCGATCAAGAAGGCCTCGTTCGAATCCGTGCGCGGTCCCTTCCGCTTCAACACCAACAACTTCCCCATCCACGATTTCTACCTGGTGGAGACGGTGAAGGCGGCCGACGGCTCCTTGCAGCAGGTCAATCGCGGGGTCGTCTTCAAGGACCATGCCGATGCCTATGTCGGCGAATGCGCGATGAAGTGAGGCGGGACCGGCTCGACCACCCACGGCGGTAGGGGCGTTGGACCCGATCCTGCTGGCGACCCAGGCGCTGAACGGGTTGCAGCTTGGCGTCATGCTGTTCCTGATGGCGGCCGGCATGACGCTCGTCTTCGGCATCATGGGGCTGATCAACCTGGCGCATGGCTCGCTCTACATGGCGGGCGCCTACGCCATGGCGGCCACCTTCGGGGCGACCGGCTCGTTCCTGGCCGGTTTGGGTGCGGCGTTGGCCGCCGTCGCGGTCCTGGGCGCGGCGATGGAGTACGCCGTGCTGCGCCGGCTCTATGCCCGTGATCATCTCGACCAGGTACTGGCGACCTTCGGCTTCATCCTCGTCTTCAACGAGCTGGCGCGGATGATCTGGGGGCCGGCTGCCCTCTTCCTCACCGTGCCGGCCGCACTGTCGCACACGGTCGAGATCCTCCCGGGCGCCCCCTACCCCGCCTACCGGCTGGCGGTGATCGGCGCCGGCATCGCCGTGGCGATCGCCCTCTACCTGCTGATCGCCCGCACGCGCCTGGGCATGCTGATCCGGGCGGGCGCCAGCAACCGCACGATGGTCTCGGCCCTGGGGGTCGACATCGGCCGGCTCTACACCCTGGTCTTCGCGCTGGGCGCCGCACTGGCCGGGCTGGCCGGGGCGATGGCCGGGCCGGTGCTGTCGGTCGAGCCCGGCATGGGCGAGCCGGTGCTGATCCTGACGCTGGTGGTGATCGTCGTGGGCGGCATCGGCTCCATCCGCGGCGCCTTCGTGGCGGCCCTGCTGATCGGCTTCATCGACACCATCGGCCGGGCCTTCCTGCCGGCCCTGCTGCGCGACCTGCTGGCGCCTTCGGCCGCCAATGCCGTCGGCCCGGCGCTGGCCTCGATGCTGATCTACCTCACCATGGCGGTCGTGCTGGCCATCCGGCCCCAGGGCCTGTTCGCCGCCCGCACCGGCTGACACGAAGGCCGATGGTCCGCCTCCTCTCCTGGGCTGCCCTGCTGGCGGCAGCCGCCCTGCTGCCGTTCGCGGCCGACCTTGCCGGCCAGGGCTATTATGTCGGCTTCGCCACCCGCATCCTGGTCTTCGCGATCGCTGCCATGGCGCTCGACCTGGTGCTGGGCTATGGCGGCCTGGTCAGCCTGGGCCATGCCGCCTATCTCGGCATCGGCGCCTATGCGGTCGGCATCTGGACCAGCCACGGTGTCACGGCCGCGCCCGTCCACTGGGCGACGGCGATTGCGGCCGGCGGCCTCTTTGCCCTGCTGACGGGGCTGGTGGCGCTGCGTACCGCCGGCGTCGCCTTCATCATGATCACGCTGGCCTTCGCGCAGATGCTGTTCTTCCTTGCGGTGTCGCTGAAGGGCTATGGCGGCGACGACGGGCTGACGCTGTGGGACACGGCCCGCCTGGGGCCGCTCGACCTCGGCGACGACCGCACGCTCTACTGGGTGGCGCTGGCCTGGCTCGTCCTGCTGCTGCTGCTGGGCCGGCGGCTCGTCGGCGCCCGCTTCGGCCTGGTGCTGCTGGGCGCCCGCGCCAACGAGCGGAGGATGCGGGCCATGGGGCTGGAGGTCGGTCGCCACCGGCTGCTGGCCTATGTCCTGTCGGGCATGGCGACCAGCATCGCCGGCTGCCTGCTGGCCCACACGACCGATTTCGTCAGCCCGGCCTACATGAACTGGCAGGTATCGGGCGAACTGGTGGTCATGGTCATCCTGGGTGGCATCGGCACCCTCTATGGCGCGATCGTAGGCGCCGCCGCCCTGTTGCTGCTGGAGGAGCTGCTGGCCGGCCTGACCCAGCACTGGCGGCTGATCCTGGGCGCCATCCTGATCGCCATGGCGATCCTGCCGCGGCGCGGCCTCGCGACGCTCCTGGCAGCCATTCGGGGGCGGTCGTGACGCCGCTGCTGGCGGTCCGCGGCCTGACGCGGCGCTACGGCGCCCTGGTCGCCGTCGACGCGGTCGATTTCGCAGTGCTGCCGGGCGAGACGCACGCCGTCATCGGGCCCAACGGGGCCGGCAAGAGCAGCTTCCTGGCGATGCTGGCGGGCGAGACCCGGCCGGATGCCGGCACGATCGCGCTCGACGGTCATGACGTCACCCGCCTGCCAGCCGCCGCCCGCGCCCGCCGCGGCATCGGCCGGGCATTCCAGATCACCGCCGTGGTGCGCGACCAGAGCGTGCTGCGCAACGCGATGCTGGCGGTCCTGGCGGCAAGCGGCCAGGGCTTCGGCCTGTGGCGCCCGGCGATGCGGGATGCGGCACTGCTGGCCGATGCCCGCGCGCTGCTTGCGCGCGTCGGGCTGGAAGGGGCGCAGGCACGGGCGGCCGGCGATCTCGCCCACGGCCAGCAGCGCCAGCTCGAACTGGCGATGGCCCTGGCCGGCCGGCCGCGGCTGCTGCTGCTGGACGAGCCCACGGCGGGCACCGGGCCGGAGGAATCCCGCGCGATGGTGGCGCTGCTGGGCGACCTGCGCGCACGGGCCGACGACCGGCCGGCGATTGTCCTGGTCGAGCATGACCTGGATGCCGTCTTCGCCCTGGCCGACCGCATCACCGTGCTGGCCGAAGGCCGGGTGATCGCCTGTGGCACGCCGGCCGCGGTGCGCGCCGATGCCGCGGTGCGCCAGGCCTATCTGGGCGACGACGCGGCATGACCGCACCCTTGCTCCAACTGGCGGGGGTCGCCGCGGCCTACGGCCAGAGCCGGGTCCTGTTCGGCGTCGACCTGACCGTGCCGTCCGGGTCGGCCGTGGCCCTGCTCGGCCGCAACGGCATGGGCAAGACGACGACGATCCGCACGATCCTGGGCCTGCTGCCGATCCAGGCGGGTGCGATCCGGCTGGGCGGCCGCCCGATCGCGGGCTGGCCCGCCCATCGCATCGCCCGCGCCGGCATCGGCCTGGTGCCGGAGGGGCGCCAGGTCTTTCCCAACCTGACGGTGCACGAGAACCTGGTCGCCACCGCCCGCCCCCAGCCCGGCGGCTGGACGCTGGCGCGGGTCCACGACCTGTTCCCGCGACTGGCCGAGCGCGCGGGCCATCTCGGCAGCGAGCTGTCGGGCGGCGAGCAGCAGATGCTGGCGATCGGCCGCGCGCTGATGACCAACCCGTCGCTGCTGATCCTGGACGAGGCGACGGAGGGGCTGGCGCCGCTGATCCGACAGCAGATCTGGGCCGCCCTTGCCCATCTGCGCGCGGCCGGGCTGGCCATCCTGGTGGTCGACAAGGACGTGGCCGCGCTGTCCCGCCTCTGCGACCACCACGTCGTGCTGGAGCGCGGGCGCGTCGTCTGGTCGGGCTCTTCGGCCGATCTCCGCGCCGATCCGCAGGCGGTGGAACGCCATCTTTCGCTGGCCGCGCCGGCCGCCTGAAGGGCGTTGCCGCCGGCGGCCGTCCGCGCGAATACTGTGGCCAAGCAAGCATAAGCACCCGGAGGATCCAGTCCATGCGCATCGCCATTGCCGCAGCCATCGTCATGGCCGCTACTTCCGTCCATGCCGCCTGCCCGGACGCAGCCGCGATCGGGCGCTTCGTCGCCGACTACAAGTCGCTGACCCCGGCCCGCAGCTTCGGCCCAGGCCTGTCGGTGGCGGACGGGCTGTGCGCCCAGGACGCCATCGTCGCCGCGCTGTCGGCCGACCTCGGCGCCCCGGTCGGCTACAAGGTCGGGCTGACCAGCAAGGCGACGCAGGACCGCTTCAAGGTTCCCCATCCGGTGCGCGGCGTGCTGCTGGAGAAGATGCTTCTGGCCGATGGCGCGCGCGTGGCCGTGCCCTATGGCGCGATCCCGGTGATGGAGGCGGACCTGCTGGTGCGGGTGCGCGACGGCGCGATCAACGACGCCGCGTCGGACCTGGACGTCCTGCGCAATCTGTCGGCGGTGGTGCCGTTCATCGAGCTGCCCGACCTCGCCTACGCGCCGGGCGAACTGCTGGATGGCGGCAACCTGACGGCGATCAACGTCGCCGCCCGCCTGGGCGTCGTCGGCGCCGACATCCCGGTCGAGGCGACCGAGGCCTTTGCCGCAGCGCTGGCGGCGATGAAGATCCGGATGGTGGATGACACCGGCAAACAACTGGCCGAGGCGACGGGTGCCGCCGTCCTCGATCACCCGATCAATGTCGTGCGCTGGCTGGTGCAGGACTTGAAGGCGAACGGCCGCCGGTTGAAGGCCGGCGACATCATCAGCCTGGGGTCCTTCTCGCCCCTGCTGCCGGCCGTGCCGGCGATCGGGCGGACGATCACGGTGGAATATACCGGCC
Organism: Stella humosa; assembly: GCF_006738645.1. Taxonomy (GTDB): domain Bacteria; phylum Pseudomonadota; class Alphaproteobacteria; order ATCC43930; family Allostellaceae; genus Allostella; species Allostella humosa. The sequence continues at coordinate 2,697,939 of NZ_AP019700.1, read as the reverse complement.
TGCCCGGCGGCCCACGCAGCGTGTCGATGGCGCTGGTCGCCAAGGGCAACTGACGGCCGGCAAAACAAGGCCCCAATCGTCGGCATCCCGGGGGACGCCGGCGATCGGGGCCGGGCAGATCGCGCCGACCGGAGCCACGGTCGGTGTGGAAAGAGTTCGCGGCCCTTGCAGGGACGCCTGCTCTAGGCAGTCGGCGAGGCTGCGGCCTTCTTCTTCGGCGCGGCCTTCTTGGCAGCGGGCTTTGCCGCAGCCGCAGGCTTGGCCGCGGCAGCGGGCTTTGCGGCGGCTGCCTTCGGGGCCGCTGCCTTCTTCGCAGGGGCGGCCTTCGCGGCGGGTGCCGGCTTGGCGGCCTTGGTCGCGGCCGCGGGCTTGGCGGCCGTCTTGGCCGCAGGCTTGGCGGCCGCCGGCTTGGCCGGTGCGGCTGCCTTCGCGGCCGGAGCCTTGTCTGCTGCTGCCTTCGGGGCGGCGGCCTTGGCGGGGGCTGCTGCCTTCTTCGCCGCCGGTGCTGCCTTTGCCGCCGGAGCCTTGGCCGCTGCTGCCGGCGCGGCAGCCGGTGCCTTCGCGGCCGACTTCTTGACCGGCGTCGCCTTCATGGCGGGAGCGGCCTTTGCCTTGGGTGCTGCTGCCTTCTTCTCGACGGGCTTTGCTTCGGCCTTTTCGGCCTTCTTGTCGGTGACCTTCTTCGCTTTCACAGCCATGATCTGGTCTCCCTGGATCGGATATCTCCTAGGACCAGGCCTGCGCATACAGGCCCATGATCTCCTCGGCGGTAGGAACGCGCGGGTTGTTGCCGGGCGAACCGGAGGCGAGCGCCTGCTGCGCCATCGTCGGCAGCAGCGTATCCCAGCGCCCCTTCTCGATGCCGTAGGACTGCGGCGTTGGTACCTCCAGCTCCTCGTTGAGACGCCGCAACTCATCGAGGAGACGCGCCACCGCCGCCTGGTCTCCCTCGTCCGTGCCGGCCGCACCCATGGCTCTGGCGCAATCGGCATAGCGGGGAAGCGCCGACCCGGCCGAGAAGGCCGTGACGGCGGGCAGCAGCATGGCGTTCGAGAGCCCGTGGGGCACGTGGAAGAAAGCCCCGATTGGCCGGCTCATGCCATGGACGAGCGCGACCGACGAATTGGTGAAGGCGAGCCCGCCCAGCGTGGCGCCCAGCATCATCGCCTCGCGCGCGGCGCGGTCGGCAGGCTCGGCGCAGGCGCGTCGGATGTTGCGCGCGATCAGGCCCATGGCCCGCACCGCATACATGTCCGACATCGGGTTGGCGCGGCGGCTGACATAGGCCTCGATGGCATGGGTCAGGCTGTCGATGCCGGTGTCCGCGGTCAGCCGGCGCGGCATCGTCATCGTCAATTCGAAGTCGACGAGGGCCGCGGCGGGGACGCAGGGCAGGCCGGCGATCAGCATCTTCTCGTCATGCTCGACATCGGTGATGACGGTGAAGCGCGTCACCTCGGCGCCGGTTCCGGCCGTCGTCGGAATCGCCACCAGCGGCACGCCCATCTTCGGGATGTCGTTCGGCACCTTGTAGTCGCGCATCGCGCCGCCGTTGGCGGCCAGCACCGACATCGCCTTGGCGGTGTCGATCGGGCTGCCGCCGCCCAGCGCCACGATGCTGTCATAGCCACCGGCCTTCAGCACGGCGGCGCCGGCCTCGACCACGGTGGTGGTCGGATCGGGCACGGTGTCGGAGAAGATCTCGAAAGAGATGCCGGCTTCCGCCAGCGGCTTGGTCACGCGATCAATGGTGCCGCTGGAGAGCATGTAGGCGTCGGTCACGATGAGCGGGCGCCGCCCGCCGATGCGCCGGAGTACGGTGGCGACATCGCCTACTGCCCCGGGTCCAACCTGTAGCAAACGCGGCTGCGTGATCTGTGCGACAGTCATCTACCTGGGCTCTTTCATGTCGTGGACGATAAAGCGATTCGAGCGATTCGACCAAAATATTCGTCAAGCGAAAAGCGGCGCGGAGACTTGCTTTCCATCACCGCTTTTGTGCCGGACCCGGTCGACATCATGGCCGCGACAGCAAAGCTCCGCGCCGGGAAAATTCCACTCCCGCGCGGCAGCGGCACGCCGCCAGCGGCTAGGCATCGGGGGGCCGAGCGCATAGTTTGCCAGCCATCCTTTTCGTTCCACCAGGCCGGAGTAGCCCCATGACCGAAGCCTTCATCTGCGACGCCGTGCGCACCCCCATCGGCCGCTACGGCGGCGTGCTGTCGAGCGTGCGTCCCGACGACCTGGGCGCCGTGCCGATCCGCGCCTTGATCGCGCGCAATCCGGGCGTCGACTGGCAGGCGCTGGACGACGTGATCTATGGCTGTGCCAACCAGGCGGGCGAGGATAATCGCAACGTCGCGCGCATGTCGGCGCTGCTGGCCGGCCTGCCGACCGACGTGCCCGGCGCCACCATCAACCGCCTGTGCGGGTCGGGCATGGATGCGATCGCCATGGCCGCGCGCTCGATCCGCGCGGGCGATGCAGAACTGGTCCTGGCCGGCGGCGTCGAGAGCATGTCGCGCGCGCCCTTCGTGATGGGCAAGGCCGACAGCGCCTTCTCGCGCGATGCCCAGATCTACGACACCACCATCGGCTGGCGTTTCGTGAACCCGCTCATGAAGGCGCAGTACGGGATCGATTCCATGCCCGAGACGGCGGAGAACGTGGCCGAGGAATTCCAGATCTCGCGCGCCGACCAGGATGCCTTCGCCGTTCGCAGCCAACAGAAGGCCGTGGCCGCCCAGCAGTCGGGCCGCCTGGGACGCGAGATCGTCGGCGTCAGCATCGCCCAGCGCAAGGGTCCGGCGGTCGTCGTCGAGCAGGACGAGCATCCGCGCGGCGACACGACCATCGAATCGCTGGGCAAGCTGAAGACCCCCTTCCGTGCCGGCGGCACGGTGACAGCCGGCAACGCGTCCGGCGTCAATGACGGCGCGGCCGCGGTCATCGTCGCCTCCGAGGCAGCGATCCGCCGCCATGGCCTGACGCCGCTGGCCCGCGTCGTCACCGGCGGCAGTGCTGGGGTGGCGCCGCGGGTCATGGGCATCGGCCCGGTGCCGGCCGCGCGCAAGGTGCTCGACCGGCTCGGCCTCGACATCTCGGCCATCGACGTGATCGAGCTGAACGAGGCTTTCGCGGCCCAGGCGCTGGCCGTCACCCGGCAACTCGGCCTGGCCGACGACGATGCGCGGGTCAACCCGAACGGCGGCGCCATTGCGCTCGGCCATCCGCTCGGCATGAGCGGCGCCCGCCTGGTGGCGACCGCCGCCTATCAATTGGCCGAGACGGGCGGCAAGCGCGCGCTCTGCACCATGTGCATCGGCGTCGGCCAGGGTATCGCCATGGTCATCGAGCGGGCCTGAACCCGCCCGAAGCTGCGGCGCGGACTTCGCGCGAGGTCCGCGCCGCGACTTCAACAAATCGCCGCAATTGGGGAATATTGCTCGATTGCAATCCGTTGGTTGGGGCGTTGGCGCCTCCATCCGGTCCGCGTCCTTGCCGAGTACCGACATGAAAAGACATCGATGACCGCGCCGACTGACGAGAAGGTCTCGCTGCGCCGGTCTGGATGGGGCCGGTCTGGATGGGACGGTATCGGCCGACGGACTTTCCTGGGCGCGCTGGGTGGCGGGCTGGCAAGCGCCCTGGCGCCGCGCCAGTTGTTCGCGCAGTCGCCGGAGGTGGATCGCGCCGGTCCGGTGCGCTTCTTCCGCATCGGCACCGGCGGCGCCGGCGGCACCTATTTCCCGATCGGCCGGCTGCTGGGATCGGCCGTCAGCAACCCGCCCGGCTCGCGCCCCTGCGACAAGGGTGGAAGCTGCGGCGTGCCGGGCCTGATCGCGGTCGCGCAGTCGACCCAGGGCTCGGTCGAGAACCTGTCGCTGATGCTGGCCAAGCGGCTGGAATCCGCACTCTGCCAGGCCGACATCGCGCACTGGGCCTATACCGGCACCGGCATGTTCGACGGCAAGCCGGCGATGACCTCGCTACGCGCCGTCGCCTCCCTCTTCCGCGAGCCGGTGCATGTCGTCGTGCGGCAGGATTCGCGGATCGAATCCATCGACGAGCTGAAGGGCAAGCGGGTCTCGATCGGCGAAGAGTTCTCCGGCACGCGGGTCGACGCGGTGCTTGTGCTGGCCTCGCACGGCGTCCAGGAGAAGGACATCGAGCCGCGCTTCCTGCGCACGGGGGCTGCCGCCGATGCCCTGCGCGACGGCAGCATCGACGCCTTCTTCTTCATTGCCGGCTACCCCGTCTCGGCGATCGAGGACCTGGCCCGCCGCCTGCCGATCCGCCTGCTACCGGTGGTCGGGCCGCCGGCCGACCTGCTGCGCAGCACCGGGCCCTTCTTCATCGACACGATGATCCCGGCCCAGACCTACCAGGACGTGCCGGCGACGCCGACGGTCAGCGTCGCTGCCTTGTGGGTCGTCGATGCAGAGCTGCCCGATACGCTGGTGCAGGCGATCGCGCGCTCCTTGTGGCATGCGAGTGCCCGCCGCCTCTTCGACAGCGGTCACCCCGAGGCCCGCAACATCCAGCTCCAGACCGCGCGGGCGGGCGTCACCATCCCCTTCCACCCGGGGGCCGAGGCCTTCTACGCCGAGCCGCCCGCCGCCCGCTGAACGGCGACTACCCGGCCGGCTTTCGCAGGTCGATCGTCCAGGTCCCGTCGGCCTCGCTCCAGTTCTCCAGCACCAGCCCCGCCTGCTGGCACATCACCTTGAAGTCGCCGAGCGCGCCCGGGTCGGTCGCGAGCACGCGCAGCAGGCCGCCGGGCGCGGTCTTCGCCAGGGCGCGGCGCGCCTTCAGCACCGGCAGCGGGCACTTCAGGCCCGACGTGTCGAGTTCCACCATCTCCATCGGACGGCGCTCCTTCAGGCTCAGCGCAGCAGCAAGTTGAAGAGATGGATGCCGAATACGAGGCATCCGGTCGTGCCCGCGAACAGCATCCAGAATGGGCTGAGCTTGCCCGGCTGCCAGGGCCGGCGATCGTGCCACATGCCGAAGACGAGCGTGGCGGCCGATACCCCGAACCCGATCGCGGTTGGCGTGAGAGGCATCTGGAAACTCTCCGAAGAGTGCGAGTCGGTCGCAGTTGGTTAAGCGCGGGAATCCGCTAAGATCGCAGCCCCGCCCGCGACCCGGTCCCTTAGATGAGCATCCAGGATATGTTCCGCACGGTGAAGGAGGAAGTCGACCTTTCCCCCACCGTCTCGGACGAGGTGAAGTTCACGACCTGCTACATGTGCGCCTGCCGTTGCGGCATCAAGGTCCACCTGAAGGACGGCACGGTCCGCTATATCGAGGGCAACAAGAACCATCCGGTGAACCGCGGCGTGCTGTGCGCCAAGGGCTCGGCCGGCATCATGACGCAGTACGCCCCGGCGCGCCTGTCGCAGCCGCTGCTGCTCGTGGGCGAGCGCGGCAAGGGCGAGTTCAAGGAGATCGGCTGGGACGAGGCGATGGCGATCGCCGAGGGCTGGCTGGGCCATATCCGCAAGACCGATCCGCGCAAACTGGCCTTCTTCACCGGCCGCGACCAGAGCCAGGCCCTGACGGGCTGGTGGGCGAGCCAGTTCGGCACGCCCAACTATGCCGCCCATGGCGGCTTCTGCTCGGTCAACATGGCCGCCGCCGGGCTCTACACCATCGGCGGTTCCTTCTGGGAGTTCGGCGAGCCGGACTGGCACCACACCCGCTACTTCCTGATGTTCGGCGTGGCCGAGGATCATGATTCCAACCCGATCAAGATCGGGCTCGGCCATATCAAGGGGCGCGGCGCCAAGTTCGTCTCGGTCAACCCCGTGCGCACCGGCTATTCCGCCATCGCCGACGAGTGGGTCGGCATCCGCCCCGGCACGGACGGCCTGTTCGTCCTGGCGTTGATCCACGAGCTGCTGCGCGCCGACAAGGTCGATCTGGAATATCTCGCCCGCTACACCAACGCCCACTGGCTGGTGATCCAGGCGCCTGGCACCGCCGAGGACGGCCTCTTCGCCCGCGACGGCGAGGGCCGGCCGCTGTGCTGGGACCGCAATACCGATGCGCCCGGCGACGCCATGTCGGCGGAGGTATCGCCGGCCATGGTGGGCGACCACACCCTGGCCGACGGGCGTCGGGTGGTGCCGGCCTTCCAGCTTTTCGCCGGCAGATATCTCGACCCGCAATACGCGCCGGAAGCGGTGGCGGCGGAGACTGGGGTGCCGGCGGCCACCATCCGCCGCATCGCGGCCGAACTGGCCCACGCCGCCTTCTCCGAAGAGGTGGTGATCGAGCAGCCCTGGACCGACTGGGCCGGACGCCGGCACGAGCGCATGGTCGGCCGGCCGGTGGCCATGCATGCCATGCGCGGCATCTCGGCCCATTCCAACGGCTTCCACACCTGCCGCGCCATCCACCTGCTGCAGATGCTGCTGGGCAGCATCGATACCCCCGGCGGCTTCCGCTACAAGCCCCCTTCCCCGCCCCTGCCCGCCGCCGATCAAGCCCGCCGGCAAGGCCGGCACGATCGAACCCGGAAAGCCGATGGCGGGCCCGCCGCTCGGCTTCGTCACCGGGCCGGAGGACCTGCTGGTCGATGCCGACGGCACGCCGCAGCGCATCGACAAGGCCTATTCGTGGGACGCGCCGATGGCCGCCCACGGCATGATGCACATGGTCATCACCAACGCCTGGAAGGGTGACCCCTACCCGATCGACACGCTGTTCATGTTCATGGCGAACATGAGCTGGAACTCGGCCATGAACGTGCCGGGCACCATCGCCATGCTGACCGACAAGGATGCGGCAACCGGCGAGTACAAGATCCCGCACATCATCTATTCGGACGCGTTCGCCTCCGAGATGGTGGCCTATGCCGACCTGATCCTGCCCGACACGACCTACCTGGAGCGGCACGACTGCATCTCGCTGCTCGACCGGCCGATCTGCGATGCGGACGGCGCGGCCGACGCGATCCGCCAGCCGATCGTCGAGCCCGACCGCAACGTCCGCCCGTTCCAGGACGTGCTGATCGAGCTGGGCGCGCGCCTGGGCCTGCCCGGCCTGGTGAAGCCGGATGGCTCGCCGCGATTCCCCGGCCTCTACCCCGACTACATTGCCAACCATGAGCGCGCACCCGGCATCGGCATGCTGGCGGGCTGGCGCGGCGAGAATGGCGAGACCGAGGGGCGTGGCGCGCCGAACCCGAAGCAGGTCGAGGCCTACATCGCCAACGAGTGCTTCTGGCGCCACGAGTTCGCGCCCGAGGAGCGCTACTACAAGCACGCCAACAAGGCCTACCTCGAGAAGGCTGCCCGCTTCGGCTTCATCGGTGCCGCCCAGCCGATCATCCTGCAGCTCTATTCCGAGGTGCTGCAGCGCTTCCGCCTGGCGGCCGAAGGGCACGGTACGGTGCAGCCGCCCGAGCGCCAGCGCGAGCGGGTGCGCCAGCATTTCGATCCGCTGCCGATCTGGTACCGGCCGTTCGAGCATGCCTCGGTCGACCGTGAAGCCTTTCCGCTGCATGCCGTCACCCAGCGCCCGGCCGCCATGTACCATTCCTGGGGGTCGATGAACGCCTGGCTGCGCCAGATCCATGGCCGCAACCGGCTGCACATGAACCGCGTCACGGCCGAGGGTCTGGGCATCGTCGACGACGACTGGGTCACCGTCACCAGCCACCATGGCGCGATCACCGTGCAGGCCAAGCTGATGGAGGGCGTGGAGCCCGGCACCGTCTGGACCTGGAACGCCATCGGCAAGCGGTCCGGCACCTGGAACCTGGCCGAGGACGCCGGCGAAAGCCGCAAGGGCTTTCTCCTGAACCACGTCATCTCCGAGCTGCTGCCACCGGAGGGCGACGGGCTGCGCTATGCCAATGCCGACCCGGTGACCGGCCAGGCCGCCTGGTACGACCTGCGCGTCCGCGTCGAGAAGGCGCCCGTTCCCCTGACCATGACCGAACCCGCCTTCCCGCCCGTGCCGAGACCGCCCGGGATGAAGGAGGCGCCGACGATATCGCGCTTCGGCGCCATCTTCCGCCGCAACAGGTCCGGCCGATGACCGCCCTTCCCGCCACGGCGCCCGGCGCCCGCAAGCTGGGGCTCGTCATCGACCTCGACATCTGCGTCGGCTGTCATGCCTGCGCGGTCAACTGCAAGGAATGGAACACCGGCGGCCATGCCGCCCCGCTGACCGACCGCGACCCCTATGGCAGCGACCCGGCCGGCGTCTGGTTCAACCGCATCCACAGCTTCGAGGCGGGCGATGGTGCCGCCGGCCGCACCGTCCACTTCCCCAAGTCCTGCCTGCATTGCGAGACGCCGGCCTGCGTCGAGGTCTGCCCGACCGGCGCCTCCTACAAGCGGACCGAGGACGGCATCGTGCTCGTCAACGAGGATATCTGCATCGGCTGCAAGCTGTGCTCGTGGGCCTGCCCCTATGGCGCGCGCGAGTATGACTGGGACCAGGGCGTGATGAAGAAGTGCACGCTCTGCATCGACCGCATCTACAACGAGCGGCTGGAGGTCGAGGAGCGCGTGCCGGCCTGCGTCTCCACCTGCCCGGCCTCGGCCCGGCACTTCGGCGACCTGGGCGATCCCGACAGCGAGGTCTCGACCATCGTGCGCGAGCGCGGCGGCTACGACCTGCTGCCCGAGTTGGGCTACAAGCCGACCAACAAGTACCTGCCGCCGCGCGCCGGCCGGACTCAGGCCGGGTCTACCGGCGCGCTGGCATCGCTGGCCCCGGTCATCAAGGCCGAGCCGGGCGGCTTCCTCCACTGGATCGACCGCATCCTCTCGCGATAGGCGACGTCCCCCCGTGCATCCCGCCCTTTCCGTCATCGCCTTCACCACCGCGTCCGGCGCCGGCTACGGCCTGCTTGCGCTGCTCGGCATCCTGGCCCCCATGGGGCTGCTGCCGGCCTCGGCCGGCTTTGCTTTCGTCGCCACCGGCCTGGCGCTGGCGGCCATCGCGGGCGGGCTGCTGTCCTCGACCCTGCATCTGGGCCACCCGGAGCGGGCCTGGCGCGCCATGTCGCAGTGGCGCACCTCGTGGCTGTCGCGCGAGGGGCTGGTCGCCGTCGTCACCTTCGTGCCGGCCGGCCTGTTCGCCGCGGCCTGGGTCTTCGGCGGCGCCATCTCGGCCCTGCTCGGGCTGCTGGCGGCATTGGGCGCCGTTGCCACGGTGTACTGCACGGCCATGATCTATGCCTCGCTCAAGCCGATCCAGCGCTGGAACAATGGCTGGGTGGCGCCAAACTACCTCGCCATGGGGGCAATGACCGGCGCCTTGTGGCTGCACCTGCTGTGCCGCCTCTTCGCTTTCCCGGCATCCGCCGTCGCCTGGATCGCCGTGCTGGCGACCGTCGCGGCGATGGCTCTCAAGCTCGGCTACTGGCGCTTCATCGACGGCTCGCAGTCCGCCAGCACGCCCGAGAGCGCCACGGGCCTGGGCCGCATCGGCAAGGTGCGCCTGCTGGAGGCGCCGCACACGTCCGAGAACTACCTGCTGGAGGAGATGGGATTCCGCATCGCCCGCAAGCACGCGCGCAAGCTGCGGCTGATCGCGCTGCTGGCCGGTTTCGTGGCCCCCCTGCTGCTGGCGCTGCTGGCACTGCTGGTTCCCGGCCCGGCGGGCGCCCTGGCGGCCCTGCTGGCGGCCCCGCTGGCGACCGCTGGAGTTCTGGTGGAACGCTGGCTGTTCTTCGCCGAAGCCCGGCATACCGTCATGCTGTACTACGGTGCCACAGCCGCCTGACAATCGCAGCGCAAGTTGTTGCGAGGCAATTGACGCGCTGAAAATCCGGTAAGACTATCCATCCCAAATCGGCCGGGCGCGGCCGGCGGCTTTGGGGGGATATAGACTTGGCTATCATCAATCTGGGACCGGGCGGTCAAGTATTCCCTGCCGACAGCAGCACGGGCGCCGACACGATCTATGGCGAGGGCGGCGACGACGAGATTCATGGTGGCAATGGCGCTGATCGCGTCTTCGGCGACGGCGATGCCGACACGCTCTACGGCGACAATGGGGCCGATACGATCGCCGGCGGCAATGCCAACGACCTGATCTATGGCGGCCTCGGCGACGACAGCATCTTCGGCGATTCCCACAACAGCCTGCTCGGCCATCTCGGCGACGACACGATCTATGGCGAGAATGGCAAGGACCGCATTTTCGGCGGTGACGGTACCGACCTTGCCTATGGCGGCGACAGCCAGGACCTGCTCTACGGTGGCGAGGGCATCGACAGCCTCTATGGCGACGCCAGCGACGACACGCTGCTGGGCAATGATGGCGCCGATTTCCTAGATGGCGGCAGCACCAACGACCTGATCTATGGCGGTAACGGCGCCGACTACCTGACCGGTAACAGCTCCACCGACACGTTGTTCGGCGAGAACGACAACGACACCATCGTGGGCGACAGCGGCCCCGATCTGGCTTATGGCGGCAATGGGTCCGACCTGCTGTATGGCGATGCCACCGCCGACACGCTGTGGGGCGGTCAGGACGGCGATTTCGTCTATGGCGGCACCAACAACGACCTGATCTATGGCGAGGACGGCGGCGACCTCCTCTATGGCGACAGCGACGACGATACGGCCTTCGGCGGCCAGGGGACCGACCTCGTCTATGGCAGCTCCGGCTTCGACCTCCTCTATGGCGAGGACGACAACGACACGGTCGCTGGCGGCGGCGATGCCGATGGCCTGTTCGGCGGCAATGGCGCCGATCTCCTCTATGGCGACGGCGCGGGCGATACCATCTGGGCGGGCCTGGGCGCCGATGTGGCCTATGGCGGCACCGGCAACGACCTGATCCATGGCGAGGACGACGCCGACCTGCTCTATGGGGACGGCGATGACGACACGATGTGGGGTGGCCAGGGGACGGACGCCCTGTTCGGCGGCAACGGCCTCGACCTGCTCTATGGCGAGGTCGACGACGACACGCTGGACGGCGCCTCCGACGCCGACCAATTGTTCGGCGGCAATGGCAACGATCTGTTGCTCGGCGCCAGCAACGCAGACACGATCTGGGGCGGCGAGAACGACGATCTGGCCTATGGCGGCAGCGGCTCCGACCTTCTCAATGGCGAGGCCGGCAAAGACCTCTTCTATGGCGACGAGGGCAATGACACGGTACTCGGCGGCGACGGCGACGACACGCTGTCGGGTGGCAATAGCGACGACCTGATCTATGGCGAGGTCGGCAGCGACGTCGTCCATGGCGGCGAGAACCACGACGCGATCGACGGCGGCGCGGACGCGGACCAGCTCTTTGGCGAGGATGGCAATGACACCCTGACCGGCGGCGACGGCGCCGACCAGTTGACGGGTGCCGGCGGCAACGACCTCGCCTATGGCGATGCCGGCGCGGACCTGTTGTACGGCGATGGGGCCGCCGACACACTGCATGGCGGTGACGAGACCGATACGATCTTCGGCGGCACCAACAACGACCTGCTCTACGGCGAGGTCGGCGGGGACCTGCTCTACGGCGACGAGAATGCCGACACCGTCGTCGGTGGCAATGGGGCAGACACGCTGACCGGCGGCGGTGGCGTAGATCTGGTCTATGGCGACGACGACAACGACCTGCTTTATGGCGAGGGTGGTGACGATACGCTGCTCGGTGGTGCGGGCAACGATCTCGTCCAGGGTGGCGAGGGCAACGACCTCATCTTCGGCTCGGCCGAGGGCGATACCGTCGTCGGCGGCCCGGATACGCTGTTCGGCGGCAACGGCACCGACCTGATCTATGGCGGCGCGGGCAATGCGCTGATCTATGGCGAGCAGGAAGCCGACACGATCCATGCCGCAGGTTCATACGACCGGGTCGATGGCGGGGACGGCAACGACCTGATCTATGGCGGGCAGGCCTACGCGTTCCTTCGCGGTGGCGACGGCGACGACACCATCCTGGGTGGCAACGGTTTGGTCGGTAGCGACACGCTCTATGGCGACAACGGGAACGACCTGCTGAAGGTGGGAGGACTCGCTGCCTTGTTCTATGTCGGCACCGGCAGCGACACCGTTTCCGGCAGCCTCGACCAGCTCAGCAACAGCGTCGTCTTTGACTTCGACACGCTGTCCGGCGGCGATCTCGACGTGGTCGTGGTCGAGACCGTATTCGGCGGCGACACGCGAGAGGTGTTCTCGTCGACCGGCGACCTCGACCTCGACGGGGATGGCGACAGCGACCTCACCATCTCGAACTCCAGCGGCGTGGATTGGCGTCGCGAGGTTATCGGCGATGTCACCCGCTTCTCGATCAGCGCGCCACTGTTCACCGAGAATGCCGACACGGTCGACCTGACGGCGATCGACCTCAGCCAGTATGGCGGCGTGTCGGACGCGCTGGGCGGCGACGATCGGGTGACGCTGACCGGGGATTCCGACCGCGACGATGTCTTCTTCGGCGGGAATGGCAGCGACCGCATCCTCGGCAGCAACGATATCGAGAGCATCCATGGCGGCAATGGTGCCGACACGCTCTATGGCGGCAACGGCGACGACGAGGTCTTCGGCGAAGCCGACGCCGATCTCATCTATGGCGAGGATGGCAATGACGCGCTGGCTGGCGGCGCCGGCGCCGACCGGGTGTTCGGCGGCGACGGCGACGACCAGATCTTCGGCGAGGAAGACGCCGATCTCGTCTATGGCGGCGACGGCAGCGACTATCTGATCGGCGGCAACGGCACGGACACCCTCTGGGGCGGCGACGGGCGCGACACCCTGGTATCCAACGCCGGGGCGGACCTCCTCTATGGCGGGGCCGATGGCGACGCCATCTCCGGGTACGCCGCCGAACTGCATCAGGACACCGTCTTCGACTTCCTGCCAGGGTCGATCGAGGAGTCCGACTACATCGTCGTCCTGGGCAACTATAGCGCCCTCAATGGCGGCAAGCTGACGGGCGGCCTGCTCGACCTCACGCTGCCGGACTCGAAAGACCCGGCCGCGATCACGCTGGCCTTTGGCGGCCAGCCCGTCGCCGGCACCATCAATGCGACCTTTGCCGACGGCGAGACGACGATCCGCATCATCGCCTCGACGACGACGAGCAACGGCAACGAGCTGGTGGTCGCCGATGCCGGCTCCAATTCGATCGACGGCAAGAACGGCAATGACAGCATCTTCGGCGGCGAGGGCAAGGACACGCTGAAGGGCGGCAACGGCAACGACATGCTGGTCGGTGGCAGCGATCGCGATGCGCTGTGGGGCGGTGCGGGTGACGACACGCTCGCCGGTGGCTCGGATGTCGACACGCTTTATGGCGAGAACGGCAACGACCTGGCCCATGGCGGCGACGGTGGCGACCGTCTTGAGGGCGGTGCCGGCAGCGACACGCTCTATGGCGATGCCGCGGGCGACACGATCCAGGGCGGTGCCGACGGCGACCGGCTGATCGGCGGCGAAGGCAATGACCGCCTGTCGGGCGACGCCGGTGGCGACTTCATCGACCTGGACGAGATGGTCGATACCCGCGACACGGTGTACGGCACGGTGGCCGACCTGTCGGGCGACACTATCGCCCACTTCGTCACCGGCACCGGCAAGGACGCCGACATGCTCGCCATTACCGGCGTGGCGTCCAAGAACAGCAAGCTGCTCGACAGCCTGGCGATCACCGACGGCGTGCTGTCGCTGAGCAAGCTGGGCGGCGGCGAGATCCGCTTCGAGGACCTAGAGCCGGACGGCAACTACTATACCGACACCATGCTGGGGTCGGACGGCGCGATCCTGATCTATATCGTCTAGCGGCCTGCGGGGATCATCGGCCGGCGCCCAGGCGCCGGCCGATTGCTACCGGTCCGATTATTACCAAATGATTTTTCTAGATATAACTCGTAGTAATTGCGAAGTACTCGCAAGAAAAAAAGACAGATTGACGGCAACTGCCATAAGTCTAGTAAGGTCCGCCAGAGCGCTGCCATTCGGGGCAGCTGCATCGCCGGGGGGCGGTCATGGCGACTATCAATCTTGACGACAGTGCGAACGCCTTCACGCCGGACAGCAGCCCGGGCGGCGACGAAATCTATGGCCTGAATGGCAACGACACTATCCAGGGCGGCGATGGCGACGACCTGATCTATGGCGGCCTCGATGACGACAGCCTGTTCGGCGACGCCCACAACGACCTGCTGGGTGTATCCGGCAACGACACCGTGTTCGGGGACGACGGCAACGACACGCTGGTCGGCAAGGACCTCGTCGACCTCCTCTATGGCGGCAATGGCGCCGACAGCCTGGATGGCGGCCTGGGCCTGGACACCCTCTTCGGCGAGGAAGACAGCGACACCCTGTTCGGCAGCGGGGATGCCGACCTGGTCTATGGCGGCAACGGCGCCGACACCCTGAATGGCGGCGGTGGCGACGACACGCTGTTCGGCGAGAACGACGACGACACGCTGCATGGCTCGCTGGACCAGGACCTGCTGTTCGGCGGTCTAGGCAACGACAGCTTGAGGGGCGGCAATGGCGTCGACACCCTCTATGGCGGCGATGGCGATGACCAAGCCGAGGGTGGCACAGGCAACGACCTGATCTATGGCGGCCAGGGCAACGATCGGCTCGACGGTGGCGGCGATGACAGCGCGCCGAACGGTCGGGACACGCTGTTCGGCGAGGACGGCAACGACGCGCTTACCGGCGGCGGCCTGGGCGACGACCTGTTCTATGGTGGGAATGGCGCCGACGACCTGAACGGCGGCAACGACGCCGATACCCTGTTCGGCGAGGACGACAACGACACGATGCGGGGTGGCCAGGGCGCCGACCTGTTCTATGGCGGCCAAGGCAGCGACAACGTGCACGGCGAGTCCGAAAGCGACACGCTTTTCGGCGAAGACGACGATGACCTGCTGTTCGGCGATTCTCAGGACGACCTGCTCTACGGCAGTAACGGCAACGACAGCCTCGATGGCGGGTCGCAGAACGATACGCTCCACGGCGGCAACGGCGCCGATACGCTGCGCGGCAGCTCGAACGACGACCTTGTCTATGGCGGTGACGGCGACGATGTCCTGATCGAAGAGTACGACTCCGCCACGATGTTCGGCGGCCAGGGTAACGACACGCTGAATGGCAGCAATGCCGCGAGTGTCTGGCTCTCTGGCGACGACGACAACGACCTCATCTATGGATCGAATACCAACGATACGCTGTCTGGCGGCAACGGCCACGACACGCTGTTTGCCGACAATGGCAGCAACCAAGCCGATGGCGGCGCCGGCAACGACCTGATCTATGGCGGTGAAACCCAGGACACACTGAACGGTGACGAGGGCGACGACACGCTGCTGGGCGAGAATGCCTCCGGGCAGCTCGATGGCGGCGGCGGCAACGACCTCGTCTATGGCGGGCAGTCGACTGACACAATGCGCGGCGGTGCCGGCGGCGACCGCCTCTTCGGCTATGGCAGCCAGGACCTGATCTATGGCGGCGACGATGGCGACACGCTCTACGGCGGCGATGATGAGGACAGGATCGTCGGCGGCCAGGGCCTGGATCTGATCTATGGCGAGAACGGCGCCGACACGCTCTATGGCGGCGACGACGGCGACTCCCTCTATGGCGGCAATGCGGCCGACTTCGCCTATGGCGGCAACGGCGCCGACTATCTCGATGGCGGCACCAACAACGACATCCTCCTGGGCGAGGATGGCGACGACACGATGGCCGGCGGCAGCAACAACGACAGCCTGTCGGGCGGCAACGGCAGCGACCGGATCCTGGGCGACGGCAACAACGACAGCATCTGGGCCGGCGACGGCGCCGACATCGTCTATGGCGGGTCGAACAACGACCTGCTCTATGGCGAGGAGGATGCCGATCTCCTCTATGGCGACGCCAACCTCGACACGATCTTCGGCGGCAATGGCGGCGACGAGGTCTGGGGCGGTACCGGCACCGACCTCGCCTATGGCGGCGAGGGCAACGATCTTCTCTACGGCGGCGACGCTGAAGACACGGTGTTTGGCGACCAGGGAAGCGACCTGGTGGCCGGCGGGAACGGGCTGGACCGGCTGGAACTGGGCGAAGGCAGCGATACCGCCTTCGGATCCTACGATGCGCTGAACGGCGATTCGATCGGCGACTTCGACACGGCCTCGGGCGGCGACACCGACCATGTAGTGCTCGATACCGTCATCGGCGTCGACACGCGCGAGTTCTTCGTCGCCACCGACGACTACCTGGACCTGGACGGGGACTCCGACGGCGATATCCTCGTATCGGGCAGCCAGGGGCTGGAATGGCGACGTCAGGTGGTCGGGGCCACCACGCACTTCACCCTTGCGGCGCCGCTGTTCACCGACGACGCCGATACCGTCGACCTGACCGCGTTCGATCTCGATGCCTACAGCAATGTCTCCGATGCGCTGGATGGCAACGACCAGGTCACGCTCAACGGTGCCGACAGCGCATCCGGGGACGACACGTTCAGTGGCGGCAACGGCGATGACACGATCTTCGGCAGCGACGACGAGGAGGTCATCTACGGTGGCGAGGGCGATGACTGGCTGTCGGGTGGCGACAGTGTCGATCAGTTGTTCGGCGGCAACGGCGCCGACAGCTTCTTTGGCAGCCTCGCGGAGTTCGCCGCGGATTCCGTAGGCGACACCATCAATGACTTCGACCTGACGGGCGCCGATGGCGATCTCGTCGTGCTCGATACGGTCCTAGGTTCCGACAGCCGCAGTTACTTCATCTCCGGCAACGACTTCCTCGACCTGAACGGTGACGGCACCGGGGATGTTTTCGTCACCGGCTCCAACGGCGTGGAGTGGGAACGCGAGACGTTCGGGGTCTATACCCGCTTCACCGCCCAGGCCGCGCTCTTCACCGAGGGCGGTGACAGCGTCGACCTCGATACCGTCGACTTCGACAGCTATGGCAACGTTTCCGACGCGCTCGGCGGCAACGATCGGGTCACGCTTTCGGGCGACGAGAGCCGCGACGACAGCTTCACCGGCGGCCTGGGCAACGATCTGATCCAGGGCAGCGACGACGACGAGACGGTCTTTGGCGGCCAGCATTCCGACACGCTCTATGGCAACGACGGCAGCGACCTGCTGTATGGCGACCTGGACTATGACGTCCTGCACGGCGGCAACGGCAACGACCAGCTCCATGGCGGCGACGGCAACGGCCTGCTCTATGGCGAGGCCGGCGACGACGACCTGTATGGCGGCAATGGCCTGGACACGCTCGACGGCGGCAACGGCAACGACTATCTGGGCGGCGGCGGCGGCAACGACCGCTACGAAATGGGTCTCGGCAGCGACACCGCGATTGGCTCCCTGGCCGACCTGACGGGCGATTCCGTCACCGACTTCGACACGGTGGTGGGCGGCAGCGACGTCGACCGGATCGTGCTCGACACCATCCTGGGCAGCGACACGCGCAGCATCTTTGCCCCCGGCAACGACTTCCTTGATGTCGACGGCGACGGCGACGGCGACCTCTACGTCGCCGGCACCAGCGGCGTCGAGTGGACGCGAACAGAGATCGCAGGACGCACCCACTTCACCATCTCGGCCCCGCTCTTCACCGAGAGTGCCGACAGCGTCGACCTGCGGGAGGTCGACTTCGAGCTCTACGGCAACGTCTCCGACGCGCTCGGCGGCAACGACAAGGTGACCCTGAGCGGTGACGAGAGCGGTGACGACCAGTTCTCCGGCGGCGACGGCAACGACCGGATCGGCGGCAGCGAGGATGACGAGACGATCGCCGGCGGCAACGGCGTCGACACGCTCGACGGTGCCGACGGCGACGACGAGCTGCAGGGCGGCCAGGGCAACGACCTGCTCTATGGCGGCAACGGCGCGGACGATCTCTACGGCGGCAACGGCACGGACCGGCTTTATGGCGGGGCCGACGACGACCTGCTGTCGGGCGACGCGGATGCCGACACGCTTTATGGCGGCCAGGGCCACGACACGCTGGCACCCGGCGGCGGCAAGGACGTGATCAACACCGGCGACGATGCCGACATGATCTTCGGCACGGCGGCCGAACTACACCAGGACACCGTCACCGACTTCATGCCGGGGACGGCGGACGGGTCGGACTTCATCGTCGTCGACGGCGACTATTCCGGCCTCGACGGCAACAAGCTCGCCGGCGGCGTGCTCGACTTCAAGGACGGCAACAAGCTGACCTTGCTGTACGGCAACGCATCGGTCGGAGGAACGGTCGAGGCGGTCTTCGACGACGGCCAGACGACCATCTGGATCGAGAGCGGCGTGGCGTCCACGGACGGCAACGACGTGGTCGTCGCCGACGGCAAGTCGAACTCGATCGACGGCAAGAACGGCAACGACGTTCTCTTCGGTGGCGACGGCAAGGACACGCTGAAGGGCGGCAACGGCAACGACCTGCTGGATGGCGGCAGCGACCGCGACGCGCTGTGGGGCGGCAATGGCGGCGACACGCTGACCGGCGGCGCTGATGTCGACACGCTCTATGGCGACAACGGCAACGACCTCGCCTATGGCGGCAATGGCGGCGACCGGATCGAGGGCGGCTCCGGCGGCGATACGCTGCATGGCGATGCCGCGGCCGACACGATCCTGGGCGGCGCCGACAGCGACAAGATCGCCGGCGGCGAGGGTGCCGACCGGCTTCAGGGCGATGCCGGCGGCGACTACATCGACCTGGACGAGATGGTCGACACCCGCGACACGGTGTTCGGTACGGTGGCCGACCTGTCGGGCGACACCATCGCCCACTTCATCACCGGCACGGGATCGGTCTCCGACGTGATCGCGATCACGGGCGTGGCGTCGAAGAACAGCAAGCTGCTGGACAGCCTGGCCATAACCGACGGCGTGCTGTCACTCAGCAAGCTGGGCGGCGGCGAGATCCGCTTCGAGGATATCGAGCCGGGCCACTATACCGACACCATGCTGGGCTCCGACGGCGCGATCCTGATCTACATCGTGTAGCGGTTGCATCGGACCGTTGGCCGGCGTTCGTTTCAGGAATGCGCCGGCCAACAGCTCTGATCGAACAGAGGTTGCATTGGTCGGATGCCTTCATGCCGCGCGCTTTTCCAGCGGGGATCCGGGCCGTCGGCGCACATGACGAAGATTTGCGAATGAACGGCCCAGCTTATCTGCAAGCAAAAATCGTGCAAATTGGGCTAAGGGCTTCAAAGACTCGTAGTAGCGCAATGGTTGAGTAGGCTACCGTAATCCATCTTCGTCGGGGGGCGAGCGGATGGCAGCGGTCAGTCTGGGTGGTGGCGACGATTTTTACGGCGCGGATAGCAGCCCTGCCGCGGACTCCATATTCGGCGAGGACGGCAACGACACCATCGGCGGTGGCAACGGCAACGACTACCTCTATGGCGGCAACGGCAGCGATTCCCTGGATGGTGGCAACGGCAACGACAGCGTCGATGGTGGCAGCGACGCCGACTACCTCTATGCCGGCATCGGCAGCGACTATCTCTACGGCGGTGAAGGCCAGGACTATCTGGACGGTGGCGAAGGCGGCGACACGCTCGATGGCGGCAACGGCAGCGATCAGATCTTCGGCGGCAACGGCAACGACCGGCTCTACGGCGACGGCCGCGCGGATTCGCTCGGGTTCTTCGGCGACGACACGCTCCATGGCGGCAACGGCGTCGACGTCATTTATGGCGGCAACGGCACCGACCTGATCTACGGCGATGAGGATTCCGACATCCTCTATGGCGGCGTCGGCAACGACGCCATCCATGGCGGCAATGCTGCCGACAGTCTGGTGGGTGATGCCGGGGCGGACACCCTGTACGGCGGCAACGGTGCCGACGCGCTGCGCGGTGATGGCGGACTGGACCTCTATTATGGCGGCGCCGGGAACGACGCCATCTTTGGGTTCACCGTTCCGGACCTGACCGGCGATTCCATATTCGGCTTCAACGCCGTCTACGGGGATGACTACGATGTCATCGCCGTGCTCGGAAACTATGGCGACAGCGTCTTCACGCTGGCCAGCGATTCCCTCGATCTGAACGGCGACAGTATCGGCGACATCTTCGTCGAGGGCGGCCAGGGGCAACTCTGGCAGCGCAAGTACGAGGCGACATTCGCCAGCACCTATTTCTCCATGGCCCCGAAGGTCTTCACCGAGGGCGCTGACACCGTCAATCTCGATACGGTCAGCTTCGACAGTGTCAATTTCGACGCCGACGCCCTGGGCGGCGACGATCGCGTCACGCTGTCGGGCAACGCCACGGTCGACAACGACTTCTTCGGCGGCAACGGCAACGACCTGATCGTCGGCACCAAGCAGGCCGAGACGATCGGCGGCGGGCAGGATGCCGACACTATCTTCGGCGGCGTCGGCAACGACCTGCTCGATGGCGGCGAAGGTAATGATCTCGTCTATGGCGAGGACGGTACCGACCATCTCTACGGCGGAAGCGGCATCGATGCCCTCCATGGCGGCAACGGCAACGACTATCTCGGCGGTGGCAACGGCGATGACTACCTGAGCGGCGGCAACGGGACCGATACCCTCTATGGCGACGATGGCACCGACACGCTCGATGCCGGGCTGCAGGACTTCAACGAGCTTTTCGGCGGCAACGGCAACGATTCCGTCTATGGCGGCACGGGCATCGACCTCCTCTATGGCGGGGACGACGACGACACCGTCCGGGGCAATGGCGGCAACGACGCGCTGGTCGGCGGCAACGGTGCCGATCTTCTTTACGGCGATGACGGCGCCGACAGCATTACCGGGGGCACCTATACGCTGACTGGCGGCGATGTCGGCGATACGGCCTATGGCGGCAACGGCAACGACCTGCTCTATGGCGAGGACGGCGACGACGAACTGCATGGCGACGGGGATCTCGACACGCTCTACGGCGGGAACGGGATCGATCAGCTCTTCGGCGGCAACGGCAGCGATCTTCTCGACGGCCAGGACAGCGCCGATCTCCTCTATGGCGGCGATGCCGGCGACAGCCTCTACGGCGGCAACGGCAATGACTTCCTCGGCGGTGGCGAGGGCAACGACCACCTCTATGGCGGCAATGGCGCCGACAGCTTCTTCGGTGGCCAGTCGGACCTGACCACGGACTCGGTCTACGACTTCGACACCACGGGCAGTGATGGCGACGCCATCGTGCTCGACACGATCCCGGGCAGCGACAGCCGCGGCTACTTCACCTCCAGCAATGATTTCCTCGACGTCGACGGCGACGGCACGGGCGACGTCTACGTCGCCGGCTCCAATGGCGTGGAATGGGAGCGCGAGACGATAGGCGGTTACACCCGCTTCACGGCCCAGGCCGCGCTCTTCACCGAGGGCGCCGACAGCGTCGACCTGGATACCGTTGACTTCGACAGCTATGGCAACGTCTCCGACGCACTTGGCGGCAACGACAGCGTCACCCTGTCTGGCGACGAGAGCCGCGACGACAGCTTCGCCGGCGGCCAGGGCAACGACCTGATCTTCGGCAGCGAGAACGACGAGACCATCACCGGCGGCAACGGCTTCGACAGCATCCTTGGCGGCAATGGCAGCGACGCGCTGCACGGCGGCAATCTCCAGGACGAGCTTTATGGCGGCGATGGCAACGACGTGCTCTACGGCGCCGCCGCCGGCGACCACCTCCATGGGGGCGAGGGCAACGATCTGCTGCGTGGCGGTGGCTGGAGTGACTATCTGTTCGGCGGCAATGGCGCGGACAGCTTCTTAGGCAGCCTCGCCGAGTTTGCCGGTGACAGCGTCGATGGTGACAGCGTCGATGGCTTCGGCAGCTTCGGGACGTTGGACGGCGATACGATCTTCGATTTCGACACGACCGGTGCTGCGGGCGACGCGGTCGTGCTCGATACGATCGAGGGCAGCGACAGCCGCAGCTTCTTCACTTCGAGCAACGACTTCCTCGATGTCGACGGCAATGGCTCCGGCGATCTCTACGTCGCCGGGTCCAATGGGGTGGAATGGGAGCGCGAAACGGTCGGCGGCTATACCCGCTTCACCATCAACCCGACCATCTTCACCGAGGGCGCCGACAGCGTCGACCTCGATACCGTCGACTTCGACAGCTACAACAACGTCTCCGACGCGCTGGGGGGTGACGACAGCGTCACCCTGTCCGGCGGCCAGAGCCGCGACGACGACTTCGTCGGCGGCAACGGCGCCGACCTCATCCTCGGCAGCGGGAACGCGGAAACCATCGCTGGCGGCCAGGGCTTCGACACGCTTTATGGCGCCGACGGCAACGACCTGCTCTATGGCGATGGCGGCTTCGACCAGCTCTCGGGCGGCAACGGCGATGACCAGCTCCATGGTGGCGATGGCGACGGGCTGCTCTATGGCGATGCAGGCGACGACGACCTCTACGGCGGCAATGGCGCCGACACGCTCGGCGGAGGCAATGGCGACGATTATCTGGGTGGCGGCGGCGGCAACGACCGCTACGACCTGGGTCTCGGCAGCGACACCGCGATTGGCTCCCTGGCCGACCTGACGGGCGATTCCGTTACCGACTTCGACACGGTGGTGGGCGGCAGCGACGTCGACCGGATCGTGCTCGACACCATCCTGGGTAGCGACACGCGCAGCATCTTTGCCCCCGGCAACGACTTCCTTGATGTCGACGGCGACGGCGACGGCGACCTCTACGTCGCCGGCACCAGCGGCGTCGAGTGGACGCGAACAGAGATCGCAGGACGCACCCACTTCACCATCTCGGCCCCGCTCTTCACCGAGAGTGCCGACAGCGTCGACCTGCGGGAGGTCGACTTCGAGCTCTACGGCAACGTCTCCGACGCGCTCGGCGGCAACGACAAGGTGACCCTGAGCGGTGACGAGAGCGGTGACGACCAGTTCTCCGGCGGCGACGGCAACGACCGGATCGGCGGCAGCGAGGATGACGAGACGATCGCCGGCGGCAACGGCGTCGACACGCTCGACGGTGCCGACGGCGACGACGAGCTGCAGGGCGGCCAGGGCAACGACCTGCTCTATGGCGGCAACGGCGCGGACGATCTCTACGGCGGCAACGGCACGGACCGGCTCTATGGCGGGGCCGACGACGACCTTCTGTCGGGCGACGCGGATGCCGACACGCTCTATGGCGGCCAGGGCCACGACACGCTGGCACCCGGCGGCGGCAAGGACGTGACCAACACCGGCGACGATGCCGATCGCATTGTCGGCAGTGCTGCCGACCTGCACCAGGACACCGTCACGGACTTCCTTCCGGGGACCATGGACGGGTCGGACTTCATCGTCGTCGACGGCAACTACTCGGGCCTGGACGGCAACAAGCTCGCTGCCGGCGTGCTGGACTTCAAGGACGGCAACAAGCTGACCTTGCTGTACAGCAACACCTCGGTCGGGGGCACGGTCGAGGCGGTCTTCGACGACGGGCAGACGACGATCTGGATCGAGACCGGCGGCGGCATCACCGAGGGCAACGACATCGTCGTCGCCGATGGCAAGTCGAACTCCATCGACGGCAAGAACGGCAACGACGTCCTCTTCGGCGGCGACGGCAAGGACACGCTGCGGGGCGGCAACGGCAACGACCTGCTGGATGGCGGCAGCGACCGCGATGCGCTGTGGGGCGGCAACGGCGGCGACACGCTGAGCGGCGGCGCCGACGTCGACACACTCTATGGCGAGAACGGCAACGACCTCGCCTATGGCGGCAATGGCGGCGACCGCATCGAGGGCGGTTCCGGCACCGACACGCTCTATGGCGATGCCGCGGCCGATACGATCCTTGGTGGTGCCGACAACGACAAGATCGCCGGCGGCGAGGGTGCCGACCGTCTCCAGGGCGATGCCGGCGGCGACTATATCGACCTGGACGAGATGGTCGATACCCGCGACACGGTGTACGGCACGGTGGCCGACCTGTCGGGCGACACCATCGCCCACTTCGTGGCCGGCACCGGCAAGGACGCCGACGTGATCGCGATATCCGGCGTGGCGTCCAAGAACAGCAAGCTGCTCGACAGCCTGGCCATCACCGACGGCGTGCTGTCATTGAGCAAGCTGGGTGGCGGCGAGATCCGCTTCGAGGACATGGAGCCGGGCGGCACCCACTACACCGACACCATGCTCGGTTCGGACGGCTCGATCCTGATCTACATCATCTAGGGATCGGGCCGCCCGCCCCGGCGGTCGACCGCTTTCAGAAGCGGTCGACCCGATAGGGGTGGATGTCGATTTCCGGGCGGTTGCCCGTCATCAGTTGCGAGATGAGGCGGCCGGTCATCGCCGACTGGGTCAGGCCCAGATGGTGGTGGCCGAAGGCGAAGAAGACATTGCCGTACTTGGGCGACGGCCCGATCACCGGCAGGGAGTCCGGCAGGGTCGGACGGAAGCCCAGCCAGCGCTCGACCTTGTCGGTCTTCATGCCGGGCAGCAGGCGGCGCCCCTTCTCCAGCAGCGCGTCGGCGCGCTTCCAGTTCGGGGCGGCATCCAGCCCGGCCAGCTCGACCGTGCCGGCGACGCGGATGCCGTCCGCCATCGGGGTCAGGAAGAACTTGCCTTCGGAGGACGACACCGGCAGGCGCAGGTCGACGCCGGGATCGGCGACCATCGCATGGTAGCCGCGCTCGGTCTCGAGCGGGACATTGTGGCCCAGGCGCGCCACCAGCCGCTTGGACCAGGCGCCGGCCGCGATCACGATATTGTCGAACGGCATCGGCCCCTTGTCGGTGACCAGCGTCGCCGGCCGGCCGTCGGTGAAGCCGATGTCCTGTACCGTCGCCTGCACGAACTTGCCGCCCGAGCGCAGGAAATGCTCGACCAACCGCTCGGTCAGGCGGATCGGGCTCACCGTGTGGCCGGCATCGGGATGGAAAACGCCATGGGTGACGGTGCGGGCCAGCCCCGGCACGAGCTGGCGCACCTCGTCGGCGGTCAGCATCTCGGCCCGGATGTCGTGGCGCACGCGCACTTCCACGTCGTAGGCCGCTTTCTTGGCAGCCTGCGGACCTTCATAGACGCCGACCCAGCCCTTGCGCTCGATCAGGTCTTCGGCGCCGGCATGCCCGGCCAGGTCCATCCAGGCGGCGACGGTCGGTTTCGACAGGGTGACGATCGCCTTCGACAGCTCCTCCACCTTGGCCGGCTGGGCGTTGCCCACGAAGCGCATCAGCCAGGGGGCCAGCTTCGGCAGGTAGCTCCAGCGGATGGTCAGCGGTCCCAGAGGGTCGAGCAGCATCTTCGGCACCTCCTTCAGGATGCCGGGGGTCGCCAGCGGCATCGCCGTGGTGCCGGAAAGAATGCCGGCATTGCCGAACGAAGTGGCCCGGCCTGGATCCTGGCGATCGACCAGCGTCACCGTGAAGCCCGCACGCTGCAGCGCGATGCCCGTGCCGACGCCGACGATACCGGCCCCCACGACCGTGACCGACCGCCCTGCCCCGGCTTTCCCTGATACCGCCTGCCCCAAAGCCGTCATGTGATGCCCACCCTCATGATCCCGTGCCGAGATGCCGGCCGATTGCCGCATGGTCGGAAGTAATGGCCGCCATGGTCCCGTCGGCGGCGATGCGTCCCTGCGACAGGACGTAGGCGCGATCGGCGACCCGGGCGGCGAACCGCAGATTCTGCTCGGACAGAAGAATGGTCAATCCTTCTGACTTGAGTGCCAGCACGGCGTCGGCCATCGCCGCCACCAGGATGGGGGCGATGCCCTCTGACGGCTCGTCCAGCAGCAGCAGGCTGGGATTGCCCATCAGCGTGCGGGCGACGGCCAGCATCTGCTGCTCGCCGCCGCTGAGGCGCCCGCCCAGGCGGCGCCGCAGCTCGGCCAGCGGCGGGAACAGGCGCCAGATCCGTGCCTCGTCCCAGGTGGGCGCGTCCGGTCGCGGCGGCTGGCGACCGACCTCGAGGTTTTCGGTCACGGTCAGCTCGGTGAAGATCCGCCGTTCCTCGGGCACGTAGCCGACGCCCAGCCGGGCCCGGCGATGGCTGGGGAGAGCACCAAGATCGGTGCTGTCGAAGCGGATGCCGCCTGCGGCGACCCGCACCAGTCCCATGACCGCTTTCAAGGTCGTCGACTTGCCGGCACCGTTGCGGCCGAGCAGGGCCACCACCTCCCCCCGCTCCGCGGTCAGCGACACGCCGTCCAGCGCCATGGCCTGGCCGTAGAAGGCACGCACGCCGTCCAGCACGAGCCGGCTCACGCCTCCGCCTCCAGCCCCAGATAGACGCGGCGCACTGTCTCATCGTGCCGGACGGCATCGGGCTCCCCGGCGGCGATCACCCGGCCACGGTCGAGCACGACGATGCGGTCGGCATGGCCGAACACGACGTCCATGTCGTGCTCGGTGAACAGCAGGCCAATCCCCTGCCCGCGCGCCAGGTCGCTCACCAGGTCCATCAGGGCGTGGCGCTCGTCGGCGGCCATGCCGGCGGTGGGCTCGTCCATCAGCAGCAGGCGCGGTGCCTGGGCCAGCACCATGGCCAGTTCCAGCCGCTTGGCATCGCCATAGGCCAGCGCCCCGGCCCCGCGGTCGCCGTCGGCCGCCAGCCCGACCTGGGCCAGCGCCGCGTCGGCCGCGGCCGGATCATGGTGGCGCAGCGCCCGGCCGACACCGGCGCTCTGCCCCCTGTGGGCCGCCAGCGCCATCTGGACGTTTTCGCGCACGGTGAGCGACGGGAAGGTCTGCGAGATTTGGAAGGTCCGGCCGACGCCCCGGCGGGCCAGCCCGCGCGGCGCCATCCCGGTCACGTCCTGGTCCGCCAGCAGGACACGGCCGCGATCGGGTCGAAGCTGGCCGTTGATGATGTTGAAGCAGGTGGTCTTGCCGGCCCCGTTGGGCCCGATCAGGGCGACGCGCTGGCCGGCCGCAACCGTCAGCGAAACGCCGGCCACCGCCGCCACGGCGCCGAACGAGCGGGCCACATCGTCCACCGCCAGCAGCGTCATGGCGCCTCGCCCCGGCGGCCGATTCCGGCCAGGCCGCCACGGAAAACCACCGCCAGCAGGATGATGGCCAGGCCCAGCACCAGCCGCCACAGCTCCATCCCGCGGACGAGCTGGTCGGCGAGACCGACATAGGCGAAGGCGCCGAGGATCGGCCCCGTCAGCGACTGCACGCCGCCCAGCAGCACCATCACCAGCCCGTCGACGGAGCGCGAGATGGAGAGGAAGCTGGGGAAGACGCTGCCCTTGGCATAGGCGAACAATGCGCCCGCCAGCCCGGCGAAGCTGCCGGCGACGGCGACCGCCGCCCACTGCCGGGCCCCGACCGAGATGCCCAGCGCCTCGGCCCGGCGCGGCGAATCGCGGCCCGCCCGCAGCGACTGGCCGAAGGGCGTGTGCGCCAGGTGGCGGATGGCCATGACGCCGGCCGCCGACAGCGCCAGGGACAGGTAATAGTAGCCGAGGGGCCCCGCCGCCCAGGCGCTGGGCCACAGGCCGAGGATGCCGTTGTCGCCGCCCGTCACCTCCAGCCATTGCACCGCGACCGACCAGGCGATCTGCGCGAAGGCCAGCGACAGCATGGCGAGGTAGACGCCCGATACCCTGGCGCACAGCCAGCCGAAGGCGACCCCAGCCAGGCCTGCGGCCAGTGGCGCGAAAGCCAGCGCCAGTTCCATGGGCGCGGACAGGTACTTGGCCGCCAGGGCCGCACCATAGGCGCCGATGCCGAAATAGGCCGCATGGCCGAACGACACCATGCCACCCACGCCCATCAGGAAATGCAGGCTGGCCGCGAACAGGGT
This sequence comes from Stella humosa, assembly GCF_006738645.1. Lineage (GTDB taxonomy): Bacteria > Pseudomonadota > Alphaproteobacteria > ATCC43930 > Allostellaceae > Allostella > Allostella humosa. The sequence goes on along the minus strand of NZ_AP019700.1, from coordinate 2,670,241 downwards.
GAGCGCGAGCAGGTCGGTCGCCAGGACCACCGCATAGCCGCCACCGACCAGCGGCAGCAGCAGCAGCGCCGCCAGCAGCAGGGCGCCAGCCAGGCGCAGCCCGCGGCCGGCCGGGCGCAGCGGCGGCTCGCCGGTCCCGTGCCCGCCGCCGGTCGCCACCGGGGCCTCGCCCAGCAGCCCGGCCGGCCGGACGATCAGCACGACCGCCATGATCAGAAAGACCAGAACCAGGGTCAGCTTGGGGAACAGCAGCACGCCGAAGGCATGGACGACGCCGATCAGCACGGCCGCCAGGTAGGCGCCGACAATGCTGCCCATGCCGCCCACGACGACCACCACGAACGCCTCGGCGATGACGTTCAGGTCCATGTGCAGGTTGGCCGCCTCACGCGGCACCTGCAAGGCGCCACCCAGTCCCGCCAGCAGCGCGCCCAGCGCAAAGACGCCGGTGAAAAGGCGCCGCTGGTCGACGCCGAGTGCTGCTGTCATCTCGCGGTCGGCCGTGGCCGCGCGCACCAGGATGCCCCACCGCGTGCGTCGGAACACCAGCCAGAGCAGGCCCAGCACCAGCGGGCCGACGGCGATCAGGAACAGGTCGTAGTGCGGCACCGGCTGGCCGAAGATCTCGACCGCGCCACGCAGGCCGGGCGCCCGCGGGCCCATCCGATCCTCCGGCCCCCACAGCCACAGGGTGGCGTCCTGGATCACCAGGACCAGGCCAAAGGTGGCGAGCAACTGGAACAGCTCGGGCGCGGGATAGACCCGGCGCAGGATCGCCACCTCGACCAGGATGCCGACCACCCCCACCGCCAGGGCGGCCACGACCACGCCCGGCCAGAAGCCGACCCGGTCGATGGCGTCGACGGCGACATAGGCGCCGACCATGAAGAACGAGCCATGCGCGAAGTTGACGACCCGCGTCACCCCGAAGACGATCGTCAGCCCGGCCGACACCAGGAACAGCGACGACGCGCCGGCCAGCCCGGTCAGGGCCTGCGCCAGGGCAAACGACGGCTCCGCCCACAGCAGGCGCAGCGTGCCGATCAGATTGTCCAAGGCCTGGGCGTCCCCCCGTCCGCCGCGGCTGTGACGGCGGCCGCTACTCCTGCGGCCGCAGTTTGCGCACGGTGGCGTCGTCAGGCAGATACTTGGCGCCGTCAGCATAGCGCCAGTCGACCATCACCCCCTTGCCGTCGCGCACGGTGGTGCGGCCGACATAGGCCCCCAGCGTCGACTGGTGGTCGATCGCGCGATACTCCATCGGGCCGAACGGGCTTGGCAGCGACAGGCCGCGCATGGCGTCGACCATCTTCTCGGTGTCGGTCGAGCCGGCCTTGGCGATGGCAGCCGCGATCGATTTCACCATGCCGTAGCCGACGACGGAGCCCAGCCGCGGATAGTCGTCGAAGCGCTTGCGATAGGCATCGCGGAAGGCCTTGTGCTCGGGCGTCTCGATCGCCTCCCACGGGTAGCCGGTGACGATCCAGCCCTCCGGCGTCTCGTCCTTCAGCGGGTCGAGATATTCGGGCTCACCCGTCAGCAGGCTGACCACGGGGCGGTTGCGGAACAGGCCGCGCGTATTGCCCTCGCGCACCAGCCGACCGAGGTCGGGGCCGAAGGTCACGTTGAAGATGGCGTCGGGCCGGGCGAGTGCGATCGCCTGCACCGTGGCGCCGGCGTCGATCTTGCCCTGGGCCGGCCATTGCTCGGCCACGAATTCCACATCGGGGCGCCGGGCCTTCAGCAGTTCCTTGAAGGCAGCGACGGCCGACTGGCCGTACTCGTAGTTGGGCGCGATGGTGGCCCAGCGCTTGGCCGGCAGCTTGGCCGCCTCCTCCGCCAGCATCGCCGACTGCATGTAGGTCGATGGCCGCAGGCGGAAGGTGTAGCGGTGGCCCTTGGACCAGGTCATGGCGTCGGTCAGCGGCTCAGAGCCCAGGAACAGCACCTTGTGCTGACGGGCATAGTCGCTGACCGCCAGGCCGATGTGGGAGAAGAAGGTGCCGGCCAAGACCGCCACCTTCTCGTTGGTGACGAGCTCGGCCGCCAGCCGTACCGCGTCCTCGGGCTTGCCGGCGTCGTCGCGCGAGACGACCTCGATCTTGCGACCAAGCACGCCGCCGGCCGCGTTCACTTCCTCGACCGCCAGCGTCCAGCCGTTGCGATACGGCACCGTGAAGGCCGCCATGCCGGAATAGCTGTTGATCTCGCCGATGCGGATGGCGTCCTGCCCCATCGCCGGGGCCGACACCGCCACCATTGCCGCAAGTCCGAGGATGGCCTGCCGAAGCATGGACCCGCTCCCTGTCCGATGAATGATCCTGAGGGTTCCAGCCTAGATCGCGCCGGTGCAGGCCGCTACCCCTCCGATCGATCGATCTGCGATTGGCCTACCCGTTCGCCGACCGCAGCATGGCGTGCAGCAGCACCTCGCAGCCGGCCGCGATGTCGGACGGCTTGGCATCCTCGACCTCGTTGTGGCTGATGCCGTCGGCGCAGGGCACGAAGATCATGCCGGTCGGTGCCACCCGCGCCATGTAGACAGCGTCGTGGCCGGCGCCACTGATGATGTCCATGTGCGGGAACTGCGCCTGGGCGGCGGCCTCGCGCACGGCGTTGACGCAGTCGGCGTCAAACGGGGTCGGCGGGAAGTACCAGAACTCCTTTACCTCGGCCTCCGTCCCGGTCTCGGCCGCGAAGGTGGCACAGGCGGCGCGAAGTTCCTCGTCCATCTTGGTCAGGACGGCGTCGACCGGGTGGCGGAAGTCGACCGTGAAGAACACCTGGCCCGGAATGGTGTTGCGCGAGTTGGGCGAAACGCGGACGAAGCCGACCGTGGCGCAGGCGTTGGGCTGGTTGGCCATGCCGATGCGGTTGACGGCGTCGATCATGCGAGCGGAAGCCACCAGCGCGTCGCGGCGCTTCTTCATCGGCGTCGGCCCGGCATGGGCCTCCTGGCCGGTGACGGTGATCTCGTACCAGCGCTGGCCCTGGGCGCCGGTGACGATGCCAATGACCTTCTCCTCATCCTCCAGGATCGGGCCCTGCTCGATATGCGCCTCGAAATAGGCCTTGGTCGGGCGCCCACCGACCGGCTCCGGCCCGGCATAGCCGATCGCCGCCAGCTCGCCGCCCAGCGTCTTGCCGGGCTCGTTGTTGTCCGGCCGCTCCAGCCCGTAGGACAGGTCCCACACCCCGGCATAGATGCCCGACCCCACCATGGCTGGCGAGAAGCGCGAGCCCTCCTCGTTGGTCCACACCACGATCTCGATCGGCGCCTCGGTCTGGTAGTCGGCGTCGTTCAGCGTGCGCACCACCTCCAGCCCGGCCAGCACGCCATAGACGCCGTCAAACCGGCCACCGGTCGGCTGGGTGTCGAGGTGACTGCCGGTCATCACGGCCGGCGCATCGGGGTTGCGGCCCGGGCGGCGCGCGAAGATGTTGCCGATGCGGTCGACCACGACGGTGCAGCCCGCCTCCTCGCACCAGCGCACGAACAGGTCACGGCCCTGCCGGTCGAGGTCGGTCGCAGCCAGGCGGCAGACGCCGCCCTTCGGCGTGGCGCCGATCCGGCCCATCTCCATCAGCGACGCCCAGAGGCGCTCGCCGTCGATACGCAGGTTTTCCATGCCGCTCGTCTCCGCAGGGGGTCGCCCGACTACTTATCGGCATGGCCAGGGCGGGGGCAAGCCGGCCGCGTGGATTCGCCTGGATGGACGGCCGATCGCATGGCGCGCATAGTCGACCGCAAGAAGAATATGTCCGCACAGGCCGGGGGGCTGGACCATGGCGATCGGTGTCATCGCTGGGCAGGGACAGGGCGCATCCCATGGATCGGGGATCGCCATTCTCGGCGACAAAGGATTCATCGTCGCCGGTGACTTCTGGGGCACCATAGCCTTCGATCCTGGTCCATCGACGATCACGTTCGAGCATCCCTACAACAGCCATTTCCTGGCCCGCTACGACGTGGGCGGCGAGCTTCTCTGGGTCGCCCGCGCCGACGACGATTCCAACGGCATGTTCCTGATCGCCGGGGTGGCGGCAGATGCCACCGGCAACAGCTATGCCGTCGGCAACCTGACCGGGTCGGTGGACTTTGACCCGGGGGACGCCACCAGCTTCCAGGATTCGAGCGGGATCGAGGACTATCTCGTCAAGTTCGACGCCAACGGCGATTTCGTCTGGGCCGTCCATCCGGAGGGATCGACCGGGTGCGGCGCCACGGCCGTCGTCGTCGACGCGGGCGGCGCCATCCTGACCACCGGCTTCTTCACGGGCTCGGTCGATTTTGACCCGGGCACCGGCGTCTTCCACCTCGATGCCGCCAGCGGCCAGGACCACTACGTTGCCAAGTATGACGCAGACGGAGCGCTGCTCTGGGCGACCCATGTCGACCCCGGCGCGGATGGCAGCGTGTCGGGCTATGGGCTGGCGGTCGACGGCACGGGCCACAGCTACGCCACGGGCTACTTCTCGGGCACGGTCGACTTCGATCCCGGCGCCGGGACGGCGGAACTGATATCCGGGACCAGCAGCCACTACCTGGCCCGCTACGACGAGGATGGCAGCCTGGTCTGGGCTGCTGGCGCCGATGCGGGGTCGAGCGGGTCGGTCTATGGCTATGGCGTGGCCGTCGACGACGATGGCAACAGCTTTGTCGTCGGCAGCTTCAACGGCACCGTCGACTTCGAGGCCGGCGACGGCGCCCAGGTGCTGGTGGCCGACGCGATGGATTTCTTTGTCGCCAAGTATGATGGCGCCGGCAGCCTCGCCTGGGTCCGCCACGCCGCCGCCTCCAGCGACGGCGACTACGGCAATGCCGTAGCCGTCGATGGCGACGGCAATGTGCAGGTCGTGGGAACCTTCGACGGCACGGTCGATTTCGGCGGCGCGTCGCCGGTCCTGGTCGCCACCGGTCCGGATCACTTCGCGGCCAGCTACGACGGCGATGGCGAGCTCCGCTGGGTGCGTCATGCCGGCAACTCGACCGACGAGGAGAATGCCCGCGCCGTGGCGGTCGACGCTGAAGGCCGGACATATGTGGCCGGGCAGTTCACCGGCACGGTCGACTTCGATCCCGGCGGCACGGCCGCGGCGGCGAGCGACAGCGGCCTGCACCAGTTCTTCGCCATCGTCTATTCGGCCGAAGGCGAGGTCCGTTACCTGGAGCCCCAGCCCCCGCCGCCGCCCCGCATCATCGACCTCGCGGATTCGGCCGACGACCACCTGACGGTGGACACGACGCCCGGCCTGGAAGGCACGGCCGAGGCGTTGGCGACCATCCACATCCTGCGCGACGGGGTCGATCTGGACACGGTCCAGGCCGACGAGGAGGGACGCTGGACCTGGGAAGACCCCGGCGTCGCTCCCGGCGGCTACGTCTACACCGCCCTTGCCGTCGACGGCGGGGGGTACGAGAGCGGTTTGTCCCGACCGTTCGACGTGTTCGTGGGCTCTCCCGGTGCGACCACCGGCAACGGTGCCGACATGGCCGCGGGCACGGCCGGCAAGAACGTCCTCGACGGCAAAAACGGCGACGACACCGTCTTTGCCGCGGACGCCAACGACACGCTGAAGGGCGGCAATGGCAACGATCGGCTCTATGGCGGCAACGACGACGACGCGCTGTGGGGCGGGAACGGCAACGACACCGCCGTCGGCGGGTCCGGCCGCGACACGCTCTATGGCGAGGCCGGCGGCGACAGCCTGTGGGGTGGCGACGGCAGCGACCGCATCGAGGGCGGTGCCGCGGGGGACCTGGTCGACGGCGACGCCGCCAACGACACGCTCCATGGCGGCGAGGGCATGGACACGCTACTGGGCGGCGTCGGCGCCGATCGGCTGTCGGGTGACGCCATGGGCGACTGGATCCTGCCGGGCGACGACAAGGCGATCGACACGGTTTTCGGCACCGTCGCTCACCTGACCGACGACACCATCCAGGGTTTCGTCGTCGGGCTGGCCGGCGACTTGCTGGCCATCTCGGGCCTGGCGGCCAGGAACGGCAAGCTGCTCGACAGCATCGCCATCACGGACGGGGTGCTGTCGTTGTCCAAGGTTGGCGGCGGGACGATCCTGTTCGAGGATCTGGCGGGCGCTCCCTGGACCGGCACCCACTGGACCGACACCATGACCGGCGGGGACGGCAGCATCCTGATCTATGTCATGTAGCCGCCCGCCGACGTTGCGGCGGCGGGCGGCGATGGCGATACTGGCTGCCGCCCTCCCGCAGCAGCCGAGCGAGCCATGCCCGAACCCGTCCAGGAAACCGCGATCCGCGATGCCGTCGACCGCGGGTTAGACGAGCAGCTCGACTTCACGTCGGCGCTGGTCCGCTATCCGTCGATCCGCGGCGCCGAGCACACGGCCCAGGACTTCATGGCGCGCTCCATGCGCGAGCGCGGGCTGGAAGTCGACCGCTGGCTCATCGACATCGAGGACATCAAGGGGCTGAAGGGCTTCTCGCCGGTCAACGTGTCCTACGAGAATGCCCTCAACGTCGTCGGCATCCACCGGCCGCAGGTGAAGAAGGGACGGTCTCTGGTGCTGAACGGCCATATCGACGTGGTGCCGGAAGGCCCGCTCGACATGTGGACCAGGCCGCCATACGAGCCCTACATTGCCGACGGCTGGCTCTATGGCCGGGGTTCGGGCGACATGAAGGCGGGGCTCATCGCCTGCCTGTCCGCGCTCGACGCGTTGAAGCGATGCGGCTGGGTGCCGGCGGCCGAGGTCTTCGTGCAGTCGGTGATCGAGGAGGAATGCACCGGCAACGGCGCGCTCGCCTGCGTCGGGCGCGGCTACGTCGCCGACGCGGCGCTGATCCCCGAGCCGCGCGGCGAGTCGGTGCTGAGCGCCCAGATCGGCGTCATCTGGTTCCAGATGCGCCTGAAGGGCCGGCCGGTGCATGTCGCGGTCGCCGGCGACGGCGCCAACGCGATCGAGGCGGCCGCCCCGATCTTCCGCGCCCTGCATGCCATGAAGGACCGCTGGAACGGCAACAAGGCGAGCTTCCCGCCCTACCAGACCGTGGACCATCCCATCAACATCAACATCGGCAAGATCGCCGGCGGCGACTGGGCCTCGAGCGTGCCGGCCTGGTGCGACATCGACGTGCGCATCGCCGTGTATCCCGGCCAGGACCTGGCCGCCGCGCGGCTGGAGATCGAGGACACCATCCGGGCCGCTGCCCAGAAGGTGCCGTTCCTTGCGAACAACCCGCCCGAGGTCCACTACCACGGCTTCCAGGCCGAAGGGTACGTGCTGCCCGAGGGCAGCGAGGCCGAGCGGGTGCTGGGCGTCGCCCACCAGCATGCCTTCGGCGAGAAGCTGCTGCGCACGCCGACCACCGCCACGACGGACGCCCGCTTTTTCGGCCTCTATGCCGCCATGCCGGCCCTCGTCTATGGCCCGCGGGCGATGGGCGTCCATGGCTTCGATGAGAAAGTGGAGGTCGAATCCATCCGGCGGACGACCCAGACGATGGCGCTCTTCATCGCCGACTGGTGCGGCCTGGAGGCGGCGTGATGCTCGACCAGAACCTGACCCGCGCCCTGCGCGACGCCGTCGACGCCGGCTTCGGCGACCAGACGGCCTTCACCGCCGACATCGTGCGGTCCCCCTCCGTCCGCGGCGAGGAGCAGCCGGCGCAGGACCTGATGGCGGCCGCCATGCGCGAGCGGCGGCTTGCGGTCGATGCCTGGCGCATCGACGTCGACACGATCAAGACCCTGCCCGGCTTCTCGCCCGTGGCCGTCAGCTACGACCATGCGATGACGGTGGTCGGCGCCTGGCGCGCACCCGATCCGCGGGGCCGCTCGCTCATCCTGAACGGGCATATCGACGTGGTGCCGACCGGCCCCGTCGACATGTGGTCGACCCCGCCCTTCGAGCCGAAGGTGGCCGACGGCTGGATGTACGGGCGCGGTGCCGGCGACATGAAGGCCGGCCTGTGCTCGACCCTGTTCGCCTTCGACGCCATCCGGCGGGCGGGCTACCGGCCGACCGGCGACATCTATTTCCAGTCGGTGATCGAGGAGGAGTGCACCGGCAACGGCGCGCTCGCCTGCCTGGCGCGGGGTTATCGCGCCGATGCGGCCCTCATCCCCGAGCCGATGCGCGAGCGGCTGCTGCGCGCGCAGGTCGGCGTCATCTGGTTCCAGGTGAAGCTGCGCGGCTTCCCGGTACATGCCGCCTATGCGACGACCGGGGCCAACGCGATCGAGAGTGCCTACGCCCTCTTCCCGTCGCTCCACGCCATGGCTGAGCGGTGGAACGACCGGCGCCACGAGGTGGAGCATTTCGGCCACCTGCACCATCCGATCAATCTCAATGTCGGCAAGATCGCGGGCGGCGACTGGGCATCCAGCGTGCCCGCCTGGTGCACCTTCGACGTACGGGTCGCCACGTATCCCGGCCAGGACCTGGCGGAGGCGCGGCGCGAGATCGAGGCCACCCTGCGCGATGCCGCGCGCGCCATCCCCTTCCTGGCCAACAGCCCGCCCGAGATCCTGTGGAACGGGTTCCAGGCCGAGGGCTATGTGCTGGCGGGTGCGGAGGAAGCCGAGGCCACCCTGGACGCCGCCCACAAGGCCGTGTTCGAGGCCGATCTCGGCCGCATCACCAGCACCGGCACGACGGACGCCCGCTTCTTCGGCCTCTATGCCGGCATCCCGGGTCTGGTCTACGGCCCGCAGGCCGAGAACATCCACGGCTTCGACGAGCGCGTGAACCTGGAATCGCTGCGCCGCACGACCCAGGCGATGACGCTGTTCATCGCCGACTGGTGCGGGCTGGAAAAGGCCTGACCCCGATGGACGTGATCTACAGCCAGACCCACGCGCGCCACGCCCCGCGCGAGTTCCTGCTGCGCGGCAACTTCGCGCCGATGGCGGAGACCACGGCGCGGGCCGAGAACCTGGTGACCGCCGCCCGCGCGGCCGGCCACAAGGTGAGCGCACCCGACGATTGGGGCATGGCCCCGGTCGCAGCCGTGCACGCGGTCGACTATCTGGAATTCCTGGAGACGGGGCACCAGCGCTGGATGGAACTGCCGGGCGCCAACGCGGAGATCCATCCCCATTCCAACCCCGGCCGCCACATGCGCGCCCGGCCGGAAGGGATCGCGGGCCAAGTCGGCTTCTATATCGGCGATCTCAGCGCGCCGATGGTGGCCGGCACCTGGCCCGCCTCGCTCGCCAGCGCGCATGCCGCGGTGCAGGCGACCGAGCTGGTGCTGGGCGGGTCGCCCGTCGCCTATGCCCTCTGCCGCCCGCCCGGGCACCATGCGTTCGCAGACCAGGCGGCGGGCTTCTGCTTCATCAACAACGTCGCCGTGGCGGCCCAGCATGCCCGCGGCAAGGCGGGCCGTGTCGCCATCCTCGACATCGACGTCCATCACGGCAACGGCACCCAGGGCATCTTCTGGGATCGCAAGGACGTGTTCTTCTGCTCGCTGCACGCCGACCCCAGCACCTTCTATCCCTACTATGCCGGCTATCACGGCGAGAGCGGTGGCGGCGCCGGCGCCGGCTACACCCTCAACCTGCCGCTGCCGCACGGAACGGCGGATGCCGACTACATGCCGGCGCTCGACCGCGCGCTGGCCGCCATCAATCGCTTCGACCCCGACGTGGTCCTGATATCCCTCGGCTTCGATGCCTATGAGAAGGACCCGCTGGGCGTACTGAAGATCTCGACCGACGGTTTTGCCGCCATGGCGCGCCGGATCGCGGCCCTGGGCCGGCCGACCGTGCTGGTGCAGGAGGGCGGCTACCATGTGGACGACCTCGGCCGGAACCTGGTCGCCTTCCTGTCGGCCTTCGAGACGACGATTGGCGGCAGCCGCGAGCGCAGGTAATAAGCAAAGCTCCTGGAAGCGAGGGCAGCGACATGGCGTCGACCCAGTTCATCGACCTGGCCGATCTGGCCGACCGAATCCCGGACGGCGCCTTCGTGGCGCTGCCGCCGGACTACAGCAACGTGCCGATGGCGCTGACCCATGCGCTGCTGCGGCGGCCGGTACGCGACCTGCGGCTGCTCTGCGTGCCCACCAGCGGCATCCAGGCCGACTTGCTGATCGGCGCCGGCGCCGTCGCCTCCATCGAATGCGCGGCCGTCTCGCTGGGCGAGCAGGGCCCGGCGCCGCGCTTCACGGCCGCCGTCGTGGCCGACCGGCTGACAGTGATCGACAGCACCTGCCCCGCCATCCACGCGGCCTTGCAGGCATCCGAGAAGGG